>PQXE01000090.1 GCA_003194495.1 Deltaproteobacteria bacterium
GCAAGGTCTGGCGCTGTTTATGTGTTCAATAGGGATATAAAGTAGAGTTTTGTCTAAAATTTGGCAATTTGGGTCATTTTAGGTAAAATAGCGCTCTATTTTCAATGTGTGTTCATGATTATTAAGTAACTGAAATTCATTTGCAATTTCATTTCTCCTGCACACCGAGTTTTGCAAGAGGCTCGATCATCTCATCTATTGCACGCTTAACCCGTTCTGCATACTCTGGTCTCTGCCAGTAGAAACGAACCCTCTCAGTAGCATCCCAAAACTGTTGAAGAGATGCCCGGATAGAGTGGGCTGTAAGTGCCACAATTTGGTCGCGTCGCTTGTCGTGCTCAACAGTGGACTGCAATGTGCATTTAGCAAGGGCATGTGTTACCATTAGATGCCCGACATTCTGAAGAAAGTCCATTCCACCGAGTTCGTCGGATAAAAAATCACTAATGTCGACAGACTTGTCTCTTAATTGTCCTACTACTAAAACTCCGCGATACTGATACCCAACCGGCAAGAGGCAGATGGCAGGCGAGAACTCTTCTTTACCATGTCCTTTTACGCCTTTTATCACATAGTTTCCAAAAGATTCTCCGCTACTTCGTATCGTTGATAACCATTTAAGTGTGTCAAAGGCCTTACCATCAATAGCAAGTCCGGCCTTTCGCCAGTGAAAGTGGACCGAGTCATCTTCATCCCATTCAAGACCGGACTGGGCAACAAGAGGAAGTACTAGGTCACCTTGTTTAAGGCCCAGAAAGAGCGCAAGATATTTGACGGAGAGAAAATCGCGAAGTATGTCTAAGGCATCTACTAAGCCGCTTTCAAGGTCTTCCGTATCATCAGCTATCTGATTAAGAGATCCGACAACCCTTTCACGGCACTCCCATTCCTTTTCCTTGCGATGCTGTACCAGGTGACGTGTCACCATGTTGTTGAGAATCTCGACCTCCTTCTTATAGGCGTCGCAAAATTCACCATAATCCTTATAGCAATCATCCTTTCTTATGCATCGGAGGAGTTTTTGTTTTTGCTCTGATGACAGTACACCCTGTTTCTCTAACTTTTTCAGCCGCTTTTCGACCAGTGTTTCTTCCCCCTTTTCAATAAACTTGCCGCCAGTACACACTGCCAACGGATAGCCTGACGCACTGACAATTTCAGAACACACGTTTAGCCCCAAATGACAGCGCAGACGCCTTTTTGATGGATCTATTTTGCCGCTTAAAATTTCCCTAGCCCGTCTGCAACTGTCGCGCATACAAAGCTCTCCCCCATCCTTAACCTTCTCATGAAAGACTTTGCAAAACTCCGGATAGCGGTAGAATCTCCTTGTTTCATCTACAGGGTAAATGAAGTTGTCTTTGCTACATTCAAGATTGTTGTTTGAATAGCAATCTTGCCAAATAACAACAGGAGATTCCAACCTTTCGCTCATGCCCGCAATAATCAGGGTAATCAACTCTGTGGGAACCCTTTGGGTGAGATATTGGGGATAAAAGGGCCAGTGTTCCGATGTTTTCGATCCTTTTGCATTATTGTCCATGCTATTTACCTCTACCCAATTGCCAGGTTTTGCCCTCGCAATGTTCTAAAAGACCGAGACGTACAAGACGTTCCCAATATTTCCCGTTGCTGATTCCCGACCGTCAGGAGGCAAGTCGGCTGTTGCGGTATCGGCGCAAAAGAGATCAATATGGCCATGCGCTGCTCCGCCAATTTCATTTCGTCAGAATCTCCTGAATTACAGAGTTTGTCAAATAGTTGAGTGGAAAATGGTGGAGGTTTTCACTTATTTCTTCATTCATTCATGACAACGGCCTGGATAATACACCCGGAAAAGTGCTATTATGGGAAACTTCATGATTCGAAATTTCTTGTTGGATGTTCGATATTCATGAGCTAAGGCTCCGTAAAGAAATAAGTCATTGGAATGAGCAAATACGGCAAACAGGAATTCATGTGTCCAAAATACATATCCTCCCTCCACATATAGCCAACCAAATCGCAGCAGGAGAGGTAGTGGAAAGGCCTGCTTCGATAGTAAAGGAGCTCCTTGAAAATTCTATAGACGCAGGAGCCGAACGGATCCGTGTAGAGCTTGAAGATGGTGGTAAACACCTCATCAGGGTTACAGACGATGGTGCAGGCTTAGAAAAAGAAGACATCGATCTGGCGGTTGAACGCCACGCAACCAGCAAAATCAAGGATGAAGCCGATTTGGCTGTTATATGCACCATGGGTTTCAGGGGTGAGGCCCTTTCCAGTATAGGCGCTGTTTCCAGGCTGTCCATCACTTCCAGGCCTTCTGACAATATCGAAGGGTGGCGGGTAAGGGTGGACTTCGGCAGAGACAAGAAAACCATGGCCGCAGGATGCCCCTCCGGTACTACAGTGGAAGTAGAGGACCTGTTCCTGGAGATACCGGCAAGACGCAGGTTTCTCAAGAGGCGTCAGACTGAGTTGGGACATATTTCCCAAATAGTACGCACTTTGTCAGTGGGTTTTCCTAAAATCCTTTTTGAACTCCTGAGTGATGGAAAAGAAACATTCCGGTCCCGTCCTGGTTGCGAAGGCCCACAGCGCCTCTGGCCGTTGATAGGGGATCAGCTTGTTCCGCAGATGCTGCCTGTTGAAGGCAAATCCAGGGAAATCCTGGTTTCAGGTTATGTGACACCACCGGAGGAAGCAAGGGCCTCCTCCAAGTCCTTTTACTTTTTTTTAAATCAAAGACCCATAAACAGCAGACTGCTGTGGAAGGCGCTTAATCAGGCCTACAGGGGCTTCATGATGAAGAATTCATACCCTATGGGTGCCCTGTTTCTGGAGGTCCAGCCGGATCAGGTGGACGTAAACGTGCATCCTGCCAAACAAGAAGTCCGTTTCCACGATTCAGACGCAATATACCGGATTGTTTACCATTCTGTACAAAGGGCCCTTGAAGGCATAAAGGTTGGCGCTGCGCCTTTTGGAAAAACCGGGGCAAGATCGGAAGAAGCAGGCCTTTCAATTGATCAGCAGGAACTGGATATACCTCCTGATGCTTTTCAGGTCTCAGAGGAATTTCCAGCTTACGGGGAATTCCCTTCGTCCGGGCAAGATCAGAAAACCGCCCTGATTCCCGGCCCTGATACTCCTGTATCACCCGATCAGGAGCACCATATCCACAAGTCTGATGGAGCACATTTATGGCGGGACTTTCGTATTCTCGGGCAGTTAGCCAAAAGTTATATCCTGGCAGAGGGACCGGATGGCCTTGTGCTTGTGGACCAGCATGCAGCTCACGAGGCCATTATCTTTAAGAGACTAAACCAGCAGATTGCGCGAACTGATGCCCTGGATGCCCAACCCCTTGTATTTCCTGAAGTCCTGGAAAGGAACCAGGAAGATATTGCAAAACTTCCGGAAATTTGTCCCATACTAAACCGATTAGGAATAACAATCGAGCCATTTGGACATTCCCAGGTTGCTGTCAGGTCTGTCCCGGATTTTGTAGCCTCTTGTCCCAAGACCAGCGAAGTGGTCAGTGAGCTGATAGACCGTATTCTCAGTTTCCCTGAACAGGATGTAAAAGGCCTGGTTCACGACCTTCTGGCCTCCATGGCCTGTCATTCCGCAATAAAGGCCAATCACCACCTTGAGTTGCAAGAGATGAATGCCTTACTCAGGGAACTGCTTTCCGAAAAAGTGACCCATTGTCCCCACGGAAGACCTGTTTCTCAGGTTTTGGGATTCAGCGAGATAGAACGGCGATTCGGGCGAAAACGATGATGATTCCGCTGAAAATACCCCATCTGCGGCGTTGTTTCGATTTCCTCGTCACTGCGGCGTACGCAAAGTACGCCTCATTCCTCGAAAATCTTGCGCCTTGCATCTGGAGCATTTTGAGCGGAATCATGTTTCAAGACTTTTTGCGGTGTAATCGATGACCAAATTCCTCAATTCTTCAATTCCTCAATCACCAAATCACCAAATTCTCTCACCAAATCACCAAATCACCAAATTCTCTCACCAAATCACCCATTTCCCCCTGGTGGCCCTTGTCGGTCCGACTGCCGTGGGAAAGACGACCCTGTCTCTTCGCCTTGCAAAAGAGATATGCGCTGAGATCATAAGTGTGGATTCAGTGCAGGTATTCAGGGGACTTGATATCGGGACTGCAAAGCCCGGCCTTGAGGAACAGAAGCAGGTCCCCCATCACCTGATTGACGTTGCAGATCCTAATGAGCCATTTGACGCTGCTGACTTTGTGCGTAAGGCACTGGGCATCATCAGGTCGATGACATTAAGTGGAAAGGTACCCTTGCTGGTCGGGGGCAGCGGACTTTATCTGAGATCCCTCCTTGAGGGACTGGCCCCATGTCCGGGACGCGATCCCATGGTAAGGGAGATGTTGCGTAAAGTCTCAGCAAATCAGGGGGAAAGGGCCCTTTATGACCTCCTTGTCGGCGCAGACCCGGAAGCAGCGTGCAGGCTACATCCTAATGATACATTCAGAATCATTAGGGCGCTTGAGGTATATCATCAGACCGGCGAGCCTATGTCGATCTGGCAGAAGAGGCATAAAAGAACTCCGGGACAGAGACTGGTATGCACAAAGATAGGACTGGTAAGGCCCAGAAAAGAGCTCTATGAGCGGATTGATTCACGGGTTGGCGCTATGCTCGATGCCGGGTTTTTAGAGGAAGTAAAAATTTTGTTGAATAAAGGGTATTCACACCATCTTAAACCCTTGCAGTCCCTTGGATATCGGCATATTATCCGTTTTCTCAAAGGGGAAATGTCTTTTGATGAGGCTGTAAGCCAATTAAGAAGGGATACCCGCCGTTATGCAAAGCGCCAGATTACATGGTTCCGGGCCGATCCTGAAATCAGATGGTATCATCCTGACGCCCTGATGAGTCTTCGCAGAATTTGGCATGGATAACTGAAAGGTAACCGTTCACACTGCCCTGGCAGCCGGCGGGCTTTTGCAGGGTTTCAACCGCGGACAGGGTTGCACCAAAAGGCGTATTCTCAATGGATTGTGCTTTGAAACCCGCAAAAGGCTGTTGGCTGTCAGGGGGAGAAGTGAATGATTATACTGAAAGAGCTGGGAATTGAATTTACCTAATTTACTGACCCTCATACGCATTATACTTACGCCGCTACTGGTGATACTGCTTATCAACGGTAAGTTCGTGGAAGCCTTGATCGTTTTCACTATAGCCGGAATAACCGACGGCCTGGACGGACTTATAGCTCGATGGATGAGGCAGAAAACCCGAATCGGCGCCATTTTGGACCCTATTGCCGACAAACTCCTTCTCACATCAGCTTATGTAACTCTTGCAATTATAGGGTTTCTGCCAGGCTGGCTGGCAGTAACCGTGATTAGTCGAGATGTGATAATCGTGTTTGGTGTCTTGATACTTTTTTTGTTTCAGGGTGGAGTGGAAATCCGCCCATCCGTGCTTGGCAAAATTACGACAGTAGCCCAATTGGGGACTATTTTTGTGGTCCTCGTAGATCATGACTTGGGCTTGTTTAGCAGAATTTTACCTTTTCTTTATATAGCTACTGCCCTGATTACTGTTATTTCAGGACTCCATTACATGTATCTTGGTGCTCAACTCCTGGGCACTGATGAAAATAGAGCCGAATAATTTTCAGCTAGTGAAATTTGAAACTCGAAATTGGTAAAACACAAAGATGTAGATGGGTTACCTAATTTCGAATTTGGAATTTCCAGTTTCGGCATCGGCATTCAATTTGAGATAGTCGTTAATTGTTACGTGATATACGCTTGATATACTTTTAACTATAGGATAATTTACTTTCAAAAAATAAGGAGATAATAAATGATTATTAAAATTAATATTCTTAGTTGCTCTCATTGTGGTAGTAAATATCTTGTTAAGATGGTTACAGAGAGTATCGAGAAAGATATTAGCTTTTTCTAAGGTTTTATATATGCACCATGTTGTCTTTAAAGTGTTCTTTGTGGCCTATAATTGTTATGTATCCGTTGAGACTTAACGACCACCCA
>PQXE01000091.1 GCA_003194495.1 Deltaproteobacteria bacterium
GCTGAAAATGCCCTGAATCATTTATGGTCTGTTCTTGAAAGTTACATCTGTCAAGAAATGCTGGAGGCAGCATAGAAAGTTAAATTGCCGGAAAGCACGTCAAAACTTTTGGGACGCAGTACTAGTGGAGTTCATCGATCAAGTATGTGAGAAGAAAGGCATCAATCCAAAGGAGCTTCGAATGGGTAGTCGTCGCGCTTGTATCTCACAGGTCAGGCTGCAAATAGCTTATCAATTGGTACAGGATTATGGAATCCTCTTGACAGAAGTAGGCCGACAACTCGGAGTTTCTACGTCTGCCATTTCCAAGGCAATTACAAGGAGAACGAAAGAGTAGGTCAATCTAGTCAATTTCGTCCCCAATTTGTCCTTATTGGTTCTTTTCTTAAATGAAGTCCCAACTCTTTTCTCATTTCTCGTTCATCATTCGATTATAAGGGTTAAAAACAGGATCTCGTTGCCGCGTTTGACTTTCACTGGAATATCATTTCCTGGCTTAAATTTAGTTAAAACACGTTCTATATCGAAAGGTCTCTGGACTTTTCGGTGAGCGATTTCGAGAATCATGTCTCCCTTGCGAATCCCCGCCTTGTCAAATGGGTATCCTTCAAACACATGTACCACAAGAATGCCCTCATCAGACTCTCTATTTGGCACTTTTAACCCGACCTTGTACCTACGCCCATATTCATCCAACTCAAAAATTTTTCGATATTTCTCTGCTTCCTCCCCTTTTTTCTTTTCTTCGTAATACGCCTTTAAGTAGTTGCGGGCATCAGTAAGACTATTAGGATATAAACCGCCTTCCTCTAAGATCTTAATGTGAAGTTCAATCCAAGGGATTTTTTTTACGTGCACTTTCCAATTCTCGATAGCGTCTTTGTAATTAATGTGCCAATTCTCGAAAGTTTTTCGAATCTCTCGATCAGCCTTTTCAAAGTCTCCAAATCCATAGTATAGTGTGGCCAAGTACCCATTTCGGGACTCTGCTAAAGCCCGAAAACGGGAGGGTAATTTTTCGTATTTCACTATAAGGTATTCATAAATGAGTGCACGTTCTTCGAGAGGCATATTGAGGCGAGAGGTTAACGCGCCATCATCCCTGAAAAAACGCATGAAGATGTCATCTAATTTTTTAATCGCCTTATTGTGAAGTCTATAAGACCTGATGTCCTGGCCAGTCAACAGCTTTGCTGCTTGATAATACTCGCGGATTGATTCTGCATCATCCTGGGCATGTTCAAGTGCCTGAGCTCGATAGTAGTGATACAGTGCCTTATTCGGGTGACTTTCGATTGCCCGGGCAAGGAGATCAAAACCCTCCACCCTATCTTTCGGGGAAGTTAATGCACGTACAAGACCAAGTAGGGCCAGCACTTCTGGGTCGCTAGGAGCTATTTTGTGAGCTGTTTCCAACACATTTAGAGCATCGTACCAGCTATCATCATATATTAGAAGACGGGCCTCTTCTATCAGCAATTCAATGTCATTTCTCAGATGCGAATTAAGTGCCTGCATCTGGTATATTCGAGACAGAACATCGTTAACCTCTGGAAACGGCCCAATTTCCAAATACAGCTTTTGACACATTGCGCTTATTATTCGTCGGTTAGCATCAATGTTGTCTTTGTCGAGTTCCAGGGCCTTCTGATATTCTTCGATGGCCTTATTAAGTTTAAACTGTTCAGTGAAGCGGTCCCCCACTTCCAGAAACATTTTTACTTCCTTGTTGATTTTCCTGGATTGTTGAACTTGGTGAATGATCTGAGAACCACCAACAATTGCTGCGATAATAATCCCAGCGAGCCCAATAAAAGCGGAAATTCTTTTTAATGAAAATGATTTAGAATGCTGAGGAAGCTTATCTTGGTTATTCATACTCTACGTTCTTCCTTCGCAAAATTATAGGATTTACTAATTAGTGCCTGAACGGAAACCCCAAATTTTGTTTTCTCAATTTAGGCCATGGACAATTAACATATTAATGTTACTTCCTTTTTTTAATTCAAAATTGTGTCTGAACGGCCTTTTCGTTCAGACACTAATTACTAATACTAAAGCGGTACGGTGTATATATGATAGCTGATTCATTCCTTAAAATCCAAGCGAGTATGCACTATCTTGCCATAAAAAGCACCGTCGCGGTAGGACGGAGCTTCTCGGATGCATGTCGCGTCTGTGAGCACTACTTCGGGCAACCGCGTCAGAAGGGAACCAGCCTCAGGATCTACAAGACCCAGTGACAAGGCGACCCGAGAATCAATATTCAGAGTGCCAAGGGCAAGGTCAAGACTTATCAGGTCAAACAAGTCCTGAGAGCTATCGAGAGGTTGGAGTATGAAAGCCATTCGCAATGATCACTATACATACCGCGTGATCTGGTCGGAAAATGATCAGGAATACGTCGGTCTCTGTGCTGAGTTTCCGAGCCTGAGCTGGCTTTCTTCATCCCACGAAGCTGCGCTTCGGGGCATTCGTGCCGTCGTTGCCGATGTCATTGCCGACATGAAGAAAAACCGGGAACCCATCCCGGATCCGCTGGCCATCCGGAAGTTCAGCGGCAAATTCATGGTCCGCATCCCCCCTGACGTGCATCGTGAGCTTACTGTAGAGGCAGCAGAAGCCGGCATTAGTTTAAACCGTCTGGCAAGCGCAAAGCTCTCCCACTGAAGACGAAGAGTGCCGACCAAGGGTGGCACTCTATGGAGACGGGACGTAATTGCCTTGGAAATGGCAGACATAGAAAATCCGAGCTGTCGGACTTACGAAGAATCCTCTGCCCCATCGTAAAAAATGCGGGATATAGCCTTCTGAGGAGCCTGCCAATTACATTCTATGTTTATTTATAATTTCATCCGAAGCCGGCACTGTTCTGATAGTTCTAATGTTTTCAGTTCCAGGGCCTGACAGCTTGATCTCTCCCAGACGATTTTTCAGCCTTGCGTATCGGCACAGGATGCTTGCTGCAAGGTCTGCATTAACATCAGAATATATCTTTCGCCAAAGTCCTGTGGGTCCGGGAACCGCTGTTAGATCGAGCCTGATGTCCCCTTCCCTCATCATGGATACTATCTTCGCATTTCCCCTTTTGTCTCTACCAATTACCAGCCAGGATTTGTCAGGCAGGAGAAAGTGTCTTCCCATTTGGGCAAGGACGCAGTCATTAACATCAAACTCCGGCCAAAGCTCGAACATGCGTTTAAATCTCCGGGACAGTATAGGGTCAGCAAGCACACATCCGCCAGCAGGAGCCGGATATTCTTTGATGCCATATTTGACGGCAAGGGCTATCTGATCTTTTCGCCCTCTGCCGGTCAATCCAAGCAACCTTGATCGGTCAACCAGACCCTTATTTTCCATGTCTGTGGGTCGAAGATGAAGGGCTGAGAGAGGACGCAAAAGCAATCCGTCGGCACCGCTGTCCCGCTCTATTATCCTGAGTGCATCTCTGCGCTGGGACATGGGCCTTTGGCCCAGTATTTCTCCTGTGACAACAAAGGATGCATTGAATTCCCCAAGCATCTTTATGGCCTTTCGGACCATCAGAATCTTACAGTCAATGCAGGGATTCATGTATTTTCCATAGCCATGCTCCGGGTTCTTTACCATTTTAAGGTATGCATCAGAGATATCTATTTTCTTAAATTGTATCCCGTAGTCGGCAAGCGCTTTCTTCTTTGAGATCCTTTCTTGTCCTTTGAGTTTATAACCAAAAAATGGCGTAATGAAATAAAGGGCTATGACATGGATCCCCTGCTCCTGAAGGACTTTGCAGGCAAGGATGCTGTCCAGACCGCCGGAATAAAGGACCAGGCAGGTGGGGGAATTTGGTGATTTGGTGATTGAGTGATTTGGTGATTGGGTGTTCATGCTGGTTTGAAATATGGTTTAGATTTTCGGCGAACCCTGAACCCCTGAACCTTGAACTTTTGAACCCGCGAGGAGTTTACCGGCATATGCCCTGGCTGTTTCCCTGTCTCCTCCAAGCATTCTCGTAAGTTCCTCAAGGCGCTGGTTTCCTTCTACTTCCCTTATCACAATGGCTGTCTTATCTGCTTTGACTACCTTTTCTAATGCTATGTGATGATCGCCCTTTGCCGCTATCTGCGGGAAGTGAGTTATGGTGACAACCTGGCCGAATGAAGATAGCGCTTTGAGTTTAAAACCCACTTTTTCCGCCACCTCTCCCCCTAATCCAGCGTCTATCTCGTCAAACACAATGGTTTCAATGCCTGCCTGCATGGCAAGGGCGGCCCTTAAAGCCAGCATTACTCTTGAGAGTTCTCCCCCGGAAGCAATTGATGCCAGGGGACGAAGAGGTTGCCCGACGTTTGGACTGAATAAAAACTGCACCTTGTCAAGCCCCCTGGGTCCCACGTCTGAGGCTATGGGCCTTTCAGTGGCCTGGACATCAACCATAAAATCGGTTTTGGCCAGCTTAAGGTCAGATAATTCGGCTTTAATAGCCTTGGAAAGTTTCTTTGCCCCCTGACGTCTTTTCTTACTCAGGTTCAAGGCGGCATTTACGAGCCCTTTTTCTTTTTCTTCGCGTTTTGTCTTCAGGTCCTCTATCCGGTCGCCTTTTTCGTAAAAGGTCGCAAGCTTTATCTCAATGTCATTTCGATAAGCCAGGACGTCCTCAATTGTTGGGCCAAAGTGTTTTTTAAGTCCCCTGAGCCCGTAGATTCGTTCCTCAATCCGTTCCAATTGGGAAAGATCTGTTGGAAGGCCATGAATATAATCACGAATAGTCCACGCCACCTCTTCTGCCTGATATACCACAGATTCCAGTTCGTTAACGGTTTTTCCCAAAGTGGGATCAAGGTCTGCCATACGTTTAAGGTCCTGCTTGCAGATTGCCAATTTTTCCTGGATCGATCCTTTATCAGCATAGAGGGTCCTGTAGCAGTTGTCACCCAGGTTCCGCAGGGCCTCAGCGGCCTTTAATACCTTAAGTTCCTGCTCAAGCCTTTCTTCCTCTCCCGGCTTGGGAGCAATTTTGTCAATTTCCTCCGCCTCCTGCCGAAACCTGTCCACCTCTTCTGCCGCTTCTTTTTTCGTCGCGACTGCCATTTGGAGATTTGTTTGAAGCCCCTTAACATCTTGATATAAGCTGGCTATCCGGTCCACTTCATGCCCAAGCCCGGAAAAGCGGTCCAGCCAGGGTCCGTGTCTCTCCCGGCGAAGGAGTTCCTGATATTCGTGCTGTCCGGCAAGACTTGCCAGGCCTGATACAATTTGCCTCAGGTTCTGAAGGCTTACAATGGCCCCATTTACATATATTCTCCCCTTTCCGGTCTGCGGGACCGTCCTCCTTATGACCAGTTCATCGTCGCTGGATATCCCCATATCCTCCAGTTGACCCCGGACATCTGGAGGGGCCTCAAACACTGCCTGCACCAAGGCCTGCTTTGTCCCGGTCCTGATCTGCTGCAAATCAGCCCTGGCCCCCAGGATCAGTTTCATGGCCTGAACAAGCAAGGACTTGCCTGCACCGGTCTCTCCCGTAAGCACAGTAAGCCCGCTCGACAAGCAAAGAGATACCCTTTCGAAGAGTATGAAATTTTCCAACCCAAGCTCTAAAAGCATAATTTTCCAGAACACAGAATAGTTTGGTATGCATTCACCGGTTCAGGGTTACCTTTCTTTCGTTGACTTTGCGAGCCGCTTGCGAAACAAGACTTCTTGTCTTTAAAAAAAAACCGGCATTTTACAAGCGACTTCCTTGAGCCTCTTGCAAAACTCAGAGAATAGAATGTTTTTTTGGCTTTTGAGAAAGCAAAAAAAATAGAATAAATTTTTAAAATGATACCATCAAATTGTATTTTATGGAAGTGTCAATGAATAATTTT
>PQXE01000092.1 GCA_003194495.1 Deltaproteobacteria bacterium
TGACAGCCGTTCCACCCGTTATGGCCTGGATTTTTCCAGAAACATGGCGCCGAATTTTGAAATTCATGGGGAGCTTGGCTATGTTCCCGATCAGAGGAGAGTAGTCCTTCAGGATGACGGCTCCGCTTTGGTCCGGGAAAATGCAGCGCTCTCCTATCTCCTTGGTCTCCGCTATTTATGGGAAAATGATATAACCGGCATTATTGAATATTACCACAATGATGCCGGGTACACTGAAGAAGAGATGGAACGTTTTTTTCAACTTGTTTCAGACGGTGAAAACCGGTTTCTTGCCTCAGGCAGTGATGTACTTCTTGAAAGGGCAAGAGACATGAGTCTGCGAGGCTATGGCAAGCCGCAACCTTGTCGCAATTATCTTTATGCAAGATTTACCCAGAAGGAACCCTTTGATTTTCTGTACTTTTCACCCGGCCTTTTCACAATTATCAACCTTGACGACAAGAGTTACTCCATAAGCCCGGAGATGGTCTATACAGGATTTACGAACTGGGAATTACGGTTGCGTTTTTCCTATCTTAATGGCGGAAAAGTCACTGAGTATGGCGAGAAAATGAACAGCAACAAGCTGGAGTTGCGAGTCCGCTATTTTTTTTAAGGATACCGCTTATTTATTCTCAAGATTGGCCCAATTAACTCCCCAGCCGACATCTACCTTCAGGGGTACGGCAAGATCCATTACATTTTCCATGGTCTTTTTCACCATCGTGGTGACTTTTATTATTTCTTTTTCCGGCGTCTCGATTATCAGTTCGTCATGTACCTGGAGCAACATCCTGCAGGGTGTTTTTTCTGCCTGGATATTTGAGTCAACCTGTATCATGGCCAGCTTTATTATATCTGCCGCAGTGCCCTGAATAGGTGTGTTAATAGCGGTCCTTTCAGCGAATTCTCTTGCAGTCCTGATCCTGCTTTTTAGGTCAGGGATATAGCGCCTGCGACCAAGGAGCGTGGTGACGTACCCCTGTTCCTTGGCCTTCTCTACAGTTTCCTTCATGTAGCGTTTTACACCGGGATATTTTGCAAAATAGCGGTCGATAAACTCCTTTGCCTGTTTATTTCCAATGCCCAGTTCCTTTGCCAGACCAAAGGCGCTTATTCCGTATATTATTCCGAAGTTAACTGTCTTGGCCGCTCTGCGCATTTCCGGCGTAACCAGCTCAGGGAACACGCTAAAGACCTCTGCTGCGGTAATACGGTGAATGTCTTTATCATTTTTAAAGGCATTTACCAAAGCTTCATCCCCGGAATAGTGGGCAAGGACCCTAAGCTCGATCTGGGAGTAATCCGCGGATAAAAGAAAGTTCCCCTGAGCAGGGATAAAGAGCGCCCTGATTCTTCTGCCTTCTTCAGTCCTGACAGGAATGTTCTGGAGATTGGGATCACTGGATGAGAGCCTGCCGGTGGAAGTGACAGTCTGGTTAAAGGATGTGTGGACCCGGCCTGTATCAGGATTGACCATCCTCTTTAACCCGTCCACATAAGTAGATTTGAGCTTTGACAGGTTTCTATAGGCAAGGAGTTGTCGCGGAAGCTCGTGAGACTGGGCAAGTTCCTTGAGTACCTCTACGTCTGTAGAGTACCCGGTTTTCTTGCGGGTCTTTTTTTTCTGAGGAAGCTTGAGCTTTACAAAGAGTATTTCCGCCAGTTGTTTCGTGGAGTTTATGTTGAACGGCTCTCCTGCAAGCTCGATAATTTTTTTATCCAGGTCAGAGAGCCTTTGAGAAAATTCTGTTGACAGCGCATCGAATCCTTTTATATCAACCAGAATTCCGGCCATCTCCATTCGAGCGAGAATCCGTATCAAAGGCACTTCAACCTGCCCAAACAGTTCCAGCAGGCCGCTCTCTTTTAACCTCTTCCACAGGGCCTTTTGGACAAGAGAAGTTACATGAACGTCTTCGCAAGAGTAATCCCTGGCAAGGGGTAAGGGCACACAGGCAAAGTTTTTGACCCTTTTTTGCGTTTCAGTTACCTCTTGAAAAGTTATCATGCGGTGCCCCAACACCTCTTGTGATATCTCAGCAAGGTTGTGACGGCGCTTTGAGGGATTAAGGAGGTAAGATGCCACCATTGTGTCCCCGGATATTCCCTTCAGCTCCATTCCGTGGTTGGCAAGGACAATCAGGTCATATTTTATGTTCTGCCCGATTTTTTCGATTTTTTCGTCTGAAAATATTGGTCCAAGGGCCTCGGTCACCTGAGACAAATTAAGCTGGGGCTCTTGGCTCTCGTGTCCAACAGGGATGTAAGCGGCCTTTGGCGGTGTAATGCAGAGAGAGATCCCCACAAGCTTTGCCTTCATTGGAAATTCGCTCGTGGTCTCCGTGTCGATGACTATTCTTGAGGCTTTTCGTGCCATCTCCGCCCAGCGGGCAAGATCCGTCGGGGATTGTATCAGCTCATATTCCTTAAATGAGATGGTCTGTTCCGGCACCATATGGTCTAAAAAGCGGGTAAGATTGAATTGTTTAAAGAGCTGCCTGAGTTTTCGCTGGTCAGGTGGGTTTCTGCGAAATGCGGTAATGTCAAGGGGGACGGTTATATCGTCTGTAAGGCTCACAAGCCTGCGCCAAAGGTCCAGGCGGTCCTTGTTGGTTTCAAGCCGCTCTTTCAATTTTCCCTTGGGGATCTCATCCAGGTGCTTGATAAGGTTATCCACTGAGCCATAGCTCTTTATGAGCTTTAGCGCCGTCTTTAGGCCAATTCCCGGCACACCCGGGATATTGTCCGAGGTGTCGCCGGTCAGTGTCATTACCTCCAGGAATTGAAGCGGTTCGATGCCGAATCGTTGGTGAAAGGCATCAAGGTCTGTAACTTCGTCTTTCATCGAATCCCACATGCTGACTTGTGGTCCGATCAACTGCAGGAGGTCTTTGTCGCCGGAGACAATCATAATGGTCTGATTGGTGATGCGCCGGGCCAGTGTGGCAATTATATCGTCTGCCTCATAACCATTTTTCTCAAGCTGTGTGAGCCCCAGGGCATTTACTATTTCTCTTACATATGGGATCTGAACGCTCATATCATCAGGCATTGCAGGCCTGTTTGCCTTGTAATCGGCATAGAGGTCGTGTCTGAAGTTAGGGCCTTTAGCGTCCCACACAATGGCCACATATTCAGGGTCTTTTTCTTTTAGTACCTTCCAGAGCATATTTGTAAGGCCGTAGATTACCTTGGTGGGAAACCCGTCATGGGTAGTCAGGGGCTGACGTATGGCAAAGTAGGCCCTGTAAAGATACGAGCTGCCATCTATCAGGAATAGTGAGGAATTGGATTTTTTGGTTTGCTGATCAGGAATTGTCATATGATTTTCTTGAACATACTATATACGGAAGAGCATCCATAATCATTACCCAAACCTTATTCCCCTAATTTCCCTTTTCTCCGTGTCAAAATTTATTCCGCATAGGATAATTTTTTTGCCTCTTCCTCGCCAATTGTCAATATAACCTTTTTCCTTTATCTGCTCTATTCCTTTATCAGCGCTTTGGTTACACTTGAATTCTATGATATAGACCTTGTTTTTAAACTCTATAGCCATATCAAGTCTGCCCTGCGATGTGAGTAGCTCGCTTTTGGCGTTATAACCGATAAGCGACAGGCTTAAATAGATTATGGTATGAAAGTATGCTTCGCCAGGTTTATCTTTTTTGCCATAAAGCGGATAAGGTATGGAGGCAAAGATTGAATCAATATGGGCTCTTATCCCTTCACAATTTTCCTGTTCAAACGCCTTTCCCAACTTGCCGGCAAGATAAAACGTATCCGGTGTGGTTTCAAAAAGATATTGCATCAATATCTCTGAAAAGCTCTTTTTTACCTCCTGGTTTGGATAGGCAAGAAAAATTATATCATCTTCCATCGCTTTTATTGTCAGATAACCGCTTTGAAACAAAAGGGGCTCTATCCTGATATTCTTTATGTCAAATGCATCAAGGAGGTTTTCCGTTATTTTTATATCTTCAATTTTTGGTATATAGTAATTTTTTTGCCTTAAAAGGTTTACAAGAAGTGTTGGGGTGGCTGTCTTAAACCAGTAGTTTTTGAATTCTCCTTCTTTGAGACAGTACATAAGAGAGATAGGAGAATATACCTTTTTGTCGCTTTCAAGACTGAATCTATAGCCATCATACCAATATTTTATCATCTCCATGCATTGCTTGCGATCAAACCCCTTTTCCCCGCAAAATATTTCAAGATAATCATCAAAATATTGTTCGATCTCCTCTTCCGTATAACCCAGAAAATCTGCATATTCCCTGCTCATGGTTATGTCTATCAGGTTATTCCACTCAGAAAATATCGACACCTTTGCAAACCTTGAAACGCCTGTCACAAAGGTGAATTTAATGACATTGACTACCTCCTGGCCTTTTAATACCCCAAAAAAGTTCCTTAATATATCCCTGTTCTCTTCGGCTGTTTTAAGTCTTTCTTCACCAAGCCCAAGATGGTCTGTTATCGGTTTGTCGTATTCGTCTATAAGGATTGTTATTTTTTGGTTGTACTTGCTGTAAAGATTAAGTAAAAGTTCCTTAAAAAATAGAGGAACATCCTTGGGTTTGGGAGCTTTTATATCGTTATCATCAAGATATTTATTCACGACAAAAAACAAATTGCTCTCTAACTTTTCAGGCGAAGAGGAAGGTATTTCGTTAAAATCAAACACAACCACCGGATATTTTTCAAACTCCCACCTGTCATAGATCCAGAGTCCATTAAAGAGTTCCCTGTTGCCTTTGAACAGCTCATACAGTGTGGATACAGTTAAGGATTTGCCAAACCTCCTTGGCCTTGAAAAAAAATAGGCTGTCCCTTCTTCAATCATCCTATACAGCCATCTTGTTTTATCAATATATATATAGCTCTCTTCCCTGAGTCTTCTGAAAGATGATGTGTCAAGGGGGAATTTGGGTTTCTTTTTAATCATAAGTTTTTTTCCTCCTTGCCTTTGATCTTCTTCATCACTATACCGGGAAGCATCCCATAGCAGATACTGATGCCGTGCCCTTGCGTGTAAAGACCTCTTTGAAAAATTTGTCATGGGGATTACTGCTTTTGATCATAATATTACTCTATCATAATTTGCCGGCTCCAATGTCACTCCTTTTTCCGGCATATTACCTCCTCTATCAACAATGCCAACTTTTTCGAGTCGTGTCGCACAATACCGTCAGCAGTGTTTAGCATATCGGATGCATAGATTCTGCGATTTCCCCACCATTTAACACCGTCATCAGTTTTAACAAATTTAGCTTTTTGTTTCCTGTATTGTTCCAGGAGTTTGTCGTCCGGTTCGGCCGTATTACATATTATTCCATCAACCTGTCGCTCAATATATACCTCAAGCATTCTAACGAAATCATGTCCGGTAAAATCGTCCGTTTCGCCAAACTTGGTCATGATATTGACAACGTACAAAAGTGTTGAGCTTGTCTCCTGGAGCGCCTCTTTAACGTCTGGAACAATGAGGTTCGGAATAATGCTGGTAAACAGGTCGCCTGGCCCGATAACAATGTAGTCCGCGCATTTGATCGCCTCAACTACTGGTAAGTAGACAGAAATGGAATCACTGTAGTGCGGAACCAGGAAGACATCCCGGATTTTTTCACGTTGCGCGCCTCGCGGCACATCAATAGCTGTTTGACCATAAATACGTTTCCCGTCCCTCAATTCAGCAACGAGCGTTGCCCTATCGATGGTAACCGGCAAGATCGTGCCCTTGACATCAAGGATTTCAGCGAGC
>PQXE01000093.1 GCA_003194495.1 Deltaproteobacteria bacterium
TGATCAATATCACATAAATTATGTGGTGCCTAGCTGACTATGATGTTAGTCTAAACAGTTAGTTAGAGTTTTGGCGCCACATAATATCCGGCGCCACATAACGAGTCTTATGTGGTGCGCCACATAAGACTCGTAAATAGCGCCAGCACGGTTCTGCGAGGGGCTTGGTGACAATGACTAAATGGTCAAAGAAACCAGTCTACTCGACCGGGATTACAACGCCTGTTTTACCGCACCCACCGGACTGTAACCGTTTACAGGGTGCTGCAGATGCGAGGCGGAGGGTACGCAGACGTATACGGGCGCATCTAGAGGTTGGGGGAGAGGCTTCTGAACGCCATTTTGTCAGCTGATGAGGTTTACGTAGGTCCCTCAAATCGGCCTTTTGTGATAGCTGACCAACCCTCAAATCGGCCTAAAATCCTAGGTCCCCCAACGCGTAAATGCGCCCGACGTATACTCCCTGTAAGTGTCCGACAACAAAGCAGATGCGGTGCCCTGTGAACGCTTACAAAATATTTAATAAAGGGTAGCTAATATGGCTAAAATGAAATGTGCTATTTTTTACGGGCCAATGGATGTAAGAATAGAGAAAGTGGAAGTACCTATCCCAACTGATGATGAGATATTAGTAAAAGTAAAGGCGGCTCTCACATGTGGAAGTGATTTAAAAACTTACAGACGTGGTCATCCAACCATGATTAAACCTCCTTCACCATTCGGACATGAATTTTCTGGAGAAGTGGTGAAAATAGGTAGGAATATTAAAAGTAAAATTAAGGTTGGGGATAGAATAGTATGTGCTAATACTGCTCCCTGTGGTTATTGCTTTTATTGTAGATTGGGTAGGGAATCTATGTGTGAGAATTTGATTTATTTAAATGGAGCATATAGCCAGTATATAATTGTTCAAAAGAGAATTGTAGAGAAGAATACATTTATAATACCTAAGGATATTTCTTTTGAGGAAGCTGCCCTGCTGGAACCACTTGCATGTGTTGTTCATGGTATAGAGGAATCCGGAATTATGATGGGAGATAGAGTAGCAATAAATGGGGCAGGTCCTATTGGTCTTATGTTTGTAAAACTGGCTGGTCTTAAGGGTGCTTATATTATTGTTTCTGATTTGAGCAAAGATAGACTTGATACAGCGAAAAAAATGGGTGCTAGAGGGCGCATTTACGCGTTGGGGGACCTAGGATTTTAGGCCGATTTGAGGGTTGGTCAGCTATCACAAAAGGCCGATTTGAGGGACCTACGTAAACCTCATCAGCTGACAAAATGGCGTTCAGAAGCCTCTCCCCCAACCTCTAGATGCGCCCGGTGCTAGAGAGATTATTCAAATACAAAAAGGTATTGATCAGGTGGAGGAAGTTAAATGTAGAACTGAAGGCGGTAGGGGAGTTGATGTGGCTATAGAGGCTACAGGAATTCCTGATATTTGGGAGAAGACGGTAAAGATGGTAAGAAAAGGCGGTACAGCTAATTTGTTTGGAGGCTGCTGTTCAGGGACAACTATTTCTATTGATACTGCACTTATTCATTATCATGAAATAACTATAAAGGGAATTTATCACCATACTCCTCTTTATGTAAAGAAAGCTTTTGAACTTATTACGAATCGCATAGTAGATGCAAGGCAGTTTATAACCGATACTGTGTCTTTGGATGAGCTTATTCCAACACTTGAGAAAGTGGGAAGGCAGGAAGGAATAAAATACAAAATAGATCTTGGCTGAGGAATGGTGAATGTTCGATGGATTCAGTATGAGCTGTTCATGTTTGTCTTAGGATTACAAGGAAGCCCGCGAATCAAGGGGAACACCGGCATTCTGCTTTCGACATTTCTTGCTGAGGCTGAAAGCCTCGGTGCCTATACAAAGCACCTGGATGTGGCACGTATGAGTATCACGCCATGCCAGGAATGCGGTACCTGCGAAAAGGAGGGTTTCTGTCCCATTGATGATGATATGCAGCAGATTTATCCTCTGCTTCGCAACGCAGACCTTATCGTCATGGCTACCCCTATATTTTTTTACGGAGCTACAGCCCAGATGAAGGCCCTGATTGATCGATCCCAGGTACTATGGGCAAGAAGATATATCCACAGGCTGATCGATCCGGGCAGTAACCAACGCCATGGTTTTCTATTGTCCCTGGGGGCCACAAAGGGAGAAAACCTCTTTGACGGCGTGAGTCTCACGGCCAAGTATTTTTTTGATGCAGTAGGGGCGCATTTTAAAGGCAGCCTTACCTATAGACAGGTTGAAGGGCCGGGAGAGATAAGGCAGCACCCCACGGCCCTGACGGACGCGAGAGAAAAGGCAAGAGACCTTGTGACACCCTTTCTCAATAGAAAGAAAATTCTCTTTGTTTGCATAGGGAATACTTGCCGCAGCCAGATGGCAAGCGCCTTTGCCCGGTATCACGCCGGAGACAGGATTGAAGTGGAAAGCGCAGGGAGCTGTCCCGAACAAGAGGTCAATCCAGTCATGGTAGAGGTCATGGAAGAAAAGGGATTTGATTTGGCTTTTTGCAGACCGAAATCCATCGAACAAGGAATTTGCCATGGAAAACCGGACTTGATTATAACCATGGGCTGTGGAGACACGTGCTCTTTTATTTCAGGAGTGAAGAATCAGGAGTGGTCTGTGCCCGATCCTGCCGGCAAGCCGGTTGAGATTATGCGCAAGATAAGGGATGAGATAGAAGAAAGGGTTGGAAGACTTGTAAGCGCTTATGGGTTCAGGGTTTGCTGACATGACTGAGCACAAAGTGAAATTCCTTCCCAGCGGAAGGATCGTTTTCGTCCAAGACGGAGAGACTATATCCCAGGTGGCACGAAAGGCAGGCGTACATATAAATGCGTCCTGCGGCGGAAGCGGCCTTTGCGGAAAATGCAGGGTCCTGCTTGAAAGCGGCACTGTAGAAGGGGGAAAGAGCGAAAAGCTAACTGAGCAGGATTATGCCTCAGGCATAAGGCAGGCGTGTCTTTCAGGCATAAAGAGCGATCTTGTAATCCGAATCCCGCAGGAGTCCGTGCTTGATACCGGAGTGCCGGATACCGCCGTTCCGGTCCGGCACAAGGCCGGGATGTATGTCTTTGATATTGAGCAATTGAAGGAAGAGGGAATATTCGCCTCTCCTGTGGATAAGCTGTTCCTTGAGCTCTCACGGCCTTCTCCAACTTACAGCATTGCGGACGCCGGCCGTCTTATCAAGGGTCTTGCCGATCAATATGACGAGCGTGGTATGGTCGTTGAGCTGCAGGTGCTGCGCAGGCTCAGAAGGATACTCAGGGAGGATGATTTTCGTGTCACAGTAACCCTGTCGCGTTCCGTGAGGAGACGTTTCAGGACCCGCGTGGTCAATATCCAGGCAGGGAATTGGACCCACAGGAATTTCGGATTGGCCGTGGATATAGGCACTACAACCGTATATGGTCAGCTTCTGGACCTGAATACCGGCCGGGTACTTGCCGAGGCCGGGGATTACAACGCCCAGATGAGCTACGGAGAGGATGTCATCTCCCGTATCATTCAGGCTGAGAGACCGGGCGGGCTCGGGTTGATGCAGTCTCTGGTCGTTTCCACCATTAACGGGATTATAGAGAAGCTCCTGGATTCGTGTGAGGTGAGTCGTGATGAGATAAGTTCGATCACGCTGGCAGGCAATACCACTATGACACACCTGTTCCTCGGATTAGAGCCTCACAATATCCGGCGTTCACCTTACGTCCCTGTCAGCACCTTTTTTCCTCCCATCCGGGCCGGGGATGACCTGGGATTGGATTTGGAACGTCATGCGGTGGCCCTGGTCTTTCCGGCTGTTTCCAGTTACGTGGGCGGTGACATCGTGGCTGGAATTATGGGATCCGGCATGTACCGGACAGATGCCCAGACCCTGCTCATCGATGTCGGAACCAATGCTGAAATTGTAATCGGAAACAGGGAATGGCTGGCCTGCGCAGCTTGCTCAGCCGGGCCTGCCTTCGAGGGCGGAGGGATCACTCACGGCATGCGTGCCTCTGCCGGCGCAATTGAGGATTTTTCTCTGAATCCTCAGAGCCTTGAGCCTATGAATATTACCATCGGCAACAAGTCACCCGAAGGTATTTGCGGATCGGGTCTGCTGATCATTGTGGCCACGTTATTTGAGCATGGCATTATCGATCAGCAAGGTAAGTTTAACAGGGGTCTTAAGACTCCCAGGATCAGGCAGGGGAGAAGCGGTTATGAGTATGTGCTTGCATGGAAAGACGAGATCCGCGGGGAATTAGATATCGTCATTAATGAAGCGGACATTGATAACTTTATCCGTGCCAAGGCGGCGATCTACGCGGGGATCATGACCTTGTTGGGCAATGTGGGGCTGGAGGTCACAGACCTGGAACAGGTAATTCTGGCCGGGGCCTTCGGCAGCTATATCGACCTGGACTGTGCCATGACCGTGGGACTCTTGCCGGACGTAGCTTCGGAAAGGGTGAAGTATGTGGGCAATGGGTCCCTGGTGGGAGCCAGGATGAGTGAGTTGAGCAACCACATCCGACAGGACGTAGTAGATGTGGTCCACAGGATGACAAGCTTTGAACTCTCCGGGGTGGACTCATTCAAAGATCATTACGTGGCCTCCCTGTTCCTTCCCCACACGGATAGTTCCTTGTTCCCAAGTGTGAAAAAACGGAATACTCCTTAACAAATAGTAAACCCTGTTCCTTCATCCTTCACACAGGTTTTAATCGGCAAGGTATGTCAGAAACTTCGTTCTTCAGGCAGGCTTGATCCTGCAAATCCTCGTATTATGTTTTTTTATCAACTTGGCGACTGAGTGCTCGTACAATTATGTTCTCGACATCTGGTTGAGTTCTAATAAAATGGAGCTGAATATTCGGGTGCCTATTTTGTGCCTGAACGAAAACCCCCTATTTTGAGGCTCGGGGTGGGCGGCTGCCTTCGTTTTTCTTCGTATGAGAAGAACATAACTTACGTTATACGAACTTTTCGATAGATTGCGCTTCTTATTAGAAACTTTTGCAAAATTTTGACGAACGTATCCTCTTGTCTATAATAACATTAATCAATCTTTACTAATCGCTTATGCAACTAGTTGTATTTCTGTTGCCTTATTTTCTCTAAACGCTTTAGCCGCTTAACTTCCTTTTGCTGAAGAATATGCCCAATTATTTGTATGTTTCTAGCGACTACTGCTAATGCAACATATCTTTTGAAACCATCGATACCGTGGTCCAAACAGCGGTCTAATCTGAAGTTCCTGTAGAATTTTCCTAAAAAAAAGCCAAAAAGAGTTATTATTGCAATAGGTTATATGGCTTATCATCCTTTTTGGCGTGCAATTTTGTAGTCATGTAACTTACTCAAATTGGGAGGAATATCGCTCAAATTGGGGCCAAGAAAGATTGACTTAATAAAAAAATGTGTGTATTTCTAAATTAAATAACTTGCTGACAATATTGAGAAATTAAGTGTAGTCAGTAATTGCACACCAAGATTTTAAAAATTTATTTTGAAATCAATAGATTACTGTTGTTTTGCCCAGGGAACTTCAGTCTAATCCATGATTCTCTAAAGCATTGATTGAAGACTCGACAGCTGAATGCTTACGTCTGGCCTGGATAAATTCTTCTGACTCTTCAATTTCTTTGTTAATTGCTGACAACTTGCCTTTTCTGGGA
>PQXE01000094.1 GCA_003194495.1 Deltaproteobacteria bacterium
GAAAGCGGAGGTACTCTTCCTGGATGGGATAACAAACAGACACGGCGTCCAACTACTTTCATGATGAGTACCAAGTTCCTTGGAATCCAAATCGTCAGAATCGCAGGCATATGCAGGCTGGCTGAAATGCTCACTGATACACAGCAACAGTATATGGCAGCATTAGGGTTATCAGAAACGGATTTGCTTCGTTGTCGACAATCAGCCCCGGGGAAAATACCCAGAGAGTAGCGAAATGGGTGGGGAACGTATGCCAAGATGCATTTGTGACTGAGAATTCTTTCGCTAAGGAGGGGTCTGCGAATGGTTACCCCTGTTCCAACTCTTTGGACAGGGCCATGACCCAATCGATAGACTCAAAAAACCGGATCACATCCTCTTTGCCATCCGTACTTTGGGATAGTGTTTGAGTCTTTGGGCTAGTCCCGAAGGGTGTGGATTCAAAATCACGCCAATCGGCATTCAGGAAGGCTATCCTGGTCGTTTCTCCGGTGTTCTTGTGGGCAAGGATGAAAAAGCTTTCAATGAATTTTTGGTAGATCTCTTTGGAGTATGATGAGATTGAAGGGGCTTCTCCCGTCGCTTTTTCTCCGTATGCCTTTTCTTTTTTTATGTAGTATGGCGGGTCAAAGAATATCAGATCGGCTTTTCCGGTTATTGGCCAGTTATTATCTTGCGAGTCCCTGTGGTGGTATTGGATCTCCGGCCGGTTATCTCTTGTAGCAATATCAAAGGCTTGACATTTTCGCTCAATGAGAAGGCATACATCAGAGACTACGCCGCCGCCGGCCATCGGATCGAGGATAAGATCACCAGGTTTTGTGAAATAGAATAGTGTGTGGGCGACGAGTTGCGCCGGTATTCTACAGGGCCAGTCATCTCCGAATCGTTCATCACCCCAGGGAAATACGCTTCGCTGTCATTGACATGAATTTCACAGAATAAACAATCATTCCAGTTCCACAGATCCCAGGTGCGTAGGCCCCAGCCAAGTTTTTTGAATTTTTCCTGGTCAGTTTTTCCTGCCAGCTGTAACGCCCAAACAAGCGCAAGATTCATGTGGTAATGCCTTGCAATATAATCCATGTCATGGCCTTGAGAGAGCAGATTGTGCATATTACCAATTTTGGTATTTTGCACATTTCTTGAAATTACACTTCGATCTAATCCCACCACCTTCGCGATCATTCCCTGAGTCCATCCAAGGCGGCTCAGGCGAAGGATAAAGGTATTTCGGCTTGCCTTCTGCCGGGCACGGATATCTGAGATCCAGATATTGACTGTTTGCTGGATAACATCCTAATTTTTCTGCCAGGGCAGATTCTGTCCATTTACATTCCGGATCTGAAGTGGCTATCTCCCGGGCGATCTGCTTTTTATCGCTTGGGCTTAAACGATTTAGAAGACGAGGCCGGTACTTTTTTAACTTTAGCTCACTTTAGGCACTTTTCTTCTTTTTTCGTTTCTTTTTGGTGATTTTCTTGACTGTCTTGTCAAGCACGTCTTTTTTTAGCCTGATTATGTCGGATTCTGCTCCGAAGATCACGTGTTTCAGATACTCAAACCCGAACTGCATGAGGGCGACATCGTCTTTCAGGATCTTCTTGAGGGTATTATCATCCACTGCAAACGAGCCAAGAAAGGGGCTCTCAAAGACGAATTGTCTGAATCGCTCCATGTTGGTCGTGACCATATAGAATAGTCGCTTTGCCTTTTCAGGCATCTTGGCCTCTTCACCAAAAGATGCCTTGCGCAGAAGGAGTTCGAGCCATCCGCGATTCATTGAATCATAGAGGTCGGCCTCCTGGTCCGCTCTCCAGGAGTCAACAGTCCACTCGGTGGGTTCCTCAAATCCTTTGCAGTGGTCCTCTTTGACTACAAAAAAGAATTCCTCTTCTTCTCCTGTGAGCTTCTCCTGCTGTCTAAGACTTGCAATTCCTAAGGGGTAGTAGCGACAGCAGACAGGACGGTTGGAATAGATCTGGCAACCTTCCGGGCTGACAAAGGGGCAGCGCCCTCCTTCTTCTTCCAGCATCTTGAGCCTGGCAATTGGCAGTTCTGTTTTGCCGAGTATCTCAGGTGTCGTATAGAGTTGCAGGAACATATCCGCTGTGAGACCGAGCATGTTCTTGATTCGAACAATATCGTAAGGCGTAAGAATAATATTTACGTTGTGGCAGCACCGGTTGAAACAGGATATCCCGGGGTGGCAGCGGAAATTGAACTTGCTGTCTTTTTCAAGGCGGACAGGATCTATCACCCCGCCGGGTTCACCCATCTTGAGAGCGCTGTCGACTTCTTTTTCAATGTGTTCAAGTGTCATTTTGTCTTATACCAGTATATGTGTGTTTTGGTTAATGTAACCGTTCACGGGATTACAACGCCCGTTTTTACCGCAATCCATCGCACTAATTAAGGAATATCGCCGTATTTTACGGCATGGTCAAGCCACAATGTCGAACTATAACACAAATTGTTTGTAGCGAACATACCGTTTGCATATTTGGTAACCGTTTACGGGATTACAACGCCCGCTTCACCGCAACCCACCGAACTGTAACCGTTTATAGGGTGTGCAGATGCGAGGCGGAGGGTATGCAGACGTACTTCCTTTTTTTAATTTAAAATTTAGAATTCAAAATTGTGTCTGAACGGCCTTTTCGTTCAGTCACTACATGAGCTAGTCGCAACCTTTGAACCTGGAATATTAAACCTGACTATGATTAGAATAGCAGATATTTGTCCAAAATTTAGCACCTAATTGACTATACGTTTACGAGGTCTGTACCCTTTACTTTCCTGTTTTTTACTTGACATGAGATATGGATTTGATAGATTTTGATGTCCAATTGTGGGTAGTCCGAAAGGACAATGGGAAGATGGTGAAAATCCGTCGCGGACCCGCCGCTGTGATCGGAGACGAACGCCGCAGGATGCCACTATCGGGCATTCAGCTTTTATCGTGTGTCTTAATTATTATAGCCATTTCATTTTTAAATATTTTGGTTGGTTAAGAATAATTGAGGTAAAATGTAAGGGTTGATTGCCGGATGGGAAGGCGCGGTCAGTAGGATGATCCGTAAGTCAGAAGACCTGCCCATGAAGACATGATATTGTTCTGATCCTCGTGGTTTGGGATTTGGGCAACGCATACCGAGGTGAAAAACGGCATCCCCGGACCTGTGAATTCAGGTCCGGGGTTTTTTTTGGAGATAAACAGTGTCAGGAGGTACAATGATGAAGAGATTGAGAGTTTCCTTTGTAACAGTAATTTTGTCCTTAATGCTGGCGGCTTCTTCCTTTGCAATGGGGCAGCAGGAGGACAAAAAGGCGATTATTCTTGCATGTTTTGGGACAAGCTACCCATCGGCACTGGTGGCTATTACAAATATACAAAAGCAAGTCCGGAATGCCTTTCCCGGTGTAAAAGTGCAGATAGCTTTTACGTCAAACATTATCCGGAAGATTTGGCATGAACGGCAAAATGACCAGGAGTTTCTTGCAAAGCACAAAGAGATTCCCAAGGAGATCCTCTATGTTAAAGGCCCTATGGCGACAATAGCTGATCTGCAGGATGAAGGCTACATGTCCATAATTGTTCAGCCTACACTTTTATATAATGGCGAGGAGTACAGCGATCTTTGTGAATACTTGAGAGGCCTAAATCATATCAAGACCATTAAGGCCAAATACATGCCCTTTAAAAAGCTGGTTCTCGGGAGGCCGGTTCTCGGGAAAAACGGTCTCGAATACGATTACCACAAGGATATGGAGACTGCGGCAAAGACACTTCATGCCGATGTGGACCTTGCCGGTAAAGATGGGGCAGCCCTTGTATACATGGGTCATGGGAATGAATTTTACAGCACCGGCGTGTATGCTGAATTTCAGCAGGTGATGCGCAATGAATATCCCGGCACCCAAATTTATATAGGTACTGTAGAAGGGTTTCCTTCACTTGATGATGTTCTCCTCTTTGTAAGGCATGCCGGTGTCAAAAAGGTCATCCTGAAACCATTGATGATCGTTGCAGGCGACCACGCCAGGAACGATATGGCAGGGAATGAGGATGATTCCTGGAAAAGTGCCTTTGAAAGGGCTGAGATACGTGTCATATGCGACGTCCAGGGACTTGGCGAAAACAACGAGTGGGCCAAGATCTATGTCCAGCATATCAAGGACGTTGCACGGGATAATTACATAGAATTGTAAAAATGGGTTTTGCAAAGGGCTCAGAATGTCCATGAAAAGAGATGTGGGGATTTCGTCTTAGATGCGAAGCCCCCACCTGTTTCCGCTGAGTTCTTTGTTGCTCTTGATCATTGTCTTGTCCACTTGGGATACCTGGAAATTTCTCCCCGGACGGGATATGCAAAATAGGCAGAATCCTTTACCAAAGAAGGTTATAAGCCCTGAACCTTTGAACGGTTACGAGAAACCAAACGAATGAACACCGGTACCCTTTTTGGAATAGGCGTTGGCCCCGGAGACCCGGACCTTATTACCCTGAAGGCCGCGAATATTCTAAAGCAGGTAGATGTCGTATTTGCGGCCGCCTCCACAAAGAACGGTTATTCTCTGGCCGAGGAGATCGCATCCACCCACCTCAAAGATGGAATGCTCCTTGTTCGTTTGGGCTTTCCAATGACCCGCGGCACGGAAAAACTCCAGACCGCATGGGAGGAAAACGCCCGCACAGTGGTCGACACCTTAAGGAAGGGAAAAGATGCGGCCTTTGTCACCATCGGCGATACAGCACCTTTGGTTACCTGATGCGAACCATAAAGGAAATAGCACCCGATACCCCCATAGAGATCGTCCCTGGCATCACATCCTATCAGGCCGCTGCGGCCGCTGCAGGAGAAATCTTGGCCGAAGCAGAGGAATCCTTTACCCTAATTTCAGGCGCTAGATGCTCTTCCGCTATTACTTTGATTTAGAAATATGCTTTATTTTCAATAGGTTATAAATATGCCCTTGATTCGCTTAATCACGTAGATTGGGCTGAGAGACGGAGCCCCGAAACCCAACAATAGCTTAATATCGTTGGGTTTTGCTTTCCGAAACCCAACTTACCAAAAGTGGCCGAAGTGAAAATCAGAACATAATCAAAGTATTAGCGGAAGAGCATCCCTTTTCCTTTAAGCAAATCTATTTGGCCGCGGGCTTGCTGACCGAAAAAGCTGTTGGGAGCAATCCTCAAGACTTCTTCATATTCCTCCCAAGCTCTTCTCTCATCTCCCTTCTTATGTTCCAATAGTGAAGCTATGCCTAATCAGTCATTAGCGCTTCTGAGTAATAAACGGGGATCTGTAGTTTCTATCGCATTGATAACACCAACCAAAGCCACCAACAGGCAATACCCATCTTATTGGAGTCATGTCTGTATCTATGATAACTTCAAACCTCTCTCTTTCTATAACTGTGCTTTCCTTTTTGATATATATTTTTCTAGGCATACAACTATCCCAACATAATTTCCTGTTTGTTATTTCCCTTTTCTTTTCTCCCAATCTATATTTTGTCCAGTAACAGGCTCCGCTCACTCCAACAACAAGAAGAACTTGCGTGCCGGTGCACCTCCATTCCTCTGTTGCTAACACTTTCTCCCACTTGGTTTTCGATGCTAACCAAGGAATGCATATTTCTTTCAGCCCCTGAGGATCAATGAGATTTAATGGCCTATTTG
>PQXE01000095.1 GCA_003194495.1 Deltaproteobacteria bacterium
GTTTATGCTAACACACCATAATTAGAACATTTATGACAGCGGTTGTCTATAGTAAATATTTCGTATCATATCAAGTAGTTATGATTCTCCCTTACAAAAAGCAAATACTATGCCGAACAGTATTGGTCCCCGGCCTAAATTGAGAAAACAAAATTTGGGGTTTTCGTTCAGACACTAGAATTTCCATTTTTGGACACGGATTACACGGATGGCTATGGGTTAGGTTTATACTGTGTATATCTGTGAAAATCTGTGTCCAAAATTATCTAAATCCGCCCGAAGGGCGCTAAGTTCAATTCAAGTTTGGATACTCTTCCGCTATTACTTTGATTTAGAAATATGCTTTATTTTCGATAGGTTATAAATAGACCCTTGATTTGCTTAATCACGTAGATTGGGTTGAGAGACGGAGCCCCGAAACCCAATAATAGCTTAATATAGTTGGGTTTTGCTTCCAGAAACCCAACTTACCAAAAGTGACCGAAGTTGTTAATGTATTGATTTAACAAGTTCACCATCAAATAGCCTGCCCATATTGCCATCAATTATCGAGATCAGGCTCAAAGTGAAAATCAGAACATAATCAAAGTATTAGCGGAAGAGCATCGAACGATGCACGGACGGAAATTGATCAGTGAGCGTGTATAGGAACAGCTCATAATCTCCGGAAGTGCGCAGTGGATTGCTCATGAATAAGCGTGAATCAGTCCTGCCAGACCGGGAGCATTAGCTTGTCGGCGTTGGATTTCATTGCGATATTCAGCTTGCCCCGCAAGCCAAGTACGATACACGCTGGCCCATTCGCCAAAGTCCAATACCCAACTGTCATCCTCTGGTTCTTCACCACTAACGTAAGCAACATAGAAGAATTCTGAACGGATTCCATACTTTCGTTCAAAGGCCAGTAGGTCTTCTTCAAGCGCGTGAATATCAACAAGAATTTCTTACAGAGTCATCGTTTGCCTCTACTTAATTTTGACATAGTTCCTTCTTTCTTTATACTAACATTATGCTGTGACGGAAGTCTTTATACCGGAGTAAGAAATATTGGTATCTGCTCAGCGACACTTTAATTTTAGGTACCCCGGTGAAATAGTCTACGAATTTCACAGGACAAGCTTTAGCTCACTTTAGGCACTTTTAATGCCTGTTAAATGCCAAAAACTCCTCCTCACTCAGGGTAGGTATTCCAAGTTCTTTTGCCTTTTGTAATTTGGACCCGGAACCTTTTCCCACAACCACATAATCTGTCTTGCGCCCAACTGTAGAAGCGATTTGGCCACCCAGATCACGGACAATGTTCTTGGCCTGTTCCCGGGTAAGGGAAGGGAGTCCACCGGTAAAAACAAAGGTCTTGTCTTTGAGAGGTAAGGCCGTTGTCTCATGACGATCAGTAAAACCGGTCCCGGCATCAAGCAGACGCCTCACGAGTTCGATGTTGTGATTATTACCAAACCATGACCGGATGCTGGAGGCTACTTCCGGACCTATTCCTTCTACGGCCTTAAGTTCTTCCTCATTGGCATCCATAAGCGCTTTTATTGATCCAAAATGGTCTACAAGGAGCTGAGCGGTCACATCCCCGACGTGTCTAAGCCCCAAGGCGTAGAAAAATCGAGCAAGGGTTGTTTTTTTGCTCGATTCTATGGCAGAGAGGAGGTTTATCGCAGATTTTTCAGCAAAACGATCAAGCGACAGGAGATCACTCAGCTTGATGGAGTGAAGGTCTGCAATACTCCGGACCAATCCGGCGCTGATAAGTTGTTCAGCCACCTTTGGACCAAGTCCGTCTATGTCCATGGCCCCTTTTGCGGCAAAGTGGGTGAGTTGCTTCACAAGCCTGGGGAAACATCCGGGATTCGGGCACCGCCAAGCAGCCTCTCCTGGTTTGCGGCCCAGCCTGGAACCGCAGACCGGGCAGGTCTGCGGCATCACAAATACCTGTTCCTCTCCGTTTCTTCTCTCCGTCAGCGGTCTGACCACTTCAGGAATGACGTCGCCTGCTCTCCTGACAATAATCCAGTCGCCTATCCTGACATCCTTGCGGCGGATTTCGTCTTCGTTGTGGAGAGTTGCGCGACTTATCACCACTCCGCCCACCTTTACAGGTTCCATAAGGGCCACAGGGGTGACAGCGCCGGTACGTCCCACGCTGAATTGAATTTCGATAATTCTGGTTATGGCCTGGGCTGCCTCAAATTTATAAGCCAAGGCCCAACGTGGACTCTTGGCCTTTGCCCCAAGGCGTTTCTGGAGTTCAATGTTATTGACCTTGACGACTATCCCGTCGATTTCATAATCAAGCTCTTCCCTCTTTCTGTTTATGCGCTGGTGATATTGTATTGCTCCATGAATACCTTTTAGCTTTTTTGCCATGGGGTTGACCCTTAGCCCCCATTTCCTGAGAGACAAAAGCGCCTCCCATTGTGTCCCAAAGCTGTAGCCTTCCACTACTCCGATCCCGTAACAAAAAATATTCAAGGGACGGTTGGCGGTAATGTTCGGGTCCAGTTGGCGAAGGGAGCCGGCCGCGGCATTTCTGGGATTGGCAAAAGGAGGATCACCTTGTTCCATACGTCTCTTATTAAGACGTTCAAAGGCATTTTTATTGATAAAGACCTCGCCACGCACCTCAAGGCGGCCGGGTGGGGGAAGGTACCTGCTGATGAGCCTGAGAGGTATGGATCGAATGGTCCTCAAGTTCGTGGTTACATCTTCTCCTGTGTAGCCGTCTCCGCGGGTTGATCCAAGAACAAACCTGCCGTTTTCGTAAACCAGCTCTACGGCAAGGCCATCCATCTTGGGTTCAACCGTGTATTCAAGCTCTTCATCATTCTGTAGGAATCTCTTCCCCCGTTGGTCAAATTCCAACACCTCTTCCCGGCTGAAGGCATCATCCAGACTCAGCATAGGGACACTGTGGGGTACACCGGCGAATTTTTCTGAAGGTGGCGCACCGATTCGCTGTGTAGGCGAATCAGGAATTACGGTCTCAGGATATTTGCCTTCGATTTCCTTGAGCTCACGCATCAGGGCGTCATAATCGGCGTCGCTGATAATGGGCTGATCAAGGACATAATAGAGGTAATTATGATGGTTGATCTCTTCCCTGAGTTGTTCTACGCGCTTTAGTATTTCAGATGGGAAATTCATTTTGGATTTGGTGATTTGGTGATTTGGTGATTTGGTGCCGCATCCTTATTTTGCAGATTTTTCATTATTTGTCATTTACAATTTCAAAGTTGATGTGCATCCGGGCGACATCGACTGCCTTAACCCTGACCTTAACCATTTGTCCCAGATTAAAGATCCTGTGGGTCCTTCGCCCGACAAGGCGCTGTTTGTCCTGATCGAGCACATAATAATCATCCACTATGTCTACCAGGCGAACAGCTCCGGATATGAACATGTCTTTGAGTTCAACAAAAAAACCAAAGGAGATCACGCCGGATATTATGCCTTCAAATTCTTCACCGATCTTGTCTGCCATGAAGCGCACCTTGAGCCTGTCAAACATCTCTCTTTCCGCTTCCATGGCCCCCCTCTCCCGAACGGAGCAATGCTGTCCCATGGTTTCAAGCTGCTCTTCAGTGTAAACCGGGCGCTTTCTTGTCCGTTTTATATTGGCTTTCAGGATCCTGTGGACAATCAGGTCAGGGTAGCGGCGAATCGGCGAGGTGAAATGCAAATAAGTGGGAGAAGCCAGGCCGAAGTGGCCGATATTTTGGGATGAATATACGGCCTGTTTCATGGTCCTGAGTAGAACGGTGTTTATTATATATTCATGTGGCTTACCTGATGCTCCTTTGAGTACTTTCTGACACCATTTCGGACTTATTTCATCCGGCGCCTTGATATTCATTCCCAGGATCCGGGCAAAGCCTACAAACTCGTTTATCTTATCCCGTGCAGGTAACTCATGAACACGGTACATTGCCGGTATGTCTTTTTTGGTCAAAAAGAGTGCAACCGCCTCGTTTGCGGCTATCATGAACTCTTCGATAATACGATGGGCTATGCTTCTTTCCCGCCGGACGATCTCTTCCAGGTTCCCCCTGATCCCCAGGATCATTTCAGGCTCCGGAAGATCAAAGTCAATACTCCCTCTCTGACGGCGTCTTTCGGAAAGGGCCTCTGCCAACTCTGCCATCCATTTTAAGTGCTTAATATGTTTCTTGTTTTTGGCTATCAGGTCCTTGTCTTTGTTGACAAGTATGCAGCGCACTTCTTTATAGGTGAACCTGCAATGGCTCCTGATTACGGCCTTGAAAAAACCGGCACGCCTGACATTTGCCTCCTTGTCAAAAGAAATATTAACCCCGATTGCCAAGCGGTCTTCATCGGGAATAAGACTGCACAGGTGATTGGACAGCGTCTCGGGGAGCATGGGTATTACGGAATTGGGGAAATATACACTTGTGCCTCGCTCAATGCCTGTTTGGTCGACGGGGCTATTATCCGGCACATAGTGACTTACATCGGCAATGGCCACAGTGAGAACAAAGCCTGTGCGGGTCTTCTTGACAAATACGGCGTCATCAAAGTCCCTTGCCTGCTCCCCGTCTATTGTTACCAGCGGTAGTTCCCGAAGGTCCTTTCGGCCCCGGATGTCATCCGGGACAACAGTCCGGGGTAATGCCTCGGCCTGAGCCAATGCGTCAGGTGGAAAGATGTGCGGAAGACCGCGCTTATGTATGACTATCGTGGTCTGCACACTCATGTCGTCAGGATTCCCAAGGACTTCTACAACTCGTCCTTCAGGGTTCCTTCCCTCTGAAGAAAAGCTTTCAATTTTTGCCAAGACAACCTGGCCGTTCCGGGCCTTTGCCGTATATTTATTGGGAACCATGATTTCATAGAGCAGTCTGTTATCTTCAGGAAGCACGGTTGATACGCTTTTGCCTTTCAGAAATGTCCCCACTACACGATCCACGCCACGTTCAAGCACTCTTAGTATGGAACCTTCAATGCCCTTTCCGCTGGTTTTTTCCACCCTTGCCACTACATGATCACCATGGACAGCGCCCTTGAGATCGCGCGCAGGGATGAATACGTCATCGCCTTTCCCTGTCTCCGGCTGTAAAAAACCGAAACCATCTGGGTGGACCGACAATCTTCCGGTAACCAGTTTCATAAGGTCGGAGATACCGTACCTGTCGCCCTTGAGCAGGACTAATCTGCCTTCACGAACAAGGCCGGCCACTATGGCCCGTGCCTTATTTCTTTCATCCGGCCTCAGGTGGGATAAATGTATTATCTCCCGGAGATAAAGGGGCCGCCCCGCATTGCGCATTACCGTCAGAATACGTTCATGGGAAAGTGGGGGAAGCTTCTCGGATTTCCGGCTGGATCTTGCATTGCGTTTTCTTGACATGTAAAGACTATACGTTGAGGATTTGAAAGGGTCAAGAAATGGCTATGGATTCCGTATATCTGTCATAGTTGCTGTTCCCTATCTCATTAGGCTGAAGTTCCTGTAGAATTTTCCTAAAAAAAAGCCAAAAAGAGTTATTATTGCAATAGGTTATATGGCTTATCAGTAACTTCTCAATAAGTCCGGGCAGTCAATGATTTCAATAGGTTATGTACAGAAAATTGGGCCCCAAATGTTACTCTTAAAAATAGTGAATATGAGTAACTTATTGATATCACAGGATATCGTTAT
>PQXE01000096.1 GCA_003194495.1 Deltaproteobacteria bacterium
TACAAGCAAAAGATTTCTCATAATAAATTGTGCAATATAGAACTATAACTTATGGATTTTATAGATATTTATCTAAAATTCTGCACATTGCTTCTTGAGAAAACATAGCATTTCTTGTGATCTCTGATGTTAATGGTCTCCGACCTAAATTGAGAAAATAAAACTTGGAGTTTCCGTTCAAGCACTAACTAACAACAATGGAATAGTATACTAGGTATCCTTCATAGCAAGGCAATATCGGAAATTAGAGCTGATTAATCCAGTTTCTAATTTCCATTTTTGGCATCCAGTATTTGATTCGATAATACACCTTTTTGGAGAATAAGTGTAAATATGCGAATTAAGGATGCCAATAATATACTGCATAACTTGTTTTGAGAAGAAAGTCTTGACAGTTCCAGGAACCATTTCTATTATCAGGTACAGTTCATTGCGGGAATAACTCAGTGGTAGAGTGTAACCTTGCCAAGGTTAAAGTCGCGGGTTCAAATCCCGTTTCCCGCTCCAGTCATTTAAATAATAGGGCAGCATTGGCTGCCCTTTCTCTTTTCCGCACCTATGAAAAGATTTCCTCTGTATCTAATAATATGGTTGACCATTCTAGTAATTTTTATGCTCAACCTGGAAGTTTTTGCAGGGGCCAAACTCCAAAAGCCTAAGGTAAAGCAGGTTACAACCACCTTAAGCGGCAGAGTGGATCTCTGCCTTTCCTGCCACAAGGAAAAACCGGATAAAGCCCACGGGAGGGAAGTCCTGGGATGTGCTGTCTGCCATAAGGGGAACCCGCTCTCCGGCGACAAGCAACGGGCACACCTGGGAATGGTCCTGAATCCGGGAGAACTTCGATTTGCAGATCAAACCTGCGGTCAGTCCGGTTGCCACCCAAAGGAGGTCACCTGGGTCAAAAACTCACTTATGGCTACAAATCGTGGCATCATCAGCACCCTTCGCTTCTACTGGGGAGAGAGCCCTGACCACGATGAGGACCTTTCGGTAAAAATACTGAAAGATACCGGCATGAACTCCCTTGCCCTTGACTACTACAGGAAATTGTGTGCGAGTTGCCATCTATGGGTTGAACGCGGAAGTCTTCCCAGCTTTCTGGCCGACAAGGGCGGGGGGTGTACTGCCTGCCATTTTATGAAGGACGAAGGGAAAAAGCCAAAAGACGAGAGACATCCCGGGATAATTAAGGTCATTCCCATGGAAAACTGTGTCTTGTGTCACAACCGAAGTGGGCGTATCGGGCTATCCTATCAGGGGCAATTTGAGTCTGAGGGCTATGGCACTCCGTACGAAGAAGGCGACTTTTCCTCCCGAGAATTAATTGACGGGCGTTTTTACAGGATATTTAAGGACGATATTCATCACGAAAAAGGCCTGACCTGTATTGACTGCCATACCCAAAAAGAAATTATGGGAGACGGTGAACGCCATGCACATTTCGAAGAGCAACTGGAGGTTACATGCCGGGACTGCCACGGGACTTCTAAAACATTAGAAGCCATTGTTGCGGTCAACAAGCCTGATCAAAGCACGTCCATTACCTCTCAGTCCTCCTCGGACTATCCCAAATCACCAAATCACCAAATCACCAAATCACCAAATTTCCCCAGTCCTCCCAAACTCAACATCCAGAAAAAAGACGGCTCATTTGTCCTTGAGAACAAACAAAGCAAAAAGCTTCACCCGCTCCACGCTCCTAATCCGGTTGCCTGTATGCATCTCACGCACCGCCGCCTGTCCTGCCAGGCATGCCATAGTACGTGGGTACCTCAGTGCTACGGCTGTCATATCCGGATGGACAGAAGCAAGACCCAGTTGGATAAGATTTCAATAAAAGAGACCCCGGGGCTTTGGGAAGAGTTTCGTTCATTTATCCGCTACGAATGCCCGCCTTTGGGAATATTTGAGCATGGCGAAGAAGGACATGAGGCTCTTTCTGAAAAGGGCCCGCTTCAATCCGAGACAGGAGAAGTGGTTGTCCTTGTACCAGGGTGACAGGATTTTATTACCTTCCTGGATGGAGGCGGCAAATGGAAACGTAATTTCAGACGACTCACTGTTTCATGGATGGACCCTCATACCACGCAAAAGCAAGGACGTTCCTGCCGGGAATGTCACCAAGACCCAAGGGCATTAGGTCTCGGTCAGGGCAATTTCTCATTTGGACCTGATGGATGGAAGTTCACATCTTCTCTTTCCGGTCCTTCTGCCTCCCTGGACATAGACCACCCCCTGGATGCCTTTGTCGACATAAAAGGCAGATCCCTGGTCAGCACATCAAGAACGGGACTCAGACCCTTTAACTCACATGAACTTGATAAAATTCTCTATGTTGGACTCTGTCTTCCATGCCATACAAATTTTGATGATCCTGTAATGAGAAATTGGATTCCAGGGAAATCACATCCTCCTTGCCACTATGCCGGTTTTGCCGGCAAGCATACTTCACGACAAGTCAAAAGTAGTTTACACTTAAAATGAGCGATTAGCCTTTAGCTATTAGCTTAATGATTATCAGGCTGCCCGCCCTGACAAGACAGCTAAATGCTACACTTTGTCAGCACTTTGTTGATCTTGTATTTTGGCAGTGAAATTTGAAAAGAGTAAAGCATATATCATGGGAAATTTAAAAGAGTCCAGTCAGCCGTCTTTATCAACTATGGACAGTGATCTTCCAAATACGGATCTGCCTTTGACCAACAACGCACTTGTAGTTTTGGCCCGTAGATATCTGAAGAAAAACGAGCAGGGCAGAGTTGTTGAAACTCCTGAAGAGATGTTCAGGAGGGTGGCAGAGACAATTGCCAAGACAGATCTTATATACGATGAGAATGCCGATATAGATGCCCTTGCCGAGATTTTTTATGAAATCATGACATCTCTTCGGTTTATACCCAATTCGCCGACCTTAATGAATGCAGGCAGAGAACTTGGACAGCTTTCTGCGTGTTTCGTTCTTCCAATTGATGACTCCATTGAAAGCATTTTTGAGGCAATACAGCATACTGCTATGATTCATAAGAGCGGTGGAGGCACAGGCTTTTCCTTTTCAAGGATACGTCCTAAGGGAGACCGGGTCAAATCCACACAGGGAATCGCAAGTGGCCCGATTTCCTTTATGACAATATTTGATGTGGCTACTGAGACCGTTAAGCAGGGTGGTACCAGGCGTGGTGCCAACATAGCTATTCTAAAAGTGGATCACCCTGATATTGAGGAATTTATTACTACCAAGACGCGTCTTGACAGGCTCAACAACTTCAATATTTCCGTGGCGTTGACAGAGAAATTTATGGAGGCGGTTGAGCAGGGAGAGGACTACGCGCTAGTCAACCCCAGGACCGGCAAAGAGGTCCGCTGGATATCAGCATCGGCTGTTTTTGATAAGATAGTAGAGTCAGCGTGGAATAGCGGTGAACCAGGGATTGTGTTTCTGGACAGGATCAACAGGACAAATCCTACGCCTGATCTTGGGCAGATCGAAAGCACGAATCCTTGTGGCGAGCAGCCACTTTTGCCGTATGAATCCTGTAATCTGGGATCAATTAACTTGGGCAGGTTTGTGAAAGATGGCAAGATAGACTACCCGGCCCTTAAGGAGACAGTGTGGCAGGCGGTCCACTTTTTGGACAATGTGATAGATGCCAACAAGTTTCCCCTTGAAGAGATCCGCAACATGACCTTCAGAACCAGGAAGATCGGCCTTGGGGCGATGGGCTTTGCTGATATGCTGATATGTTTGGACATTCCCTATAACTCTGACAAGGCCGTTTCCCTGGCCCAGAGACTCATGTCTTTTATGGATAAGGAGTCAAAGGCAGCATCTGCGGAACTTGCTAAAAAACGGGGAAATTTCCCTGCCTACAAAGGAAGCATTTACGATAGTCCGAAAACCCCTTTTATGAGAAACGCCACCACAACCACTATCGCACCAACCGGCACAATCAGCATTATTGCAGGGGCATCAAGCGGTATTGAGCCTCTGTTTGCAATCAGCTATATCAGGCGCGTACTGGATGGTACAGAGCTGGTTGAGACACATCCCCTGTTTGTAAAGGCCATGGAAGCCGCTGGTAAATACTCTGATGCCTTGATGGAAAAGATTGCAGAATGCGGATCAGTCCAGGGTCTGGATAAGGTACCGGAAGATCTGAGAAGAATATTCGTCACCTCCATGGACGTCTCACCCGAGGACCATATAGCCATCCAGGCCGCATTCCAGAAAGACATTGATAATGCGGTTTCTAAAACTATTAATTTTTCTGATGATGCAACCAGAGACTCCATTCGGAGTGCATACCTATTGGCCTGGAATCAGGGACTTAAGGGCATAACTATCTACCGTAGCGGTAGCAGGCCGGTCCAGGTCTTAAGTCTGAAAAAGGAGAGAGAAGGGACCGACGCAGCAGAAACAATCATGCAGGTGGGTACAAACGGGAAGATCACCCCAAGGCCCAGACCGCTTAAAACTCACGGTATTACGGAGCGGGTGCGGACAGGGTGCGGAAATCTCTATGTAACTGTTAATTGGGATGATAAAGATATATGTGAAGTATTCGCCCAGATGGGTAAGACCGGTGGGTGCGCAGCTTGTCAGATTGAGGCTGAGAGCAGACTGATTTCCCTGGCACTCCGTTCCGGGATCAGGGTCCAATCCATTGTAACCCAGCTTGCCGGCATCCGTTGTCCGTCTTCCATCTGGCATAAAGGAAGCCAGATTCTTTCTTGCCCTGACGCCATTGCCAAGGTGCTGGCCTCCGCAAGCGGGCTAGAGATAGAAAAAGCAAACCCGGCTTTTATGAGTTGTCCTGAGTGCGGAGCGGTGCTTGAGCCTGAGGGCGGCTGTTTCCTCTGCCGGTCTTGCGGATTTTCAAAATGCGATTAATCCCGACACAGATAAACCTGGACCATTTTCCGACCTCCGTCAGGCACCAAACCACTAACTTCAGGCTGGATGTACGGCAGACTCTATAGCGCCGGTGGTTTTGATAATATCCGATGCCGTGGCCACCTCATCGGCCGTGCCGTGGGCTAACAGCAGGAACTTGTCGGCCTTAAGGGCGATCTCGTACCTCATCACGCTGTCTTTGGGAATGCCGATGCTAAACAGTCCGGCGCTAAGGGCACTGAGTCCACCGACGACTACGGCACCTTCCAGCGCCCCGACGAGCCAACAGACGAGGGGACCGGCCACCACAACGGGCCCTATGCCCGGGATGACAAAGAAGGCAGCCCCGAACAACATCCCCCAAAGCCCTCCCCAGAAAGCGCCCATCTTGCCCCAGGCTTTCATCCACCGGCATTGTAATAGCCTACTACGTGCTCTTCGCTGTGGTAGTCCTTCCACGCTGGACAACTTCTTCATGTCAAATCCCGCTGTCTCAAGTCTTTTGACAGCCTCCTTTGCCTCAGTGTGAGTGTTGTAAACCGCAACAGCCAAATCACTCTTGTCCATTTTCTTTCTCTTTTCCTACAACGGATCTTCCATGGCTCATTTTGTAACTTCTCAATAAGTCCGGGCAGTCAATGATTTCAATAGGTTATGTACAGAAAATTGGGCCCCAAATGTTACTCTTAAAAATAGTGAATATGAGTAACTTATTGATATCACAGGATATCGT
>PQXE01000010.1:0-15897 GCA_003194495.1 Deltaproteobacteria bacterium
TTTCTCTGTCATCGTCGATTTCCTCTCTCTTCAGACCTATAAAGTGATGAAGAAAACCGAGATCTCATGTATCCTGTATGTCAGAATTTCTTCGTTGTTTTCTGATGAAGAATTATAGTCTGTGACAAAAATTATTAAACTAACTCCGTTAAATCCTATAGGCATGGGAAAAACGACCAACTTCAAAGCAAAGCACTGACTCCACCTGGTGTATGGTTTGAAATTGGAAATTGGAAATTTGGGAGATTGGATGTTTGCAAACTGGTAGAAGAGTTATCAGATATGGCCTGGCGCGACATTCCGTGAACGCTTATAATTTTTCCAAGGGGTGAAAAAAGGGTGAAGCCGGTCCGTTTTGAGATTTCAAATATTACCAGCTTAGCAACAATTCCCAGGGTCTCAGGTGTCTATCTCTTCAGAGACCCAGAGGATACTGTCCTGTATGTTGGAAAGGCCAAGGACCTGCGGCAGCGGCTAGCCTCATATCTAAGGCCTGGTTCGTTTGTATTGCCGAAGACAGGCTTGATTATGAAGCTGGCCGGTTCATTTGAGATTATAGTCACAGCTACTGAAAAAGAGGCGCTTATACTTGAGGCCTTGCTCATAAAGGAGCACCGGCCCAAATACAATGTCGTGCTCCGGGATGACAAGGCTTATCCCTTTCTCAAACTTGATATAAAAACGCCGTTTCCCAGACTGAGCGTTGTTCGGCGCAGAGCAAAAGAAGGGGCACTCTATTTCGGCCCTTATCCTTCTGCAATGGCGGTAAGGGAGACCCTGAAGTCCATGGCCTCCCTGTTTGGGCTGAGAACTTGCTCTGACAGATCCATGAAAACCAGGGTTCGTGCCTGCCTGTTACATCAGATCGGACGCTGTTCGGCCCCGTGCGTGGGGGCTATATCAGAAAAGGATTATGCTGATCAGGTAAGGCAGGTAAAGTTATTCCTCAAGGGCAGGACAGGTCCGCTTCTTAAGATTTTGAGATTACAGATGGAGGAGGCATCAGAGGCACTTGAGTTCGAAAAGGCAGCGATCTTGAGAGATCAGGTCTATGCCATTAAGAAAGTTGCTGAAAAACAGTCAATAGTGGCAGACCAGCACGCCAATTGGGACATTATCGGCCTTGCTCGCAGTGGAGATATCTCAACATTGGCTGTACTCAGGGTACGGGACGGAGTAGTGCAGGGCCAGGAGATACACCATTTGAACAGGATTATTGAGGAAACGGATCAGCAAATACTATCTGTATTCATTCGTCAATTTTATCAAGAGAGTCCTGTGCCAAAGGAGATAATTCTTCCAAAAGAGATAGAAAATTCCGGTCTGATTTCAGAATGGCTGTTCGACATAGCCGGCAGGACGGTATTGCTCAAAAGGCCGGCAAGAGGTCTAAAATGCAGACTGCTTGAGATGGCCGAAACAAATGCCGGGCAGGCCATGCTTTCCGTTGAGAGGCAGCACGAGGTATGGCAAGAAAAGGCCGGTATTATGATGGATGTACTGAATCTAAAATATGCACCTGAAAAAGTTGAAGGCGTGGATATCTCTATAACAGGAGAAGAACTTCCTGTCGGAAGCCTTGTGGCTTTTTATAAAGGTCAACCGAATAAGAAAGACTACAGACATTACAATATCAGAGGAGTCAGAGGTGCGGACGATTACGCAATGATCAGGGAAGTAATGCTAAGGAGAATCGCCCGTGGAAAGGAGAAGGGAGATTTGCCCGACCTGTTCCTGATAGATGGAGGCCGTGGGCAACTCGGACAAGCAGTTGAGGTAGCGGATTCTGCGGGCCTTTTTGGGGAATTTGATCTCGTGGCCCTTGCCAAGGAGATCAGGAATGAAGGTGAGAAGATATTCCGTCCCGGATGGTCTGAGCCCTTGATTTTGCCACGGCATCATCCGGTACTGTTGTTCCTGCAACAGGTGAGGGATGAGGCCCACCGGTTCGGGATTAATTTTCACCGGAAAAGACGGGATGCCAAGAGACTACGTTCACGTCTCAGTGAGATTTCAGGCGTGGGTCCGAAACGGCAACAGGCACTCTTAAAGCACTTTGGAAGTCTGGCCAGGGTGCGCCAGGCATCCTCGGAAGAAATCAGTAAAGTGCCGGGGATTTCCAAAGAGTTGGCCCTGACCATACATGAGCATTTGAACTCAGATCAAGGAACTGTAACCGTTCACGGGGTTACAACGCCCGTTTTACCGCAACCCACCGAACTGTAAGCGTTCACAGGGTGCTGCAGATGCGAGGCGTACTGGTACGCAGACGTACTTCCTGTACTTCAAGTGCCCGACAACAAAGCAGATGCGGTGCCCTGTGAACGCTTACAAGGAACGGACCCAGTTCCAGGCCACTTCATAGATTGACTCAACTTCCTCTGAGTTAAGCCCTGCTCCAAGACCTACTTTCCGTGCCCTTTCAGCGCTCATAAAGTCATCCGGAGCATGGGCATCCGAGTTGATTATAAGTTTTGCGCCATGAGCTTTGGCAAGCTTGGCTACGTGGCCATTTGTGAAACTGTGCCCTTTCCGGCCGGAGATTTCAAGAAAAGTACCATTTCGGGCTGCCAGCTTCACGTCTTCTTTAGAGATCAGCCCTGGGTGAGCAAGTATATCAATGTCTGCCTCAATAGCGGCCCGATTAGTCCCAGGGCAGACAGGCTCCACAATGCTTTCCCCGTGGCAGATCAGTATATCAGCTCCCAGATACCTGGATTCTTTTGCCAAGGGGGCAATCAGATCAGGATGAACATGGGTAATCTCCACACCAGGTATGAGTTTTGTTGAGCTGTAACGATTGATGTCTTTTGCTGCTTTGATCAATCGGGGAATTATGAAATCAAAGTTGGAAGAGTCGATATGATCGGTAATGGCTATGGCCTTATAGCCAAGGATTTCCACACGTCTTATCAGCTCAGAGGGTATAAGCTCTCCATCACTAAAAAGACTGTGGCAGTGGAGGTCAAACATCAACATTTCAGGTTTTTGCAGTGTAATCATATTTTATATCTAACTGCGGCGGGATCCATCTCTTCCAGAAGTTTTCCCCACCTCTCATCTTCATTAGGAGTTCTTTCTCCAATTTTTATTGATGTTCCTTTAATGGGCTGAGTTATTTTAAGAACAGACTCGTTTACAAAAATCCGGGCATCAGCCCTCAGGGCAATGGCTACAGCATCACTGGGTCTTGCATCTACAGTTAGAACGCGGTCTCCCTGCTTGAGGGTTATAAGGGCATAGTAGGTATTGTCCTTGAGATCGGATATCTCGATCCTTGGTATCTTTATTTCCATTTTCTTTAAAAGATTTACTGAAAGATCATGGGTCATCGGCCTTGCAAATTCGATCTTTTCCATCTCTGTGGCAATTGCGGTGGCTTCCAGCAGACCAATCCAGATTGGCAAGGTCCTTTCCCCGTTTTCTTCTTTCAGAATAAGTATGGGAGATTTGGAGTCAGCGTCCAAGGTTATTGCGTGTACATACATGGAAATGTTTGACATGATTTCTCCGAAAAGTGTTAATAGTTTCCCTGCCCGGATAAACCGAAAACTCAATTATCCCGAGCCTCTCCCTTCAAGGGATCAAAATTTTTCCTCTTAAAGAATGATAGCATGCCTTGATTATTTTCACAGTAACGAATTTCCCAATAAGTTCTTGAGGTCCGGGGAAGTTTACCACATGGTTGCCTCTAGTTCTACCCCTGAGCTCCTCAGGATTTTTTTTACTGATGCCTTCCACAAGAATTTCCTTTTTTTGGTCTTCCAGAGACTTATGGCGCGTAAGCCCGATTTCTTTCTGAAGTTCAAGTACTGCTTCAAGGCGTTTTGCCTTGATTTCTTCAGGAATATGGTCATCAAACCGGGCTGCACGGGTAAGGGGTCTGGGTGAGTACTTAAAGGCAAAAATCTGATCGAATTCTACAGTCTGAAGCAGGGACATGGTGTCCTCAAAGTCTTTGTCAGTTTCACCCGGAAAGCCTACAATCAGGTCGGTAGTGAGAGTAATGTCCGGGCAGAAAGACTTAAGCTTATCCACTATTGCCAGGTATTGATCCCTGGTGTAATGGCGGTTCATGCGTTTTAGAACCGTGGTGGAACCTGATTGCACCGGCAGGTGCAGGTGCTCGCACAGTGTATCAAGATCCCGGAAGCATTTCATTAAATCAAGGGAAATGTCTTTCGGGTGACTCGTTGTAAATCTCAGACGTTTCAAACCCGGAGTTCCATCCACCATGCGGAGAAGATCGGGAAAACTGAGGGTGGCACCTGCTTTTTTGCCATAGGAGTTTACATTTTGACCCAGGAGCGTAACTTCTTTTACCCTTTCATCCAGTATTTGCTTTATTTCAGCCAGGATATCCTCAGATGGACGGCTGACTTCGCGTCCCCGTACATAGGGAACCACGCAAAAGGCGCAAAAGTTGTCACAACCTTGCATGATAGTCACAAATGCCTGGACAGGGTTGGGCTCAGGCAGAGGGGTAGTAACCAGGGGTATCAAAAAATCATGCTTGAGTTCAGTACGCAAGACAGGTCCCCTGCCGCTTTCTACGTGCTTTAGCATGTCAGGCAAACCGTAAAGGCACTGTGGTCCGAATACCATGTCAATAAATGGCAGACGTTTTAAAAGACGATCACCTTCTTGCTGAGCAACACAACCTGCAATACCAATAATCAAACCGGGCTTTTGTTTCTTGAACTTTTTTAAGCGGCCGACAAGACTGTAGACCTTGTTTTCCGCCTTTTCCCTGATTGAGCAGGTATTTATAAGGATCAGGTCCGCATTATCAGGTTCTGATGTCAGTGCGTATTTCTCGTGGAGGATCTGAGCTATCCTTTGGGAGTCATAATCGTTCATCTGACAGCCAAAGGTGGCGAGGTAGAGCTTTTTGCGCCCCCTATCCCGGGAGCCGACGGCATTCACATTGTTGAAATTCAACAGTTTCATTTTTTATAGTTGTTCCATTATCCAGGCATTACATCTTGGATCCATACGATCAAGACCTATAATGGATTTCAGAGATCTAAGGATAAGCACAAGGTCCATTAAAGAACCCTTTACTGCCCGCACTTCAACCAATCCTGCACGTTGGTCAACAGTGCTGAGCATAAACATGTTATCATATCCTTCAAGAATGAAACGAAAAAAACAGACCGATGAAGGGTCTATGCGTAGGGCAAATTTCTCTAATTCAGCCATATTCAATATAATCCAAGGTCTTGGAATTTTTATAACCTATTGAAGTTACAGCCATTCTAATGGCATTCTGTTTTGTACCACACATATGGAATAGTGGAATGAACCTGGAAACCGAACGACTTTGGTCCTCATGCCGAAAGCATTATGGATATTACTCTTTTTCCTCCGGAATTGTATTAATAGAGGCAAATTTAGGTTCATGAAGCGGGAGCAGTATTTCGGCCATATCTCTAACTTTTAGCATTATGTCATATGCCTCGTATGCATTGACATGGGTTCCGGGCGGGATAACATCCATCTCCATTGCAGTTATCTCTTTTGGGGGATAGAAATTTTCCATGATTACACAGAATCCAGTTATGGCCGCCAGCCCTTGAGATGTATCTATCAGTATAGTTAACCCTCCTTCCGTATGAGCCGGCGTATGGATAACACGGATGCCCGGAAGAATTTCTTCACCTCCGGTTACCGTTTTGATCTGCCCGGCTTCTTCCACGTCCAGGATATAATCTTCCAGATATCGAAAATCCAAAGGATGGGGATTGTGTACCCGCTCCAGTTCTTTCTCATGTATATAGAACGTGGCGTTGGTGCACTTGTAATCATTTTCGCAGTGGTCGTTATGTAAATGTGTATGGATAACGATGTCGATAGATTCCGGGGTCAGACCCCAGAGGCCCAGCCCTTCCTCAAATTTATAGATCTTTCCTCCAATGGATCTTTCTCTGTCTTCAGATTGCAGCGGACTCATTTCTCCTGTATCTATCAGGACTTTCCGGTCGCCACCTTCCAGATACCAGCAATAGATAGGTATGGTATAAAGTTGTCCATAGCCATGTTGATAGGTCATCATTCCTTTGTCAAATATCTTTGTTCCCATCACAATAGGATGTATTTTGTAATGGTTCATATTTTACCTCTATAATCCCATGGCCCATTGCAGCACGGTCTTGTGAAGATGCATCTTGTTTTCCGCCTGGTCCCATACTAGTGAATGCGGCCCTTCCAGCACCTTTTCGCTTATTTCCTCTCCTCGATGGGCTGGGAGGCAGTGGAGGACAATGGCATCTGTTTTGGCCTTGGCAAGAAGTGCCTCGTTGATCTGATATGGGGCAAATATCTCCCTGCGTTTTGATGTCTCTTCTTCCTGGCCCATACTGGCCCACACGTCTGCGTTTATGACGTCAGCGCTTTCTACTGCCTCTTTGGGATCAGTCGTAAGTGTGATGGGTGCTGCGGACTCAGTTTGTGCCCTGCTCAAAATTTCTTTGTCAGGCTCATATCCTTCCGGGCAGGCCAGAGCCAAGGCAAATCCAAGCCTGCTTGCCGCCTGGATCCATGAATGGGCAACATTGTTCCCATCCCCTACCCAGGCGACTTTAAGGGCTTTCATGTCTTCATGCTTGTGCTCCATGACAGTCATGATATCAGAGAGGACCTGACATGGATGATGCTGATCGGTAAGTCCATTGATAACAGGGATGTCTGACCACCTGGCAAGCTCATCAACCACCACCTGGCCAAAGGTGCGGACTACGAGACAGTCCAGATACCGGGAGAGGACTCTGGCCGTATCCTTAAGGGGCTCTCCTCTTCTCAACTGAAGGTCCCTTGAAGACAAAAAGGTCACGTTGCCGCCCAGTTGTAACATTGCGGCTTCAAATGAGACACGGGTCCTTGTAGATGGTTTTTCAAAAAGCAACCCTATGACTTTACCTATGGCAGGTCTGTAAGGTTGGCCGGATTTGTAGCACTTTTTAAGCTTCAATGCCCGGTTGATAAGAAAGAGGATCTCATCAGAGGCCAGATCAGAAACAGTCAGATAATGTTTTGGATTTGGTGATTTGGTGATTTGGTGATTTGGTGATTTATTCATATGTTGTTCTCAATTGCGTCTAGTATGGCATCGATTTCCTCTTTAGTAACAATCAAGGGCGGTACCAAACGAAGTATCTTTTCCTGGCTCAATAGTACAAGGAAACCCTCTTCCAGGAGCTTGCCAACTAATTTTGGCATAGGTTCCCTGAATTCAATAGCCTGAATAAGCCCCCTGCCGCGCACCTCAAGGATTTTTTCCGGATGTTTGTCGGCCAGGAGTTCGAGACCTGTGTTCAGGTATGTACCTGTCTCCTTCACCCTGTCCAGAAAACCAGGTGACGTCATGGTTTCAATAACCACCTTTGCAGCAGCGCAGGCTACCGGGTTTCCACCAAAGGTTGACGCGTGGCTCCCGGGGGGGAGGTGGGACATTACCTCCTCTTTTGCAAGCATAGCCCCTATGGGGAACCCGTTTCCCAGGGCCTTTGCAAGACAGATCACGTCAGGTACTACAGGGGTCTGCTCATAGGCAAAGAGGGTTCCGGTCCTTCCCATCCCTACCTGGACCTCATCAAACATGAGCAGGGCACCAAGACGATCACAGATTTCCCTGGCTGCAAGGAGAAAATCATCATTGACAGGCCGCACTCCTCCTTCTCCCTGGATGGGTTCGATCAGGACCGCGGCGGTCCTCGGACCGGCAGCCAATTTAAGGGCGGTTATGCTGTCAGGCGGGACGTGGGTGAAGCCTGATGGCATGGGCTCAAAGCCCTGCTGGAATACAGGTTGTCCTGTTGCAGCTATTGTTGCCAGTGTGCGGCCGTGGAATGAGCCCTCCAGGCAGATAATCTCATAACAATCAGGACCGCGATTTTGGTGGCCGTGTCGACGGGCAAGTTTAAGGGCTCCCTCTACGGATTCCGCTCCTGAGTTACAGAAAAATGCCCTGTCAGCACAGGAATTTTCAGTGAGTAAATGTGCTATTTCCAACTGGGGCACGGTCCAGTATAGATTTGAAACATGGACCAAGGTCCCGGCCTGGCGGGCTATTGCTTCCGTGACTGCCGGATAACAATGCCCCAGGCAGCAGACAGCAATCCCAGCGGCAAAGTCCAGATATTCTTTTCCCTTGTCATCCCAGACTTTGCAGCCTTTTCCCCGCACCAAGGTTATTGGAAAACGGCTGTATGTATTTGCAACAGAGGAGCTGAGTGATTGAATTGTCACTGGATTATCTCCGTTCCAACCCCGGTATCCGTCAACAGTTCCAATAAGATGGCATGCTTCTTTCTTCCATCGATTATGTGGGCCTTATCAACCCCACTGCCAAGGGCCTTAAGACACGATTTAAGTTTTGGGATCATGCCGCCGGTTGCGATACGATCCTCCATGGCCTTACTTGCCTCATCCGCCGTCATGGATGGAATCAGCTCGTTCTTCGAATTCATTACCCCGGGGACATCTGTCAGGAGTATAAGTTTTTCAGCTTTAAGCTCCCCTGCTATGGCCCCGGCAACAAGGTCGGCGTTTATGTTGTGTGCCTGTCCCTCAGGCCCGACACCAACCGGGGCTATAACAGGTATAAACCCTGAGTCCTCAAGGGCCTTAAGCACCCCTACATTGATACTTGAAACCTTTCCCACTCTTCCAATATCTATAATTTCAGGCGGACGTTCATCCCCGGTGTATTTGTAAATTTTCATGGGATCTGCCTGTATAAGATCACCATCCCTGCCGGACAGACCCACTGCCCGTCCTTCATAGCCATTGATAAGACCCACTATCTCCTTGTTGACAGTACCAACCAGTACCATCTCCACAACATTCATGGTCTCATCATCAGTGACCCTCTGGCCCTCGACAAATGTAGACCGGATCCCCATTCTTTCCATTATCCGGTTTATCTGAGGCCCGCCTCCGTGGACAATGACAGGATTGATTCCTACGTACTTCATCAGGATGATGTCCAGTACGAACTTTTCCTTGAGGGATTGTTCCGCCATGGCGTGGCCGCCGTACTTTATGACAATGTTTTTGTTGGCAAACTGTCGAATATAGGGAAGGGCCTCAATAAGAACCCGGGCCCTTGATAGATTGTCCATAAATTATCCAATCAAGTGTTTAAACCTGGATTGAGCCATTAGCTGTTAGCCATTAGCATTTAGCTTTGGAAAAGATCCTGTAATCATTAAACTAATAGCTAACCGCTAAAGGCTAATCGCTCAACTTAAAGGATCACAGGATAAACCTGCTCAAATCCACGTCCTTAGCTATATTCCTCAACCTTTCCTGCACATAAGCAGCGGTTATCTGAATTTGCTGAGGGGCGACGTCCGGGGCCTCAAAAGAGATTTCCTCAACCAGTTTTTCCATTACGGTATGGAGTCTTCTGGCCCCTATATTTTCCGTGCGCTCATTTACTTCAAAGGAAATCTTGGCTATCTCTTCGATTGACTCTGTATCAAATATCAATTCTATGTTTTCTGTGTCGAGCAGTGCCTTGTATTGAGTGACAAGGGCATTTTCCGGCTCTGTAAGGATCCTTACAAAGTCTTCCTGTGTTAATGCATCCAGCTCGACCCTGATTGGGAACCTTCCCTGAAGCTCAGGCAGTAAATCAGAGGGTTTTGAGACGTGGAAAGCACCGCTTGCAATGAATAGTATATGGTCAGTCACTACGATACCATGCTTGGTGTGGACAGAAGTGCCTTCGACTATAGGCAAGAGGTCCCGCTGAACTCCCTCTCTTGAAACGTCCGGGCCGCCGCTTCCGCTCCCCCTGGCAGCAACTTTGTCAATCTCGTCCAGGAATATGATCCCTGACTGCTCAACACGGGCAATGGCCTTTTTTACCACCTTGTCCATGTCTATTAATTTTCCTGCCGCTTCTTGTTCAAGGATTTTTTTTGCTTCAGAGACCTTTACATGACGACGCTTCCGCTTGTTAGGCATCACGTTGGATAGCATGTCCTGGATGCCACTCTGCATCTCTTCCATGCCTGCGGCAGCAAAAATTTCAATCATTGGTGAAGCGGGCCTCTGGGCAACCTCCAGCTCCACGAAGCGATCATCCAGCTTTCCATCTCTCAGCATCTGACGGAAGCGTTTCCTGGTAGAGGTTTCTCCTGCGTCTTGCTCGTTCTTAAGACTCGGTAACAGGATGTCCAGGAGCTGGTCTTCAGCAAGGTCTTTAGCCCTTGCCTCCACCTTTTCCTTTTCTTCGGATTTCACCATGCCCACCGCAAGGTGGGTGAGATCCCTGATCATGGATTCAACGTCACGGCCCACATATCCAACTTCAGTGAATTTGCTCGCCTCGATCTTGAGAAAAGGAGAATTTGCCAATCTGGCAAGGCGTCTTGCAATCTCGGTTTTACCCACTCCTGTGGGCCCGATCATAATGATGTTTTTAGGGGCGATTTCATCCCGGAGCGGCTCGGGGACCTGCTGTCTTCTCCATCGATTCCGGAGCGCTATGGCCACTGAACGCTTGGCCTGGGACTGGCCGATGATATACTTGTCCAGCTCGGTTTCTATCTCTCTTGGTGTTAAAGGTTTGATTTCCGCAATTTCCACTGGATTTATTATTCCTCCTGGGATTCAAGACTTTCAACTATTATGTTTTCATTAGTGTAAATACAGATAGAGGCTGCAATTTTCAGGGAAGCCTCAGCTATCTCCCTGGCTGAAAGATTGCTGTGGGCCACAAGGGCCCTTGCCGCAGAAAGGGCGTAAGGTCCTCCTGAACCTATGGCCAATATGTCGTCATCAGGTTCTATTACGTCGCCGGAGCCTGAGATGAGGAGAGAATTTTTTTCGTCAACTGCAATCAATAGGGCCTCAAGCCGCCTTAAAATTTTGTCTGTGCGCCAATCCTTGGCAAGCTCAACTGCAGCGCGCACCAAATTACCCTTGTATTGCTCCAGCTTCTGCTCCAGCTTCTCAAACAGGGTAAAGGCATCAGCAGTTGCACCAGAGAAACCGGTAAGGACCTTTCCGTTATAAAGTGTCCTTATCTTTCTGGCATTGTGTTTGATAACCGTGTTTCCCAGTGTTACCTGCCCGTCGCCTGCAAGCACCGCTTCGCCATTATAACGAATAGCCAGGACAGTAGTACTACGAATATTGTCTTCTGTTCGGCTCTTCACTTTATTATACACATTTCACTCCATATCCTTGATTTTTATATTTTTTTCCTTTGCCTTTTTTGCCCTGGGGTGGGCTTTGTCATATACCTCGGCCAAATGACTCAGGTCCAAATGCGTATAAAGTTGCGTGGTCGCAAGACTCACATGACCCAGCATTTCCTGGATCGGTCTGAGGTCTGCACCTGATTCAAGTAAATGGGTCGCCATGGAGTGACGGAAAGTATGAGGAGTAACAGGCGAATTCAGCCCTACCTCCAATCTTCTCCTGGCAACCAATCGCTCTACACTTCGAGGACTTAACCTGGTGCCCCTTCGATTAACAAAAAACGCCTTTTCGTCTTTGCAATGCAGCCTTTCCAGTAGTGCATCTCTGAAAGGCAAATAGGCATTCAATGCCTTGGCTGCCTTGCCGCCAAAAGGAATTACCCGCTCTTTATTGCCCTTGCCCCTCACACGCACCATCTCAGGTGAGAGGGAAACACTCGAAACATCCAGACCTGAAAGCTCGCCAACCCTTATTCCCGAGCTGTACAGCAGCTCAAGGATGGCCCGGTTCCTTAGATCCTGGAATCCCTTATCATCACCGGTTTCTACCATAGAAAATGCTTCATCCACAGAGAGATAAGCCGGGAGGGATTTTTTTGTTTGAGGCGCCCTTATGCCATCAGCAGGACTTTTTTCAACTATCCCCTGTCTGAGCAGGAATCGAAAAAAGCTTCGAATGGAAGCAAGCTTACGGGCTACTGTACTCCTACTTGCCCCACCCCTCAGCATTGAAGCAAGCCAAGTCCTTATTTCTTTTGCAGTGACAGAGACTGGATTTTTTCCAGAACCTATAAATCTACTGAGTTCCTCAAGGTCTCTTCGATAGGCTACTATCGTGTTAAGAGAAGCATTTCTCTCAACTTTGAGAAAATCCATAAATGTCTTAATTTCATTAACCATAACCACGCTCTGCCCGAGGGCAAGAAATAAAGTAAGGTTTTTTCTATACCACACATCCCTTATAATTCAATAATGATCTCATCGCATTGGATATTTGATGAGATTTATTCATGATTAATAAGAAAAAGAACGAAGAATTTATATGGGATCTTGAGATAAAACTTGTCTGGTATATAGGAAGGTGAGGACTCCCATGGAACTTGAGGAGCTTAAAGCATGGATCGGGCTACAGTTGGTGCCCGGCATCGGGAACATAACCCTGAGACGGCTTGTAGGACACTTCGGCTCAGCTAAAGCGGTATGGGAGGCCGGGCCTGCTGATTTTTCAGAGATAGTGCGATTGCCTGCTCAGGTTCGAGACGTCCTGGCAAAAGGTCCTGATGAAAAAGCTCTTGAGCACAGCATTGATGTCCTTGACAGGGTCGGTGCATGGACCATGACTTTTTTGAGCAAGGACTATCCACCGTTCTTGAATGAGATACAAAACCCGCCGACACTACTTCATGGTATCGGTGATCCCTCTTCTCTAAAAAAAAGAGCGGTGGCTGTTGTCGGTTCAAGATATCCCAGTTCCTATGGGCTGGATGTAACCCGGATGCTTTCATCTGAACTTGTGCAACACGGCTATACAGTGGTCTCCGGACTGGCCCTTGGAATAGATACTGCTTCTCACGATGCGGCCCTCAGGTCAGGTGGCAACACAATAGCTGTAAAGGGATGCGGTATAGACGTGGCTTATCCCAAACAAAATACAGGTCTTGTACGTCGCATAGCAGATCATGGGGCAGTGATTACCGAATTACCACCTGGTTCATTTCCGGAGGCAAGAAATTTTCCAATCCGTAACAGGATCATCAGCGGTCTCTCCTATGGAGTTGTAATAGTCGAGGCAAATATGAAAAGTGGTTCTCTGATCACTGCTTCCTGCGCCTTAGACCAGGGTAGGGAGGTAATGGCGGTTCCAGGGAGTATTTATTCTTACAGGAGTAGTGGTACACACTGGCTTATCAAGCAGGGAGCACGGTTGGTAGAGAACTTCACGGACATAATGGAGGAGCTTGGCGCAGACAAACAAGGGCCCAATACAGACCTTGTGCCAGGCGTTTCAAAAGAGCGACCCGAGCTTTCTCCTGAGGAACAAAATGTCTTTGACAAAGTTGAGCCATATCCGCAACATATAGACGATATTGCTAATCTATGTGGGCGGTCTGTCGGCCAAGTCAGTGGACTTTTACTCCAAATGGAGCTAAAAGACCTGATCCAGGCTTTCCCGGGCCAAATATATCAACTTAAATGAGGTAACCGTTCGTACTCCCTGTCGGTTGGCAGGGAGTTAATAACTGAGTGAGAGTAATTTTATGAAAAAGGGTTTGGTAATTGTAGAATCCCCAACCAAAGTGCGGACCCTTAAGCGCTATCTGGGCAAGGACTTTGATATCAGGGCATCAGTAGGCCATGTGAAGGATCTTCCCAAGAAACGTTTGGGCGTTAATGTCGAAGATAATTTTAAGCCGGAATACGAGATAATCAGTGGTAAGAGCAAAATAATTAAAGAGCTTAAGTCTGCATCATCCAAAGTGGATAACATATATCTGGCCCCTGACCCGGATCGGGAAGGAGAGGCCATAGCATGGCATATAGCAGAGGAACTCCAGGCCAAGCGGGGAAAAGCCAGGCAGTTCCATCGTGTGATGTTCCACGAACTGACTGAACAGGCGATCAAGAAGGCCATTAAATCCCCGGAGAAACTGGACAGAAACAAGTACGAGTCCCAACAGGCAAGGCGAATCCTGGACAGGCTGGTTGGATATAAAATATCTCCTTTGCTTTGGAGTAAGGTAAAAAGAGGCCTTTCAGCAGGACGTGTCCAGTCGGTTGCGGTTCGCATAATATGTGACAGAGAGAGGGAGATTCATGCCTTTGTGCCGGAAGAATACTGGACTGTTGCTGCTCAACTGGAAGGCCCCAACCCGCCTCCCTTTTTGGCAAAGGTAATTGCACTTAAAGGTAAAAAACTCTCAATTCCTGATGGGGAAAAGGCCCGGGAAGTAGTGAGAGACCTCAAATCGGCTGATTTCAGGGTTAAAAAGGTTGAGACTAAAGAGAGAAAGAAATACCCTTCACCTCCGTTTATCACCAGCACAATGCAGCAAGAAGCAGCCCGTAAGCATCGGTTTTCTGCTAAAAAGACCATGATGCTGGCCCAGAGACTTTACGAGGGTATTGATTTGGGAGTTGAAGGTCCGGTTGGGCTTATAACTTATATGAGGACCGACTCTATCAGGGTGGCCAAGGAGGCGGTAAAGGAGGCCAGGACCCTTATTGATGGGAGGTTTGGCAAAGACTTCGTGCCGCAAAAGGCGCCGGTTTATAAACGGGGCAAGATGGCCCAGGATGCCCATGAGGCAATCAGGCCTACCTCGGTTGCCAGAACTCCCGAAGATGTTGCGCCCTATCTGGATAAGGACGCTTTGGCTCTGTACAACCTTATATGGAAACGCTTTATTGCCTCCCAGATGAGTCCGGCAATATTGGACCAGACCCGTGTGGACATAGAGGCCGGTCTGTATCTGCTCAGGGTGGTTGGGACCGTTGTCCGTTTTCCAGGTTTTACCATCCTGTATTCAGAGACAAAAGATGAGTCTCAGGAGAAGGGACGGAACAATTCGGATAAGGCAAAGACAGAGCTTCCTGCTTTGGCAAAGGATGATCCCCTAAAACTTTTGGGGATTGAACCTAAGCAACATTTTACACAGCCTCCGCCCAGGTACTCCGAGGCAAGCCTTATAAAAACTTTGGAGGAAGAAGGAATAGGAAGACCCAGTACTTACGCTAACATTCTTTCTACTATTCAGGGAAAAGAATACGTGCGTCTTGAAAAACGGTATTTTTATCCCTCTGCACTTGGTTTCGTAGTGACAGATCTGCTTGTTACGCATTTTTCGGAAATCCTCGATTCAAAATTTACTGCCGCCATGGAAAAAAATCTTGATGGAGTGGAGGATGGTTCAAATTCCTGGATAAAGGTACTTGAAAAATTTTACGGCCCATTTAGCAAAAGCCTTGACCTTGCCAAGGAGGAAATGAAGTCCATCAAAACAAAAGGCGTTTCTACTGATATCAAGTGCGACAAGTGTGGTGCGCCTATGGTTATCAAATACGGTAGGAGTGGAGAGTTTCTCGCCTGCTCAGGATACCCTGATTGTAAGAATACCAAAGACTTTAAAAGGGATGAGAAGGGCCGGATTCAGATCCAGGACAGGGAAATCCCGACTGATAAAATATGTGACCGGTGCGGTCGATCAATGGTTATCAAAAAAGGCCGTTTTGGAGAATTTCTTGCCTGTTCGGGATACCCTGAATGCCGGAACACAAAATCCATTTCTACCGGTATCCCTTGTCCTGAGCCGAGTTGTGATGGCGAGTTGTTCCAGAGGCGCTCCCGTTCAGGTAAGACCTTTTTTGGCTGTAGTCGCTATCCCAAATGCAAATATGCTACATGGGATCGACCGGTGGCCAAAGAGTGTCCTCTTTGCGGATTCCCAATTCTGGTGGAAAAAAATACAAAGAGCGATGGGAAAATGCTCAAATGTCCTGCGAAGGGATGCAAGTATAAGATAGAGCAAGAAGGGGATTGAGCAGAACTTACGAATTAACTGGCATCCTTCATATAGGCATAAAAGTAGTTTACACTTTTCGACGAAGGTTTTTAGGACAAACCTATAGAGTCAATCAAAGTGCCTTTTCTTTATGCGGATACTTTAAAGAAAAATTATTGGGTAGA
>PQXE01000010.1:17212-51379 GCA_003194495.1 Deltaproteobacteria bacterium
GCAATAAGGAACCAACATGCTGTAAATATTGACTAATTGATCCTATAGAGGCATTAGGTATCTCGAAACGTTTCATGATCGTGGATACTGCTTCAATACTGCATCTACCCTCCAACCTCAGGGACAACATGTAATGATATGGCAGTTCTTCAACGATGGCAGGTTTGGAAACGTTATCCCCGAAAACGGTTAAACTTGTTTCGTGTAACGTATTCGCCAGCATATAAACGAACGTGCGGGAAATCATAAACTGTCGTGATAGTTCGGTTATTTTCCCCCAGGTGCCCATCGCTCTAGCCGTGAGTGCCATGAATGCTATATATAGCCGTAATGAAGCTGTTAGGTCATGACGTCTCACAAATTTATTGCCATGGGGTATCATGTTTGGTTTTTTTAAATTATGAGATTTTAAAGAACTGAATTTAGATCCAGGCATTTTCTCCCCCTATGCTCAAATTATTAATAGCATAGGGTACTATCGAAAGATGGCGAAGTCTATAGTAAAGTTTTGGATATGCTTCACGACAAGTCAAAAGTAGTTTACACTTTGTTGGTCTTGTATTTTGGCAGTGAATTTTGAAACTGGAAATTGGAAAAAAACAAAGATATAGAGGTGCATTACCTAATTTCTAATTTCCAGTTTCGACATCGACATTCAATTCGATAATACACGCTTTTTTGGGAAAAGTGTAAACTGGTGAATGAAGGATGCCAATTAACTGTTCAGGTTTTCGGCGAACCCTGAATCTTTAAACCCCTGAACCTCCGAACGCCTAAAGAAAATGCTTGACACACGAAAAAAGACTGCTAGATTGCTGCACTCATCACGAAAAATAATTTTGTGGTGAGCATTGATTGGCGCTAAAAAAAAGCGCTTGACATTATAGAAAATGGTAGTTATTTTTTGATTCTATTCTTTAAATTCCAATTTGATCTCTGACAACTGAATAGTGTCTGATAAGCGAGCTTTAAGTCATTTTACTTGGTTGCCGAATAGGTGACCAAGACCATTCAGTTTAAAACTGGAGGGTTTGATCCTGGCTCAGAACGAACGCTGGCGGCGTGCTTAACACATGCAAGTCGTACGAGAAACCGGAACCTCGGTTCTGGGAGTAAAGTGGCGCACGGGTGAGTAACGCGTAGGTAATCTACCCTTGGGTTTGGAATAACCCGCCGAAAGGCGGACTAATACCGGATAAAATCTTTCAGAGGGATCTGTAAGATCAAAGGTGGCCTCTCCATGGATGCTACTGCCTGAGGATGAGCCTGCGTCCCATTAGCTTGTTGGTAGGGTAACGGCCTACCAAGGCTACGATGGGTAGCTGGTCTGAGAGGATGATCAGCCACACTGGAACTGGAACACGGTCCAGACTCCTACGGGAGGCAGCAGTGAGGAATATTGCGCAATGGGGGAAACCCTGACGCAGCGACGCCGCGTGGGCGAAGAAGGCCTTCGGGTCGTAAAGCCCTGTCTAGAGGGAAGAAATTCTCAATGGAACAATACCCATTGAGATTGACGGTACCTCTGGAGGAAGCACCGGCTAACTCCGTGCCAGCAGCCGCGGTAATACGGAGGGTGCGAGCGTTGTTCGGAATTACTGGGCGTAAAGCGGGTGTAGGCGGTTTGCTAAGTCAGATGTGAAAGCCCACGGCTCAACCGTGGAAGTGCATCTGAAACTGGCTTACTTGAGTACCGGAGAGGGAAGTGGAATTCCTGGTGTAGGGGTGAAATCCGTAGATATCAGGAGGAACACCGGTGGCGAAGGCGACTTCCTGGACGGATACTGACGCTGAGATCCGAAAGCGTGGGGAGCAAACAGGATTAGATACCCTGGTAGTCCACGCCCTAAACGATGGGCACTAGGTGCAGGGGGTGTTGACCCCTCCTGTGCCGCAGCTAACGCATTAAGTGCCCCGCCTGGGGAGTACGGCCGCAAGGTTGAAACTCAAAGGAATTGACGGGGGCCCGCACAAGCGGTGGAGCATGTGGTTCAATTCGACGCAACGCGAAGAACCTTACCTGGGCTTGACATCCCGGGAACTCTGTAGAAACACGGAGGTGCCCCTTCGGGGGAGCTCGGTGACAGGTGCTGCATGGCTGTCGTCAGCTCGTGTCGTGAGATGTTGGGTTAAGTCCCGCAACGAGCGCAACCCTTGCCTTTAGTTGCCATCATTAAGTTGGGCACTCTAGAGGGACTGCCGGTGTTAAACCGGAGGAAGGTGGGGATGACGTCAAGTCCTCATGGCCCTTATGTCCAGGGCTACACACGTGCTACAATGGTCGGTACAAAGGGCAGCAAACTCGCGAGAGTAAGCAAATCCCAAAAAGCCGATCTCAGTTCGGATCGAAGTCTGCAACTCGACTTCGTGAAGGTGGAATCGCTAGTAATCCCGGATCAGCATGCCGGGGTGAATACGTTCCCGGGCCTTGTACACACCGCCCGTCACACCACGAAAGTTGGCTGTACCAGAAGTCGTTGGGCTAACCCGCAAGGGAAGCAGGCGCCCAAGGTATGGTCAGTGATTGGGGTGAAGTCGTAACAAGGTAGCCGTAGGGGAACCTGCGGCTGGATCACCTCCTTTCTAAGGAGAATATGGTCAACCTGCTTATCAGGCTACTATTCAGTTTTGAGAGATCAGGAATGGTCTTTTTTAATTTGTTCTTTGAATGCGTTAACAAACGGTGTGCTGCCGGAAAATGGACTAAGGGCCTATAGCTCAGTTGGTTAGAGCGCACGCCTGATAAGCGTGAGGTCGATGGTTCAAGTCCATCTAGGCCCACCAGATAGAGTCGAAAGCGGAAGGCTGGTGGCTGAAATTGTAGGGATCGATGAGATATATGTTTCATTGAAACTTGGCTTTTAGCTTCTAACTGACTTGGGGGGGGTGTAGCTCAGTTGGGAGAGCACCTGCTTTGCACGCAGGGGGTCATCGGTTCAAGTCCGTTCACCTCCACCACAGCAGAGTGTAACAGTTATAAAATCAATTAAGCTGTATTCATTGGTTGTCTCGAAAACACATGTTATCATGTGCTTTCGATGGAGCTAATGGGCTCTATAACGCTCTTTGATAAATAAATATGGATAAATAGATACTGAAAGACTATGTGCCTTTAGGATGATCAATTTATGGTCAAGCTACTAAGGGCAGACGGTGGATGTCTTGGTATCGGGAGGCGACGAAGGACGTAGTAAGCTGCGATAAGCCTCGGGGAGCCGCAAACAGGCTGTGATCCGGGGATTTCCGAATGGGGAAACCCACCTGGGGTTATACTCAGGTATCTATAGCTGAATACATAGGTTATAGAGGCAAACCAGGAGAATTGAAACATCTTAGTATCCTGAGGAAGAGAAAGCAAAAGCGATTCCCTGAGTAGCGGCGAGCGAAATGGGAACAGCCCAAACCAGAAGGCTTGCCTTCTGGGGTTGTGGGACCGCAATATGGGATGCAGAGGGTTAGCAGAACAGGCTGGAAAGCTTGGCCGTAGAAGGTGATAGCCCTGTACGCGAAAATCCGAAGCGCCCTAGCGGTATCCCGAGTACCGCGGGACACGTGGAACCCCGTGGGAATCTGGGAGGACCATCTCCCAAGGCTAAATACTACCCGATGACCGATAGTGAACGAGTACCGTGAGGGAAAGATGAAAAGTACCCCAGTGAGGGGAGTGAAATAGTACCTGAAACCGTCTGCTTACAAGCGGTCGGAGTCTCGCTTAGGCGAGGTGACGGCGTGCCTTTTGCATAATGAGTCAGCGAGTTATTTTCTGTGGCAAGGTTAAGCCGTTAGGTGTAGCCGTAGCGAAAGCGAGTCTTAATAGGGCGTTCAGTCGCAGGGAGTAGACCCGAAGCCGAGTGATCTATCCATGGCCAGGGTGAAGGTGGGGTAACACCCACTGGAGGCCCGAACCATTATCGGTTGAAAACGGTTTGGATGAGCTGTGGATAGGAGTGAAAGGCTAATCAAACTCGGCGATAGCTGGTTCTCCCCGAAATATATTTAGGTATAGCCTCGGATGCTGAGCAACGGAGGTAGAGCACTGGATGAGCTAGGGGCCTCACCAGGTTACCAAACTCAACCAAACTCCGAATGCCGTTGTGTGAAGTCCGGGAGTCAGTCCGCGGGTGATAAGATCCGTGGTCAAGAGGGAAACAACCCAGATCGCCGGCTAAGGCCCCAAAATGCATGCTAAGTGGGAAAGGTGGTAGGAACGCACAGACAACCAGGAGGTTGGCTTAGAAGCAGCCATCCTTTAAAGAAAGCGTAACAGCTCACTGGTCAAGTGGTCCCGCGCCGAAAATTTAACGGGGCTTAAGCATGCTGCCGAAGCCGCGGGATTTGTCAATAGACAGATCGGTAGGGGAGTATTCCAGTTGCCGTTGAAGCTGGATCGTGAGATCCGGTGCAGGTTCTGGAAGAGCGTATGCTGACACGAGTAGCGAAAAAGCGGGTGAGAATCCCGCTCGCCAGAAGCCTAAGGTTTCCTGAGTAAAGCTCGTCTGCTCAGGGTTAGTCGGTCCCTAAGCCGAGGCCGAAAGGCGTAGGCGATGGAAAACAGGTTAATATTCCTGTACCACCAAATAAGCGTTTGAGTGAAGGGGGGACGGAGAAGGGTAAGCCATCCGGGTGTTGGATGTCCCGGTTTAAGGTTGTAGGCGGAGATCTCAGGCAAATCCGGGATCTTGTTAACGCTGAGAACTGATGACGTGGCCTTTTAGGCCGTAAGTGGCCGATCCCATGCTTCCTAGAAAAGCCTCGTAGCGAGTTTGTTTGGTGACCGTACCGTAAACCGACACAGGTAGGCAGGGTGAGAATCCTAAGGCGCGTGAGATAACCCTGGTTAAGGAACTCGGCAAAATAGCCCCGTAACTTCGGGAGAAGGGGTACCCACATTAGGTGAAGGTCTTTGCGATCGGAGCCGAAGTGGGGCGCAGTGAAGAGGGGGTGGCGACTGTTTACTAAAAACATAGGACTCTGCTAAGCCGTAAGGCGACGTATAGGGTCTGACGCCTGCCCGGTGCCGGAAGGTTAAGGGGAGGTGTTATTCGTAAGAAGAAGCACTGAACCGAAGCCCCGGTAAACGGCGGCCGTAACTATAACGGTCCTAAGGTAGCGAAATTCCTTGTCGGGTAAGTTCCGACCTGCACGAATGGCGTAACGACTGCCCCACTGTCTCAACCAGGGACTCAGTGAAATTGTAGTACCGGTGAAGATGCCGGTTACCCGCGGCTAGACGGAAAGACCCCGTGAACCTTTACTACAGCTTGGCATTGGTTTTTGGGATAGCTTGTGTAGGATAGGTGGGAGGCTTTGAAGCCAGGACGCTAGTTTTGGTGGAGCCAACCTTGAAATACCACCCTGGCTATTCTAGGATCCTAACCTTGGCCCGTTATCCGGGTCAGGAACAGTGCCTGGTGGGTAGTTTGACTGGGGCGGTCGCCTCCTAAAGAGTAACGGAGGCGCGCGATGGTTCCCTCAGGCTGATTGGAAACCAGTCGTAGAGTGTAAAGGCATAAGGGAGCTTGACTGCGAGACACACAAGTCGAGCAGGTGCGAAAGCAGGTCTTAGTGATCCGGTGGTCCCGAATGGAAGGGCCATCGCTCAACGGATAAAAGGTACTCCGGGGATAACAGGCTTATCTCCCCCAAGAGTTCATATCGACGGGGAGGTTTGGCACCTCGATGTCGGCTCATCGCATCCTGGGGCTGAAGCAGGTCCCAAGGGTTTGGCTGTTCGCCAATTAAAGCGGTACGTGAGCTGGGTTTAAAACGTCGTGAGACAGTTTGGTCCCTATCTACCGCGGGCGCAGGAGATTTGAGAGAATCTGTCCCTAGTACGAGAGGACCGGGATGGACGGACCTCCGGTGATCCAGTTATCACGCCAGTGGTATTGCTGGGTAGCTGCGTTCGGATGGGATAACCGCTGAAAGCATCTAAGTGGGAAGCCCACCTCAAGATTAGATCTCCCGTGGCGCAAGCCCCTAAAGCCCCCTTGGAGAAGACAAGGTTGATAGGTCGGAGGTGTAAGGTTGGCAACAGCCTAAGCTTACCGATACTAATCGGGCGTGAGGCTTGACCATATTTTTTTTTGATCAATTCATTGTGCACATGGTAGAATAGTATAATCCATATTTATTTATATTTTTTGAACACCAGGAACACAGTTTCCGGTGGCGATAGCGAGGGGGAAACACCCGTTCCCATTCCGAACACGGAAGTTAAGTCCTTCAGCGCCGATGGTACTGCCCAATATAGGGTGGGAGAGTAGGTCATTGCCGGAATTTATATTTCAGCCCCCATTAATTATGGGGGCTTTTTTTGACCAAAATCACTGAATTTGCGTAAAGGACTTTCTCTATATCCAGATGTTTCCTGTTGACGGCCAAAACGCATGTTGTTAGATTAGCCGACGTTAATTCCCCGGTAGCTCAATGGCAGAGCGGGTGGCTGTTAACCACTAGGTTGGCGGTTCGAGTCCGTCTCGGGGAGCCAGATTACCGTCCGCCAACTCTGGCGGTTCTTGGTTAACGCAAGACCCCGTGGGTTGAGCCCCTCGGGGTCTTGTTATTTGTGCCTGCCTGCCGCACTGCGCAGCGGCGTAGGCAGGGGTCGCTGATCAGCAGGAGTCTCATGGGGTGGTCTCAAGTTTCCTGTAGATTGAACAGGAAGCGCCATGCCGACACAACCCCTATCTTCCCTGCAACGACCTTTATCTGGTCCTCTTCATTCCACGTCACGACTGTACCAGACTTCAAGCTGTATTCAGCCATTGCCTCGCTCAAAGCCGTTATTTCCCGTTTTCTCGTTTGTGGCTCGGCCATCGATTCACAGACCTGAACCAGCATGCGCGAACGGTTCTGCATCTGCGCCAGGAAATCCACCTCTAGGCCGCCCTTTGTCTTGCAGTAATAGATATCAGGGGTGATACGCCGGAGCGTTGTAAACACGAGGTTCTCCAATAGATGCCCGGTGTTGACGAGAATGCCTGACGCTACCGAGTTGACCAGAGCATGGTCGACGCAATAGATTTTCTTGGGATTGGTTTTGCTGCGGGCCAGAGAAGCGTCGAATATCCGGACGGTAAACAGGAAATAGGCGTCTTCGAACCACTCCAAATAATCCGACACGGCAGATTTGGGAGCCTTGTGGCCCAACGACTTCAGATAGCCGGTCAGGCTGTTGACTGAGTAAAGCGAGGCTGTGTTGTCTATCAGCCGGTGCGCGAGGTCCATCACAGCCTTGGGATGTGAAATATCATGACGTTCGATCAGGTCCCTGAACAGTATGGCGTGAAAATACTCCTGATGGATTTTTATTCGCAGATACCGGTCAAGCCCGACGACTTCTGGGAATCCGCCGGTGTCCCAGTATTCCTCGAACGCCTTTTGCACGATAAGCCGTTTCTTTGTCGACATGTGGCCCGTAGCGTTGATCCTCTTGTAATCCAGAAATTCCCTGAAAGAGAATGGAAAGAGCTCCCAGGACAAAACTCGACCGCGCATCTGTGTGGCGATTTCCTTTGAGAGCATCTGGGCGGACGAGCCCGTGATGTAGACTTCACATTTTTCGGTTCGCATCAGGCGGTCCAAAAAAGGCTCCCACCCCTCGACCGCCTGGATCTCGTCAAAAAAGCAGTAGACCGTTTCGGCGTTTTTCTTCTCCGGATAGAGCGAATAATAGGCCTCGGTGATCGCTCCGAGTCCTTCCAGCCTGAGGTTGTGGAGGCGGTCATCAAAGAAATTCAGATAGAGGATGTTTTCACGGGGCACGCCGTCATCCAGGAGTCGTTGGATTACCTGGAACAGATAGGTCGATTTCCCGCTGCGGCGCACCCCGATACATACAGTGGCCTTGTTAGGGACCGCCTTGATCTTCAAGTGTCTGGGTACCCCGGTCTCGAGTTCAACTTCCTGGAAATCCAGGATGATTGACTTCAGGATTTCTATCATGCCACCTCCTTCCGGTTATTAACGTTTCCAGTAAATAGCCTAACTGGAAATATATATAGCCGGTTTAGAGGACAACTGTCAAGTATTTTATCCAGTTTTAATAATTATTTCCCATTTCCGACCTTGGCGTGTTCGGAAAAAGACTCGTAAGGGACGGCGAGCGTCAATCATCGAAGGAGAACACAGCAGGTGTCCTGAGACTCTTCGTCTACGGCACCCTCAAACGGGGCTGCTGGAATCACGACCGGTTCTGCAAGGATTTATCGTAAACGTTCGCGGGTTAAAGGTTCAGGGTTACCTCTGACCCCTGAACCTGTGAACGGTTACTATTTGACTATGAATGGAATGCAGGCAGAAGTTCCTCTGGGATCTCCTTCAATTTTGGATTTTTGCTATCCTTGTCTGAAAGGACCGGGTTTTTTATCGGCCAATCAATACCGATGCTTGGATCTGCCCAAAAAATTCCATACTCATCCCCGGGGGTATAGAAATCAGTACATTTGTATATAACATCGACGCTTTCACTCAGTACGATGAATCCATGTGCATAACCCTCCGGCACAAAAATCTGTTGCTTGTTCTTTGCTGAAAGATAGGTTCCTAACCACTGCCCGAACCTGGGTGAGCCAATTCGAATGTCCACAACAATATCAAATATTTCCCCCGTTATTACAAATACCAGTTTCCCCTGGGCATTTTTGAGTTGATAGTGAAGTCCTCGAAGGATGCCATACTTGGAGTGAGAATAGTTGTCCTGAACAAATTCCTGGTCTATTCCTGCTTCTGCATAGTTTTTCTGATTGTAAGTTTCCATAAAAAAACCACGGGTGTCTTTGAATACATCCGGCTCAATCAGAAAAATATCAGGAAAGGCTGTCTTAGTAAATTTCACTGGTTTTTTCCTCTGAAAGGATCTCCATCAGGTACTTGCCGTAATTATTTTTCAACATATCTTTGGCGAGGTCCCTGAGTTGTCCCTGATCTATATAGCCAAGACGAAAGGCAATTTCTTCAATACTAGCAATTTTGAGCCCTTGTCGTTCCTGAATGGCCTGTACAAAATCGCTCGCCTGCAGGAGGGACTCATGTGTCCCGGTATCAAGCCAGGCAAATCCCCGCCCCAGAAGTTCCACTCGAAGCTTACCATGCCGCAAGTATTCCAAATTGACGTCAGTGATTTCAAGCTCTCCACGGGCTGAAGGTTTGAGACATTCTGCTATTTTTACTACATCGTTGTCATAAAAATAGAGTCCGGGAACAGCGTATTTGGATTTGGGCTTTGTCGGCTTTTCTTCGATTCCAATAACATTTCCCTGTTGATCAAAGTCAACCACTCCATAACGCTCAGGATCTCGCACCAGATACCCGAAGATAACCCCACCTTTTTCCAAGTTGCTGCATCTCCCGAGTATATCTGAAAGCCCATGTCCAAAAAAAATGTTATCCCCAAGGACAAGTGCCACTTTATCACCGCCTATGAATGGCTTTCCAACAATAAAGGCCTGAGCCAATCCCTCAGGTCGCGGTTGTTCTGCATAAGAGATGGAAAGGCCGCATTGTGAACCATCATGAAGAAGTTCTTTGAACCTGGGCAAATCCTCAGGGGTGGATATAATCAGTATCTCACGTATACCTGCCAGCATCAGCACTGATAATGGATAATATATCATAGGCTTATCATAAACAGGCATAAGTTGTTTACTTACTACGCGGGTAATTGGGTACAGTCGCGTTCCTGAGCCCCCGGCCAGGATTATTCCTTTCATAATCATATATCCCTTAGATTTATTCCGGTTTTATAGCCATAGCGCCCACTGCCAAATAGCTGAATCCTTTGGAAACCATTTCTTGGAAATCCGCGATCATGCGCCGCCCGTCCATCACAAGGTAAGGTGGTTTAACGCTTTCCTCTATAGTCCGGGAAAGCCCCCGGAATTCTTCACAGTCAGAGGAAACGAAAAGCGCGTGAGATCCTTCCAGTGCCTCTTTGGCTGTATGGAAATAGTCAATTTTTTCAAAAAGGATATTTTTAGATGTGGAAAACTCGGCCGCTGCAGTCTCAATTGCTAAAGGGTCGTAAGCCTTTATCTTGGCCACCCCTTTTCCCAGCAGAGATTCGATAACTTTGATGGAAGAAGCATCCCGCATGTCGTTAGTGTGTTTCTTGAATGCCAAACCCAATACAGCAATTGTCTTGTTGTTGAACTGGAACCCGGCCTCGATTATTGCCCTGTCAATGAGGTAGACTTTTTGAAATTCGTTAACTTCATAGGAAGATTCAAGCATCTTCGTGCTTACGTTTACTTTTCGCATTTGATAAATTAATGAGGCGATATCTTTCCCGAAACAACTTCCACCTGCTCCGTTGCTCACAGATGATCCCCAGGTACTTATTCTGTCGTCTGCCGTAACTCCGAGCCTAAGGTCATCTATTTTGACATTGGGGTATTTTTCCCCAATCTTCGCTCCCACGCCGTTCCAGAAGGATATGTATGTGAGAAGCAAGGTGTTGGCAACGTACTTAATTGCTTCTGCAGACTCAGGTGTTGTCTCTATGTATTTTACTCGAACGTGATTGACAAATTGGGAGTATACCCTGCGAAGAATTTTAAAGTCCTCTTCGTTGTCACAACCTACTACAACCCGGTCCGGATTTCGTGCCTGAGCGACAGCCGTTCCCTCTGCCAGGAATTCAGGATTTGAAGCAACACCAAAGTTTTCCACACTATGGGTATCCATGATTTCCTGCAGGTGTCGCGCTGTCCCAATAGGTACAGTGCTTTTATTCACAAAAACAATCCTGCGCTTGTCTTTCCTTTTTGCAACTGTCATGGCAATATTTTCAGCCGCGGCATTGTAAAAAGTAAGATTAGTGGAGCCATCCAGATTTGGAGGAGTCGGCAGACACATGAAAATAGCATCAGTACCTTCCAGGATTGAGTCCAAATCAGAAGTAAAGAATAGGTATCTGCCAAGTGTTTCCTTGATAATATTAGTCAATCCCGGTTCATTGACGTATTTTTCAATCTCTTCAGTCTGACCGGTTGAAAATGCTTTAATCTTTTCAGCGTCAATGTCATACGCATACACTTCGTGGCCGTATTCTGAACACACTGCAGCATGCACAAGACCTACATAGCCGGTTCCTGCAACGATGATTTTCATAGTTCCCCCTTTTTATTATGGGTTTGATCGTACTGCTCTATTACCATCCGGTCAAATAACCTGTCAGGCCAACGCATAACCCGACAAATAAATTGATGCCCTTGATTTTGAAAAAATCAGGGCGGGATTCGGCAAGCATAGGCAACATGCCATGACCATCTTGCACCACGGAGCTTGCCAGCAGGATGCTGAAGGGTATGACATTTTGATAAAACAGGGTGAGAAATATCAGATGCGGACCTGATTCCGGGATGAATCCAACCATGCACGCAATTATCAATATGATAAGCTGGTTTTGCTGTATCCAGCCTTCAAGATGAAGTTGATCAATAAGAATATGCATAAGGAATAACGCTCCGAATGTCCAGAAGAATATTCGTGGAACGTGGTTTTTTGCTATATGTTCCCACAGGTGTTCCTCCAGGAAATGTTCCGGTACTGTAGATACGATAAAAAGTGCTACTCCTGAGACCAGGAAGAGGGTGATTCTGATCCAGTTCCAGGTGGGCGGCCCCAGCTTGCCGCTGAGTATCCCGAAAAGAAACAATAATAAAGTGACTGACAGCACTCCGCGGGCAACGGAGCAATGTGTCCATTGATTTTTAATACGTCCCCAGGGAAAACAGTGACACACATCTTCTTCATGGAGTTCGAATTCTTGTTGACATCCGGATTGACTGATCGCCTTATCCCCAAGCAAGAAATCGGTCAGAAAACCTGAAAAAATACCTAATAGAAACAAGATGAAAAAAATTAATAGGGCCTTCTCGGGGATCAGGGACAACATGACAAAGGCCTCATCTCCGCTGGTGGCGATCATAGCGGCCACCACAGCTCCCAGACTGAACACCCCATGGGAATAAAGGGTCACTGCCGCAAAGGCTCCGAGGCAGCCGGGAGTTGCTCCTAAAAAACCAGCCAGCAGATACTGTTTTAGGCGGCTGTCGCGGAGCTCCTGATGAAATAATCCCCTGGAAAGGACGTTCAGATACTCAATCACCAGCATCATCATGAAGACAAAGCCGGTAATCATCAGGGCATGAGTAAAACTTTGCTCTAAAAAACTTATCATGGGCTCAGGATCAAGAATTTAATCTTGAAGCTTCGGCAAACTCGGCAATTGCATTAAATTTATAGTATAGGACTATTTTTGGACACGGATGGACACGGATGAACACAGATTATCAAGACTTTCAAATTTATGAATAATATTATCTGTGTATATCTGCGAAAATCTGCGTCCTGTTTAACTTGTCATTTTTCGCTCCGGGTCCCCATGAACTCTTCCATAGTGGCATGACCGGCCTGTGAAATCCCTTCTTTTTTGAGGACCTTCCATAGTGTCAATGCAAGTATTTTTACATCCAACCATAAGGACCAGTGATCTACATACCAGACATCCAACTCGAATTTCTCTTCCCAACTCAGGGCATTCCTCCCATTGACCTGAGCCCATCCCGTCAGTCCTGGCGGCATTTCGTGTCTACGAAATTGTTCAGGTGTGTATCTGTCCAGATACCGCATGAGCAGGGGCCTGGGGCCTACAAGGCTCATATCTCCTTTCAGGACGTTAAAAAGTTCCGGCAATTCATCCAGACTTGTGGCCCGCAAAAATCGTCCAAAGGGAGTCAGGCGCTGGGCATCAGGAAGGAGTGCCCCATCCTCATCCCGACTGCCTGTCATAGTTCGAAATTTATACAGAGAGAATGGCCTGGCATTGAGGCCAGGCCGCTCTTGGCGGAAAAAGACAGGACAGCCTATTCGGGCCAAAATCAACAAGGCAACAATAATAAAGACAAGTGAAATAGCTAAAAGGCCAGGGATCGTGAAGGCTAAATCCAGTAGCCGTTTTCTAAGCGGCATGGCTCAAGTTATTAAAGATGCATTTTGCACTCATCAGGTTAATTGTTCAATCTCCGACTGCCAAGGAGTGTGGATGATCATCATCAGTTCTTCTCCGTATATTCTGCTGGTCCATACCGCACACAATAGCCTTCTATAAGGCGGTTAACTCCAAATAGCCAAAGGGCTAATGAAATGCTCTCCCTTCTACTGGATCAGGTGCAAGACTTTCTATGTCTGTCTCTTTTATCTCCTCATAAATACGGTTACGCTTTATTACTTTTGCCGGGACTCCCACGGCCACGACTCCATCCGGAATATTCCGATTTACGACTGCACCAGCGCCAATAATCGAGAATGCACCTACGGATGTTGAGGGTAACAACGTCGACTGATTGCCGAAATATACTCCGGCCTCTGTATGACTATATCCAGCAAAATCAACACTGCAAGCAGTGGTCGTAAAATCACCCAAAACACTGTCGTGTCCTATACTTGTCTTCAGATTCAACTGACAGAAGTTACCGATCCTAATATTGACGGTGATGATGGACCCTGCACAAATAACATTTCCTATTCCAATACTAACATTCCCACCGATTAGGACAGATGGATGAATCAAATTCGGGTAAATAAGCTGATATCTCTTAAACCTGTTAATTGCTTTCAATCGAGCAACCGGATCACCCAGCGCTACCACCATTCCCAGACCAGGATGACTCTGCAAATAATCCATACCACCTAACACGGGATAACTATTAACATCCTTCCCAACAAGTGAGAGGTCATCATCAATAAAGCCGAGCAGTTTGTACTTTTCCTCCTCTCGATTTATCTCCTCGATTAGCCAAGCAACTTCTCTACCAAAACCCCCTGCACCAAATATGACCGTCTCAATCATAGTTGTAAAATCCTTTGTGATTCTTTCGACCCAGATGATCATTTCTAAGTAAACGCTGAAGGACTTGCGGGATGTTTCTATAGGGGAAACTAGTATCTTGGGTCAATGATTTCATAATAGATTCACATACATCCAGACCAATGTAGTCTGCCAACGCCAGTGGACCCATTGGCCACGAACATCCCTCCTTCATACATGTATCTATTGCGTGAGCAGTAACAGACTGAGCATCCAGAAGCTCCATGGCCTGGAAAAGAGCGGCAAAGAGTATTCGATTGACGACAAAACCGTGCACATCCGGAACCTTAACTGGTATTTTACCATGTTCCTTCAGGAACTCACAGATGGTTGAAATTGCTCCATAATCGGTTCGATCGGTGAATATGATCTCGACAAGGGGTATCACAGGAACGGGATTAAGAAAATGCGTTCCCAGAAAGAGTGACGGATTTGGCACATGAGTACTTAGGGCCTCAATGGTCAATGTAGAAGTATTTGTAGATACTATTCCAGAATAGTTTTTCGACAAACTGTTCAGAAATTCAGATTTAATTCTAAGGTCCTCTTCCAAGCATTCTACTATCCAATCCATATTATTATCAAAATCATTGACGAAATTTACTCTCTTCAATACCTCTGGGACTGTGTCAGGGCCTGGCTTCATGCGCTCGGCAATTCGCATCATGGCCGATTCAAAATCTGTACGACAACGTTCCGTCGCTCGCCGAGTCTGTACGACAACTTCAATGCCGCTACAGGCCAACCAGGATGTGAGTCCTTGCCCCATACGCCCAAAGCCAACTACCAAAACCCTGCGAATGGTCATAGGCTCAACTCCACCATCCCATATGAAAGCCCTCCTCCAAATCCGAATAGACCGATGCGCATACCCCTTCTTATCTTTCCCGAATGCCAGGCTCGGGATAATGTAATAGGAATGCTGGCACTTGAGGTGTTCCCTACTTCTTCCATGTCCACGATCATGCGGTCCCATGGAATTCCGTTCTTTTCAGACGCACTGTGCAGGAGAGCCACATTTGCCTGGTGCGGAATCAGAAAATCGATCTTTGGATGCGAATTAAAGCCAAAATATTCACTTGCTTTTGCAAATGCGTGGAATACGAAATCAGCCACTGATTTTCCATCCATTGAAAAAAGATGACGGTCACTTGCAACAGCCGCGGATGTAATACGCTCTGCAACACCCCCACTTCGAACTATAATTTTTTCTTGGCCTGACCCTTCCGTATGCAGGTGAAAACTCACTATTTCACCAGAACCGCCTCTCGACAAAACTACAGCACCTGCGCCGTCGCCAAAAAGAACGCTAGACTTCGGATCTTCAAAGCTCACAAGCCGACTGTATGTCTCACTGGCAACGACAAGGATGTGATTCCAAACAGGATTTGATTTCAGTAGAGAATGTGCAACAGAGAACGCAAAAACAAAACCGCTGCATACGCTCATAACGTCAAAAGCAAATGCATCTTTGAGTCCAAGTTTTCCGTGTACCACACATGAAGTCGGCGGCTGCACGTAATCCGGTGACGAGGTGGCCAGCACCAGGCCGTCAATATCACTCACTGACAGACCAGCGTCTCGAATGGCCATCTGAGATGCCCTATCCGCTAGGTCAGAGTTATTTTCATCTTTTCCAACAAAATGACGTTTTTTTATGCCGGTTTTGTCAACGATCCACGACGGAGAAATGTCCATTCCGAAATGCGCAACGAGTTGCTCATTTGCAATTTCCGTCTCTGGAAGAAAGTGTCCGAATCCGCTGATTCCTATCGTCATAGTAATGTTACAATCTCTGTCTTATACTTTTCGAAATTTTCACCCGAAAATCCATAGAATATACACAATAACTTTTGATCAGAAAATGAAGAATTGTAAACATCTTTATGGTGAAAAAAAGAGTAACTTCCATCCCGATTTATATTTACTGAGTAGCCTGCTCCAACCACTTTACAAAGCGTTCTCCCAATACATCCCGGTCAAATTCCCTCTCGGCCAACTGCCTTGCGTTGGCTCCCATTCTTTTTACCAATGCAGGGTCATCTGCAAACTCGATCATAGCCTCTGCAAACGCTTCAGGTTCCTCTGGCGGAACAGCAATTCCGCACTCATTTTTTACAATGAGTTCAGCCAACCATCCTGGATAGTTGTTTATTACCGGCAAACCACTTGCAATATAATCAAAGAATTTATTTGGGGAAGTCCCTCTATAAAAAGCAGGGACATTGTCGAGGATCATCAGACCAACATCCACCTGGTTCATAATCGCGGGCATCTCCAACCTGGGAATAGGAGACATGAAAATACAATTTGATAAATCCTGCTCCTCCGCACGTTGCATAAGAGCAGGCTTTTCTCTTCCATCCCCAATAAACAGGAACTTGATGTCCAGTCGGTCCATTTTTTTCAAGACAGCCGCTACGTCGAGAACAGCGTAAAGACCGTTGGCCTTGCCGTGTGCCCCGCAGAACATGGCCACAAAGTCATTCTCTGTTACATCAGGCAGGTCTCTTTTAATCTCGGGCATAGGTCGAAAGAGGTCCAGATCAGATCCATTGGGAATTAAGGCAACCTTATTTCTTGGAATTCCCCTCTTCACAATGCCGTCCACAATGCCAGGAGCCAATCCAATGCATGAAGTCGCTGCATGATATGAAAACCATTCCAGGATATTCATTCCCAAGAGAACTAGGGGGTTGGTTACAACACCCATTGCCCGTGGAAGCTCCGGCCAGAGATCACGAACCTCAAAAACAAACGGTTTGCGTCTAAGAATGCCGGCGACAATGCCCGGTATTCCTGCAGTCAGTGGGGTTGTCGTGGCAAAGATCAAATCCACCTTTTCGGTCAAGCTCAATAGCATGCACTTAAAAGCAAACTGTATAAAAACGACTGCTCGTTTTGGCAGACTCATGTAATTGGAATAGGATAGCTCGAACTCAATGACCCTTATTCCGTCTACCCAACCAGTCCGTTGGCCTTTTACAAATAGACCACTTAACCCTGTATCCCCTTGGACATTTGAACCACAGACCATGGTTACTTTGTGGCCTCGTTTTACAAGTCTGAGGGCCATTTCGTATGAACGGGTGCCCGTAGCCCCTGATGGGGTGGTAAAGTATTGATGGTAATACAAAATGTGCATAGATTGTACTGATCAATCAGGAGCTGTTGCAGCTCTTAAAGGGCAACAATGCTTTCACTTGAGTTTGACGGCAGGTTCAATCTTACCTCCAGGTCGTCCAGTTTGATGACTCCTTCGTCATGAAATCCGATCTCTTCCCCATGGAAGCTTATGACGGTAATAAAGCGACAAGTATCTCCTTTTGTATCACAAATGATAGTCGGACACGGGACCTTTTCACCATAATAGAGCGACTCCCAACCTTCCGGGGAGATTTTTTTCTGTCCGCTCACTAGTCTGGATTCTATCGTCGCTGGACTAAGAACAGAAATCTTGGCTCCAGATTGCCCATTATACCATGTATGTAAGCTTATTAGCCCCCAGTCGCCGTTGATCAACCGCCAACGGAGAGTATAATTATGTGCGCCGCTTGATAGGAGGTCATCAACAATAATCCAGGCATCTCCTGCTACCAGTATGCCCCTTTGGTGAACCACCCCATTTTTTCTCCTGGAATATCCAAAATGCTCACCTTCCCAGCAATGTGCCTTACCCTTCGCAAGGATTGTATTCTGCCGCACACTTGATCGCGTCCACCGCAGCCAGAGAAATCGCGGACCTTTTTCCATTTGATCTTTGCCATCCACTTCTACAGTATTATGAGCACTGGTGGAAATAAAATAGTGTTTCCAGGGCGGTTCGCAATTGTAACTATAGGACCCTCCATCCCTGAGAATATTTTTTCCATCAGACCATAAATCAAAATGAAGCATGTCGGCCTGGGATGGTCGGTCCCTGTAACTATGACAACGCACCATTCCCCATGACTGTTTTCCAAACAGCGTGTAGTATCCCCCGGAATCAGCTGAAACTGTTTCCTTTTGCAAAGGCTTTATGGGTGAGTCCAGCGCTTCTGGTCCGAAAAGCCACAAAAGATCTTCATCCCATGGGCCAGGAGGAAAGAGACGTGTATTGTGGATCAAGTAATGAGCTGCCTGAAGCACAGGGCGAAAATCCAAATAATCACAATCATTGAGCGGAAGTATTAAGGCACCGTCATTGGCACCATAATTCGGCACTCGTCCAGATTGGGTATCGCATAGTTGGTAAAGGAACTGGACAGCCTTATCAAAGCGATCACGAACCGCAGAAGGAAAAGGTTCTCCGGCAATTTCGCCGAGGCGAAAGGCCCACAGCAAGGCATGCAGCATCAGCCGATGGTAATTCATGGAGTGTTGGATATAGCTACCGTCATCGTAAATCTGACGACATATTTCCTTTTCCAGTACCTTTCGTCCGTGTTGCAGCCACCGCGCAGAGTGTTTCAGCTCCGGAAACAGTAAGCCCACAGTCCATAGCCCTACTGCTTCCGTGATTACATGGTTGTTCTTTTGCGAACGGGCGTAAGCAATATTTCCTTCAATACGCTCAGCATGAGCTGCAATCTTGGAAACCAGCTGCGCCATCCGATCAGGAGTTGTATGTTGGGACCTGGCAAAGGCGTAAAGCCCGAAAGACCAAGCCATTATTCTTAGTGCGCACTCCTGGCCGCACTTCCAGTTTGGGCCCAGGTTCGGCGGATTTTTTTCTGCCCAGTCTTCAACCAATTGCCAAAATGTCTCCGGATAACGTTCATCTCCATTAGCTGCGTACGCCCGCACTAATATATAAACTGCAGAGAAGCGACTTGGTTCCCAGATGAATTTAATGTCTCCGTGACCGAAATCACTTATTCGGGACCAATGCGCCTTGGCGGGGGCTATTTCGCCAGTGACGGGATTGCAGTGCCAATTGGGAGGAAACCCGATTTGGAACGAAGGATATGAGAAATAATGCCAATATCCGGAGAGAAGCTTATCAGCTTCTTCAGTCACATTTTCACAGAACTTGAGTACCGATGACCGTAAATGCGGGCTAATATTCCTAAGATCTGGGAAGAAAAAGCAACCCCCGTTTTCTTTTCGCCAAGCGAAGTAATCATCTTGATCTGAAGGGATTCCGGATTCAAGCCATACCTTCAAGGGGCGTTCTTCCCAGGTATAGGCGGGCATTCGACGTTGCAATAAACCATATTTTTGACGTAATGCATACCCGAACCGAAATAAGGCCCAGCTTGGTCCCATACATAGCAATAAATGCAAGGCCTTTCTGAATTTTGAGAAACACATCTTGTATTTCGTGCCGTATAATTGGATTGAAAACCATTTGAAAGTGAGTGTTACTCAATGCGAATATTGGTAGGCGAGCGAATCTCTTGGGAAACATCTGGTCGGATGATAAATTCGTCGATCCAATATCCCTGCCCCTTTTTCACAAAATCAGTACCTGCCGCTTGGATCCAAAGTCCTTTCAATACGGACACATTCGGAAAGCGCTCTCGGATATTTCGGACATCGATGGTTAGCTCATGCCACGCTCCATCATCATGCAGCAGCAGCATAGTCCCAATCTGCTTATCATTTTTAATATCAGCCGACGGTGTCTTCGCCACACATAAACATTGGTTTGATTTAGGCGTTTTGAAGCCTCGCAAGTAAAGTGCTATTGGTGTCTTTGGTGTAATAGAATACCGCAAAAAAACAGTCGGATAACAATCTATGTCCCATTCAGCAGGATGGATGCGTGCCGGCAATTCGCCACCATCTTCTGGGGCGTAAATGTGGAGAGATTGATCTCCAGCCACACTCTTGTTTGCAAGTTCATGGGCTGCCGGAGTCGGCCTGTAAGCCTGCCACCTCCACCACCATTCATCGTCATCTTTGCTGAATGTATTGTGAACCAGTGGTCTAGGAACGGCACTAGATTCCTCCACGATCACGTAACTTACACCATAATATTTATGTCCTTGCTTATCAGTAACACACACTCGTACAGGATAATCGTATGCTTCGTTATAGGTCTTATTAAGATCAAAACCATTGTAGATTGTGCCGTCACCTAAATACCAACGTACCTCAACCGGATCAATCCCAACCACCTTGGCTTGCAGGTGAACCGGCTGCCCTGTTTGTGCTTTAATTGGTTTAGCTTCCACTCGAACAAAGGGTCCTGCTCCTCCCCCATATTCAAAAACTCCAATATCAGGCGCACTACCTACCCACGGGAGACTGACAGGATTACCTTTTGACCAAGTGACATGATGATCAAGCGTGAGAATATTTTGTTCTCTGTCAACCTTAATTATACGGGCTACTTGCTCTGGTGTCCCTATAGCCACCAAATCGCCAAGTTCACTTTCGATACCAAAACCATCATAAAAAAAACTGGCATCTTTTACTCTTAACGAAATCCCCTGTCCACTATCAACCGCATACGATAAAGGACGTCCTGCATTCCTCAGCGGACTCTCCTTCTTGAGGGTATAGTCATATTGCAGTTCATCCTCGAAGCATGGCAGAACACCATGGTTACCATTAAATTGTTCCAAATAGTCCCTCTCTGCTTGCGAAATATCTAGTAGCAAAGCCTTATCAAACCATATTGCCCTAGAAGCTTCTGCTCGTTCACTTGTAATGATATTATTCCAGAACTTAATGTCACATTTCTCTCCTTCTGTTATGCGAACTTGACAGCCTGACCCAAATGGGTCGTTATTATAGAATACATTATTTTGAAACACGATATCCTGTGTCCGAACTGGAGGCCCAGCGATTAAAATACCAGGCCCGTGGTTGTCGTGAAAGACGTTATTGTAAAAACGAGCGTGCCTAAAAAATAAATTGTCTTTGTATGGAAAGCCATCAATCGGTATATCCCAGTTTCGAAAAATTTGGTTGAATCGGAAAATTCCGTGGTTTACCAAGAACTTGGCCTTAGTGTCCGCTGAATGCCCACCGTTGTATGCGTTTGTGATAATATTATGCTCGAAAAGCACATCGGGTACTTCGAAGAGTTCGAAATTTCGTCCCCATGCAGCATGAAAGACATTACCGCGGATCACCACGTATCGATTAGATCCAGGTGGATAAAGCTGTAGAGGGCTATGACCGGACCGGCTAATAGCATTCCCCTCAATTAGTATATTCGTTGAATCGCTAAATCGCATCATGTTGTTAGAGTAATGTTTGCGAAATACGCTATCTATCACCCTAAATTGATCTGATTTTTTTACAGCCAAAGCATAATCCCCTGACGATTCCTCCATAAGACAGTCAATTATAGTAATATGATCTGTTTTATTGGCCAGTAACCATCGACCATTCCAATTTTTTGGCCGAACGTCTAGCCCTTTAATCTTGACATAGCTGAGGCCTTCCAAGTTTATTGCGTACCTTCCCCGGTTTGGATACGGAGGCCCAATGAGTTCGGCAGTTCGTCGCTCTTTCGCACAGAATGTAATTGGAGATCCTTTACATCCGCTTCTTACAGGATGAAGTACACCGGAATACGTTCCGGGCATCAGGTAAACTGTATCCCCTGGTCTCGCAGCCTGGCTCGCTTTCTCTAGTGTACACCAAGGTAATTCCAGAGTGCCAGGGTTGCTATCTTTGCCATCCGAACTAAGAAAAAACTCTCTGGCATTAACCGTTGAGTAACTCAATAGCAAAGCAACCACTACAAAAAATAGAAGATGCCAAATGGTAATTGATGGTGCACGGTGCTTTTCCGTAGTCTTTGATATTCGTATTATACCTCTCATGACATCGTCCTCAATTTTTAGCTTATTCTATTCCAAGAGATGAAGCTAGTTCAGGAAGTATACAGTCAGCATCAAACCGCTCAGACGTTTTGAAGGCGGCTTTAGAAAGTGTGCTACGTAATTCATAGTCTTTAATCAAAATGTCCATAGTTTGAAATAGTGAAACAGGATCACCTGGCTTGACGAGAAGACCATTTAAATGGTCCACCAAGACTTCTCTAATGACTGGATAATCACTTGCAATGACTGGCATGCCCACCATCAATGCTTCGATTATGCAACCAGGATGACCCTCATTATTGTATACACTAGGAAAAACAAAAACGTCATACATGTTAAGATGTCTTCGCAAAACAGAATTGTCGATTTGTCCATGATAAATAATGCCATTAAGATTAACCAATTTCTGGATAAGCTTGTCAGATCCTTCACCAAATAAGTGTAACTCGATTATTCTCGACTGGTTATATTTGTTATATAATTTGGAAAAAACATCTATCAAAATAGATATGCCTTTTTCATTGCTTATAGAACCTGTATAAACAAACCTAATTTCTCTTTCGGAGCATGATGACCTTGAAGATTTTTCAATTACTCTTGGACGGTAACCAGGAATAACTGAAACTCTTTTACTTAAAAAATCCGGAAATTCCGAAGCGCCAAATTTTGTTTGCACTATTATTTTATCCGTAATTCTCATACTATATAACAAAATTTTGCGCATAACTTTGGGGAATTTTATCAAAAAAAGTATTGGTCTACCGCCAAAGAAACGAATATAGCATTTTTTGTAAAAGAATTTAGTAAAGAGAACTATGATTAAGGCATATGAAAAACAAAAGCCTCTCGACCCAAAAATAATTGTATGAGAGCAATTAGGTATCATCAAAATAGCTCGAAGCAAGCCCAGACTTGTTTTTGAATGATTTACACATGAACTATGGGTGGACCAACATGGTAGGTCAATATGCACAAATGAAATTTTTGGTATTTTTTTTAAATAATCTAAAAATAATTGAAAGGATAGTCTTGCGCCTCCAATAGGTGGCGGCAAGGGCCCAATAAGTAAAACAGGTTTTTGTGGTGGGCCATTATCGTTTGACTTCATTGTGCGCACGCACCCAAAACGTCCGCAAACAGGTTAGCGTATTTTGGCAAAATAACTCCTCCAGAGAATTGCTTAACGCTCGACCTCACAGGTTCTCCACGAATCCCATTGGCATTCTCAAGTGCCGATATTAAACAGGCCGCTAAGCTTTCAGGGTCTTCGGGAGGCACTAACCAGCCGTTAACGCTGTCCTTAATGATCTCTGCGGTCCCGCCAGGGCAATCAGTTGCAACAACAGGGGTTCCGCACGTAAGCGCTTCGAGAACCGCATTAGGCAAACCTTCCCATCGCGACGAAGACACGAATACATTTGCGTGCTTAAAATAAATATAAGGGTTTTCTTGAAAACCTGCCAAAGATACCCTACTATTAATATTCATATACACAATTTGTCTTTCCAGGTCATTTCTTAGAGGACCGTCTCCTATGATTGTTAGTCGGCTGTCAGTTATCTTCTCGGAAAGAATTGCAAAAGCCTTTAATAGTATATCAAAGCCTTTAACGTAGGATAACCTTCCGCACGTCACAATGTTGAAACCAGAATCATAAGGCGAGTGTGAATCCACAATTTGACTCTCTATTTCTTCGATCGGAATAGGATTGTAAACAGTTATCATCTTTGAGGGATCAACACCAAAATTTTCTTCAAGGTCTCCCATGACATAGCGTGACTGACATACTATCATATCAGCTCTTGAATATAATTTCCTATAACCAAATAAATATGTTCTATAAAAACTTTGTCGACGCAGACTCATGCTTGGTATACTAGGTTCACGAATTATAACCTTTATATCTTTTGGCATAAACCTTTTAAGTGCAAGCAATCCAATATTGATCCTACTAACACTTGAAAATATAATCTGTGGCTTCAATGAATAAATCAACCTCATAAGTGAAAAAAACATGTAACGTGTACGACGAACATTCAAATCATAAAAATATACATCATCGGGCATCTCCTGTCGAAGAGGACCAATATTCCATAGCACTACTAAATGATAATTCGCTATAGATCGATCAAGACCCCTGAGCAAACGAAGGACAACTCTTTCCGCACCACCGGCATTAAAAGATGGAGTCACAAACAAGATTTTATCCATTATATAGACCAATATATTTTCAAAAATTTCAATGCAAGAACATTTCCACTAGCGAAATAATGCTCTCCTTAATAGCAAGTAACAAATTAATAGGAAATAAAAAAAAGCAAGACCAAATAGGGAACGATAATAATTACCCGGATCACCAAAATACATCCAGCGCACAAGAAACATTGAGGTAATAGGATAAAGATATCTTATGAGATCGTTGTTTCGGCAATTAGCAAAAAAACGATCAAGGGCTCCACAAGTCATACCGAATCCAATAGATCCCAATATTAATCCTATTATACCAAGATTATAAATAAAGTAGGCCACATGGCCAGGAGGAATATTACTTATTGACATACCAGTAATTAGTTCGGTATTTAATACAGTCGTATTTGAAGTTGATAGATAGAGTCCAATCAACCTAGTAGGAATCAGTTTAAGAAAGCCAGTAAATATGTCTAAAAACATCGCCGAATCTGGATGGCCAATAACTATCCATGGCAATGAAGCATAAAGAGATTTATATTGAGGCGACAGCTCATTGATAATTGCATTGTAAAAAGATAGATCGGGATGAGTCTGCGAAATCTGATCTAGATTTTGAGTGGCGATATTCAGTAAAAAGGATCTCCCATATAGTAAAATCAGGCCTACCATAACTATACCCAGTGCTGGCCAGACAAGGCCGATCTTACCACGGTAATAGATAAAGAGAATAAAGGCAATTAAGATGTGTATAATGATTGAACCTCTACTGGCAGTGAATATAAAGTAATAAAATGAACCAAAAAGTGATACAGAAACCAAAGTGATCATAAATAATTTAAACATGAATCCTGTTCTACGAAAAATCAGAAGAAATATGGATAGCCAGAATGCTATTGGCATCAATCTGCCAAATTGTCGCAGGAAGCCAAATAATCCGAAGTCTACGCTCAGATCTTGTAATCTAGTTCTTGGTGAATTAATTAGGGCTGAGCTTAGGCCACCAAAAAGGGAGGAATAATTATATAGTGCTAAACCAGCTATGGTAATTAAAGTAAACAGAGTAAGTATTAAGAAAGAAGTATTGATGTTGTCCGGACACTGAGGACATGGAGAGCAACTTCTGGCAAATATATATCCTGAATGCAGTGATAGATAGGTAATTAGGATAAGAGAAGTACTGATAAAATGTGTCATAAGAGCTGCGGACGCGAACGGATTATTTTTAAGAAAGAGGATATTGGAATATGGTGCTATACTGGCACCAATTGGGACTAATATGTATTGGAGGCAAAAAAAGAAAGTCAGCAATGTTAATGTATTATAAGGGACATCGTTATATTTTCGTCGGGCGAAATTCTCCATGAAAACAACTATTCCCAGGAGAGTAATATTCAGAAGTAGTAATGTCATAGGTCCAAATTTATTAAAATTACTTTTATTTAGATTGTGCTGGGGCTTACGGACTCGTTATGCAATTTTGAAATATTATATCTAAATTTGCCGGAAGGAGTAGCATCGATATGGTCTACAAAATAATGGTGCACCTGGCACTGTTGGCCCATGACTATGCGAATCTTTTGGGTAATTATTTCTAGATCCTTTATGTTCTTAAATGCGCGACTAGACTGATTGTATAATACAATTAAAACGCGGATGAGGTCAAAGTCTTCTTGAATAACTTGGAATTTTTCAACCCAATCTTGATTATAGAAAAGGTGAGTAAAATATTCCCCGTGGACTGCGGCGCCATCCCTCTTGTAGAATACGTCTGTTACACGTCCCTTGACCTCCTGAAGCAACGGCCATCCCCGTCCGCAGGAGCATTTCCGTTTCGCCCAAGCCCCCATGTCACCTATTCTGTATCTAATTAGCGGCATGGAAAAGTTCGTAAGCAATGTCACTACAATTTCGCCGACCTCTCCAGGTTGTGCCGAGGTTCTGTTTGGACGTAGGATTTCTATGTAATGGGTAGGGGCGGTCACGTGGAGCCCTTGATGTTCATTACATTCACATGCGATAGCGCCTACCTCGCGAGAGCCATATCGGTTGAATACTGATGAGTTAAAAACTTTTTCAATGGTTGCCCGCATGTGCGGATCTAGGGTCCCTGCGGTGACCATGATACTCTCCGGTGAATGAATACCTTGTCCTTGTCGATCAACATATCTTGCCAGATCATAAAGACTTTCAACATATGCCAAAATGTGAGTGGGTTTAAATCTGTTGATTTCATCAACATGCTTTTGCATCATTAAAGGTGTTATGTGAAAAGCATTTAAGCATACAACATTCCTTAAGCATCGGCTCATTCTGATTTTCAAGGATTCTTTGCCTACGAACAGATCACGTTCTGACCCCCATAATTGAACTAAACGCTTTCCTGTCGAATGACCCATCCATTCATCTTGGAGCAAGGTTATTGCACTATTCCAACTATAATATTTATTGTTTTGTAGGAACCGAACGGGCTCTCCAGTGGAGCCACCAGAAGTATTTTCATAGCATTTGCCTACTGATAGATCAGTCGTAATGAGCTCCTTAGTTCGAGATCGAATTATGTTTTTATCCAAAAGGGGGATATCTGTAAAGTTATTGACGTTGACATTTCCATAATTATCAACCACTTTTGAACTTGATAAGACCTCGCGATAATAGGGAACGAATTGATATGTATAACGTAGAAGGGACTCTAAATGCTTTTTTTGTAACAAATTGGTTGCTTCTGGATCCAGCCACTGCCATTTTTTGAGTTTGTCGGTATATTGCAGGCTGTTGCCTTGAATAGCCAAGCGAAATCGCCAAATATAATTCCGTATTCTTTGTAAAGTCATAAATCATGCTCCACATACACAATAAATATTCCTGAAACAATATAACACAAAAAGAATTAACTCGTTTATAAGCCCCAACTTATAGTGGGGGAACCTTATGCTAGGGATCAAGGGGGGCGCAGCATCCCCCTTCTTGCCAAGGGGGTGGTTTAGCCAATCCCCGCGGAGTCGAGCATCCCACGCAAGCGAAGCGTCGTGTGGGATGCGTGTTTACTTTCGAGTATTAAGATCCGGTTGAATTTTTAGATTAATTACCGCAGAGAAAATAAGTATTACATTGAATACGCCTCCGACTAAACTATAGAGCGCGATTGATAGCATTGGCGTGTCCGATGATCCTCCTACGAAAATAGCTACAAATTTTGCACATATATATAAAAGTTCAAATAGAAAAAGGAGTTTAAGCTTTCGCATAATAGTTAACACAATCATAGCAGGAGGATTTATAAATCCACCAAACAACCAAATCGCGAGCCATTGGCTATAATAACCTGAAGTCCGCCACGGTGCTCCCAATACACCCTCAAATAGGCAGGGACCAAAAACCATAATCAGACCAAATGGAATTGCACCAATTGCTATCAAACTATAGATTGATTTTTTGAAAAAGGAATAAACATCTAGACCAGAATTGTAAATTTCACTTACCCGCTGGTAAAATACCTGCCGCACGGACTGGCTGATCAGGTTGATGGGAAGACGAAGGACCCTGTCAGCCATTACATAAAATCCTACAACTGCAGGATCAAAAAAATAGGCCATTAGGATCAAGGGCATGTTTTGTGAGAAAGCATTGAGTAGTGATTGCCCTCCCTGAAATTTGGGAAAATCTGCATACTGATGCGCAAGGCTATGCATACGACTCACATTCATTGATCGTCGTATGAGTCTGCCATCCTTACGCCATATCTGTAAACCTAATACCTTGCATGCTATAGCCTGACCAACAATATTGCCTGAAATTAAACCACCAACACCTGCGCCCAAAGCACCTACAGATGTCTGTGTGCTTATCAAACCAATGGATCGTAGTATGCGAGTAACTGACAACTGTCTAAAATATTGCCTGCGAGTGGACCAGTAACCCAATATTTGGTAACTTCCTATTAAAATGAGTGAAACAGGAATCCACCAAAGCCATGAATACAGCTCTGGAACATCTAACCAAGCTGTTATAGTGTTACCTCCTACAGCTATTGTAAGACCCGTAAGGCTTGTCATGAGGCCTAATATAAATAAGGCGACCATCATTACATTTACAGCATCTCTATCCTCTTTGGGTAATACTATTGCCAGTTCGTAACGCCACGAAGAAACAGCAGCAAGGATGCCAACAGAAGCGGTATAGATTCCAAGGATGCCAAAAACGTTTGGATCGTATAATCGACTCAAAATCGGTGCAGTAGTGATAATAAGGACTTGAGACAAAGCTGTGCCGGAGGCTAAGGACGCAACGTTCCGAACAAAATTTCGACGGAACAAGCCTAATATAATTTCTGTCCCCCGAATCACTCTAAGTAGGCCTTTGGAAAATCCTTTTTGTCAGGAGCCTTTTGCAGAACTTGTGTAATCATTCACTTCCCCCTCCTGACAGCCAACAGCCTTTTTCGGGTTTCAAAGCACAATCCATTGAGAATACGCCTTTTGGTGCAACCTTGTCCGCAGTTGAAACCCTGCAAAAGCCTGTCGGCTGCCAGGGAGTGTGAACGGTTACGAACTTGTGACTTCCTAAGCAATTCATCGGTATTGATTTTCATTTTTTCCCAAAATTAATTATATTGGAGTTTGCCCCGCAAGGATTAGTTGCCGGTTAAGAAAAGTATGAACGGTCTGCCTGTTACAGGGTGGTTTTCAACAAGGACCCTGGTTTCATAAACGTCACCGAGTATTTCCGGAGTCCGGACTTCTTCTGTCTTTCCTTCTGCCACTAACCTTCCTTCTTTTAGAAAGATTAGCCTGTTTAGATACATGGAAGCAAGGTTTATGTCGTGGAGCACGGAAAGAACGGTGCGATTATTTTGGTTGTTTTCCTGCAAAAGCAGGTCAAATACCTCGATCTTGCGCCTGATGTCCAGGGAAGATGTGGCCTCGTCAAGGAGCAAGCAGCAGGCGTGAACCCTGGGCAAAGGACCTGGCCAGGAGTACGCTCTGGCGTTCACCCCCTGAGAGTTGTCTAAAGGGACGTTCGGAAAGATGCGCTACGCCTGTCTTTTCCATGGCCTGTTGAGCAGCTTTGATATCCTTGTTTGAGTGACCTTGCCAGAGTTTCAGAAAAGGATAACGGCCCATCAAGACTACGTCTGAAACCGGAAAGGGAAAGGGTGTTTCCGTGGTCTGGGGTAACAGGGCGGCAACTCTTGCCTTTTTCTTGGATGAATATGACGAAAGATCTTTTCCCCACAGTCTAATTGACCCGGAGGCAGAGGGTATCAGACCCATGATGGAATGGAGCAGGGCTGTTTTCCCCGAGCCATTGGGGCCGAGAATTCCCAGCATCTCTCCGGGATATATTTTCAATGATATGTCGGTCAAAGCCTGCAGCCGCCCGTAAAAGACATCCAAGCCAGTGATGTCAACAACAGGGCTTCCGGTCTCAGCATGGCCGGCATCTTGGACCTCTTGCATTATCCTGATTATAACGGATTTGGGGGAGGCATGTATTCTAATGATTGCAATATGTTGTCCTTATGCGAAAAAGCTTGCTGGACAATTATCTTTATGGGCGCAATTGTAAAATGAGTAGGTAATATTGATGGGTTAATTTTGGCTCCATCCATGCCGACCATAATAAAATCAGCATGTTACATAATCGAATCAAAAAGTTCCCACCTTTTTGCCAATGCATCCTTATCATATATTGGGACTTATATTCCACTTTTGGGTACACTCAACAAAAATATAACGTCTTGAAATAACATGGATTATGTCCTTCCCCAAATCCGTTATAACCAGAATATTTTCACTGGATAACTTCACTCAAGTAATATTGTCTGGGATCTGGATAATAACAAATGATAAGGCCACCGTCACCGTTCAGAGGTTCAGGGTTTACCGAAAATCTGAACCGTTGATTCGTGGTATCGGAAGGGTAACCCTGAATGGAGAACTCTGAACCTGTGAACGTCTATACATAATGATCAACAACGGGCGCATTCACACGTTGGGGGAGAGAATCCATACGTGGTTGTTTTGAAAAATGAACATCGAACATCGAACGTCCAACGTCCAACATCGAATAAAAAAACAACCACCCGATACCGAACATTCAACAGCTATTTCTGTTTCTTCATCTTTTCCCATTCAACATTCGATGTTGGACGTTCGATGTTCATTACTAAATTCTAGGTCCCCCAATATGTGAATGCGCCCATCAACAACAAGCATCTCTCATGCTATATCAATCCAAGATCAGTGGTTTCCTCTTCGCTCTCCGCATCTCTTGATGCGGCATATGCAAGAAGGTGCTCCCGGTAGGCCCCTAAACGAGGGGTGAATCCAATGGATTCCAAATGTTTAATGTTCTTTTCGTACAGGGCCGACACATCCTTTGGACCAAGCCCTTTTGAGACCTGATAATCGAAAACCCTGTTATAGACTTTTGATTCCGCAGCCTCCCGGATTTCAGTAATTGCAAATTTTTCAGGTTTTTTCTGGATAAGAGAACCTTCTGACAGGACGAACTTGCCTTTAGACAGGGCATGTATGCAATCCTTGTTTTTATTGAGAAAATTTAAGGTCTCATTAAATTCCGTCTCTGTCTCAGTGGGAAAACCAAACATTATGAATATCAGGTTCATAAGACCTGCATGCCCGGCATCTTGAAGGACCTTCTCCGCTTCTTTGATCCTTGTCCCCTTTCTCATGAGGTTAAGGACCCGCTGGCTGGCCGACTCCACGCCCCACATAATTACACGCCCCCCGGACCGGTGAATCAGCTTAAGGAGATCAGCATCAAATTTTCTTATGGGTTTGGCATATGCCGCGTAGGAGATCTCTATTCTTTCATTAATTATTGCCTGTGCCAGGTCTCTGAAACGGTCCGGAGGGATCATCTCATCATAAAAATTAAGAAACCGCACTCCATAATGTTCTTTCAGGTGTCTTATCTGCTTCAGACATTCCTTAATTTCAAGCTCTCGATAGAGTAAGTAAGAATGATGATGTGTACAGAATGTGCATCTTCCCCAGGGACATCCCCTTGAACTCAGGAAAGGCAGGACTACTTCAGGACCTATGTATCCATCCAGCCGGAAATCGCCAAAATCCGGCTCAGGTATCTGGTCAAGGTCGTGAATGACGTGGGGCGGATTTGTTTTGACCTCTTGATCTTTCATATAGACAAGATTGGGTACCTCGGCCAAGTCCTTCTTATCTTGAGCCATGCAAAGATCGAGTAATGCCTTCTCCCCTTCCCCTGGAATAAGAAAATCAACATATTGTCCAAATTCCAACTGCCTTGCCTTGTCCTTAGTACTGAAGACCCAGGGCTCCTTGAAAAGCCTCTCCGGATAACGCATGACCCCGAGTTTTGCCCCGCCCAAGACAATCTTGATATCCTTTTTTTCTTTAATCAAAGAGGCCATGAGCAGGGCAAAAACAGTCTGGCTATTGAAAAGGACCGAAAGACCAACCAGGTTCGGGCCATAATCCAGGACCGTATTGACGAGATCCTCAAAAAATATCTTCACCCTGTCGGGCACTGCAAGTCCTATCAAATGCCTTTTTGCCATTTCGGACATGAATGCGTTAAAGATGCTTTCAAAGCTCAAAAAAATCGTGACATAATGATGGTATAGCTTCAGGTCGAATTTTTTCTGTGTTCCATGCTTCAGAAAATTCACCGCCTGGCCGATTTTTTGAGCTGTGGTCTTTTCATCCCAGTCATAGAGACGAATTTTAAATCTCCCCTTACTCAGATCATCCAGGACTCTATCGTAGTAGAGCATATTCAGATCAAAGGACCTTACATCTATATCCGGCGAATTTTTCTTTAGATACGACGACAGAATGGCAGGCCCAAGAGGAGGGCTGGTGGGCCTCATACAAGGCAGGGAAACAATAGCCAGTTTCAGTTTGGCACCTCTTACATTAAAATATCAAGGGTTGATTCAGCAGAGAAAATCTTTTGCTGTAATTTTTGACTTTCTACAACGGAATCATATACTAATCAATGAAGTCTTGATACCTAAATCTGCATGTCGGATTTCGGAGAAGGATATTTTTTAATTAGCCAAACGGGAAAGTAAACAATTACCTATGAGCTCACTCAGGCAATCTTACTACAATCTGTTTTCAAAAATCTACGATCGCATTATTGAACTCCATTCCCACGACCTCCAGGGTCGTCTTCGTGGTGCTCTGGCCGACAGGACAGGACTCAAGGCAGGGGATGTGGCTATAGATCTTTGTACAGGGACCGGATCTGTTCCGCCTTTCCTGGCCGAGAAGGTGGGCAGCGACGGCCTGGTGATCGGGCTCGACTTCTCAAGCGGAATGCTACAGAAAGCTGCTAAAAAGATACGTGATAGAGACATAAAAAACATAGTCCTGATACAGGCCGAGGCTCAGCACCTCCCTTTCAAGGACAGGACTATTTCCGCTGTAACCTGCTCCCACGCGTTTTATGAACTAAAAGGGGAGGTAAGAGAAAAGACCATTATGGAGGTCAAAAGGGTCTGCCGGACCGGGGGCAGGTTCTGCATGATGGAACACGAGGTCCCAAGGAAAAAGTTTATTAAATTCCTTTTTTATATCAGGATGGTGGTAGCAGGAAATTTGGGGTCTAAGTCCCTTCTCAGACAGGAGGCAAGCTTTTTTAAGAGCCATTTCTCTGAGGTAAAAAAAGAAATTTTGCCGGGAGGAAACACAAAGGTTATCTCAGGGGTAATCAGGTCAGGTGGATAGACTGAAGGTAGAAGGCTAATAGGGACAAATCATGCGTAATCACACAAAACTGCGGGCCTTTGAGTTGGCTGACGAGATTGCAGTATTAGTTTAGAGGATTCATCTCTGTTCGATCACTGCGAAATGCTTAAATCCTTCAGTCTTCAACCTGAATAGTTGCCAATTTTTATTCATTAATTCAGCCTTCAACATTCAAAACTCAACATTTTTCGAGAAAGACTCAGGTCCAGTTTCCCTGCGTCAAGTATTCCCTGGGACCAGGCTTTGTCTAGGGCGTCTAATGCCTCCCTCACCTTTTGGGCTTTGTGGCAAATTAGCAGGAGGTCATGCCCTGCCAGAATCGCCTTTACTGCTGCCTCGCCCAAGGAGCCGTGACCGGTGATTCCCCCCATCTCAAGGTCGTCGGTCAGCAATAGACCCTGAAAGTCCATCTCACGGCGAAGGAGTTCATCTACTATGATCTTTGAAAAGGTGGCGGGCTCGTCCCGGTCCAGCGCGGGAAATACTACGTGAGAGGTCATTACAGCCTCGACACCTGCCTTTACACTTTCGCGAAATGGGGACATTTCATGCATCAACGTCTCCTTTGATGCCGTGACCACCGGCCGCTGGAAATGGGGATCTTTTTCTACACGACCTATGCCGGGAAAGTGCTTGGCAGTGGCCCATACTCCGTTGGCTTGTAGTGTCCGGATATATTTTTTTCCCAGGATTGACACTTTTTGGGGATCAGATCCATAGGAGCGTCCTTTCAGGATTCCTTCCGTCCCGGTTGGAGCCAGATCCAGGACCGGGGCCAGATTGAGCCTTATTCCCAGAGAGTTAAGTATCTTCGCAACGGTCTCTGCCTGGGCGTTTGCCTTGGTTTCTGGATTTCCGGACAGGGCCACTTCCTGGTTGGAAAGAATTTTCGGCCAAAAAGGGGGGCCGAGTCTCTGGACTGGTCCTCCTTCCTGGTCAACAGCTATCAGGGGCGGAGGAAGTCCGGCATCAGCACAGGCCTCATTAAGATCATCGCATAGTCTCTTTGTCTGGTCAGGGCCTCCCTTTACATTCCTTGTAAAGAGGATGAAGTTTCCTACTCCATGTTCTTTTATAAGTGAAAGGCTTTCAGGGTCCAAACCAGTACCTGGTATGCCTATCATAAGCAATTGGCCTAAAGGGATTTTTTTATTCCTCATCATTTAGGTAACTATGGCCGATCAGTTAATTATGTTTGGGCATCATTCATTCACCAGTTTACACTTTTTCAAAAAAGTGTGTATTATCAAATTGAATGCCGATGTCGAAACTGGAAATCCGAAATTCGAAATTAGGTAACGCATCTACATCTTTGTGTTTTCCCCAATTTCAAATTTCAAGTTTCACTGCCAAAATACAAAAACAATAAAGTGTAAACTTTTTTTGACCTGTCGTGAAGGATGTCAATATTTAAACAGCAATTCTAATTTTGGCTTTAGCCCGGTTTTATAAGGGCGTGTTCCCCAAATCTTAGGCCATGTTTCAAGATTCGTTAATCTTCTCATTCTAAAAAATAAAGTGCCTGCGCTATAGACAGAAGCTTTCATTTCTGATAAAGGTGAATTGCCACCATATTATATCTAAA
>PQXE01000010.1:52980-61746 GCA_003194495.1 Deltaproteobacteria bacterium
CGCGTCCTCGACAATCGCCGCGGATTGCCATCCGCCGGCTGCGAGGCGCTCCGCGCCTCACAACCAGCGAATGCAGTCGACTGCGCGCGCAGGCAAGCAAGCTTGCCTACGTGCTCGCGACTGATCCGCGGCGATTAACCAAGTACCTTTGCGTGATGGTGACGATGCCCTGGAAGTAAACTGGTGTGAGCTTACCACAACCTTGGAGGATGGTACTGTTATCTACAAAAATGCTTTTGCTACCAATTATGAGATTACAAAAGAAAAGGTCAAAGAGGTTGTGGCAGCTGGCCGAGCACGCTGGAAAATAGAGAACGAAAACAATAATATACTGAAAACTAAAGGATATCATCTTGAACACAACTTTGGGCATGGCAAGAAGCACCTGTCATCACTCTTAGCAACCTTTAACATCCTGGCGTTCCTGTTTCATACCCTCCTTGAAATAATGGATGACAAATATCGCATGATTCGTAACAAGCTTCCCACACGAAAGACCTTTTTTGATGATATCCGTGCCCTAACCCGATATTTGTGCTTTGATAGTTGGAATGCCATGCTCACTTTTATGATGCGAGGGCTTGAACTCGATGTACCGGATACAAGCTAGGATATACTCTTGATTAACGTATGATGATAGGTTAGAGCCATTTTGGGCAATAGGATGACTGAGCAATGGGCATCAACGGTTGGGTTTATTTTAAAATCGGCTTCAGACAAGGAGATTGACGTCCTGGATCGAGAAAATCCGATTTGCCCTCATCACGTATAGCCATTATACCTCTATCTCTCGGACGCAATCTTTTCACCTACTCGAAAATTGATCCGTTGCAGTGCTACTGGCTATCATCGAAGGTCAAAATTAGAATTGCTGATATTTAAAGACTTTTTTCTCTAGCTGATATTTCGTGATTACACAATACAAAAATGACTATTACAGAGGCCATATTTCTCGGAATCCTTCAGGGCGTTACTGAATTTTTGCCTGTGTCCAGCTCAGGCCATCTTGTTTTGGCCGAGTATTTTCTGGGTCTTAAGGATACCACGATTGCATTTGATGTTACTCTTCATCTTGGCACCTTGATCTCCGTCTTTTTATATTTTTGGCAGGACTGGGTAGGCATGGCAAAATTTTTGGTCCCGGGAAAGACATCAAGAAAAGGAGACAGACGGCTTCTTTTTCTCGTCCTTATAGGCACTGTGCCGGGGGCCTTTCTGGGTTACTTCCTGGAAGGGCCTGCCTCCACTGTATTTCGTTCCCCGTGGGTAGTGGTAGCGACCCTTTCCGGGGTTGCTTTGCTCCTGTGGTTAGCAGAATACCTGGCATCTCATAAGCGCTGTTTTAAAAATTTTTCATGGAAAGATGCCGTTTGCGTTGGAACAGCACAGGCCCTTGCTATTGTGCCTGGTGTTTCAAGGAGTGGGATAACCATGACAATGGCTCTTTTCCTGGGTTTTGAAAGGAGGGCTGCGGCCCGCTTCTCGTTCCTGCTTTCCGCTCCCATAATTGCAGGAGCAGGGTTATACGAGGGCCTTAAGCTTTGGCAGGATGGCTTTGGGACCCTGGGCATGGACTTTCTTTGGGGCTTTATTGCTGCAGGTATTTCCGGATACTTGGTCATAGCCTTTTTGATGCATTATCTAGCAAAATACACATTTTATCCCTTTGTATATTACCGTTTGATACTGGCTCTTATAGTGGCTGTGGCTCTTAAAATGGGAGGACTATAGACCCATGATGAGATTTATTTCAATATGTATCCTGTTCTACGCTTTTGCTGCTATTTTTCTAAATCCTTTGCCTTGCATGGGACTTACAACAGATGAACAACATACCGTAAAGCTCTGCAAAAAACTCTCAAGGGGAGTTGTAAACGTAACCAGCACAGCTGTTGCGCTCGACTCTTATCTGGATCCGGTGTCTCACAGAGGCTCCGGCTCCGGGTTTATCCTGGATCACCTCGGACATATCTTGATAAATTATCACGTTATCAGTGATACGCACTCCATTGAGGTTATTTTAGCCGATGGCTGTAAGTGGCCTGCCAGGTTAGTGGGAACCGATAGCGAAACCGATCTTGCAATACTTGAGTTGCGAGCGCCTCAGAAGGTACTTGAATCCCTTGCCCCAATGCAACTCGCAGCCACAAAACTCAGCATATGCCAGAAAGTCTTTGCACTGGGCGATCCTTTTGGAACAGGGTATACAGTGTCACAGGGCGTGATCAGCTCCCTCGGACGCAGCATTTCCAGGCCTGACGGACGTGTAGTCCACGACGTAATCCAGACTGACATATCCATAAATCCAGGCACTTCCGGTGGGCCGCTCGTTGACTCATCAGGCAGGGTAATCGGGATAAATACTTTGATATTCAGTCCCTCAAAACATATACCCGGAGTGGGTTTTGCTATTTCCTTTGAGACCATTGAATGGGTGGTCCCACAACTTATTTCCAAAGGCTGCGTAGCCCGTGCCTGGCTTGGGGCAAATCTTCAGAATATCACCCCGGCCCTGGCTAAGCTTCTTGATCTCCCGGTTGAAAAAGGGGCTATTGTAATAAATGTAACCCATGGAGGTCCGGCCGCCGAGGCAGGGATAAAAGGGAGCAAGAAGGACCTCCGTCTTGGAAATCGTCTCTACCCTGTGGGAGGAGACATTATTGTTGCAATTGATGGCGAAGAGGTAAAATCAGACACCGCGGCAATTCGGATACTGCTGACCAAAGAGCCTGAAGAAAAAGTTCTGATCTCAATTTACCGTGGAGATCGTTTAAGACGTCTCAAGGTCCGTTTAGGGAAAAAGCCCTCAAGATCAAAGCGTTAACGGTTACAAATTGGTTTTATGGGAGGGAAGTTGCTTGACCAGCTTCCCTCCCTCTATGCTATACGGTATCCTTCTTCATAGCAAAACACAGATTGCACTTGGTGTGGACTATCACTTTTCCACTATTGTCTCGTCGATCTTCATACCAAAGTGTCTTCCGGCCTTTTCCACAGCCACAAGCACTTCATCACCCTTTTTCAGATTGACTATCGAAATTGGTGATCCGTCAGGTTTTGTGAGGCGGATGGTCTCCGCATTTTGGAGGATAGTCGATATCACACTCCCATCGACTTCCGCTTCGACCAGCATAAGGGGCCGTTTTTCTATTTTCAACCTTCCCACAACGGCCCTTGTAGCCTTTCCTTTAAAGTCGACTATAAGGACATCATTTCCAGCCTTGAGATCAGACAGATATTTTGTCTTGCCGTCGCTCACCCGGATGTATGCATGCACAGGACCGGCGTTTACACGAAAAGGACGGGGAGCGACATATGGGTTTTCGATGCTTTCGGAATGTACTAAGAACAGGGCCGCACTGGAGTTCCCAATGAGCATACCTTCTCCCATATGCATTGACGTACAGCTGTCCACGCAGACCCTGTCCCCCATATCGAGCGACTTGGCGCCCAAGATCTTTGCCGTAATCAGAGGAATTTTCTCTCCGGAACTTTTGACTTCGCGAATAATCTTCTTTAGTTCATTTATGTCATTTGTCGTAACAAGGATACCATCCACGCCTTTTTCGAGTATGGAAAGAAAGTCCTTTGCCTCGGCCAGAGTTTTTGCCTCTGCGTATAGATTGCCTGTTTGCGCGATAAGGTTTTCCAGCGGTATAATCGTCCAATCAGTTGTCTTCACAATAACCTTTTTGGTCTTTGTGAGTTTTACGATCTCTTTTTCATCTTTGCCGCTCTTGATCTTATATTCCACTATATCCTGGCCGGGCTTCAGGTCTCCATCTTTGGCGATAGTGCGGATAATGCCGAGTTCTTTTACCTTGGCCGTATATTTTTCTGGAACCATAACCGCATCCGCCCCGCTTTCCAGGGCAGTTGTAATAAGATTTTTGTCCCAGGGTACAGCTTTTACCCAGACCTCTTTCATTATCCTTCTCCTCCCAAATGATCGATGGCTTCGTCAACCGATGCATTTTGATGAATAATCAAGTCAAAGGCCTGCACTATCTTTGTAGGGTCCTTGTGCTGGAAGACATTCCTCCCGATGGAAACCCCTGCCCCGCCCACATCAACGGCGTCTTTTACCATGGTCAGAACGTCTCTGTCCGAGTCCATTTTCGGACCACCCGCGATCACGACAGGGATCGGGCACCCTTCCACAACTTCTCTGAAGGTATCCAGAGCGCCGGTATAATTAACCTTTACAATATCAGCGCCCAGTTCAGCGCCCAGCCGCGCTGCATGTTTTACTACAGCAACGTCATGTTCGTTTTTGATCTTCTCTCCTCTCGGATAGACCATGGCAAGCAGCGGCATCCCCCACTCCATGGCAGATTCGGAAATCGCGCCAAAATCCCGGAGCATTTCACGTTCCTTCTTGCTTCCTATATTAACATGAATGGATACTCCATCAGCCCCAAGTTTAATGGCCTCTTCCACGCTGCACACCAGACTTTTCCTGTTTGGTCTTTTTGTAAGCGATGTGCTTGCAGAGAGATGTATGATCATCCCGACATCTTTTCCCCCTCCACGATGTCCTGCCCGCACGATACCTTTGTGGATCAGGATAGCATTAGCGCCGCCTGTCGCCACTTTGTCAATCGTGGTCTTCATGTCAATCATACCTTCTATAGGCCCTACGCTTACGCCGTGATCCATAGGGACGACTATTGTCCTTCCGGTATTTCGGTTGATAATTCTTTCCAACCTAATCTGTTTACCTATCATACCCTCTCCCCCTCAGTATGCCTTATGCTTTGAGGCAATTTTAAAATATCCTTTTTTTGACCAATCCCTGCCCGCGGCAGGCAGGTCTAAATCCGGTAACAAAAAATTGCTTTTTCGATCGATTCAAAAAGGTAGGCCGTCAAGTGACCTATTTGGGCGAAAGATTACCTCACCGAAGGCTCAGGTGTCAAGAAGTGTCAAAAAACGCAAAAAACATCATCCTCGCGAAATGGGAGTTGAGTCATTCAATTTCTGCTTATCGAAATCTTCAATAACAATCAAATGCACGATCAGTATTACCTATTTGACATTCAACCAAAAATCATAAATTATTCAACCAAAAATTAATAATTTGAAATTCCCATTATTCAGACAAGACGGACGGATTTGTGAGGTTGTATGGAGACATTGAATTGCCGTGGGCTTGACTGTCCCCAGCCGGTGCTGAGGACCAAGGATTTTATTGAAGCCAATATCCGGACATTGGCATTTACAGTGGTAGTTGACAATGCCGCCGCGGCCCAAAACGTCGTCCGTTTTGTCGAAAGCCAGGGCTTCAGTGCGTCTCTTGACCAAAATGACGATGACTTTGAGATCAAGGCTGCAAGGTCTGAGAAAACCACTGACGAATCTGTCAGCAAGGAGCCGGCAATGTCGAATGAGAAGACGCTGGTCCTGATCCCCAAGAATACGATGGGTTCAGGAGATGATGTGCTGGGAGCGGGACTCATGCTCAATTTTTTAAATACGCTCAACGAGATGGGAGAGACTCTCTGGAGAGTGGTTTTTCTCAATGGCGGGATAAAACTGACGATTGAGGGGGCCAAAACCTTGCCTGCCATACAGCAACTGGATGCCCAGGGTGTAAGCATTCTAGTGTGCGGTACCTGCCTCACACACTTTAATCTGCTGGATCAAAAAGGGGTGGGGGAGACCACGAACATGCTGGATATCGTAACAAGCATGCAACTCGCAAACAAGGTGATCAGTGTATGATGTCCTTTTGTGTATTGTTGCCTGAAGAAATCGTGTGGGCCAAAGTATTTGACAGGGTTACGAAGTTTTCAATGCTCAAGACCTCTGCCCTGTAGTCCGGATCTATTCCGCAGACCTCCAGTGCTTGAATTATTTCGTCTTGTGAAAAAGAAGCCAGTCCTTTAAGAGCGTTTATCAATTTTTTTCGTCTTTTCTGAAATGCTTGTCTGACAATTTTTTTAAAAAACGAAAAATCCGTTGCAACTATAACAGGCTCTCTGAATTCCATTTGTACTAAAGTCGACGTGACCTTGGGGCGAGGGCGGAAAAGGCCCGGCGGTATGTCTATTAATCTGGTGATATCGGCGCAATATCCGGTAACCACTGATAATATTCCGTAAGCCTTGCTTCCCGGACGAGAGATAAGGCGCTCCGCCACCTCCTTCTGAAACATCAAGGTTGCTCTGTCTATGTGATTACGTTCTTCGATCAGCTTAAATACTACCTGGCTTGAAATATTATAGGGCAAGTTGCCTATTATTTTGAGAGTGCCTCCTATCTCCTCTGCAAGGCCCTGAAAAGAGACCCTGAGGATGTCAGAATGACGCAATTCCACATTCCCGGGCAGAGGTCGCTTTTCGCGTACCCATTTGATCAGTCTCTCGTCTATTTCAAGGCCAATAACTCCGGATGCCTTTTTTGAAAGTTCCCGGGTCATGGCTCCGAGCCCTGCACCCAGTTCTACTACTCGATCTCCGGGCTGTATGCCGGATAATTCTACTATGGTCTCAATGGTGTCCTGGTGGACAAGAAAATTTTGGCCAAGGGAACGCTTTGGCAGTGGAAAGCCGGGTTCATAGATATTAATTGTGGGAGATCTCTTTGCTGGATTTGGGATCATTATGGTTGGTTTTTATAAGGCGATTCATTCGTCTCTTCTGACGACGGATGTATAGATACACTGCTGAAAAATAAGATATTATTGCAAAAGGAAGAGAAAAGACTATGCCTCCGAGCAGTACTGATACCATTGACCTGAAGCTGTTTATATATATCGATTTTACTGCTTCGAACATACTTGCATCACGGGCTAAACCCATGAGACGCTCTACCTGTTCCCAGGAAAGCGAGCTGCCTGTAAGGATGGTGCCTACTTTCCAGGACAAATAGTACTGCAACGGAATAGTAAGGGGATTGCTTACCAGGAGGCTGACAACAAGTCCGGCCACTAGATGACCCCTTCCGGCAGCGCAAAAAAAGATTATGAGAATCGTGTGGAATGGAATTGTGGGCGTAAGTCCAATAAAAGTCCCTATGGCGACACCACGCGCGAGAACGAATGGATCTCCTCTCAACCTCACTAAACGAAGCCACTGATATCTTACGGTTCTCCCTGGGCTGATCCCCTTGTCTCTTTTCTCAAAGCGGAGAATATTTTTTACTTTGTTAACAGGGCCAATCTCCCTCATATGTGTTTCCCGAACCAATACATTATGCTCAACTAAGTAATGGAAGCCTTGAGTAGACATCTGCATCTTCCTTGATCAAGATACCGGCCTTTATCTGATGATAACCCGTCAGTGCAACCATTGCAGCGTTGTCAGTACACAGTTCAGGGTATGGGAAATAGGCCTTGTATCCAAGCTTTTGTGTCTCTTCGGCCATCCCGGCTCGAAGCCTGGAATTGGTTGCAACTCCCCCAGTCACTGCTATCCTGCTTATATCATATTTTTTTGCAGCAGATATAGTTTTTTCCACAAGCACGTCAACAACCGCCTCTTGAAACGAGGCACAGATATCCTGAACAGGTAACGGAACCTGACCGGACAATTTTTTGACCGAGGTCAAAACAGAGGTCTTAAGACCACTGAAGCTGAAGTCAAGAGGTGTTTCCGGGAGTTTTGCCCTTGGATAAGAAAAGGCGCAAGGATCTCCTTTTTCAGCAAGTTGACTGATTATAGGTCCTCCAGGATACTCAAGTCCAAGCATTTTTGCCACTTTATCAAAGGCCTCTCCTGCGGCATCATCCCTGGTCTGCCCCAGGAGCTCTGCTGAAAGAAAATCATTAACCACATAGAGGTTTGTATGGCCACCTGACACTACAAGGCCCACAAAGGGAAATGAGGGAGGATGTTCGCACAGGAACACAGAGGAGAGATGCGCATGAAGGTGATTTACGCCTGTCAGGGGAATACCACGGGCCATTGCCAGAGCCTTGGCAAAGGATAGTCCCACAACCAGCGAACCTACCAGTCCCGGACCCTGGGTAACTGCTATGGCATCTATTGCGGACCTGTCCGTGTTTGCATCCAGGAGCGCCTTTTCCACAACCCGGACTATATCTTCAATGTGTTGTCTTGATGCCAATTCAGGAACGATTCCCCCATATTCCTTGTGGATGTGAACCTGAGAGGCCACCACATTGCTCATCAACTGTCTGCCATCCCTTAGGACCGCTGCTGCAGTTTCGTCACAGGACGTCTCTATGGCAAGAAGATTTCTGGGATTGAATTTGTCTGTAGTCATCATAATCTAAAATATGTAACTATTCAGGTTGAAATATTTCAGCCTTCAACCTGAATAGTTACTGAAATATTGACATATTATGGTTACTTCCTTTTTTAATTCAAAATTCAAAATTAAGAATTCAAAATTGTGCCTAAACGGCCTTTTCGTTCAGGCACTAAACGGCTCAATTGAACTTGACAGTAACATAACCACTATGGTATCGCTCATCCGTTTGTGGCCCCCGTAGCTCAGGGGATAGAGCACAGGATTCCTAATCCTGGTGTCGCATGTTCGAATCATGCCGGGGGCACCATTAAACATAAGGGTTTCAGGCTATGGCCTATTTCCCTTTTTTATTTGAAAGCTATTTTGTCCCCATCCTGTCCCCATTTTTAAATACCAGTTTAACATAAAAAATATTCAGGAGCTATTAGGGATTTAGAAAAAAATAATTTACCCATAAAGGAGTATTATAAAAAAGCAATAGACAATCAGAGCGTAACCTGCTAAGTGTCATAATTAAAAAATTTCATCAAGGAGATTTAATTATGAATC
>PQXE01000010.1:61946-86466 GCA_003194495.1 Deltaproteobacteria bacterium
ACTTGGATTGGATGATTCTTGGGAAGTGAAGGCTACCCATACAAAATAGCGAAGAGGCATAAAAAACACTCCAAAGTGTAACTTAATATTTTAAAAAAATTGTCTTGACAATTGGGTCCACCTTAGTTTTTACAATCAGCCCCGGGGAAAATACCCAGAGAGTAGCGAAATGGGTGGGGAACGTATGACATAGCAGAGATTGAACTGAGTGTTTTGAAGCGACAATGCCTTGCTGGTCGAATTGATTGTATTGAGAAGATGCGAACCGAAGTGGCCGCATGGAATGCTGATCGAAATAACCGTCAAACTGAGGTTGACTGGCAGTTTAGAACGAATGACGCTCGCATTAAGCTAAAACGGCTATATCCGAAACTTTAGAATATATGCTGTAGTAGATGCTTTATTAATATGGTGGCACGCGAATAAGCATCTTTATCCACACATTAAGGAGTTAGTTATTAATTTAGACAATGGACCACAAAATAGTAGTCACAGAACTCAGTTTATCAAAAGAATGACGGAATTTGCAGATGAAACAGGCCTGCGGATTCATATGGTTTATTATCCTCCGTATCATAGTAAATACAATCCGATAGAGCGTTGTTGGGGAGCCTTGGAAAAACACTGGAATGGAACAATTTTAGATAGTGTTGAAAAAACAATAAAATGGGCCGGAACAATGACTTGGAAAGGAATTAAACCAGCAATAAAATTAATAGATAAAGTTTATCAAAAGGGAGTCAGTTTATCAAAAGAAGAAATGAAAAAATATGCAGGCCGATTAAAAAGATCAAGACTATTGGCTAAATGGGATGTCATTATTGATCCAATATTGGGGTAAATTGTTTTTTCCCAAATCCCTTAACTGACTGGTCCCCGTCGGTCTGCAATTTTTGCAGATACGAGCATATGCTCATAATTAGGTTTTAGTAATTTTTCGATTAAGAAATTGAACAACCGTGTCGATAAGGATAAAAAGCTTGACAAAAAACTTGCTTTGCAATAATTATAAATTAGCGGGTAAATCCTGGGTTAACTGTGATGCTGTAACCGGTGTCATAAGTGTGATGTAAGCACACCAGCCTCAGGGACCGCTTTTTTTTATGAACGTCTATGTTGACGAAAGCGGAGATCTCGGTTGGAGTTTTGATAAGCCTCACAACCAAGGTGGCTCCAGCCGGCATCTAACTATTGCCGCTCTTATAGTGCCCAAACCTCTTTCCCACTTATCCAAACGAATCGTTAAAAAAACCTACATCGATAGAAAACAATCCACAAAAGTTGAACTCAAAGGCAGAAATCTTTTTAAACACGAAAGGGTGAGATTTGCTGAAAGAGTGGTTCGATTGCTGCAACGGCAACCATCAATCAAAATCAGCGCAATTACAGTATATAAGAGGCACGTCCAAGACCATATTCGGACTGATGCCAATAAGCTCTATAACTACATGGTCAACTTTGCTCTGCTAGATACGATCAAGAACTATCCTGTAGTGACTTTCATTCCAGACCCCCGGACGATTAAGGTGGCAAGCGGCAATAGTTTGTTAGACTATCTTCAAATCAAGTTGTGGTTTGAACATAACTCCGCGACAGTCATCAAACACGTCCCTATGGAAAGTCATCGGAGCCTTAATCTCCAATTTATCGATTTTGTGTCATATATTGTCTGGAACCATCACGAGAATAACGAATCTAACGCATGGAATATTCTAAAACCGTGGATTTTACGAAAGCTCCTTTTTTTCTAACCATGTCCGGCTTTTTGGATAACCTCAACTAAAGAAAAAGGCACAAGAGTTTGCGCCTCCAAGCTCCTAACAGAATTAAGCGGTAGGCTAAACTGTCATATCAAAAAAGAACGGTTCGTTCAGTGATTACGATACAGGCGCTGTCTACTGTGGATGCACTGCACCCAGGGGGGATCGATCTGAGAGGTGGACACCCCGTCCAGCTTGTTCTCGGAGAAAAAAAGGCCCTCATTTTAAGGTGGGACAGTGTCCCAGGTCACAGGTGTGAGCCCCTCACACCTTGCTAATTTCCTTATTATTCTCATTTCCTGAATCATTTCCATGGGTTGAGGCGTTACTCACATTTGTGAGTACAGCATCTTTTTGTCTATGGGCACGCATTTCAATCGTATGAGGATTAATATTCACCTCAAATAATTTCTCAATCCATGATGACCGAAGTATCCCTTCTACCATTTAAACGCAGCACAGGGCAAATGTGAGCGTTTTTCGGGAGGGGAGAACTAAAAAAAGGTGGGCGCCCCGCCCAGCTTGCCCGATACGCCGCATTGACGGTCAGCTTGCCAGCCTTTGCTTTCTCCCAAAGTTCCGGCGCTTCTCTCCTCACAACCTCGGCCTTGCCAATGGTGCCGGTTGCGACTCCGGCGGAATTGGCTATTTCCTTTTGTGTGTTGTGTTTAGGTGCCGTTTTGTCAACAAATGACAAAACGGAATCAGCATTGCCGGCAAATTGTTTCAGTGTTTGTTTTTGTTTCTCCCGCCCAACCTCCGCCAGGTCCGCCTTGTTCTGCAAAGCCAGCTCAATCTTCTGGCCCTTGTCAAGATGCCGCCGATCGTCTGGCTACTGAATAGTAAAATAGTAAAAAGGCCGCTCGCACTTCACGCATGAGCGGCCTCGCCGAGAAGGTGCGGCCAGTGGACGATCCGGTTCGTCCGGCCACTTGTGAGGGTCAACTATAAAATTATGTGTGTGTTTTCTCACACCTGCGCAGAAAACTGGCCTCTGGCTCACCTTTGGTCCTGGACAGTGAAAGGCCCTGCGGTCCGCCGACCTTGCCAGGGACTGTGGCCATAAAAGATCGGCCAGGGTCCGTCGAACCCTTTGACTTGTCTTGGCTATCAAAAAATATCAGCGGCGGGGTCTCATTGCCGCCAATAATCCGGCGTGCGATTCTTTCTATTCTTTTTTTAAAGCTTAATAGGTTCATTTTTTATCCTCAATTTGTTTTTCAAGCTGCTCAAGCCTGGTTTCAATATCTGAAACTTGAATAAGCCCGGACAGGACATTGATACTATAGCTCAACTTGCTGAGTGACGCCATGTCCAGCTCGCCGGCCTCGGCCTGGTTTATGAGACTGGCTAAATGCCGCCTCAGATCACTCAAGCTTTTAAGTCTGGCTCTGCCTGCCATAGGAAAACCCCATATCCCCTATCGTAAACCTGTATAGGCTCGGCAATAGAGAGTATTTATACTTACAAAAACCGTCAATTATTTGACCTCTTTATGACAAATATTGCCATGTTATAAGCCTTGTTCAAGGTAATCTAGTTCGATTTGCGTCAAAGACTTGATCAAAGTCGCTTTATCCAAATCCGACTTTGCCATCTCCAACTCTACAACGCGCTGTGGTGCAACCTTTGAGGCATAGGCGGTATTTGCTCGCTGTAGGACGTCCTCTGGTATCAAGTTGGAAGTAATGGGCTGTGACTCAACCGCTCTCAGGACGCTCGGATCGCCATTTTGAGCCGTGTTTAGTGTAAATTCGACGCCCTTCGCCAAAGGCATGGCCGCAAGGCTATCGCGCAGTTCTTTACCCTTCATAAACTGCAAGAGCTCTTCAACGGTATCCTTCGGCCGCGCCTCGTGTGTCGCGCTGTGCAGCGCTTGCTCTGCAGCGGTTACACGGTCCTCGAAAGGTTTGAATTCTTGTGCCAGCGTTGCTTGCAGTTTCGTCTTTGTCTCTGCCAATAGTTCGGCTTTTCTGGACTCACTGTGAACTGTATCGGCTTTTAATTCATTGGCTTTATCACGGAGCGTACTTATGGCGCCATACGAGTAGCGCAACTGCGACTTTAATAATTCTCGCTGCCGTTCTTCATTGATTTGTAGGCTATTAAACCTTGGATATTCGGCTCCTAATTTTTCATAATAATTTGTATTTTCCATTGTTATGCTCTCCTTATAGTTTTGGGTTGCTGGTATTCAACCCGGCCGTTTCGTTTTTGCGGTTGAACGTAAACGGTTTTTGGACTTTTTCGTGGCTTGAACTGTCGTGCCCGTTCATCCAGCTTGTTCTGCAGTAGCTTGTTTTTCATGTGCTGCACCTCTACTTTCGGTTAGTGGTTAATAATATAGTGCTTTTTGCTTTCTATTGCCATTATTCAATGATCTGCACCTCACACGTGCCTTTGTCACAGTCCATTAACCGCATCGCCTGCGCATAGTTAATTTTTTCACGCTTGCCATCAGGTGAAAGCGAAAAGAACTTGTTTTTACCTTCAGCATTGACTATCATCTCAAGTTCGTTTTTGGCTTCTCGGTTCATGTTTGCCTGCGTTTCCAGTCTGTCAAGCCGCTTATTCATGTTCATGGTTTGCACCTCTCGTTGTTAATTTATTGTCAGCTAATTTCTGCTTGCCTATACTCTCACACCTTTTTTCTAATTCTCGGCCATATTTAAGCAGTAGGCTTTCCGTAACTCGCGCGCCATAACTCCTGTTCTCCACAAAGAAGATAGGCAGTTTATATCTGATTGAGAAAGCCAGTAGGCTTTGTATTGCCGCCTTTGGTGACATTTTTGAGTGGTAGCTGCCATTTACAAGATCGGATAGTGTGCATTCAGCTACTATCGCAAAGAAGTCTAGTGCTCTCCCCCTGTGTAGTTCCCGCTCGAATCGTTCTCTACCATTACATAAGCATCCAACAAGATCATCCAGTGTTTTTCTCTCTACGGCTATCAAATTCTCTATGCCTAGTATGCTGTAGTCACCAGTCAGCAGTGTGCCCTCCACTGCTGATGTCTTGAAGCGATAAGGCAATTTTTCTCTGCTATCGATTACAATTTGCATAATATTTGCTTGACGTGACTTTTTCGTTCCTTGTTAAAAAATGAGACTTTTAAGTCCATATCGTGTCACGAATCCAAAAAATAACCTGTCAAAAAAGCTAAATATCTGTTATTATTCAATATACTTTGTCGCCTAAAGGCCATTATGTTAAATTGGCACCGTTCTAATGTACTGTTTTAGAAACAGATCCCCACTTTCCTTTAGGACATGCCATCAGTTCTGAGATATTCCACCATCTTTCACCGCTCGGCTCTTCCCAGGGTCCACACCAGTGGATGACACCAGTGCCGAATGAGTCAGGACCCGTGTCGTGGTGTGGACAACCTTGGCAGGGGTTCCCCGGCCTATTCTTTAGCATCCGTATAATGTCCTGCTTGTGCTTGGCGAGTTCGTCTTTCTGTTCACTTGTCAGTGTTCCCCTCGGTGCTTCTATCCTCAGAGTGGCGCAATCTGTATCCAGGCCGATAGACGCTCCCGCCTTTTCAATTTCCGTTATCAATTTTTGAGCCTGGTTCATATCTTGAGCATCTCCTTTTCTTCCTGTGGGTTAATGTCTTTTTTCTTTTCATGTATTTTAAAAAAAGTATCCACAGAAGGAAGAGTGTCGGTGTCCCCTTCTGAGTTCGCGGGTTTCTCCCTTTCTTTCTTTTTTTCTTTGCTTCTTTCTTTTTTTCTTTCTTTAGAGGTACTTGCAAAAATGCAAAAATTGCACCTCGCTTCAAATCGAGCATAATAATTTCAGTAGGTTATATATGTCTTGATAATAGAAAAGTGCAAAAATTGCATTTTTGCAAGAGGCTCTTTATATATATATGGACCCCCCCTTTTGACGGCATTCATTTTGCCGTCATTGCCGTCATTGCCGTCATTAGTTTTAGGCTCATGATCCCATTTAATGCCTCCCTGCCTCCAGTTTTCCATAATGGGATAAAGTCTCTTTTGGTTATCTATTTTGAAAGTCTTATAAAAACCCTCCAGGTTTCTATCTTTTTTCGTTCGATAGATTTTGCAGGTAAACAATTCTTTCCATTTATCCAGCAAGACAATGTGATGACTGGCATGGACGGCAAACTGTCCCCCCACTGGCCGGTCAAGTCCAGGATGTTTCTGAGTAGCGAATATGGCAACTCCGCCTTTGAGATTTTTTAATATTCGCTGTATTTGTGCGTCTGTTTCAAATGGATTGCGGTCCGCCCTGATATAGTCGATAAGGACGATACAGGGGCCTGAAGGGATCATGTCTTCGTATCCTGGCCGCATAGGTATGACCTTTATGTTCTTGTGCGGTCTCGGTATCCCCAGGACATCCATGCGCTCTTTAATGGCGTTCAAGGACCACTCCTCACTGACAATAAGAGTGATTTTATGATCCTGGTAATTGTCAGCCATAACCTGAAACAGAAAAGAGGATTTTCCCGCGTCATATCGGCCAGAAGCTTGCAATAATTGATCTGTTTTGAGGTCGAGAAGATTGTGTAATCCAAGGGGCAGGCTGATATTGAAAATCAGATCATCTTCTGAAATAGCTCCGCCCAGGTTGTAAGGCTCAATTCCAATTGCCCGCCTATATCCGCCATGCTTGTAGTCATCTTTTTTTAGGATTCCTTCACTGCATAACCGTGTGATATTCTTATAAAGGATTTTGCGTTCATTCCGTTTATAACAGGCCAGGCCCCGGCAAATTTCATCGACTGTGATCTTTTGTCCGGGCACAACACACAGGTCAATGTATTCTCTGAGATCCGCCATTGAAAGGGTTGTGTGTGACCCACTGTGTGCTTGTGCTGACTCAATATCCGGTATAATTATCGGGGATAGTTTGCCATATTCAAGGCCGTCACGAACCGTCTTCATTGCCGGAGCTATCCCTTTCGCTCCACTGGCTATAACGGCTTGCTCAAGTGCGGCCAGGGCTTCAGACTCACTTATGTATTGCAAGTAACCACCTATCAGTCGTGCGGCTTTTAGGCGCGTATGATGTTGATTCCCTGGCAAGCTCTGACGGATCTCTTCACAGCAAGATTCTAGCACCTTCCTTGCGTATTTTTCTTTTCCTGCGGTATGGGTAAAGTCCGTTTTAACTGGCTGTGGTTTAACCGGAAGAGACTTCTCCCATGCTTTGATATCAAAATATTGAGGCTCGGCATTTACCCACAGAGCAGGGTCATATGAGACGAAAGTTAAACGTGAGATGTCTTTGCAGGCGGGATCTATTTCAATGCCGTATACTTCTTTGAAGTATCGCTCAACGGCAAAGTAAAGCCTTTTATAGTCACTATCATTTTTAATATTTTGTGCCCGGATACCTGCCTTAATCCCTTCGCCGGAAGGTGATCTGAAGACAAACCCCACATTCGGATCTTGAGTTAAGAGATTAAATATAAGCTCAGTGCTTTCGTTTAAATGATCCAGATCTGGGATGATAAAGCCGGTTGAAGAAACTATATTTCCCTTGGTCCGTGTGGGAGAGAATGTTCCCCCGAACGTTACTGCGGGTAGCTGGATTTTGATTTTCCGATATTCAGGAGAATCCGCTCCGAACCTCTGGAGGACTTCCCTGACATTTTCGATTTTCCCCTTGTATTTATCGGACGCGATATCCTTTAAGGCTTTTTGCCATGTAATAGTATCTGTGGGCCGTTTGTTTATGCCTCGGAAGGTGGAAATATCTTCTTGACAAATGGCTGTGGTGGGCGTATTTTGATGACGGCATCCATCAAATCTTTTTCTCGCCCCTGGCCGCCCTGCCCGGGGCTTTTTTATTCTGGTCATGTCCCGACCGCCGAGGATCTGTCCTCCATCCATCTACACAGAGAATCAACTGGATAGCAAATTTTCCGGCCAACTCGAAAACGACCTTTCGGACCCTTGCCAGTGCTGTCCAGATTTGCCATCGTTTTCAAATTCAATACGCCGCCAGAAAATCTTTCGACTTCGTCTCGGCTCACAATTATGGAAGGCCAAAATTCCGCAAGTTTTGAAAAATCAAATGGTTTTTGCATGAGAACCTCCAAATATCCCTTAAGTATTTGAAGGAACAATAATTTTTTGAGGTTTTTCTCGTAAGTGCACATTTTCAGCGAAAAACTGAGAAAATGTGCACCCCTTGGGAGGTATTTTTTTGCTTTAAGGGGAGGGAGAGATACCTACAGAACGTAGATAATCGTGTAATTTTTGGCTAGTTTGATACCTGCTCAAAATACCTGCAGCACATTCTTTATCTATTTCTTGGGCCAGTACAGTTGAGGATAATTCCGCTATCTGACTTATTGAAGCAAATTTCCAGTCATAATTTCGATCATTATTGCATGAACAACGTAATGCATTATTTATAAAACGAACAAAAGCGTCTCGAAACTGATTTTGCCCTTTCTGACATATAAATGCATGATGCTGTTTTTTCACTAACTGGAATTCAACTCTAAGTCTGAGTTCATTAAATCCAGCCTTCTCGCACCGTGATACGCGTGATACGAATCTGTCGAGTGCCTTTAAAAATAACTGGAATTCGGCATCCTTCATTCTATAGTTTACACTTTTTCAACATAGACGGATGCCAGCCATTAGCCGTTAGCTATTATGGTAAAAACTTTGTATGAAAACAGACTGTTAAGCTAAAACCTAACGGCTAATAGCTAATCGCACAAGTCATATTTTTTGAGGTATATTACCCCTAAAAGTGTAAACCGGTTTTGGCTTACTATGAAGGATGCCTGGAATTCTCTTATTTCTTCCTTTTGTGGAGGAGTATTAGCGCTGAGAAACGAATTCCAAATACCCACCCATAACAGCTCTTCCGGGCTCACGCCTCTACCGTCCAATGATTCCGGGGCTCCCAGAAGGCAGGCAATAAAGGACCATTTCGCTGTACGCCGTAACTGTAATTCGCCCATGTTTTGAATGATAGGCAACCACCATGATTTACCATTTTTTACGATGCGCTCAATAATTTTTCGCTCGAAGTATTTTTGTGACTTTTGTTTCTCTCCATTTACGATTTTGTATTTAATCGGGTAAGGTTTTATCTCTTTTAGCTTTTCGGCCAGAAAAGGCGTCGGCCATATGTTATTAGACATTGCAATCCCCTTTGATTGCTCCCTGGTAGAAGAGAGGCCCGGCAACCGCCAGGGTAGCGGCGTTCGGTGATCGACCTAGCCGAGCCTGTTTAAAATTTACTTTTTCAACGTGATTACTTTGAGAATATTCTGTTTATCAATGGCTGCTTCTAATTGATTGACGGCCTCCCGCTTACAATCAGGTGCTAAGTGCGAATATCTTTCAGTCATTGCCAAGGTCTTATGTCCGAGGCATTCTTTAATAGTAAGCAATGGCGTTCCCTGAATAGCAAGCCATGAAGCGAAGCTGTGCCTCAGTGTGTGAAATACCACTTTGTCGCGGGTGTCGGTTTTCCCCTCATTCAGGTCAAGGGAAATAACCGCTCTTCGGAATGCATGAGAAATATGTGTTTGTCTGACACCTTTCCGACTTTTAAAGACTAGGTCCCCTGGCCATGCCTTTTCCGGTCTCCGAGCCTGAAACAATGTCTTGACACTATCTGTCATAAAAGCCTGCCGTGATCCCGCTTTGCCATCCCGGACTTGAATGATCCTATGATCGAGGTCAATGTCACCCCACTTCAGAGCCGCAATTTCTCCAAAACGAAGGCCAGCATAGAGAGACACGAGCGCCTGGTCATGGACTTGTAAGGATCTTTTTTTGAGTTCTTCCAGGAGCGTATGAGCCTCTTCATGGGACAGAAACCGGGTGCGCCGGTTATCAACCCGCGGCAACTTGACGCCCTTAATGGGATTAGAGCCGTCATAGAGCCCCCATAGCATAGCTTTGTTGAACATTTGCCGGATTAAAACGAGGCAGTGTTTCTGTGTTGCAGGGGAAAGCTTTTTCTTCAAATTCCGTTTAAGCCGCTCCAAGTCCAGAACGGTAATGGACTTCAAGGGTTTATCACCCAAAGGCCCGGCTAAGTGGGTACGATACCTTTGCTCATCTTCTGAATAGCTTTTTTTGTTATCTTTCGCCCACTGAAGGTATTGTTTAGCCAGCTCTCCGAAGGTGAAAAGATCCTTCTCCACAGTCTTTTTGTGCATCTGTTTAGCTTCTTCCTTGGCCCTTTTAAGCTCTCGCCATTCTTGAAGATTTTGAGGCCCCTGTCCGGTTCTTTGGTTCTTCTTGAGTTGGTAAAGTATCTCTGCGGCCTCTGCCGCCGAACATCCTCGGCTGGCCCATCCAAAGCCCTCATCTTTACGCTTACCGTCCTTTTGGTGTCGGATAGCAAAATATCTGTCTGGATTCACCCCATGTTTTCTGGTGGGATGTTCCCGATATCTGACACCCGGATAATTTGTTTTTTTATAGGCCATGTTTTCCCCACTTTTTACTGATCCGTTTACCTCTCCTTGCCTATCTGTCCCCATCCTGTCCCCACTTTTTAGGTGAAAGTGAGTGTTTTTAAGTGATGTTAAGTGAAACTATAAAATTTAAAATAAGGGATAAGCCTTTGAATGTCAAGGCTTTTTGTGTAGTTATGTGAAGGTATGGGAAAAGTGAAAAAACGGATTCCTAATCCTAGTGTCGCATGTTCGAATCATGCCGGGGGCACCATAAAATCAGGGGTTAATGGTTCGCTCGCAGTCCCACTATGTCTTCCTGCATATAAGGATCTGATATGCCTGTTGCAGCGCTATAAACGCCTCATGGTTCCCCCCCTTATCAGGATGTAGCTCCTGGGCCTTGCGCCTGAACAGAAGAGTAAATTCCTTCTTCCCAATGCGCGAAAATTCATCAGCGCTTATATCCATCGTCTTAAACTGAAGTTCCTGTAGAATTTTCCTAAAAAAAAGCCAAAAAGAGTTATTATTGCAATAGGTTATATGGCTTATCATCCTTTTTGGCGTGCAATTTTGTAGTCATGTAACTTACTCAAATTGGGAGGAATATCGCTCAAATTGGGGCCAAGAAAGATTGACTTAATAAAAAAATGTGTGTATTTCTAAATTAAATAACTTGCTGACAATATTGAGAAATTAAGTGTAGTCAGTAATTGCACACCAAGATTTTAAAAATTTATTTTGAAATCAATAGATTACTGTTGTTTTGCCCAGGGAACTTCAGCTTAAAATGCTTTTCATCTGAGGATTTTGCAGGAGGTGCCCACACCTTATGTCCTGTAGTATTATGTCCGGCACTGCCGTCAGTAATTGGCCATTTATATAAAACATCAAAGTACTGGATCAGATACTTCTGCAGATAAGGATGGAGGCCTTTTGCCTCCCAAGGAACTGCGCCTTGGTTTAAAAAAATGGAATCCTGGTCAAGCTTGCAGATTTCCTCCAGCAAGTATTTGTCTATGAGGTCTTGATCCTGGGCATCCGGGATAAAACGCGTAAGTCTTGGGGCAAACCGCCTGGGAATATCAAATATGGCATAAAGGTACTCTCTTTTTTCACGTGGACTAAGCATAAATTCCATATCCTCAAGGACCTGTTCTATTTCGTCCCTGGACTTATTGAGCAAGATATTGAAAAAAGAGAAGGGCTGGTTTGACAAATCCTCTATTTTTGTATGACAGAATTTTAGAAAGCATAGTCTGCGCCTGTCAAAAGCATGGATGCCTTTTTGCATGGCTGCAAGCTCTACCTTGCTGTATCTGCGCCTTTTACTGCTACGTTTACCAAATTGTTCCACGACCCTGCGAATCTCAGGTTCCAGAAAGGGTAAAAATATTTCCTCCAGATCATCGTAATTATAAATAACCCCCTGGGATGAGATGGCCTCCTCCACAGCAGGGTCAATATAGAATGCCCTGTCCCCCACATAGACTATGTATTCTTCAGGATCGTAACCCAAGTTAAACAGGCTTTTGCTAAGCCACGTATCTGCCTCGTCCTGATACGAATACCTGATGGAATATTTTATGCTACCGTCTTTCTGACATTGCCTTGCTAGATACATAGCACCTTATAATTAAGGACATGGAGTTCGGTGGGTTGCGGTACAACGGGCGTTGTAATCCCGTGAACGGTTACCTTTTTCTTTTCATAATTCCAAACGATCCAAAAATTCCCGTCTCACCAACTTGATCTCGTCTTCCCTGTACCTGACCTCTCCGTCCAGCCTGGCATCAAGCAGACGATGGAGTATTGTGCGGAAAAGAGGGCCTGGCTCCAGGCCCATATTTTTTAAATCATCGCCTGTAAGCAGGGGGGTTACGTTATATAGTTCTGTAATATACCTGGATATAGCCTGCCTAGCGTCTTCGTTCTCAGTGATTGAAAGTATGTGGAGGAGAAGATCAAGATCCAGGCCTTTTAACAGCCAATAGACCTCACTGGCCTTCATAAAAGATCGCCGGGAAAGAAGACCGAGGGCCTTTATTGCAACTTTTCGTCCTTCCATAAAAATATTTCTTTTTGAGCCAACAAGGCTCAGGCGGTCTACAACTTCTTGAATTTCCTGAAATTTCAGCCCTTCAAGAAGTGCCAGCAGATAAACCACCCACCTCCTCGGCCTCTGTGGTCTGAAGAGCAGATCATACCAGGCCAGGACATCGTAGGACCGGGTAAGGACTCCTTCTTCCTTTGGTCCTAATCGAATGCTTTGATGAATCACTTTCAGTAAGCCTAGACCGGCCAGCCTTCTGATGGCAGACCTCGGATCCGGCTCCTTTAATATCAACGTGAGTTCGGTAAGTAAACGCTTTCCAGAAAGTCTTGAGAATAAGTCGAGACGCACGGCATTCCGGATCAACCTCAATGTCTGCTTGCCTATTCTGAAACCGTATCGTTGCTCAAAGCGGACTGCCCGGAAGACCCTGGTCGGGTCTTCAACAAAACTCAGGCTGTGGAGGACCTGTATAATACGGTCTTTGAGATCCCTTTGGCCTCCAAAGAAGTCTATCAACAACCCGAATTCCTTCGGATTTAGCTTAATAGCCAATGTGTTGATGGTAAAATCCCGCCGGAATAGATCCAACTTAGTGGACGAAAGGGCTACTGTTGGCATGGCGGCTGGATACTCGTAGTATTCCCACCGGGCTGTTGCCACGTCCACTTTAAAGCCGTCAGGGAAGATCACAACCGCTGTCCCGAACTTCTGGTGGGCACGAACCCTTGCTCCGAACCGGTCGGCAAAGGCCCTGGCAAAGGCAATTCCATCTCCCTCAACTACCAGATCTATATCCAGGTTGGGCTTTCTTAATAACAGATCCCTCACAAAGCCGCCTGCGACACAAACATGAAAACCCTCACTCTCTGCCACTTCCCCTGCATTCATCAATAGATTAAGTATGTGGGCAGGGAGCTTCTCCCTCAACAAAGAGACAACGTTCTTGCGCTGTTCCTTTCCTGAAAGCAAAGCTTCAGGTCTTCTTGCAGCATCTCCACTCAATATCTGAAGGAGATCCGTCCTGGTGATTACTCCTTCTACCTGTCCTTTATCCACTACAGGGACAAAGCGCTGACGACGGTTGACAATCAGTTCCTGGACCTTGGCAAGAGTGTCTTCCGGATAGATGACCTCGAAATCCGTAGTCATGTATTCACGTACCGGCAGGTCTGAAAGACCATGGTATATTGCCTTCTCCACTGTCCTGCGGGAAATGAGGCCCAGGACCTTTTTTTCTTGAACCACAGGCAAAACAGTGATGCCATAACGCGTTAATTTATCATTGGCCTGGGAAAGAGTGGTGTCCTGCAGGACCGAGAGCACCGGATACGACATAATGTCTTTCACTTTAGGCTCTGTTCCGAGCTGCCTGTGAAGTTCGGTGACAAGGCGTTCTTCAGCTTCAGCCAGAGTAAGCCCCTTTATCGTGGCAGATGCAGCCATGGGGTGGCCGCCGCCGCCGATTGCCTTCAGCACCTTCCCTACGTCAACTCTTTCATCCCGGCTGCGGCCCACTATCAATACTTGATCCGCCATAAGTGCCAAGGCAAAAATTACGTGGAGCTTCTCCATATCCATTAGTTCGTGAGCCAGGACAGCGAAGTCTTCCACATACGCCGGCGATGATGTCTTTGCCAAAGTGACAGGGATGCCGGCCAGAGTATAAGTGGCTGCGGTGTTCAAGAGATCGTTCAAGAGCGCTACATGTTCAGGGGTGAACCTGTGCCCGAGTAGTTCGGAGATTGCCTTGAGGTCAGCCCCTTTCTCAAGCAGCCAGCCAGCCGCCTCCAGGTCCTCGGAAGTGGTGGAGCTGAAAGTAAAAGAGCCCGTGTCCTCATATATGCCCACTGCCAGAAAGGTCGCCTCGTCAGGACTTATATCCATTCCTTTTTCTCTCAGGAGCCGGATCATCAGGGTCGTGTTTGCGCCCACCGGCCTGAAAAAGGTCTTAGAGGCTTTTATGTCCCCACTGGAAGGGGGATGATGATCGAATACATGGACTTCAACATCAGGCCTTTCCAGAAGCGAAGCCAAAGGACCAATACGGCTTTTCTGCCTGGTGTCTACAACTACCAGAAGCTTGACCTTGTCAAGATCTATGTCTTTTAAACGTCTTACGTTTATGAAGTAACTGCTCGACAGCAGGAGGAAGTCCCGCAGGTCCCTCTCCTGGGAACCGGGCAGCACGATTTGAGCCCCTGGATAAAGCTTACTTGCGGCCAGGGAAGAGGCTAGGGCATCAAAATCCGCATTGAGGTGGGAGGTGATAATGGTGGTGGGAAAATCTGTTGAAATTTTGGCCAAGGAAATCCTTTAAAATTTGCCACCTGATAGTAGCTGATAAGCTCGTAAGCTGATAAGCTCAACAGCTCAACAGCTTAACAGCTCACCAACACGGAATCACTTTCTCACTTATGTGGATTGACAGTAAGGACCGGGCAATGGGCCCCTTTGACAACGCCTGATGCTACGCTGCCAAACAGGATCTTCTCCAGCCCCTTTCTCCCATGGGTCCCGATTATGATCATATCCGCCCCGGTCTTCTCGGCGTATTTAATGATCTCTTCCGCCGCATCGCCCACAACAACTGCTGTGTCAACAACCAGACCAGCCAATTTTTCTTCCACGAACTTATCCATGGCTTTCTCGCCGCCCTTGATGAGTTCGTCTTCAAAGTTAGAATACCAGGCGGCGCCCATTTCATAACCAACAAAATCCGATGAGCCTTTCACTACGTGAATAAGCTCTATCTTTGCCCCCAGCTTTTCTGCCATAAGCTTCACAACAGGCAAAATCTTAACGGCGCTTTCATAAAAATCTACAGGAAACAGTATCTTTTTAACTTCTACCATCGGCCATTCTCCTTTTGGTCATTTCAAATTTCTGACTCGATTAAAATACCTTTTACGGGGTTACATGCCAGTTTTACCGCAACTCACCGAACGGTAAGCGTTTACAAGGTGCTGCAGATGCGAGGCGTACAAATACGTAGACGTACTTCCCGTACTTCAAGTGCCCGACAACAAAGCAGATGCGGTGCCCTGTGAACGCTTACACTAAACTTTTAGCATTTGTTGACCCAATGTCAAGCTTGCCGCCATGGTCTGCTGCTCCTATAATACCCCGCACAAATATTTGTAAAGAATCCTGGCCCATAGGACCAGGCCATAAGGAGCAATAAATGGGCTTAACAGCAACGGGAAAAATCATAGATGCACACCTGGTGGAAGGTGAAATGACTCCAGAGAGCCAGATCGCCATCCGCATTGACCAGACACTTACTCAAGACGCCACGGGCACCATGGCCTACCTGGAATTTGAGGCTATAGGCATACCTAAGGTCAAGACAGAACTGTCGATAAGTTATGTAGACCATAATTTGCTGCAATCCGACTTTCGGAATGCTGATGATCACAGGTTCCTCCAGTCTATTGCCGGCCGCTACGGCATCCATTTTTCCAGTCCGGGAAACGGCATATGCCATCAGGTACATCTTGAGCGGTGTGCTGTCCCCGGCAAGATACTGCTGGGATCAGACAGTCACACTCCGACAGCCGGTGGATGCGGGATGCTCGCCATAGGCGCGGGTGGTCTTGATGTGGCCATGGCCATGGCCGGACAACCTTTCTACTTGAGAATGCCGTATGTTACAGGTGTCTGTCTCACAGGAAAGCTTGGCCCGTGGGTCTCGGCAAGGGACGTTATCCTGGAATTACTCCGTCTGATGACAGTAAAGGGCGGTGTGGGAAAAGTCATTGAATACTTTGGACCCGGTGTTGCCACGCTATCTGTAACTGACAGGGCTACAATAGCAAACCTTGGAACCGAACTGGGGGCTACCGGTACGGTCTTTCCTTCTGATGAGGCGACCAGGAGCTTTCTTGTCAGCCAGAAAAGAGAAGATGCATGGCAAATTCTTAAAGCCGATCCGGATGCCGTATATCATGAAATAATCAATATGGATCTCTCTTCTATTGAACCAATGATAGCCTGTCCATCATCCCCGGACAACGTGGTACCTGTGCGAGAGGTGGCAGGACAGCCGGTATCCCAGGTCATCATAGGTTCCTGTGCTAACTCATCATTCAGGGACATAGTAGTTGCTGCCAAGTCCCTTGAATCCAGGGAAATACATCCGTTTGTAAGCTTTGAGATAAATCCGGGGAGCCGGCAGGTATTGGAAAACGCCGATATGGCCGGGGCCTTACGCACGTTGATCCACGCAGGGGCCAGAATACACCAGTGCGGCTGCCTGGGATGCATTGGGATGGGACAGGCCCCGGCCACAGGAACTATTTCTTTGAGAACCTTTACCCGCAACTTCCCTGGAAGGAGCGGCACAAAGGACGACCGGGTATATCTGTGCAGCCCTGAAACCGCGGTTGCATCCGCGATACAAGGGGTAATCACAGATCCGAGAGATCTTGGGCAAGCCCCTGAAGTATCGCTTCCTGAGACGTACCTTATTAATGACAATGGGATAATCCCTCCCCTTGAGGACGGCTCGAATGTATCAGTACTGCGCGGCCCAAACATAAAACCTCTTCCGGAGTTTGAGCCTCTGCCGGAAGACTTAAAGGCCAAAGTACTCCTCAAAGTGGAAGACAACATAACCACTGACCTTATAATGCCTGCCGGGAGCAAGATATTACCACTCAGGAGCAACGTGCCTGCTATCAGTGAGTATGTCTTTTCTGCTATTGATCCGAAATTTTCCTCAAGGGCCAAGGAGACAGGTAATGTGATCATAATCGGAGGAGAAAATTACGGCCAGGGTTCCTCCAGGGAGCATGCGGCCCTGGCTCCAAGGTACCTTGGAGTACGCGCCAAACTGGTAAAGAGCTTTGCCAGAATCCACAAGGCAAATCTTATAAATTTCGGCATCCTGCCACTTACCTTTATAAATCCGGATGACTATGATCGGATTGAGCAGGGAGATACTGTTAATATCCCAGGTCTAAGGACTGCGCTGCTGGGAGGCTCAGACACGGTGTCAGTAAAAATCGGAAAGGACAAAACAATACAGGTCCGCCTGGAGCTGTCTGAAAGAGATCGTATGATACTGGCCTCGGGCAGCCTTCTTAATTGGGTGAAGGCCAGAATTCAGGATTGAGGCATGATTCTCTCTTCAAAAGACAATGTTATGGAAATCCGTCAACCCGGGTCTGGAATAATGGCCAAGATAAGGGTGCCCGGATCGAAGAGCATCACCCAGCGGGCTTTGGTAGTCGCCTCTTTAGCTGAAGGAAAGAGCGAGTTGGAAGGCCCCTTAGACAGCGAAGATACCAGATTTCTTAGAAACGCCCTGTCCTGTTTGGGAATTTCCATAAAGTATAAAGGAACTGACTGGACAGTTGAGGGCCAAAGCGGGAGAATTTTGCCTGTCAACCAGGATCTCTATCTTGGCAACAATGGTACCGGGATACGCTTTCTGACCTCTCTTGTAGCCCTCGGTCAAAGCACTTACAGGCTCACAGGTACAAGACGAATGGCCGAAAGACCCATAGGGCCTTTGCTTGAGGCACTGAAGGCCTGGGGAGCTGAGGTAAGGAGTGTTGAGAACACCGGTTGCCCTCCGGTAGAAATCAAGGCCCATGGACTTGAAGGCGGAGAAACCCTGCTTTCTGCATCGAAGAGCAGTCAGTACCTTTCCTCTCTGCTGCTCGTAGCCCCAATTGCCGGGAAACCGGCCAGGATCACCCTGGACGGCCTCCTGGTATCCAGACCTTATGTGGATCTCACTCTGGCCGTTATGGCCGCCTTCGGAGTAAAGGTACAGGACGAAGGTGACTTTTTCCTTGTGCCCCATATAACTTATAAAGCCAGAAAATATCAAATTGAGGGAGATGCATCAAGTGCCTCCTATTTCTGGGCAGCCGCAGCAGTCACAGGGGGTAAAATCACAGTGGAAAATATACCACCGGACGCCCTTCAGGGCGATGCGGCTTTTGCCGACCTTCTGGCCGGCATGGGTTGTTCTGTAAAAAAAGACCTAGAGGGAGTTACGGTCCAGGGGCCTTCTTGTGGTGCGCTTAAGGCTATAGAGGTGGACATGGGACGATGGCCTGACGTGGTCCCGACCCTTGCAGTAGTTGCTGCCTTTGCCAAGGGTACAACTGTTATCAAGAATGTAGCCCACTTGAGAATAAAAGAAACAGACAGGCTGAAGGCCGTGGCACAAGAACTCACCAAGATAGGGGCATCAGTGAAGGAACTGGAGGACGGGCTCATTATTGAAGGAGCCAGGGACATGCACGGGTCCCTGATAAACACTTATGACGATCACCGGATAGCCATGGCCTTTTCAGTGGCTGGGCTGAGAATCCCTGGTATCAGGATCAAAGATCCTGACTGTGTTCAGAAATCTTTTCCATCTTTCTGGCAATACTGGCAAAAGATTACAGGGTAAACTCACAAAATGTGCCCTATTGCCCCATAAGCGCTAAGTTGTAAAGATGAACGTCGAACATCGAACATCGAACGTCCAACGTCGAATGAAAAACGAATATCCAATACCGAACATTCAACAGCTATTTCTGTATGTTAGCCATTTAGGTTGAAGGCTGAAGTATACTGATATCCCGTATCCTGCAATAATAAGCAGCTTTTTTTCCAGGACATAAGTCTATTTCTTTATCTTTTCCCATTCAATATTCGATGTTGGACGTTCGATGTTGGACGTTCATTTTTTAGTAGTTCATCCGCTGCAGGAATAATTAGCGCTTATACCCTGTTGCCCCTAACCAAGTCGGATCACAGTTTGCATATATATTAGATGGGTTGTTAAGTTATTTTTTATAACTAATTGGAATAAGAGGATAAATAGGGATTTATGTATTATGATAAGTGATCATTATGCAGGCGAAAGCCTTCAATCAGTTCAGAATACATGTATAATAAAACCTACATCCAAAGATTTAATATTTGATTTTTCTCCAACCGGATCTTCTATCTGTATGAGCTGTTCTAATTTAAAAAGATGCCAAGTGGCTTTCCTGCTGAACGTAGCTGTGACAAGTTGCACTTACTTTAAAGAAGACGTTTTTCTATTTAGGGAACCACTGGACAATCTCGCCGTAGCACACGAGTCACTCAGCCTATAAAAAAGTCACTCTTCTAATTCACAAAACGCCGATAGTGTGCAAACCTATCTGCTTTTTCCTATTCTCATGGCTCCCATGTATGTTCGCCTGTCTTTCTTGCGGTTGCAGTTGTCTTATTGATTACTTATGTATGTGACTATTCCACCAGCCTCCACAGATCAAGAATGCCTACATTGCCAATAATACGCTGATCTTCATCGACAACCGGGATTTCTTTGATATTATGAAAAATCATTCGCTTGAGAACCTTATCAAGATCATCATCTCTCTGAGCATATATCACATGTTTGTCCATGATATCAGCTACGTGTTCAGAAGTGATCCGAGTCAGAAGAGAGCGAACGCCAAACTGTGGTTTATGTCGGGCAGCAATGACCTCGCGGATCAACACGCCCAGAGAGAGGGTCCCCTGAAGTCGTCCCTGCTTGTCCATCACGTAAATACTTCGAGGTTGCCTTATGCCGGCAATCTTTTCAGTAGCTTCATTTAAAGCGCAATCACTTGATATTGCCAAGTAGGGAATGTTTCCAATTTTATCAAGCACTTCACTGATTTTCATAGGCCCTTCTCTGCTGTGATGGTTTCACCCACTTTCCCCAAGGCGTATTTGACCAAGGGTAGGCCAATCAATTGGCTGATGATTACTACCCCCACAACCACGTTTACCAGGAAATTTGACACTATGGGCAATGGAAAAACTTCCTTCACCATAAGCACCAATCCTACAGCCAGATTAGCCTTGGGAAAAAGTGCCAGTCCCAAATATTTTTTTACATATTTGGGGGCTCGGGATACTTTAGTCCCAATCCAGACACCCATCTGTTTGCCACCCATGCGAATTACAAGAATTGCTACGGTCAGTAATCCAGCGGCCTTAAGTATTCTCAGATCAATATGCGCTCCGGCCAGGCAGAAAAAAAGACCGAACAGAGGCTCTTGAATCTGTTCAACCACCTGGAAAAAAACATGATGTCGAAGTTCCAGATTGACAATGATAAAACCCACAACCATGTTGGCCAATAGTGGTGAGAGGTTTAGTAAGGAAGCGACTCCACTGGTACCGAAAATAATGCCCAGGACCACCATTAGTAGCGCTTCTCGCCGGCGTACCAGATGAGCTATAGTCTTCAGAAATACCGCTGCGGGAATTCCTAGAAGCAGGGAAAGGATGATTTCTCCCATTGCTTCCCCCAACATCTTTATACCAAAAACCGCCCCCGGATGAATCAGAATATTGGTAATGGTACTGGCTAGGGCAAAGAAGATGATGGACAGACAATAACTGATGGCTGTGACTCCCAGTAGAGTGGTGGTGAAAGGTCCGCTGGCTCTTAGCTCAGAAATTATTGCCACAATCGGGCTGGCAGCCGTAGATATAGAGAGGGCTCCAATAACCAGAGCCATGGGAAGATATGTTTCTAACAGGCTATACTCCGAACCCTGGAAACCGGTGAGAAATGGCATTGCAGGGAGCAGAAATGCAACCGTTAAAATGAAGACGCTCCCACCCTGGGAAAGGGTGATCCACAGAATACTTTTCCCTACCCGTTTAAGCCGCTTAATGACGAGACTGCCACCAATGGAGTAGGCGATGATACTCAGGGCCATTTCGGTGATGACATAAAGATCTCTGTCAACCAGCTGAGACGACAAGATATTGAAAAAGGAGGGACTGAATAACATGCCAACCACCAAGTAACCGCTGACGCGGGGCAAATTGAGCGCGTTAGCCGCACGTCCTCCCAAGTAACCCAGAATCAGCAATAGCCCCACGGCCAGTAAGGGATGCGCAATCATTGAAAAGCCTCTTCCCCCTTTTTGAGCCATAGCTCCAATAGGTCCAGGATATCGAGGTCGGCAATGATCCGGCCTTTCTGGTCTACTACGGGCATGTCCTTAACATTCCGTTCGATCATCCTGGTGACCACATCGTGTAAGCATTCATGTTCGTGACAGATGCTGACTCCGGCATCCATCACGTCTTCAGCCTTTTCAGAAGTAAAAAGCTCCACGATATGTTCGGTAATCACCAATGGATCGCTGACTCTACTCTTAAGATAGTGGTGGAAGATGATATCTTTCAAATTATCTAATGAAATCAATCCATTAACCTTGCCCTCAAAATCTACCACATAGACAATGCGCCCTCGATGTCTTTTGATCATGGCCTGCAACACTTCTCTAAGTGAGCTTTCTTTTTTTACTATGGGCAATTCTGCTCTGTGAGGTAAAGAATTCAGAAAGTCTTTTACCGTTAATCTCTTCACACTGCTGCACCCTTATTAGGTTATGCCACAAATTTTAAATCTTGGATTGCTTCCATCGTCGTCTTTTTGAAATCCTTTGAGGCATTTGCGCTGTCTTTAACCTATCAATTTATGGTATGTTTTGAATTGTTCAAAAAACATTTCACCCCACACTTTAGAGCTAATTTGTCAAGTTGCGAGCTAATAGTTAGCTATATATTGTATCTACGGTACTGCAAAACACTATTTTTCAAAACCGGTACAGCGCAAATACCTCCCTTTAAAAAAAACGTGCGGAAATTAAGATTTTAATTTAAACTTTCAGGGTTTTTGCATTGTAACCTAATAGAAGGAGAGCATTATGTCAGATCTGAAAGCGGATTTAGCCGGACCTGGAATCGGCAATTATAACGAAGTAGAAAAGGCCCTACCCGATGGCTATGAAGCACTTCTTTCTCCCATGGAAAGAATGAAAGCCGTCTTTGCAATAAAGAACTATATTGAGGAAAATCTGTGCAGGGAACTCAACATGCAAATGGTTCAGGTCCCCCTGATCGTTGATAAAGACAGCGGTATGAATGATTACCTTGATCGCGATGGTTCGCGAACGCCAGTGGAGTTTTCCTGCGGACTTGGTCTTGATAATCCTATCCAGGCCCAAGTGGTCCAGGCTGCTACAAAGTGGAAACGCATGGCCCTTAAACAATTTGACTGTAAAATTGGAGAGGGTATTTGCACCGACATGAAGGCCGTGCGTAAGGATTACTTTCTGGACAATGATCACAGCGCATATGTTGACCAATGGGACTGGGAATTGACTATTACCGAAAAAGACCGCAATCTTGATTTCCTTAAGGACATTGTTAAAAAGATCTGGAAAGTAATCTATGGAGCTGGAAAAATGGCGCAGGAAATGTTTCCTGCCCTTAAGACGGATAAATACAGTGATATCCCAGAGGAGATTGTATTCCTTCATGCTGAAGAGATTCTTGATTTTTACCCGAATGTGCCCCGGAAGCAACGTGAAACCAGGGTCATTCAGGAAAAGGCCCCTGCGATCTTTATCATCGGCATCGGTCAGCCTTTAAAGGACGGGTATCCCCACGAGATGCGCGCTGCAGACTATGATGACTGGGTTACTGAAACTATAGTCAAAAACGGCGAGCAGTATCATGGTTTAAATGGTGATATTCTGGTATGGAATCCGGTGACTAAACGACGCCATGAACTGACCTCAATGGGAATACGGGTTACAAAAGAAACCCTGAAAGTACAGTTGAAGGTGGGCGCATCTAGAGGTTGGGGGAGAGGCTTCTGAACGCCATTTTGTCAGCTGATGAGGTTTACGTAGGTCCCTCAAATCGGCCTTTTGTGATAGCTGACCAACCCTCAAATCGGCCTAAAATCCTAGGTCCCCCAACGCGTAAATGCGCCCGTTGAAGGTGGCCGGACAGGAAGATTTTCTCAAACTTCCTTACCACCAGGCAATCCTTAACGATGAGATACCACTGAGCATCGGAGGAGGCATCGGACAGTCCAGGGTTTTTATGTATCTGCTGCGCACGGCTCATATTGGAGAGGTTTCCGCCACTGTGTGGCCAAAAGTCCTAAAGGATATTTGTGCAAAGAAAAACATATATGTTCTGGAATAAGCGGAACAGTACCTAAAGTGAGCTAAAGTGCCTAAAGTTGTGGTGCGCGCTTTCAGCGCGCTTATATAAATAGTGCCTGAACGAAAACCCCCTATTTTGAGGTTCGGGGTGGGCGGTTGCCTTCGTTTTTCTTCGTATGAGAAGAACATAACTTACGTTATACGAACTTTTCGATAGATTGCGCTTCTTATTAGAAACTTTTGCAAAATTTTGACGAACGTATCCTCTTGTCTATAATAACATTAATCAATCTTTACTAATCGCTTATGCAACTAGTTGTATTTCTGTTGCCTTATTTTCTCTAAACGCTTTAGCCGCTTAACTTCCTTTTGCTGAAGAATATGCCCAATTATTTGTATGTTTCTAGCGACTACTGCTAATGCAACATATCTTTTGAAACCATCGATACCGTGGTCCAAACAGCGGTCTAATCCATGATTCTCTAAAGCATTGATTGAAGACTCGACAGCTGAATGCTTACGTCTGGCCTGGATAAATTCTTCTGACTCTTCAATTTCTTTGTTAATTGCTGACAACTTGCCTTTTCTGGGAAGAATGACTTTGTCAAGTATAGCTGCAAGTTCCTCCTGGTTTCTTGGGCTATGGAAGCCTTTATCAAAGCTACAACTGGTAAAATCAGAAAACCTCTTTTTGTTGCTTCTATTATCGGGACCGCTATCTGATCATCGGTTTCCTTTTGCATTACACGATGGTGAAGAAAAAACCGTATTAATCCTTAACAATACAAACCTTTAATCCAAGTTCCTGTGAAACACCTGCCTTGCCCTTTACAATCCATTCAGTATACTCTTCAAAGATTGAAAAAACCTTCTCATGATGCGGGATTGTTTCTCCTTCAACAGCCCTTCTGCGAATTTGATCTATCTGCCTTTCGGTATGAGCGATATATTTTTCAATCTCTTGTATCTTCAATTGTAAAACAATGTCTGATGGTTGTATCGCAGCAATACTTTCTTTGACCTTATCAAGAAATGATTGAACCAATTTATTAATAAGTTAGAGCCTATCAATCTGCAATAATGGTTCGTAGCTCTTAGCTGATAAGCTCAACGGCTTAACAGCTTAACATCTTGCCCGAAGGGCACTAAGGTGCGGGAGATAATTCGGCACAGCCACATAATCGGCGTAGATTGTGGCTTTGACGATATACAGACAGTCATAAAAATAATTTCATTTTTTACGAGACTTTTTTCATTTATATGCATAATATTCTCAGATCACTATATTAACCCTAATTATGGAGTCTGAGAAGATGAAAATAACCTTTAGCAATAGAA
>PQXE01000097.1 GCA_003194495.1 Deltaproteobacteria bacterium
CTTGAATTGGATCAAATCTACCCATAAAAAATCGGGGTATGAGTGCTTGTAATTCCCAAATCGTGCAGCTAACTCCTTGATTTTTCTGGTTTTATAATAATCGAAAAATGGCCAAAGTCGAGTCATAATTATCTGATGTGTTAAAATATATTAATTGCACGAAATTTTGCCGACCTCTTAGTCTGACGGCTATGGGGTCCGCCCTTGGCCATACTGCGCTCTGATCTTAGCGTAAGGGAGGCGGTGGACAGGATCAATCATTACGGATCTTAAGCATGTTTAAATGGTTTAAAAGACAACTGGACACAATCAAGAGCCCAACCCTGGATTGGGTCCAGGTTGAAGTAACGACCCTTTGCAATGGAGCCTGCATCTATTGTCCCCATACCCTGATGGGGAAACGTTGGACAAACAAACAGATGCCGATAGATCTCTTTTATAAATTGATCCCTTTTCTCAAATATACGGACATGGTTTACCTGCAGGGGTGGGGAGAACCTCTTCTTAACAACAATATCTTTGAAATGATCCGAATTTGCAAGGATCGAGGCAGACGCACAGGATTTACTACAAACGGCATGCTTCTTACTGAAGAAACCATCCGAAAGTTGGTTGATTTGGAGTTGGACATCATCGGTATCAGTCTTGCCGGCACCACGGCACCAACCCACAACCATATCCGTAAGGGGACCGACTTTAATAAACTCGTTTCCAATCTTGAACTGCTGTGCAAGATAAAAGCTGAAAGGAAAACCCCTGTCCCTGCGGTGCATCTGGCCTATCTCATACTCAAATCCAATTTTCATGAACTCAAGGAGATTCTCCCCCTTGCAAAGAGGGTGGGAGCAAAACAGATAGTAGCCAGCAACCTGACATTGATCATTGATTCGAAACTCACCACAGAAGCGATCTTCAACGATACGAGGCGTATGGACTATTATAGCATTGCGCTGGAGGAGATCAAAGACAAAGCAGCTAGTGAAAATATCATCTTTGATTATCACGGCCCCGGCCTTGACAATGCCTCCGGCTGCTGTCGTGAAAATGTCCGCCATGCATGTGTCATCAATGTTGAAGGTGAGGTCGTCCCATGCGTTCTTACCGATCCGGTTCTATGTAAAACCCGCGAACCCGGTAACGGCAATCCCCCATGTTATATCTTCAAAGGTCACTCTTTTCCGATAAAAGGAATCTCCTTTGGCAACATACAAAACGAAACCTTAACCCACATCTGGAATAAGAAGGAATACTCCGGATTCAGAGAGCCCTTTAAGCCAGAGTTAACGAAAAGCCCTGAACAAATCCTGTCGGAAATGCCCCAATGCTGCGTAAAATGTTATAAGAGACTAGGAGCGTAAAGAAATCAGGTCCCCATTTCCCACGAAGACAGATACTTCTTTTGCTCCTGAGTGAGTGTGTCTATCCAGATACCCATGCTTGACAATTTCAGCCTTGCAATTTCACGATCTATCTCTTCCGGTACGCCATAGACCTTTTTCTCCAGCCCGATATCCTTTCTTAACATATATTCCGAGCATAGGGCCTGATTGGCAAAGCTCATATCCATAACGCTTGAAGGATGCCCCTCAGCGGCAGCCAGGTTAATAAGCCTGCCTTCTCCCAGGACATATATACATCTTTCATTTATCAACGCGTGTTCTTCTACATAATCACGAATTATACGCTTTTCTTTGGCTATCTTCTCCAGGGACTCAAGATCGATTTCCACGTTAAAGTGACCGGAGTTAGCTACAATGGCACCGTCTTTCATCTTGAGGAAATGCTCTACGCGGATGACGTTAATATTGCCGGTGACAGTGCAGAAAAAATCACCCTGTGGAGCTGCCTCGGCCATAGGCATGACTTCAAATCCATCCATGACGGCCTCAAGGGCCTCCAGGGGCTCTATTTCCGTAACAATCACCCTGGCGCCCATGCCTTTGGCCCTCATGGCCAGGCCTTTGCCACACCAGCCGTAACCGGCCACCACGAAAACACTGCCTGCCACAAGCCTGTTAGTGGCCCTGAGAAAGCCATCCAGGGTAGACTGTCCTGTTCCGTAACGGTTATCAAACAGATGTTTGGTATTTGCGTCATTGACCGCCACAATCGGGTAGTTGAGTACTCCATCCGAGGCCATTGCCCGAAGCCTTATCACCCCGGTAGTGGTCTCTTCTGTCCCGCCGATCACATTACCCAGAAGTTCTTTTCGCTCGGTATGGAGGGTGGAGACCAGATCCGCCCCATCATCCATGGTGATCTGCGGTTTTGCGTCAAGAACAGCCCTTAAGTGGTTATAGTAGGTATCATTATCTTCGCCTTTAATGGCAAATACAGGGATACCATCGTTCTTGACCAGGGAGGCGGTCACGTCATCCTGTGTGCTGAGAGGATTCGATGCGCATAAATACACTTCAGCACCCCCTGCCTTCAGGGTCTGAACAAGGGAAGCGGTCTCAGTTGTGACATGCAGGCATGCCCCGATACGGATCCCTTCAAGGGGCCTATCCTTCAGAAAACGCTCCCTTATCAGGTTCAATACAGGCATGCTCTTGGCCGCCCACTCAATGCGCAAAAATCCGGCATCTGCCAGGCTTTCATCCTTAATGTGATAATTCATGCCTTTACCCCCCCTACAGTCCTGCCTGTTCCTTGAGAGTTTCCACCATGTCAAGGCGCTCCCAAGTAAACTCCGGCTCAGGCCTGCCGAAATGACCATATGCAGCCGTCTTCTTAAAGATCGGCCGTCTCATGTCCAGGTAATCAATGATATCCTTTGGTTTAAAACTGAAATTCTGTTCTATGAGTTCTACGATTCGCTGCCGGGGAACGGCCTCAGTGCCGAAAGTGCGGACATTTATGGCCAGTGGCCGGACAACACCAATGGCGTAAGACACCTGGACCTCGCATTCCCTTGCAACCCCGGCGGCCACCAGATTCTTGGCTACGTAACGGGCCATATATGAGGGGGAACGGTCAACCTTTGTCGGGTCCTTTCCGGAAAAGGCCCCGCCACCGTGATGACCACGGCCTCCATAAGTATCAACAATAATCTTTCTCCCGGTAATTCCACAGTCTGCCAAAGGACCGCCTACCACAAAACGCCCTGTGCTGTTTATAAAAAATTCTGTCTTTCCTGTTAAGTGCTCAGGTGCAACGACTTTTTTAACAACCTCTTCAATCACTGCCTCTTTCACTTCCTTGGTGCTGATTTCAGCGTCATGCTGGGCAGCTACTACGATGGAATGGGCCGAGACAGGTCTTCTGTCCTCATACTGAATCGTAACCTGTGTTTTGCCGTCAGGTCTTAAAAATGGCAAAATCCCTTTCTTCCTCACTTCTGCCAGACGAAATGCAAGACGGTGGGCATACCATATGGGCATGGGCATATAGTCAGGAGTCTCATCGCAGGCATAACCAAACATCAGACCCTGATCTCCAGCCCCGATGTCGCCTTCACGATCCACACCCATGGCTATATCCGGCGACTGTTTGTCAATGCTGGAAATAACCGCACAGGTCTGCCAGTCAAAACCCATGGAAGAATTGGAATACCCGATCTCTTTTATAGTACCACGGACTACCTGGGGCATATCTACATAGCAATCTGTGGTTATCTCGCCCGCGATCAAGGCCAGCCCTGTGGTTACCAGAGTTTCACAGGCAACTCTGGCATAAGGGTCTTTGTCTAAGATGGCATCCAGAATAGCGTCCGAGATCTGATCCGCCACCTTGTCGGGATGACCCTCAGTTACTGACTCCGACGTAAAAAGAAAATTTCGCATCATGACTGGATATACCTCCTAAAATGGATTGATGATTGATGATTGTTGATTGCTCTTGAAAGCTATCTCTCGGACCAAGTGCAATACATTCAATATTCTCAAATTTAGGGGGATATGACATATGCTCTCCTTGTTTTATTCTCATGCTTTCTCTGTTCTAGCCTGCCTCGCAAGCCCCACCGTTTTACCTCAACCCACAGAACTGTAAGCGTTTACAGGGTGCTGCAGATGCGAGGCATACGGGTACGCAGACGTACTCCCTGTACTTCAAGTGCCCGACAACAAAGCAGATGCGGTGCCCTGTGAACGCTTACATTAATTCTTTGGCGGAGAGGGTGGGATTCGAACCCACGGTACACCTTTCAGCATACACTCACTTAGCAGGCGAGCACCTTCGGCCTCTCGGTCACCTCTCCGTATTGATATTTTTTTGGCGGAGGGAGTAGGATTCGAACCCACGGTACCTCTCGGCACAGCGGTTTTCAAGACCGCCGCCTTCAACCACTCGGCCATCCCTCCAGGCAGAGATCAATCATTGGGCAATTGTTAAGTACCTATAAATTACTGACGGCAGCAAATACTGTCAAGAAACGATTTCAGAGACTATATTATAACCTGCCAGAAATACAAACTTTAAAAGTCCCTATTCAGTCTATCCACCTAATTTTATTATGTGATCACGCATGATTTGCCCCTATTAGCCTTCTACCTTCAGCCTATTCACCTGAATAATTACAAATATATGAACATTTTCTCTTGACAAAAGGAGAATAAATGGAATAACTGAATGAACGTACATTCATTAAAATCCATATTGTACCTGCCTATGAAAACCGCAGACAAACATGATAAAATTGTACAAGCCGCCATTCGGGTGTTTGCCCGTAATGGTTTTTTCGATTCTCGCATATCAGAAATAGCCAACGAAGCCAATGTGGCTGATGGTACTATTTATCTTTATTTCAACAATAAGTACGACATCCTCATCACAATATTTGAAGAGGAAATGGGCAAAGTCATTGCCAGGGTGAAACAGGAAATCGCTTCATTTGATGACCCGAGGAAAAAGTTGGAGCGCTTTGCCTATCTCCACTTGATCCTGGTGCAAGAAAATAGAGACCTGGCAGAAGTAATACAGGTAGAGCTGCGTCAAAGCAGCAAGTTTATGAAGGAGTATCGCAACAAAAGATTTGCCGAATATGTCAACATTATCTCACACATAGTATGCCAAGGTCAGGCCCAGGAGATCTTTCTGGCAGAAGTGATGCCAGGGATATTCAAAAGGGCCTTTTTCGGGGCACTGGATGAAATGTCCAGGTTCTGGGTGCTTTCTTACAAGAAAAAATACAGTGTCTCCACAGCCGCAAAGCAAATAAGTGATTATTTCCTCCAGGGGATCCTTGCCAAGGAAGCCCGCGAGGCAGTGCCTCCTCCGGATAGTCGAGTACGTCGTCCCGGCACGCGGAGAAAAATTACATAGATATAGGCCCTTCCAAGCAGAGAAAGGAATCCGCACATACTCAATTGCTATTGATAACACTCGACTTTGGCCATTTTTAATTCATGGTTGTTGGGCTAACTTACTGAAATTATTATATCTAGCTTGAATTGGATCAAATCTACCCATAAAAAATCGGGGTATGAGTGCTTGTAATTCCCAAATC
>PQXE01000098.1 GCA_003194495.1 Deltaproteobacteria bacterium
TTGCCCCTTGCACAAATGATCGGTTCGAAAGGAAAGGTAATATGTGTGGATGTTCAGGAGAAGATGATCAGGTCACTCGAAAAACGGGCACGAAAAGCAGGATTGTCCGATAGGATTGAAACACGGATATGTTATCACAATTCTCTTGGTCTGGATGACCTTAGAGAGGAAGTCGATTTTGCTTTTGCATCCGCTGTTGTACAAAAAATTTGGCGCGAGTCGGTGGGCATCATTTGGGGCTTTAATCGGTGCGGTGGTGGGTGTCTTTTTCGGATTTATTGGTGTTCTGATCGGGCCATTTATTGGAGCATTTCTTGGTGAGTTTATGGTAAAAAATCATATTCAGCCAGCCACTCGTGCGGGTATCGGTTCCTGGTTGGGTATAATACTTGGTACTGCTGCGAAAGTAGCGCTCGGATTCGTAATGATAGGAATATTTATTGTCGCGCGTTATTTTTGATGCAAAGATCTATTTGTAAACTAAAAATTTGGTAAGCGTTCACAGGGCACCGCATCTGCTTTGTTGTCGGGCACTTGAAGTACAGGGAGTACGTCTGCGTACCCTCCGCCTCGCATCTGCAGCACCCTGTAAACGCTTACAGTTCGGTAGGTTGCGGTAAAATGGGCGTGTAATCCCGTGAACAGTTACAAAATTTGTATATATTGTCCCCTATATTCTGATCGGTGTTTCGCTGCCGCTCAACCCCGACATGCGCTTTCACGACGTTCCCTAGAACAAGTTCATTCAGAAATGGCGTCCCCTAGAACACACTACCAGGGAACATCTCGGTATGAAGATTGTCTAAATTAGATGAAAGAAAGAAGGAAAAAGTCGACCAGTGCACCTCACGAAGATTCAGCGCTGGTTAAGGCCTTTCAGGCAGGGGAAAAGGCTGCCTTTGATAGACTGGTCCTGAAACACAAGGATAGATTGTTTAACTTGTGTTACTGGTTCCTTGGAGATTACCAGGAAGCCAACGACTCCGCTCAGGAAGCATTCATAAGGGCCTATCGTTCCTTGAATAAATTCAGATCCGAATCTACATTTTCTACGTGGCTTTATAGGATTGCGGTCAATACATGCAAGAACAGGCTCAAGTCGTTGGAATATAGGCTGAGGAAAAAGATGGTTTGGCTCGATGGCCCGGGAAAATCAGAAGGTAGCAACCCTCCCATAGACATTGAAGATGAATCCCATTCCCCTGTGATCGAGCTTGAAAGAAAAGAGAGAATGGCACTTATCAGGAAGGCCGTAGACTCATTACCATCAGAGCAAAAGACGGTGGTTGTCCTGCGTGATATCGATGGCCTGTCTTATGAGGAGATCGCAAGTATTGCCGGTCTTAACCTGGGCACTGTAAAATCAAGGCTTGCCAGAGCAAGACTGGGTCTCAGAAAAAGGCTAGGGAGAGCAATTTAGAATGGACTGTTCCAAGATCAAGGAACTCTTGTCCGAGTATATTGATGGTACCTTGGATCGTAGAACCAAAGCGCTGATAGAGGAACATCTCTTGACCTGCAGGGGCTGTAAAGAGGAGCTTGATTCCCTTGAGGCGTTGCTTAAGGAATTGAGATCCCTTGACGCCGTTGATGCACCAGATGACTTTCTTGAGAAATTTCATGAACGTATGGAGCCGAGCCCCTGGTTTCGAAGGATAATGCGGATCTTATTCGTTCCGTGGCGTATTAAGATCCCATTGGAATTGACCGGTGCTGTGGCCACGGTTCTTTTGATTGTTTCAATTATACACATTCAACAACCGGAAAGAGAGATGGCAGGCATTCCCATAGGTTCTACAGAGTCAATGATTACAAAAAAGATTACTGCGGATACCCTTGAATCACGGCTTGAAAAGGAGGGGTACATATCTGAACCTACTTTTGAGGAGCGAACGGCAAAGCAACCAAAAAGAGAGGAGCGAACCATTGAGTTGGCCCTTTTGCTGAGAACAGATGAACCTGAAAGGGTTCATGCCCCGGGTGCAGCCCTGGAAGCAGCGCCGGCCCCGCGAAAGAGAGGAGCGACAATTCAAGAAGAAAAAACCTACATGCTTTCTCCGCCAAGAGCAAGGATATACAGGGAGACAGAATCCAATGACGAGATCCAGCCGGGCAAACTAAAAGGAAAAAAGCAATCCATTACATGGGGTACTGGAGAAGTGAAAGACTTCATAGGCCTTATAGGGGGCAAGGTGATATCCGTAGAATATGAAAAGCAGACCGAGAGTCCACAATCCATCCATGCAGAGATTCCTGCCAAACATTACGGTGCATTTTGTGAAAAGTTAAAGCATTTAGGACCCTTCCGGACTCCCCCGCCAAGCATATCGGAAAAGGACGAAGAGATCATTCGAATGCGTATCCGATTTGTATCGTACCTAAATAGTCATGACGGGGAATTTAGCCATCCCTGAGCATGAAAATTCGTCTGTGTGTGTCTGCCTGCCCTGTGGAATGTTCACCCTGTGAAATGCGAAGCCTATTTCTCTGGGGTGTAACATATTCCTCTGGGGTGGCTAATTCAAAGAGTATTTTCTTGGAACTTTTTTGATCCTTCCTTGTCTAATGTAGCAACAGACCAAAAGACACCCTAGTGTCAATCCGGAAACTCAGGATGGGCACAGCCCAGTTTCCAATTCAGAAATGAGTGATGAGGTTAAAAAAATGACAGACAAAAGGAAAAAATGGATACTGCTGATTGTTGCTCTTTTTGTACTCTTCGCCAATGCGGCTTACGCACAGCCGGAAAAGGACGCTGATAGAACATTATCACCCTATTTCCTTGTAAAGAGCGATGACCCCGAGGTGGACCAACTGCCCCTCAAGTCTACTTCCGCGAAAGTCAATGTCTCCGGTGTCATTGCTGATGTGATTGTGAGACAGGTCTACAAGAACGAAGGCAAAAGGCCTTTGGAGGCCGTCTATGTCTTTCCGGCCTCCACAAGGGCTGCAGTTTACGGGATGAAAATGATGATCGGAGAGCGAACCATCACTGCAAAGATCCGCAAGCGTGAAGAGGCGCGGCGTGAATACGAAGAGGCTAAAGAGGCAGGCAAAAGCGCATCGCTCCTGGAACAGCAAAGGCCCAATGTATTTCAGATGAACGTGGCAAACATCTTGCCGGGAGATGCTATCAAAGTGGAACTTAAATATACCGAGTTGCTTGTTCCCACCGACGCTGTTTATGAGTTCGTTTATCCCACCATTGTAGGTCCTCGCTACTCCAACCAGCCGGCGGCAGAAGTCACTCCACAGGAGAAGTGGATAGAAAATCCTTACCTCCACGAGGGAGAATCTCCGACTTATACGTTTGACATTACGTTAGATGTGGCTGCAGGCCTTCCAATCCAGGATATCACCTGCCCCTCGCACAAGGTGAATATCAACTATGACGGTTCTGCTTTTGCCTCAATAAAGCTGGATGGATCTGAGAAATACGGTGGCAACCGCGATTTTGTAATGAAATACCGCCTCGCCGGTGGGAGGATCGAAACGGGACTTCTTTTATTTGAAGGAGAGGAAGAGAATTTTTTCCTTCTCATGCTGCAACCCCCGAAGCGGGTAACCGACCATGAGATTCCCCCCAGGGAGTATATATTCATCGTTGACGTCTCCGGCTCCATGCATGGCTTCCCCATGGATATATCCAAGAAGCTCCTAAAAGATCTGATCGGCAACCTTCGTCCAACGGACAGATTCAATGTGTTGCTATTTGCTGGAGGCTCATCCGTTATGTCAGAAAAGTCCTTGCCCGCCACGCCGAAAAACATCGGCCATGCCATAAACATGATTGAGCGCCAGCGTGGTGGAGGGGGCACAGAGCTGTTACCGGCACTCAAAAGGGCCCTTTCCCTGCCGAGGATCGAAGGATACTCGCGCAGTGTTGTTATTGCTACGGACGGTTATGTTTCTGTTGAAGCAGAGGCCTTTGACCTGATTCGGAACAATCTCGGCAATGCCAATATGTTTGCATTCGGGATAGGATCGAGTGTCAACCGCCATATTATCCAAGGGATGGCAAGGGTTGGCATGGGCGAGCCCTTTGTCATAATCAGGCCTGAAGAAGCAACCAATAAAGCGGAGAAGTTCAGAAGACTCATACAGTCACCTGTGTTGACAGGAATCAAGACCGACTTTGGTGATTTCGAGGTCTATGATGTAGAGCCCCCCAGCATTCCTGACGTATTGGCTGATCGCCCCGTCATAATCTTCGGCAAATGGCGCGGCAGGCCCCAGGGCAATATCCACTTAAAAGGAATTGCCGGAGACGGCTCCTTCATGAAGGAAGTGGATGTGGGTAAAATAAAACCTTTAAAGACAAATTCGGCCCTGCGCTACCTGTGGGCACGGCACCGGATCGCCATCCTCTCGGATTACAACAAACTGCGTCCACAAGATGAGCGGGTCATGGAAGTCACGAATCTGGGCCTGACTTACAATCTATTGACTGCCTATACATCATTTGTTGCCATTGATACGCAGATACGCCTGAAGGATGGCAAAGCAGTTACAGTGAAACAACCCCTTCCGTTGCCCCAGGGCGTTTCGGATTATGCAGTAGGGAATAGAATTCTTATGCAAAAGGGATTTGGTATGACCGCCGTCCCCTCTACCCTGGCGTATAAAGGCATAATGAGGGAAGAAGGTCTTGAACACAAAAAGGAAGATGGTTTAGGTCTCAAGCCTTTGATCACGACGCCGGCCCTTGAGAAAATGCCTATCAAACTGGGTACAATTGCTGTTACCGAGGGTTTGTCCAAGGAGTCCATTCAAAGAGTGGTGGAAGAGCATCTTAACTCCATTAACCAGTGCAATAAATATGCATTATGGAAGCAGTCTGGCCAAAGAGTTGAGCTAGAGTTCAGGTTGGTTATTGATCCAAAAGGTAGAGTCACAGGGGTGAAGGTGAATACAAGTCAGGAGAATAGAAAAGAGCTTGAACGATGTATTGTTGAAAAGCTCAAAAAGCTATGCTTTCCGACGCCGGAAGGAGGAAAAAACGTAGTCGTTACGATTACCCTTATATTGAAATAGAACACAGAGGGCGGCGAGCCTTGCTCGCCTCCTTTAGCCTTGGGACTAAGGTGGACCCAATTGTCAAGACAATTTTTTTAAAATATTAAGTTACACTTTGGAGTGTTTTTTATGCCTCTTCGCTATTTTGTATGGGTAGCCTTCACTTCCCAAGAATCATCCAATCCAAGTG
>PQXE01000099.1 GCA_003194495.1 Deltaproteobacteria bacterium
GTCCAGAATGTCAGAAGGCACGTCGTCGGAAGTGGCAGAAGGAAAAACTTGCCACAGATGAGGCCTATAGAGCCAATCAGGCTGATTGTCAGATGGCCTGGAGGCAAAGAAATCCTGACTACTGGCGACGTTATCGTGTCTTACCCCAGTTTATTCTCCCAGCTAAATCCCGGGATAAAATCCCGGTAAAGAGGGTGGGATCGACTATTCTATCGTTTCCCGCAATCGGCCTGAAAAAGCATCTCATAATCAGTTCCCAGTATCGTCCTCTGGATAATAACCTATCCGGCCATGGGTCAGGCAATTTCGTGAGAGGATGCGCTTGATGGTGCTGATGGAAGGCAATGGTCGGATTCCCTTGTGCTCCAGGATCTGGGAGATGGCTTGAGCACCATAAGAGAGCCCGTTGTTATAGAGATGGAGCCTTTCCATCACAACGATTTCTTCGATCTCCTGAAGGGTATAGAGGCTCATAGGTTCATTTCATGGCAACAGAAAGATCATGTTGCCATCAAAGAGAAGCAAGTCACAATGGAGAGAAGTGCTGTTGAGCCTATAATAGGCGATGACCTGATCTATGAAAAAAGCGAGGTCATCAGTGATGGAAAAGACTGTTTTACAGGAATCACAGCCTATGAAGGAGAATATCCCCTGCTTGTACGCCTTGAGAGCGGTTTGCTTGCAGCAGGAATGGAAGGGATACATTTTCATGATCATGTATCACCGAGTTTGTTGTCGAAGATGGAGTTGTTGAGGACGTGCTGTTTAAGGAAGTTTTCATCTATAGTCTGAGTCCTGTGGACAGCGGCCCTGATGATGGCCTGGAGTGCCAGTTGATTCATGACCCTTGGAATGCCCTTTGCCAGGTGAAAGATCAGTTGGATGGCGTTATCGACAAAGAGTTCTTTGGGTCCCTCGGCACGTTCCAGATGGAAATGGATGTATTTGCGAGCGTCATCTATAGTAAATCCTCTGAGGCTATGGGAGAAGACAATACGCTGCATGAGGGCCTCATTTTGGGGTTCTCTGATGCGCAGGGCGAGTCTTTGGGACCCTGAGAGGATGAAAGAGAATCTGTCTTCTGAATCCATGGCAAAGTTGGCAAGCAGTCTGAGCAGTTCAAGCAACTTATCCGAAAGGCCATCACCGTCGTCAAATATGATGATGGGGTGTTTTCCTGTTCGCTCTTCATATTGAGCCAAGAATGCACTGATGGCATCAAAGAGGTCAGCCTGGTGATAAAGGACAGGCAACCCGAGGATGCGGGAGAGACTCCTGAGGAACCCTGTGGGGGTAATGCGGAGGTTAAAGAGATAAAAGACATCGAAGCGGCGTTCGTCTAAATCGTTTTTAAACCGTCTTAAGCTGATGCTTTTTCCCACACCAGGAGGGCCATAGAGGAGGGCAATACCGCGTGTTTCGAGCCATAAATGGAGGCCCTGTATAAATTCCTGCTGTGCCTTTGCGTTGAACATTTTGGATGCCCACATATACTTGGTGAAGGGGATCTTGGAGAAACCGAAGTAGGATTTAAGGTGCATGCGTTGTTCTTTCATCATTTACCTCCAGGTATTTGATCCTGGATATGGTTGAGATAGAAGCTGATGTGGAGGTTTTTAGGTTCAACGGCCAAGAGATTATCCAGGGTGTGTTTGAGCCGGTCCGCATCAAAAGGTCCGAAAGTTTGAAAGAACGCTGTTGCTTCTCTTTCATCGAAGACTTCTTCGGCGATGCGTTCACGAAGGATGTTCAGAAAACCTGCGAGTGTCTGGGTGTTTGAGGAGTTATCGACGGACGGGGTGATTTGTATTTTTGCCTTCTGTTGTTGTGTGAGCCATCCGAGGTAGTCGGTCTTTTCCCCTGAGTTCTGATATTGTTGCAAAGAAAGCAGTTCCTTCGGAGCGCGGTTTGGTGCTATCTGAAGGGGTCTGGCCCGCTGTTTAAAAGTACCTTCCTGGTAGATTTCGATATGATCGAGTCTTTCAGGATCATACCGGACCTCAACCCTTTTTTTGGCCAAGGCAGGAGATATCTTGTAGCGCCGGTTAAAGAGTTGGATAACACCGGTTTTATCCGAGGTCCTTTTTTCTCGCCACAAGAACGTGATACGGAGTTTTTCTTCATCGATGTATTGGATACGGGAAGAGTCCTTTGCCCATCGCTGTTTGGGAGTCATTCTGATCTCGGTATGTTTCCGAAGGTTGTATTCTTCCCCGGCCCACGCGAGGAATGCCTCGTTGAGTTGATGGAGGGTGATAATGTTTGAAGCCTTAACCTCTGCGATAAAATGATTGACACAAAAACGGTTGAAGGCCTCGATCTTGCCATGGCCCATGGGTCTATAAGGTCTTGTATGGATTGGTCGGTGGATTCCGAGTTCAGCGCAGACAATCTTCATATGGTTGGACTTGAAGACCATGCCATTATCGTAGTAGACCCGATCCGGTTTCCCGTAGCGCTGTAAAGAGCGTTTGAAGACCAACTCAAGGGCGGGGAGATCACCCTTGAAGAAGAAACGGCCATAGAGGATTAACCTGGAGGCATCATCAAGGAAGGCGTAGAGATAGGACCGTCGCATCTTGCCTTTTCGGTTTGGATCAGGCAGCCATGGTCCCTGGAGCATATCCGCCTGCCAGAGATCATTGGCGTAATCCGCCTGCCATCGATCCAGGTCCTGGTTATCCGGAACGACCAGCTTTCTGGCTGATAGTCCCCGCGCCTGCAAGGCCCTGTGCAGAGTGGATCTGCGCAAGAGGCCCGGGGGAGCCAGTTGCATGTTCTCCATGATAGTAATGATTCGTTCTATAGAACGCTCGGGCACTTCGAGTTTCAGTTTACAGGCTTTTTCGATCAGGTCTTTGGGTATGGCCCGTATTCCCTTGTCTTTTCTGGGTTTATCCTTGAGGGCTTCAAAACCGCCAAGGCGGTATATACGGAGCCAGTATCGGATAGTCTCCGGTTTCACAGTGATGACTTCTCCGGATTCCAGAAACCAACTCTTGGCCGCCAGGTGTTCGAGCATCTGACGACGTTTCCCCCGGGGTGGATTGGTGGCAAGATACGCGCTGATGATCTGGAAACGCAGAAGCGCCTTTTTGGTAATAGGGTCGTGATCTGTCATTGAAAGTCCTCCTTTCATGATTTTGCCACCAGATTATCAAGGTCTCTTCAGGACTTCGATGACAGCTTTTGTGGGAAAGGTATCTAAAGAAATGGGACCCAAATGGAGACAAAAATCTCCTTTTGACTCCCAATAAGGTATGGTAAAATCAAATCAAGAATCGAGTTTTTCTCTGTTCCGCTTTTTGTCTTGCCCGGGCCATGAGGAGGGAGGGAGTAGCCGAAAGGGTCTTGTAGCCTATAAGCAGGATCGCGAGACTGCGCCAAAGTGTGATGGCCTTGGTGGAATTGCGATACCTCTTGGTAAGACTTTCAGGGGGTGAAAGCCCCTGGTGAAAGCACTCATCCCATGGCCTGGGTTCTCTTGTTTCGATCAATACCTCTCGAATGGCTTGTTGAGTTTCCAGACAGACGGCTTTTGCCCGTTTCAGGTAGCGAGCCAGGGTTCTGGGTGTGGCTGCCTCGTCTAATTCCTGTGGGATGCTTTTATAAATACCCTTTTCACCTTCCAGGTATGACCAAAGAAGGGCTAAAATAACCAGAGTGCAATTGGGTATATATGGCAATACATCTGGCGTCCCATTACTCATAGTCCGACCGCAGCACAGGCATAGCCATCTCTGTCGCCATACCCGAACAGGTGTCAATACAGCACCCTTCAGCGTCTTCACCCAACGCGTATATCTCCCGTGTGCGTGAAAACAACCAAAATCGCTATGACACTTGTCACACATAGAAGGCCGTTCGGGAACACTGGCATAAGCACCTTGATGCAAGAAATACTTCCCGCATGTGGATATAAAGCCGTCCCGGAAACTCGAAAGAAGACCCATACTACTTCCTCCCGTCCCAGGCTATTATACCGGTATCCCAATTTTATGAGAGAGAAATTTTAAAGAGATAAAATCAAGATTTATTGGGAAGAGAAACTAGGGTAGGACAGCTTCTTTCATGGCCGAGAATTGATCATACTGACCAACTCCTTCCAGAAGAAGAGCCAGAAAATTCCTTTAAATGAGATTAGGCTGGCTTAAAAGCGCAAAAAAGAATATTTGAACAGGAGGTAAATAGATGGACGATCTGGATAGATATATTGAAACAAGAAAGAAGAAGAGCCCCCAATTTGCAGAAAATTTTGACAAAGGATATGAGCAATTCAAAATTGGTGTCCTTTTGAAACAGGCTCGCCTTGAAGCAGGCTTTACCCAGGAGCAGGTGGCTAAGAAATTGCGTACTAAAAAATCTGCCATCTCCCGGATTGAAAACCATGCAGAAGACATCCGCCTCTCCACATTGGCGAATTATGCTCAGGCCGTAGGTAAACACCTTCATCTCGAAGTAGCCTAAGAAGCAGCGAATCGGTCAGTCAACTTGACCCGCAGAACAGCTCCGATTTTTGGAGCAACCCCTAACATTTTTGCTTCTGCCACGTTTAGCGCTTGTTCCACGGCGGGCAAGTTACTTCTAACGCTAAATTGAATGGAGGTAGTCAATTACCACCCCTAAAAAGGGGGGCTTGGATGATGACCCTAAAAGGGTCTTTGTCTGAATACTGTTCACCGCAATGGCGCAAAGAACGCTAAGTTTACTTTCTTTTTGTTTTCCTTTGAAAGGAAGGAAAACAAAAGCTACAAGCATTATGGCAACTATACAATTCTATTCGTCGGTATATATGCTTCGAATGACCATATACTATGGTTTTTGCGTAAATGTATTTTTTTCTGCCCTCTCAGCAGAAAAAAATATCTTTTCTCTGCGAACTTTGCGTCTTGAGCAAAGCGGGCGGTGAAAAAATACTCCCACTTACCCGCATAGCAAAGCTGGGACCATCAGCATAGCTGAAGGTTTAAGAGATTAATTAATGAAAATAGAAATTGCGTTATTACCTAGATTGAATAAGTGTAATAACGGTATATGAGAAGAACAACATCAATCCAAAGGAACCTCGAATGGGTAGTCGTCGCGGTTATATCTCACAGGTCAGACTGCAGATAGCGTATCAATTGGTACAGGATTATGGAATCCCCTCGGCAGAAGTAGCCCGACAGCTCGGAGTCTCTACGCC
>PQXE01000011.1:0-17591 GCA_003194495.1 Deltaproteobacteria bacterium
AATTCCTTTGGCAGTTTGCCAACAACATAATCACCCGAAGGGGTTTGCCAGCGTTCTAAACGGTAAAGCGTGTTATGCGGTCTGATTACGATATCTTGAACTGTAAAATGGTTATATCCCTTAAAGCAGCTGCCTTCAGGCACGTTATCAGGCCGGACATCAATGGTTTTATGGATTGTAAGATTTTTCTTCTTTTTCTCAGATCCCGGCCGTTTTCCTGACTCTTGTTTTTCCTTCTTTTTATCAGGGCGATTTTCGAGATTGGATGGTTTGAGTTTGGGCTTGGTTTTTTGGTTTTTTAGTATGGCGACTTCGTCTCTTAGAATTTGATTTTGTTCCTGCAGTGACAGGATCACCTCTTGTTGAAGGCAACAAATATCGAGTAATTCGGCAACAAGAGGCGAGAGCTCCTCTTCAGAGACATTGGGAATATTCGGGATTTTCGTAAGACGAGCCGTAGCCATAAATCAATCATAACCTATCCAAGCCATTGTGTTCCGCTTTTTTTTCAATGAATGGAGGTGTCAGTTAAAAAACTTATGGAAATTTCATAGGGAAGCGGTAAAAATAGAGATACCATGACTCCGCAAAATATGATTTGCCCGGACTTATTGAGAAGTTACATTTAGAAATACACACATTTTTTTATTAAGTCAATCTTTCTTGGCCCCAATTTGAGCGATATTCCTCCCAATTTGAGTAAGTTACATGACTACAAAATTGCACGCCAAAAAGGATGATAAGCCATATAACCTATTGCAATAATAACTCTTTTTGGCTTTTTTTTAGGAAAATTCTACAGGAACTTCAGATTAGTGCAAGAGAAGCTACTCGAGAGGAGGTATTCCGACGTGCCGGAACCGCTATCTCATGAGAAGGATTGCGTTTCATCCCGAGGCGGATAACGAGGTCATAGAAGCGGCTCGGTATTACAAAACGAGGTCAGCAGGGCCTTCCACCTTCAGTCTATTCACCTGAATAGTTACCATTATTCTATGATTGCTTAAGTTCTTTGATCCTGTCTCTGAGTTCAGCGGCTATCTCAAACCTGTATTCTTTGGCAGCAATTTTCATCTCCTTTTCGAGCATTCTGATATGTTCTTCCGTGCTCGCGATACTCGACAAGTCTCCATAGGGATCTGTCGTCTCAGCTATCTGCATATCCAACTGCCGCTCCTTCTCATAGATGGAAAACAGGGCGTCTGTAACCGCCTTTTTTATGGTGACCGGAGTGATATTATGTAGCCGGTTGTATTCTATCTGTATCCGGCGCCTGCGTTCGGTTTCCCCAATAGCCCGCTTCATGGAGCCGGTAATCCTGTCTGCATAGAGCAGCACCATGCCATCGGCGTTCCGGCTGGCCCGCCCTGCTGTCTGAATAAGAGACCGCTCCGAACGAAGAAAACCCTCCTTGTCCGCGTCCAGTACTGCCACAAGGGACACCTCCGGTATATCAAGCCCTTCTCTCAAGAGATTTATTCCGACCAGTACATCAAATTCACCACGCCTCAGACCGTGTATTAATTTGCTCCTCTCTATGGTTTTGATATCCGAGTGGAGATATTCAACGCGAATACCAACTGAGGAGTAATATTCTGTGAGGTCCTCTGCCATCCTCTTTGTCAGGGTAGTGACAAGGACCCGTTCATCTCTTGCAATGGTTTTTTGTATCTCCTCCATAAGATCATCCACCTGGGTACCGGCAGGCCTTACCTCTATCGGCGGATCTGCAAGACCTGTCGGCCTTATGATCTGCTCCACCACGGCCCCTCCTGCCTTTTCAAGCTCATATGGCCCCGGAGTTGCGGAGATGCAAACGACCTGGCCCACGGCCTTTTCGAACTCGTCAATCCGTAATGGGCGGTTGTCCAGGGCTGATGGGAGCCTGAAACCAAACTCAACAAGGGTCTTTTTCCTGGACCGATCCCCTGCATACATGCCCCTTATCTGGGGAATGCTTATGTGGCTTTCGTCAATGAAAGTTATAAAATCCTTTGGAAAATAGTCTAAAAGTACAGGGGGAGGCTCTCCAGGGGGACGGCCTGAGAGGTGTCTTGCGTAGTTCTCGATTCCATGGCAATAACCCAGTTCCTGAAGCATCTCAAGGTCCAGGTTGGTCCTCTGTTCAAGGCGCTGGGCCTCAACCAATCTGTTCTGAGACTCAAAAAACAGGAGTCTTTCGTCCAGCTCTGCCTTTATGCTCAGAATGGCCCTGTCAAGTCTGCCTTCAGATGCCACATAGTGGCTCGATGGATATATGACAGTTTCTCTCAATGAAGCAATGGTCTGCCCCTTAAGCGGGTCAATAATACTGATATTTTCGATTTCATCTCCAAAGAACCCGACCCTTACGGCGTGTTTTTCCTCATGGGCAGGAAAAATCTCAACTATGTCTCCCCGAACCCTGAAGGTCCCCCGGTGGAAATCCACATCGTTTCGCTCATACAGCATCGCGACCAGCCGGGCCAGGATTTCTTCTCTGGGATGCTCATCATCCACCCTCAGGTATAACTGCATCCGCCGGTATTCTTCAGGAGAGCCCAGGCCATAGATACATGATACGCTGGCGACAATAATCACATCCCTTCTGGTAAGCAGGGAATGTGTGGCTGAGTGGCGGAGCCTGTCAATAAAGTCATTGATGGAGGAATCCTTCTGAATGTAGGTGTCGGATTGAGGTATATAAGCCTCCGGCTGGTAGTAATCGTAATAGCTTACAAAATATTCAACTGCGTTTTCCGGAAAAAGGGTCTTGAATTCCCCAAAAAGCTGTGCGGCAAGGGTCTTGTTCGGTGCAATTACCAGGGCAGGCCGTTGCGCTTGGGTTATTATATTGGCCATGGTAAATGTCTTGCCGGACCCGGTGACTCCAAGGAGTGCCTGAAGGCAAAGACCCCTTTGAAGACCTTTGGTAAGGACGGCAATGGCTCCTGGCTGATCTCCGCACGGAGAGAAGTCTGAGTGTAAACGAAAAGGCAAATTCATTGTCGCATCTGTGCGGTTACACGTCTGATTGTGCAACACGAAAGAGAAAAGGATTATCACGAAAGCACGAAAGATTAAAAACACGAAAGGGAAGCCTCTGGATGGACGTTCCTCTTTTTTTCATGTCTTGTTTCGTGTTTTCGTACCTTCGTGTTTTCATGATTGATTTTAAGTAGGTTCTTAAGCGCACAGGTCCAAGGTTTTCATGAAACGCGATACTAGCCGGAGAAAATTTAACTTTTTCTGCCGATAGATCGATAATAATATTTGATGCTGGATACAATTCTTAATCATACTTAAATTGAGCGGTTAGCCTTTAGCGGTTAGGTATTAGGTATTAGTTTAATGATTACAGGATGTTCTGCTATTACAAAATTAGGTATTAGCTGCCAGCGGTTAATTAGCTGCTGTTTTCCAAATAGGTTACTAACACCTAAAAGATAAATACCAATAGCTGTTCATCGCGGATTACCACACTAATCAGTGATGAACCATTTTTCAAAGCTAAACGCTAACTGCTAATTGCTCAAATTAGGTCATAATAATAATTTAAGTTTAGAGAAGGTGGAAAAACCGGAGGACACTTCTCCTGCCGGCACTGAACGAATGTATACAGTAATTATTGTAATGGGGATCGAATGCAAAATTCTACTAATATTTTAATTGTTGACGACGAAGAAGGTGTCTGTGAATTGCTGGCCAATGCCCTGTCTGAAACTGGCTTTAGTATCACAGCCATTTGTAGTCCAGCAGAAGCCATGGAAATAGCAACTCGGCAATGCTATGACCTTGCTCTCCTTGACATTAAAATGCCTCAAATGGATGGGATTACTCTTGCCAGGGAACTGCGTATTATTAATCCCTCCATGGGTGTTATACTTATTACGGGCTATGGCAATTTTGAAAATGCCCTGGAGGCCATCAAGCTCGGTGTTTCAGACTTCATTGAGAAACCTTTCAATATTGGTGAGCTATTGGTCAGCGTCAACCGGTTAGCAGAGCGTCAGCGCCTTGAACGTAAGGTTCGAGAAAAGACCGAACTGTTGAGGCAATCGGAGGAACAATACCGGATTCTTGTGGATAATGTCGCAGACGGGGTCGCCCTCTTCTCCGAAGGCAAAATCATTTTTCATAATAAAATCTTCAGCCGTTTGCTCGGTCTTGAATCCATGACGCTCTATCGGCGTGCCATGGTTGACCTGCTCCATCCTGATGATAGAACCAAGGCCATCCAGGATTTCGCAAAACTTATGAAAAACAAGCTAACCGGCCCGGTCAAGTATCGATTCAGGAAGAACGATGGGACATACTGCTGGGTATCTGTCAATAGCTCAGTAATCCGTTTCAAGAATAAGCAAAGCATCATCTCGACCTTTCGTGATATCACCCCATTCGTCGAGATGGAGATTTCCCGAAAAGACATGGAAAAGATGCTGCGCCATGACATGCATTCCCGTTTGGTGGCAATTGTCGGTCTTGCCAACCGCTTGCTTGACAAAACCGAACTCAGCGAAGCACAACAGAAATGCTGCCGCCATATCCAACAGTGCGGAAAACAATTGGAAAAGATGGTTAAAACCTATCTTAACATTGTGCGCCTTGAACATGGGTCATATAAGCCCTCGCAAGAACAGTTCAACTTTATGGAAATAGTCGCCCAGGTCCGCAGTGTCCTTCGAAGTATCGCCGACAATAAGAACGTTGATATCGTCATTATCTTCAATAAGAAATTTTATACACTTGAACATAGATTGCCTTTTATCGGAGACAAAATTTATCTTCAAAGCGCACTGGACAACCTGGTTAAGAATGCCATTGAGGCCTCGCCACAAAACCGGCCAGTAAAGATTAAGGTCAAGCATGACGACGAACGGGTATTGGTCAGTGTGCATAACTGGGGTATGATTCCGGAACAGGTCCGTTCATGTTTTTTTGAAAAGTACGCGACTGCCGGGAAAAAGGACGGTACAGGCATTGGGACCTATATGGCCCGGCTGATTGTGATCAGCCACGGAGGCTCTATATTATTCAAAACCTCAATGGATGAGGGTACAACAGTCGAGATAGAACTGCCTATTCAGTGTCTGAACGAAGAGGCCGTTCAGACACAATTTTGAATTTAAGAAAGGAAATAACCTTTTATCCCCCCCTCTCCAAAAAAATCCGGTCCATAAACTGTATCAATAATAAATATTCAGGTGAATAGACTGAAGGTAGAAGACTTTGAAGGACGGAATTTAGGGCATTCGAGCGTTACGAGATGGTTGAAATCCTTCAGCCTTCAGCCTGAATTGTTACAAAAAATAGAAAATAACAAGTATTCAATAGACCTCGACTTTGGCCATTTTTCGATTATTATAAAACCAGAAAAATCAAGGAGTTAGCTGCACGATTTGGGAATTACAAGCACTCATACCCCGATTTTTTATGGGTAGATTTGATCCAATTCAAGCTAGATATAATAATTTCAGTAAGTTAGCCCAACAACCATGAATTAAAAATGGCCAAAGTCGAGTAGACAGGACTTGAAGGTATAGCTAACTCCAGAGTAGAATGGATTTTTATTTTGGATGAAAATATCGGAAAGTGCGGGTTTGAGAGATCTTATGGAAAACAAAGATTCATTGTTGCTTGAAGAGGATGTTGATTCCATCCTTCCTGCTGCCAAGGAGGTTATTGAAATTGAGATGGCAGGGATCAGACGGGTTAGAGACCATCTGGACGAGGGCTTTGTAAAGGCCATTAAGCTGCTGCTTAAAACCAAAGGCCGGGTAGTAATAACAGGAATAGGTAAATCCGGACTTGTCGGCAGAAAAATTACCGCAACCTTGGCCAGTACAGGTACTCCTGCCATGTTTCTCCATCCGGTGGAGGCTGTACACGGTGATCTGGGCATGGTTACTAAAGATGATATTATAATTGCCCTCTCAAATAGCGGCGAGACTCGGGAACTCAGAGATTTAATGCCTGCTTTCAAAAACAGGGGAATTCCTGTAATCGCCTTAACCGGCAACAGAGAGTCAGCCCTTGCCAGGATCAGCGAAGCAATGATCGACACAGGGGTTGACAGAGAGGCCTGTGCTCTCGGACTGGCCCCTACTGCCAGCACTACAGCAACTCTGGCTGCAGGTGATGCTTTGGCAGTGGTTCTCCTTAAAATGCGGCGATTCAATAAAGAGGATTTCAGAAAAAATCATCCTGCCGGGACCCTGGGTGATAGGCTTAGAGTCCAGGTACGAGAGGTGATGATCACCGGGGCTGATATCCCGCTTGCCCGCCTGGGGACCGGCATGGCCGAAGTCCTTAAGGAAATGGACCTCAAACGCTTGGGTTCAGTTTTGGTACTTGACGGCGAGGAATCAGTAATTGGGATTGTAACAGATGGTGATTTGAGAAGGGCGCTGATTGATACGGGGGACCTGTCAGAAAAGGCTGTGGAGCAAGTGATGACACAAAACCCAAAAAGTGTTTTTCCCGAAGTCCTTGCGGCAGACGTCCTCGCCCTTATGGAAAAGCACCTGATCACAGTATTGCCTGTTGTTGAAACAAATGGACAACTGGTTGGAGTGGTACATCTTCACGATCTTCTGGGTAAAGGTGAATTCAGGTTTGTTGTTTAGTAGCCGTTCACGGCTTGAAACTTGAAATTGGAAAGTAGAAATTTGGGAGAGATAAAAGGTGCAGAACACCGTGGGCTATCAGATAATACGATCATCTGACAGCATAGCTGTAAATATAACCAAATTTCTATTTTCAAAGTTCCGTGAACACTTACGTTGTTTAGTGTAGTATCAGTCACAGCTTATAACTGAAGGGGGGGATAAATACATGGCAAAGAGCCTTAATAAGGTTATGCTCATTGGGCGTCTGGGCGCGGACCCCGAGATCCGCTACACTGCCGACGGGACTGCAGTGACGACCCTCAGCATAGCCACAAACCGGATGGTCAAACGGGAAGACAGGTGGGAGGAAGGGGATCCGGATTGGCACCGGGTGGTGGCATGGAGGCGGCTTGCCGAGATATGCGGCGAGTATCTGAGAAAGGGAAGCAATGTCTATGTGGAGGGCCAGCTCAGGACCCGGGCCTGGGAGGACAGAGATGGGAACAAACGGTGGACTACGGAAGTAATTGCCAGGGACATGATGATGCTGGATTCCAAAGGAGACAGGGCCTCGGGAACAGGAACAGACCTTGAGCCGCCACAACCGCCGATAGAGGATGACGTTCCTTTTTGATATCCCATTTGGCATCCTTCATTTTTAGGTTTATACTTTTTAAAAGAATCTCGCGCAAAGAAAAGAATTACGGCTTTGAATGAAACGTTTTTTAAAAAGTGTAAACTACTTTTTGGCATATATGAAAGATGTCTCCCTCTTTGGCACAAAGCAGACGGCATTCTGAGATTCACGGGCTGGATAGGCTATTTGAAAAAGCCATCAAAAGTGGTCTCTTCCCTGGGGCCGTACTGACCGTAGCAACCGGCGGAGAAATTGTGTATGAGGCTGCATGGGGTGGGGTTACTCATGTTCCTTGGTCTGCAATGGTCAGTCCCTGTACGGTTTACGATCTTGCATCCCTTACCAAACCTCTTGCAGTTGCGCTTTCTGTCATGGCCTTGGTGGAAAGGGAGAAATTACACATTGATGACACTCTGAGGGCATTTTTCTCCGAAGTACCGTTGGACAAAATCCAAATATCCATCCGTCACCTTTTAGGCCATACATCCGGGCTTCCAGCCTACAGACCATTTTATAAGGAATTAATTCACCTGGCGCCTGATTTCCGGCTCTTGGAAATGAAAAAACTCGTCTTGGCCGAACCTCTGGTATCTCCCCCCGGAACACAGGCCGAATATAGCGACCTCGGGTTTATGCTCCTCGGCTGGATAATAGAGAGCCTTACAGGCAAAGGCTTGGCAGATGCTGCACAAGAGTTGGTGTTTGAACCTTTAAATGTAAAAGGTCTATATTTTCCCTTGACAAGTACCCCGGCAATTGGGCAAATTTCCCCTGGGCCGCCTTTGACAAAGGGGGAAAGAGAGGATTTGAAAAATAGGTGTTGCAATGGGTTGGTAGTGCCTACAGAGGTATGTCCATTCAGGAAAAGGGTTGTCTGCGGCGAGGTCCACGACCTGAATGCCTGGGTTGTCGGTGGAGTTTCAGGCCATGCAGGTCTTTTCGGGACCGCAGGATCAGTGGCAAAACTCCTCCTGAGACTCCTTGATATTTATAAAGGCGGAAGCAGCGTCCCTAATTTTCCAAAAGGACTCCTTCAGGAATTTTGGCGTATTCAAGATTCTGACATTGGCAGTACCTGGGTCCTTGGTTTTGACACTCCATCTCCGGCTGGCTCCAGTGCAGGCAGCAGTTTTTCTCCTCGAAGTATAGGTCACTTGGGCTTTACAGGCACCTCCTTCTGGATGGACCTGGAGCATGAGATATTGATCGTACTCCTCGCCAATCGTACTTTTCCAAAAGCCGACAGAGAGAGTCAGGCCGAAATGCGCCGATTTCGGCCTTTGCTTCATGATTTGGCCAGGGTGATTTGGTGATTTAGTGATTGTGGAAGTAAAAATCGGTTAATAGCTAATCGCTTGGCTTGCTATGAAGGATGCCGTCTGTGACAGAAAAAAGTCCTGTTTTAAAAGAGCTTGAAATCCTGTCTTCTTCCAGGGAAGCCTATGTAGCTGGTGGGCCTGTGAGAGACTGGCTCCTGGGCAGAAAGGTACTGGATATTGATCTTGTAGTGCCGGATGGTGCTGTCGCCCTTGCCAGACGCTTTGCTCAAAGCACAACAGGACACTTTGTCATGTTGGATGAGAAGGAAGGGGTGGCAAGGGTTGTCTGTAAGGATTTTATTCTGGATTTCAGTCAGTACAGAGATATGGCCAATAACATCGAGGAGGACCTGTATCAGCGGGATTTCACAATAAATGCCGTGGCGGTACCACTGTTTTCAGCCCTTCCCTTTCTTTCTAAAGTCCCTGCCTTATCCAATCACCAAATCACCAAATCACCAAATCACCAAATCCTAGATCCTACAGGAGGTCTTGCAGACCTTGATAATCGAATAATAAAAGCAATTTCTCAGGAAAACCTTGAATCTGATCCTCTAAGGCTCCTTAGGGCCTATCGCTTCAGGTCCCAACTGGATTTTAAAATAGAGCAGCGAACAAGAGATTACATCAGGGACCTGTCAGGTTCTATGGACTCCGTCGCACCAGAGCGTATTAGCCACGAACTCAGGCTGATCATGGAGTCAGAGAAGGCAGGCAGGACACTTCATGAGATGGTTCAAGTCAGGTTGCTGCACGCTCTTTTACCTGAAATCAACCCTATGGACTGTATGCCTCAGCCGGGTTATCACCATCTGGATGTCCTGGATCACAGCCTTGCGGCAGTTGATGCCATGGAGGATCTTATTGCCGAGCCCTGCAATAAATTTTTTCTATGTGAACCTATGGAGAACTGGATTGCTGAAAATAGTGCTCGAATTTCTGATCTTAAGTGGGCGGCTTTTCTTCATGACATCGGCAAACCAAGCTGCAAGGGGGAAAAACAGGGACGCACTACCTTTTATCGCCACGACCACACGGGTTCAGACATGGTCCTGACAATAGGAAAACGTCTTCGTTGGCCCAAACGGGAAACTATATTTGTAGCCAAGATGGTAGGGCTTCACATGCGCCCGTTTCACCTCCTGAAAGATATTAGACAGGGAGGACCCACTAAACGGGCCATGAGGCGACTCCTGATGGAAACCGGCGCTGATTATCCGGCCCTCTTTCTTCTTGCCATGGCTGACAGCATGTCCGGCTGCGGGCCGCTTAAGCCACCAGAGCTTGATTCAGATCTGGCCGGGCTGTGGAAAAATGTACATATTTTTTATCAGGATTGGCTAAAGCCGGTAAAGATGCGGCCCCGTCTCCTTACAGGCCATGATCTTCAAAGGATCTTTGAGCTATCTCCCGGGCCATTGATAGGCAAATCTCTTGATGCCCTGGAAGAGGCCCAGGTGGAAGGGGCAGTCAGTACCAGGGACGAGGCCGTGAGTTGGCTGAAGGCCTGGTTTGATTCTGATGAGGATACCGGAGTTGATGTATCTCAGTCTTAATCAGTATCTGCGCTCGGTCTTTGGGGAAAGGGTACAAAAAATTTCCCTTGACGCGGGTTTTACATGCCCTAATCGGGATGGAACCAAAGGCAGGGGCGGCTGCATATACTGCGATGCCAGAGGCTCAGGGACCGGCGCCTACGGCTCTGGTAAGGATATAGCTGAGCAGATGAAGGCGGGAATAAACTGGGCCGGCAGACGTTATGGTGCCAGGAAGTTTATTGCCTACTTTCAGTCTTTCTCCAACACATATGCTTCGATTGGAAGGCTTGAGGCTGTTTACACACAGGCCCTTGTTGGGCCTGATGTGGTGGGGCTTTCTATCGGCACCCGCCCGGATTGCGTGGATAAAGAGCGTCTGGAGTTGATTTCACGTCTTGGTGAAGGGCGCATGGTCTGGATGGAATATGGACTTCAAAGTGCCTCTGATGCCACACTTGCCGGGATCAACAGGAAACATACAGTGTCTGATTTTGTCCGGGCCGTTGAAATTTCAAAAAGATACGGCCTGATGACATGCGCACATGTCATCTTTGGACTGCCCGGAGAAGGCCGTAGCGAGATGGAAGACACCATCAGGCTTCTGGCAAATCTCCATGTGGAGGGGATCAAGTTCCATCATCTGTACATTGTGGAAAATACTGAGCTTAACAGGCTCTACAGGGCTGGTAACTATAAACCCATTACACAGGAAGATTATGTGGAAATGGTTGCATGGGCCCTTGCGATCCTTCCCAAAGGCACTGTGATCCAAAGGCTCACCGGAGATCCTCCCAGGAATGAACTGGTGACCCCTGACTGGTCATTAGATAAAAAACAGACTATTGCCATGATCCATGACAGGATAAAGAATGTGGTAACCGTTCACGGGATTACAACGCCTGTTTTACCGCAACCCACCGGACTGTAAGCGTTTACAAGGTGCTGCAGATGCGAGGCGGAGGGTACGCAGACGTACTCCCTGTACTTCAAGTGCCCGACAACAAAGCAGATGCGGTGCCCTGTGAACGCTTACAGAATGTGTAACTATTCAGGTGAATAGACTGAAGGTAGAAGGCTAATAGGGACAGATGAAATTAAATGGCGGAAGCGCATGGGAATCGAACCCACCCACCGAGCTCTTCACCCAGTGCACCGGATTTGAAGTCCGGGAGGGCCACCAGTGCCCTTTCCGCTTCCAGGCATTTTGTATATACACGGCACCCACTTCCCCACAAACCGCGAATTTCGTCAGGTATCACGCACTGCAAGCATTCTGTACGGCCTTTCTCCTTTCTTGTCAAGGCGAGCAAGAACATATGGACTAGTCGAGAAGACTCAATGACCTGAGTCTTTCAGTTTTTGAAGCAGTGCATTGACCTTTTCCGCCAGCTCTTGCAGTTCATCACCTTTGCGCAGGCAAATGAGACCTATGTCTTCCCCCCTGATTGCTTTATCCAATTTATTTTCGATATTATAGATCGGTCCTGCAACGCGATGGGTAATAATAATCCCGCTAACGAAAATCAGCAGGACTATCGGTACAACGGCACAGGACAAGGTAAAGACAATATTTGCTTGTAAAATCGGAAAGACATCTGGTGGAATGAGCTTCGACAGCGTCGGCCACAGCGTGAGATAGACCATTACGCCGCTCAGGAGCGATGAGATTAAGGCAAAGAACACAAATTTTGCAGTAATTCGAATCTGCATCTTATGTTTAATTAGATAATTGCGCAGTTTCCGTTGATTTTTCATTATATTTGCTCCTATTAATATTTCAGGTAATGTCCTCTTGCAAAATTGCCATCATTTGTTATAGTGCGTCGCACATGAATTGATCCCATCTCGACTCAATAACACCTTGAAAATACAAGCATAACGCAATTACATGAATATTATTTCATGTGCTACGAGCTATAAATCATTATCTTAGAATTTCCTGCCAGGAAGCCTTTCCACTTTTAGTTATTCCCGGATTCGCTTGCTCTATGCCGATAATGGCCCCGGTACTAGTCTGCACAAAGGCCTTAGAGCCGCGTTCCCTGCCGGTATGAATACTTGCGGTCTCAGAGTAACCCTTTCCGATATCAATTTTGGAAACTACTTTGTTAGTAATTGGATTGACACCAGTCCAATTATTATCGTCTGTCTTTAATACCCCTTTCCAGTATGCAGTACCCGTTTTATAGTAAAGGCCGTATAGGTAGCTCCTTCCTTCGTAAGCGCATAAGTCGTTATTAGGCACAAAGGTGGAAAAGGTGACAATATCTCCCAAAACGGCCGCCTGGCCCAGATTTCGTTCACCGGTTTCGCTGAAATTGAGGTACCAGCCATCTTTATCCCTTACCTCGGCTTCCAGGTCAGAAAAATCTATGTCGCCGTCCCCATCTTCGTCGCCTACTGCGGCTCCATGGAGAGGATTTGAGGTATTTAATGAAAGAGTATAATAATCCTCTATTTCTATGCCGGTAACATTTCTCAGGCAGCTTCCTTTGGCACCGACCGTCCCGTAGGTCAACGTGCCGTTTGCATCTACCGGCTCCTTGATGCCGTAAAACGTGTTCTGGTAACTCAGATAAGTCGATTGACGATCCAGTGAGCTCCAAAACCTACCGGTACCAAAATAGACCCAGATTCTTCCGCCATCATCTCTAGCCACTGAAAGAGCCGTGTTAATGTGTTGATGGTCGCTGCCGGTAGTGGTGTTGGGATTGAAAAATACATCTTTTATCCAGTTATCTGGATTTTCGTCGTCGTTGGTCTTTATCCTAAAGACCTGGCCCTCTTGTAGGGCCCCGCAACCGTCTGAAGCGATGTAAATCGCCTCGCCTGTCCAGAGGATATTACCGTTGCCGTGAACCGTAGTGGCTAGGTCGAAATCCACAGCTATTGGGGCAGCCGTGAACGAGTAGCTATCCATGGAAAATTCTTTGGCCAGGGTTCCATCATCGGCATTCAGGATATACAGTCTGGCAGTGCGGTTGCTGCCGCCATACTCTGTAAAATTAACGCCGTCATCTTTACGTGTAGCCTCATAATCAACCGGGCCGGAACCGATGACTATAAACCATTTGCTCCCTATCCGGATGGAAGTTGGATAGGATGTGGTGAAGCCCAGGTTGCTGTCGCTGAAAGACCACAATAACCTCGGGGCGACTTCAGGATTAGTAATATCCAATGCAAAATAGGTGGACCGGAAACTGAGATCGTTGGGACCAGTGGTGTTTCCATCTTCATCAGTATCTACGCCGATTGGGCCCCCTCCCAGGCGCATCCCGCCAATCAACACCGTTCCCCAGCCGTTGGGATGGTCGGCATCAAGGGGCGTTGTCCCGTCTGCCTGGTAAAATATTCTTACATCAAATATCCGGGGCTTCAGATCAACATAGTAGACATGGGTATTATCACCAAGTGACTCCTTAAGCCATTTGAGATGAGGAAGTAAGGCGTTGGGTACATAGGCCCACAACTCGGAGCCCAGATCATAATCTGTGTAACTGGTATCAGGTATAAAGGATAAGGAGTTGTTGTCCCATACCTTTGGCTGGGTATTGAATTTGTGGGCTCCGGCATCGTAAAAACCGCCATTAAACGCATGGAGCATGCCGTCATTTGCCCCGGCATAAACCACGTTCCTGCGATTAAAATATTTTTTTCTGAAAGACCCGTAGGAATCATCCCTGTAGAGTAAATCATAGTTTTCCGATGGTTGGGAAACGACAGTGGGAGTAGAGTAAATAATGTCTCCCAGGCGGAAAACCGTGTCACCACTACCATCACCATCTGTATCAAGAGTGCGGCTGCGGTATGGCGTACCGGTGCCAGTTTCGCTCAGGCTTTCTTCTCCACGGACGAAGCGGATGATGTTTTGGGCCTCGGTGATCATCTGTAATTCAGTAAGGCCGACTTCTGGTGTTGAGGCGTTGTTATCATCGTCGTAAGTCAGGTATGGATTGAGGAAATAGTAGTTGTCATGTGTGGGATCATCGACAAAATCCGTGGTAAAATCCATGATATTAGTGCTATCGACATTGGTCATGGACACATTGCAGCCAATATCGATATAGTCGGTGAATATATAGCGCTCATGATCAGTTAATGTATAGTCTCTCTGAGTTGTGGCATCCGTCCCGGGATCAGAGAGCCAGGAGAGTGCATTCCAGATGAACTTTATATCGGTAATAGTCGCATTATCTGTTACTAAGGTCTTCGTTTCGGTTGTCGCATTATAATCGTATAATTTTGCCTTGGTAGTATTGCCATCGAATTCGACGATTCTATCTGTATTCAGATCGAGAGTATGATTTCCATCAGTATCTTCTCTCATATTGCCGTATGCATCAATAAACAGCGAATGCGTATCGCCGATCCAATTGACAATATTTCCCAAGGAGTCCCTGTATTCCGGAAAGAATATAGACTGATAGATGGCCCCTTCCCCGGATCGCGAGTTTGAGATGACTGAGGCCGCGCTTCCTGAAGATATCCGGTTTAGAATTTCAAGAAAGATGCTCTGTAATGCCTTGGCAAGCTCGTCTGCATTGCCGGCAAGATAGGCATGTCCGTCTACATCTGTTCCACCGGCCACGGCAATGTCATCAAGTTTTGACCCAAGCTCGGGTGGTAACGCAAAGCCAAGGACAAATGTCTGGATATCGAATGGATCGGTAAAGCCGGATATGCCGGTGGAACGAAGGAGCTGAACTTCGTTTTTTACCCCTGGTAAGAGGGTGTCGGAGTCTGCGGCGTTGCCGTTTTTGTCCACACTGGGCAGGCCGTCAGTCACCAGCACAACGAAATTTTTCTGACACCAGTACTGGACAGGGCCGGCCTGTGGGCCACCCTGGTCTACCGGCAGATTTCCCTGAAAATTCAGACGGGCAGATTCAAGGGCTCCGGCCAGGGGAGTGAGACCGGCATTGCGAAGCGGTGTATTCAGATCGCTATTCGGATGGTCGCTCGCAGTAGTTGAAAAATTGGAGGTTCCCAGCTTCTCTTCAAGGGCGGTAATGTGGGCTGTGGTAGAATCTTCTACTGGAACGTGGAGATACCCCATCCCCGGGGAACTGTTGGAAAACCAGGTTGGGCCTATGTGGACCCAGAACATCTGTTCACCGAATTCGGTGAACCCTGCAGCGATATCTTCATCTGTGGGGACAAAAGTGTAGTTTGTATGATAATTAGCATATCCACAGCTTGCGGTAAGGGTAGCTACAGTTTGACCGGAAGGCGGATCTAGCAGCCCTGTTTTCCCCGTAAAGGAATAATATTGATCATTGTGGCTATCTCCGTCCTCTGTAAAGTTGTATGAATATAGAAACGCGGTCCCTTGGCTGGAGGTAGCATAAAATGGCAGGGCCACGTCATAATAGATATAATTCCCAGGGTCTGATGGATTAGGACAGCGGAGCGTATTTGTGGTTGGATCCTTGGGAGTAGGTGTAGCTGTCGCATTATAACCATTGGGATCGTAAGAACAGTAATAGGCAGCGTCGTGGATTTCGAGTCTTGACACATTTGCCTGTTGATATGCCATCAGACCGATATTCATTTTGGAGGCATTTTTCTCGATAAGTGTCAGAACTGCCTGGCGGGCGATCTCGGAACGGCTGTTGGAGGCACCGCTGCCCACTGCGGCACCACTTATATCCTCATCCATGCTGTTTGAGTTGTCTAGAATCACAAGTACATTCGGGGTCACTCCCCGGGATAGAAAGGGCGGCAAGGCGCTGTAGTCTGAAATGCTGTTGTCCGCAAAAACAGGGCCATATGGAGACACCACGGCTACAAATGCCATAATCAGCAGGATAATTCTAAAAGGGCCGGCCGGAAAATCTTTATTCGGCTTTGTTTGAAACCACATTTTGAACCCTCCATCAACAAAGAAAAATAGGCCTTGATCCTCATTTCGGCCGGATACGACCATCGTAAAACGTCCAGACAAGTTTGATTGATCTAGTTAGTGTCTGAACGGCCTTTTCGTTCAGACACTAGTTAACTATTCGGTCAATTTCACCCGGACCTTAAAACTTCCTAATTTTACGGACGTATCTATGACTTAGGGGAATCTTTTTTCTGTCCTGGAGGGGGTGAAAATTGCCAGGCTATTTATTGCCTGGCCAGATAAGGAACGGGAGATAAATAAGTTGAACAAAAATTAATAGGATTTTTTGTTGTATTCAAGGCGCGAGGAGCGAGCATAACGGGTTATGTGATCGACGAGCAACGAAGAAGACGGCAAAAAAGACATTAATTTGTTTAAATTAGCGCCCTTCGGGCGGACTTTTAGTCTCTGACATGTTCCATTGTTTCTTGGTTACAATGGGGACAAACTAAAACAGGCATGCATCCTTCAGGGCAAGTTCCCTCCGATTCAGCCCAGGCAAGTTCAAAATCTATGATTGCCTCATTAACTTCCATTTCATACCCGCACTGGGAACAGCGGTAGCTGTATTCCTCCGGAGGGGGACCGAAGGGAATGTCGTTCTCTTGTGTTTTTGTCATTGACCAATGGTTCGTACTTTCCGGCTTTGAGGTTCTCCCACTCATCATAAATCGTCCCATATTTCGGATGCCAAACCTTCCAGAGAGCCATCTCATGACCACAGAAACGGCAAATCATCGGATCTCGACCACTTATCTCTTTGTAGCGCTCTCTATACCTCTTACCTCTAACCACTTCATAAACACCTCTGATAACCCGACCTGCTAACAGCAACCCCTTCTTTATAACTTCAATCCATTTCTTAAAGGTCTTCGTTGCCTGCAAACCATAGTAACGAATACGCTGAAACCCCTTGGGCAAAATATGTTGAACCATACGACCAATAAAAGTAAGTACGTCAACTGTGACCACTTCCTTCTTCTTCGTCTCATGGTCCTTATACCAATAGGTCACTTCCTGGCCTGTATAACGAATGATCCGGCTGACAGCTATAGGAGGAGAGGCTACATATTTAGCCAAATACTTGGCTATCCCACGGCATCGCTCAGGAACCCTGCCCTTGGTTACATAGGCTACAAATCCCTTTTGGTATTTCTTGTACCAACGACCTATCAGAGACTTCATCTCGTCAGTCAGCACCATCTGCCTGAGCATCTTGCTAAGATGATACTGCCATTTCTTGTGAATCATCTCATAAGGAAAATATCCCAACTCTACCCACTTGCCAGTACTCTCGTTGATCCCACCACTTGTCATAATAATGTGGAGATGGGGATTGTACTTGCCTGAACGTCCATGCGTTTGAACCACCACAATAATCCCAATCTTCACTTGCTGCCTAAGTGCCGTACTGACAACGTCCTCCAAACATTCATACCCGCAACGCATCAACGCTGATAGAAGTCCCCCATTGTGCCGATCACGATAGAAATGAATCCTGCCGTCCTCGGGAACTGTCAAAATTGTGTGACGGTACTTTAGTCCAGGTTGCAAAACACGACTCACTTGAACAACAAAATTATCTGTATACACCTTGGAACAAGACAAACAAAAGCAACTCTTGCA
>PQXE01000011.1:18013-53726 GCA_003194495.1 Deltaproteobacteria bacterium
TCGCATCAGTAATCATCACCTTTCGGTCATTAGTTTGTGAATCACCCCCCCTCTTACCATAACACCGCTGATTTTACAGAAAAAAATGGAAATTCCTATACTATCAAGTTATTTATTGTACGTTCCTAAACACAAATAGCATAGGAATTTCTATTTTCTAAATCCGCCCTAAAGGCGCTAAGTTCTGTTTATTCTATAAAAAATCATGATTAGGCACCAAAATCACATAACATGCATCCATTGGAGCAATATTATATCTTTACTGTTTACCATTCCAAGATGTTGGGAATAGATGTCATAAATTATTTTAGCTCCACCCCCTGCGGCTCCCTTACCTTGTCCTTCATATCCTGCAGCCATTTGGATAGCACTACCCGATAAGAAACTGGTATTCCCGCCAATGGTCAAATTTGTGTGAGGCCCATTTCCTATATAATTTCTCGGTAAGTAGGCGTCCCTGTTACTGTTAGAAGGTTTATCAGGGGTACCGTTAAGATACAGTTGGGCATTAGTTGCATTGACATCTTCAAGGTTTGCAAGTTCAGTAGTATTGAACCCAGCCAAATTAATATTCTGTTCAACGAGTTCAATCCCAACCTCAGTTCCACCATCCGCCTGCTGAAAGGCCATTTTATGTACTTTATCACATCCTGATATAAGAATCTCTATTTTGCTTGTATTGGTGGCTGCTACTCCTATAATGGTAACAAGGAATAATATCATTACAGAAATTAGCAGGACTGATCCCTTATCATTTTTTCCTATAGAAAATATACTTTTCATAGATCGTATCCTTTCGAAAAGTGTAATTTTATATAATATCCGCTTTCATAGAAGTAAGAAAAATAGTCTTTTGTGCATTTCTATATGTCCATGTTATAATTACATTTATTGTTTCAGTATTATCTATTGGGGAATTCTTGGCGATATTCCAACAAATATTGTACTTGCCGTCAACAGGATTATTAGTATCCTTGTGATCTGCTGTTGTGTCTGTATCATCTAATCCACTTACTCCATTATCATTTGTTTCATTATTTAATTCGTCGGCATAAGTAAGACTTATCAATTTTTCCATCCTATCCTGAGCTAAAGAGCTCGCCTTTGTAAGCTCTTTGGCAAAAGAATTTCCTTTAATAGCTGTAATTTGCATACTGCCCACTGCAAGTATTCCAACGGCAAATACCGTTATGGCTATTAGTATCTCTATCAGGCTAAAGCCCTTTTCATTGTTTTTTTTCATGTCAATCATGATCCCATGTTTCTGCATTTTACTGTTGTGCTCAGGAGACTGCGGTGGAAGCCATCATTGTATGGTCCCCAATTGGCTCCTGATGGTGTCGTATACTGTTTTGTATTCTTGAACTTAGGATCTTTACGTCCAGTTTTTGCTAATATTGTTATCTGGACGTTCCTAATGTTATTTAGGTCTGCAGGTATGAGAGTTTGGGTTGTGTCTTCAAGGGTATAGTAGAATTCCATGTTTTCGATATTTTCAGCAATAGGCTGATTGTACCCAGCGTCTATTTTTCTTCCTATATCATTATCACCATCAGCAGAAGAATCATATAAAGAGTAAGTAATTGTCTTTAAGGTATCATTATCTGAGATAAGGGTATAAGAAGTACTGTTTCCAGTAGCTGCGACAAATCCTGTCTGGGAGGTCCTGTCAGGATCATATCCTGCCATCCTTATATCTCTGACCGTCATATTCATTGCTGCTCTGAGGTTCTGTTGCATTTCCGCAACCTGTTCCTGGATGAGATAGCTTTTCTGTTGGAATAGAAATGTCGAAAATATAGCTGCTGAGACGATGCCCGTTATTACCATAGCAACCAGCAGTTCAACTAAGGTAAAACCATTTGATTTGCTTGATTTGTTCATCGCTACTCCCAGGCTCCGCCATGATAGTGCCAGGTCTTTATCCTTCCTGTGGTGGAGATCGATCCCACAGCAAAGGTGTCACCAGCTATGTTTCTTATATAGACTGTCCCGGATTCGCTGGTACCATCCGGATTAAAGATAACCCTGTTGCCGCTGAAATTTACCGCGTCTGTGTAAGTACCGCCGGGTCTGTTCTGTGGATTGCCTGTTGATCCGTAAGAAACCCCTGAATAGGCCGCAAAATCAACTGTCCTGAAGACGGAGTCATCTGCTGTATTCCAGTTGCCGTCAGCCCCACTGTCGATGATTCTGTACGTGGTGGAATTTGTGTCAAATTGCACTGCCCATGCTGAACTGGATTTAAGGGCGTTGATCCTTGTAAGTTGCATGTTCGACACGATATCCCGGGCTGCCGCCTTTAATCTGCTGCGGGCCGCCATCTCATGAAAGCTGAATACGGCAAGTCCCACCATGATAGCGACAATAGCGAAAACCGTGACCAACTCCACGGTCGTGAATCCCCGTTCCCGGGTTTGATGTCTCATTTTTTTCTTTGATTGTTTCACAGTCTTTCTCTGATTTCACTTCAAAATAGAAAGGTCCTTATGGATTGGGCATATCAAATTCAGATACAAGCAAGATCGAAGCCAAATTCCTAAAAAAGAAACAACAGCAAGCAGGAGAGGGAGAAACAGCTTTAAAACCCTGCACACGCGGAGACGAGCGCACCACTCATAGCGAAGCGGCGTGTGGAGCGCGATTGAGAAAAAACCGGTGAACTTAGCGCCCTTCGGGCGGACTTAAAAAATTTTGGACACAGATATACACAGATATACACAGATAATATTACTGTTCATAAATTTAAAAATCTGTGTTCATCTGTGTCCCAAAATGAAAATTCCTATACTATGGACTTAAAAAATTTTAGACACGGATTACTCAGTATAAACCTAACCCATAGCCATCCGTGTAATCCGTAGTCATGAACAGGAGATTGTTCTATTCTGGAACAGTATATTGTTCTATTCTGGAACAAGCGACAGTATATTACCCAAAGTTGTTGCGAAATTACAGTAGGCTGAAATAAGGAACGTACAATAAATAACTTGAACAAATTAATGTCTTTTTTGCCGTCTTCTTCGTTGCTCGTCGATCACATAACCCGGTTATGCTCGCTCCTCGCGCCTTGAATACAACAAAAAATCCTATTAATTTTTGTTCAACTTATTTATCTCCCGTTCCTAATCACTCAATCACTTATGACAAATCAAACCATAGACATCATCAATGTCCGTCAACACAACCTAAAAGGCTTTGACCTTTCGATACCGCTGGGGAAAATTACGGTCCTGACCGGTCCCTCGGGCTCCGGCAAATCAACCCTGGCCCTGGATGTGCTTTTTGCCGAGGGTCAATATCGCTATCTTGAATCTCTGGGTATGGCGGTAAAGCGTATTGTCGACCTATGGGACAGGCCTTTGGTGGATGCGATAAAGGGCCTCCCTCCCCCCATTGCTCTTGAGCAGAAGCCATTTGTTCGCAGTCCCAGGTCCAGTGTGGCTACACTCACCGGCATAGCAGACTTAATGCGCCTGTTTTTCGCCACATGTAGCCGTCCGTATTGCCCGAAGTGCCAAATAGAAATCAGAACCCTTAGTGTAGATCAGATGGCTGACAGGATTCTGGATTTCCCAAAGGGTACAAAATTGATCCTGATGGCGCCCCTGACTAAAAGGATGGATCTGATACCCCCGGACGAAATACTGAACTATTTGAAAAGGGATGGCTTTCTCAGGGTAAGAATAGACAAAAAGCCATTTACCCTGGATGCCCCGGTAACATTGGACAAGAAACCCAGGTCCCTGGAACTGGTAGTGGATCGCCTGATAGTAAAACCAGGGATACTTTCACGTCTTGCGGATTCTCTTACCCTGGCCCTGAGTCAGGGAGACGGTTCCGTGGTAATAGAAATTCTACCCGTAAAAAAAGAGAAAAGGCCTGAGATACTTACATTCAGTGAGAAGATGAAGTGCCCTGAATGCCTGGAGTCTTTTCCCGCTCTCAGCCCCAGGATATTTTCATCCAGCCACCCGGATGGAATGTGCATCTCCTGCAACGGCAAGGGCAAAAACAAATCAGATCAACCTTGCAGAAAATGCAGCGGGACCGGGTTAAACCCATTTGCCCGAAGTGTCCGCATAAAAGACCGGGGCTTTCCTGATCTCATGACATGGTCTGTACACAAGACCTATCTGTGGCTACTTTCCTTTTCCGCGGATTTTTCAGAAAAATCTCATGTAATTAAAAACATCCAGGCCGGAGCCCGCATTATCGAGGCCATTTCCTCCCGGCTTAAACCCTTAGAGGAAATGGGTCTTGGTTACCTCGAACTCGATCGACCGACAACAACCCTGTCGGGCGGAGAAATCCAGAGGCTGCGCCTGGGTGCCCAGCTTGGCAGGGACCTGACCGGGATTCTGTATATACTGGATGAGCCCACAATAGGTCTGCACCCGCGCGAACAGCAAGCACTATGGCAGAACCTTATCCATTTAAAAAACCAGGGCAACACAATAATAATAGTGGAACATGACCTTGATATCATTCGAAAGGCAGACCACTTAATTGAGCTGGGTCCCGGAGCGGCAGATGAAGGAGGACGCCTGGTCTTTGCCGGCACGGCCGAAGATATGGCAAAAGACCAGGACAGCGTCACAGGACCGTATCTCCAGGGAAACAGACGTCTCAAAAGGCATGGTCGTAAGAGAAAAAACTTTGGGCAGGTAATCCTCTGCAACGCACAGAAAAATAACCTCAAAGACATTACAGTTGCATTCCCTCTTGGCTGCCTGGTCTGTGTAACAGGTGTTTCCGGTTCCGGCAAAAGTACCCTGGTGACTGATGAATTATTTCATGCGATCCGCGGTTACCATAGAGACGGACCTTCTGAAAAGACAAAATTGATCCTAGATGGTGGATTGTCCACTATGCCTGCGACAATCCTGGTAGACCAGGCACCCCTTGCAAAGGCCCGGTTCTCAATGCCTGCAACGTATATGGGTATTTTTACCCACATAAGAGGCCTATTTTGCAGGACGCCGGAGGCCAGGAGCCGGGGTTATAAGGCAGGCTACTTCAGCCTCACCCGTAAGGGCGGCAGGTGTGAAAGGTGCAAGGGCCAGGGCTTTATTGATCTGGACCTGCAGTATCTCCCTTCAATCAAGACAACCTGCGACCTCTGCGGAGGGATGCGCTACAACAGGGAGGCCCTTGGAATAAGGTATAAGGGGTTGACCATGGCGGAAGTCCTGGATATGACAGTAAAGGATGCAGCGGATTTTTTTGCCAGGATACCCAGGATAAGACGGCCTCTGGAGGTTATTGAAAGGATCGGGCTTGGATATCTCAAACTTGGGCAACCCGCCTGCACACTTTCGGGCGGAGAGGCCCAGCGACTCAAGCTCGCAAAGGAACTCGCGAAACAGGCCCATGACCCCACGATCTACATCATGGATGAGCCGTCACGTGGTCTCCACCAAAAGGACTTGGAAAAATTTATTCCGGTCCTTGAGGAACTTCTTGAGCAGGGCCACTCGGTCATACTTATCGAGAACCAGCCTGAGATACTGAATCTTGCAGACTGGATAATAGAACTGGGACCGGGCGGAGGACCGGGCGGAGGAAACATCGTGGCTGAAGGTCCTCCGGCCGCAGCAAATCTGAACCCAGAACCTTTCCATCTATAAATCCGTAAACGCTTACGCTTCTTTACGGTGCGGCAGCCATTTCTCGATCATCTCGGCCAGAACCTGCGGAACGAAAGGCTTGGAGACGTAATCGTTCATACCCGCTTCCAGGCATTTCTCACGGTCGCCCTGCATGGCGTTGGCGGTCATAGCGATGATGGGAATGTCGTGGTTGCGGACTTGGGATTGCGGGTTTCGGATCCAGGCCGTGGCTTCGTAGCCGTCCATCCCGGGCATCTGACAGTCCATCAGGACCAAGTCATAAGGGATGGCTTCCATGGCCTTGACTGCCTCGATTCCATTGACCACAGCGTCAGCGGACAGTCCCAGCTTTTTCAGAAAGGCAAGCGCTATCTTCTGGTTGACGATGTTGTCCTCGGCCAGGAGGATGCGCGCCTTACTGTGCATCATCTCACGAATCGAGTGGCGCGTGACAATGGGCCGTTCGGCTTTGCGCGTCTCTCCGCTCAGCACCGCGGCCAGGCTGTCAAACAGGTCGGAATGGCGCACCGACTTGGTGAGATATGCGGCAAAGCCGATCTTCTCGATGCACCGGGCGTCCCCCCCGCCGGCCCACGGAGGTCATCATCACCAGCCGCGTGTCGGCCAGAGCGGCGTCAGCCTTGATGGCCCGGCCTAGTTCTTCACCGTCCATGCCCGGCATCTGCATGTCGAGAACGGCCACCCGGTAGGGATCGCCTGCCTGGGCCGCCTCGCGCAACAGACGCAGGCCCGTTTCGCCGTCGCTTGCTTCGTCGGGCCGCACGCCCCAAGCCGTGAACCGGACGAGCAGGATCTCCCGGTTAGTGGCATTATCATCCACTACCAGGATACGCACCGCGCGCAGGTCGGCCGACGGCGCCAAATCGCGCTTCTGTTCCATCTGCTTGAGAAAACCGGCAGTGAACCAGAACTCTGTTCCTTTGCCTTCTTCTGAGTTAATACCGATCTTCCCGCCCATCATCCCGGCCAGTTGTTTTGAGATGGCCAGGCCCAGGCCGGTTCCGCCGTACTTGCGCGTGGTGGACGCGTCCACTTGGATGAACTGGCCGAACAGGCCGTCCTGTTTGTCCGCCGGGATGCCAATGCCCGTATCGCATACAGAAAAACGCACCAGGGCATCCTTGCCGGTCTGAGATACCAGGCTTGCGCGCACAGCGATCTCGCCCTTGTGCGTAAACTTGACCGCGTTGCCGGTGAGGTTGATGAGCACCTGGCGCAGGCGGCCAAGGTCGCCCCGGAGATATGCGGGCACGTCCGGTTCCGTGGCGCAGAGGAACTCCAGACCCTTTTCGTGTACCTTGGGCGCCATCATCTCGGCAAAATCATCCAGCAGAGCGCGCAGATCAAAGTCGAGCATCTCTATCTCCAGCTTGCCTGCCTCAATCTTGGAAAAATCCAGAATGTCGTTTATGATCCCCAGCAGTGATTCACCGCTTGTGCGCACGATCTTGGCGTAGCGGCGCTGCTCGTCGTTAAGCTCCGTGTCGAGCAGCAACATGGTCATACCGATGACCCCGTTCATAGGCGTGCGGATCTCGTGGCTCATGTTAGCCAGGAACTCGCTCTTGGCCTGGTTGGCCATATCGGCCTGTACTGCCATCTCTTCGGCACGGGCGGTAGCTGCTTTGAGCCGCCGGTTGATTTCCAGATGTTCTTCCTCGGCCCGCTTGCGGTCGGTGATGTCCCTTACCGTGGCCTGCAAGACCTGTCTGCCATTTAGTTCCATTGCGGATAAAAGCACTTCCGCAGGAAAATCCTCTCCTGTGTCTTGGCGCTTGTGAATCCATTCGAAACGATTGCTTTTCTCTGTCATGGCCGTTTCGATCCGCTCTCTCGCAGCCGTCATCGAGTCGGTGCCGTCGGGTTGTCGGGCGGACGACAGGTCCGCTGGATGCCTCGAGCAGAACTCTTCCACGGTTGCAACCCCGAATATCGACAGAGTCTTCGGGTTGCAGGCTAAAAACCCCTTTTCGTCGAGCATCATGATGGCGTCACCGGTCGTCTCGTAAAGCGTGCGGAAACGCTTCTCGCTGTCGGCCAGTGCGATGGTCCGCTCGGTGACCAATTGCTCCAGTTCCTCGCGCCTGCGGAGGACCGCACTGATCACGACGACCATCGCAGTCGTGAGCAGCAGCCCTGTCAGGCAGGCCAGCCAGCCTACCCACGCAGGGTGAAACCTCATAAATTTCGGCCCTGCGTGGGCGGTCACTAAAAAGGCCTTGCCAAAGGCAAAGACTGGGCGAGTCGTGGAAGGCCCCGAGACCGGAGCGTAGTCGGTAGCGCGGGAAGAGGCGAGTAGTTTGGGCGCGGCATTCTTGCGCAGGAGAGAAAGTTCCACAGACGCCGATTTGTCAGGGTTCGCGCTCTTTAGCAAATTCCCCATCCGCAGCACGGCCAGCACGAAACCGCACAGACGCTTGGGTTCACCGCTGTTAAAAACGGGGCGGTAAACCAGCATCCCCTTCTGACCAGCCGTCTCCTGCACTATGGTTATGGGGTCGGTAGCGGTTGATAAGCCGATGAGCGCCGCCTCTTTCATGGCGGCCCGGCTAAGCGGTCCCGAGGCGAGGTCATAGCCCAAAGCGCGTTCATCGCCGGTCGGGGGCGTTACACGAAACACGGGATAGTACACCGCCCGTCCGGAGGCCGGCACCCGCTTTCCCTGAGCGTCTTTCTGCCATATTTCAAAATCAGTCAATCCTGCTGCACGGGCCTCTTGTTCAAAGCGGGACTTATCCTCCGCGGCCACAGCCGGAATCCATTCCCATGCCTGGATAGCCGAATTTTGCTTCAGGTATTGGGTGTAATGCTGGAACTCATCATCAGTAACATGCTCGCTGCCTTCATAAAAATGCGCCAGGCCCTCCAGTTCGATATCGCGGAGATCGTGTATTGCATCGACGATACCGTTGGTTTTGCTTGCCGCCAGATGTTCGAAGGACTCAGTGCGGTTGTAGAACTCGTTTTCATGAGCCGTCCAAGCGGCAAACAGGGTCAGGACCAGCCCGACCGCAACGGTCACAGCCGGTTCGATGCACCGCATCCAGCGTGGCGCCGTACCGGCATACCGCGAGCGTCGGGCCATGAGGACTGTACTGATCAACAGTATTGCGATCAGTGCCGGCGTGAGCAGAACCGGCGGCAGAGCGGCACGGGCCATGTCCCATTTCCAGGTGCGGGCGTCGATGTCCATGCCCAGCACAGCGAGGAGTTTGCCTGTTTTCGGGTCGATCAGTGGAACCTGCGCGGAGACCCACGTGCCCCAGCGGTCGGTAACCGGACCTTCGACATCCCCAACCCGGGTATCGAGCACGCATCGCAAATTGTCCGAGGCCTCGTCATAGACCTGCCCGGCTGACGCTTCATCCGCAGAGCCGGTCGGCTCATTGTCCACGAAGAAGAAGATTTGGCCGTTTTCCTGCACCGTGTTTTCGGCAGGCATATCATCCTTGCGGCCCATAAGGTAGATAAACCGGCACTTGTCGTTGGCCTACTTGGCAAGGGCGAGCTGCTCCTTGAGCCGCAGATATTCGGGTTTGCCCAGGTCGGCTTCCGTACCCGACAGCGCCTTGATCCGTCCGATGTTCACCGTCTGCACCACGAGCCGCGCCTGCCCGAGCAGTCTATCGCGTATCTCGCGGTCGGCCTGCCGCACCATCCACCACGTGCTTAGCGCACCAGAGGCCAGGATGGCTATAAGCAGAATGGCCGTCCAGCGTGAAAATACTTCGTTGGAGTTGCTACTCATTAAATATTGTGCCATGCCTCGCGATTTTATATAGTGCCTGAACGGACTGTTGGTTCAGACACTATAGAGGTTATCGATTTTATTCGACGCGAACGTGAATTTTTACCGTTCATGGGATTACAACGCCCTGTTCTCCTGCATAAGCGTTTACAGGGTACTGCAGATGCAAGGCGTACGGGTACGCAGACGTACTCCCTGTACTTCAAGTACCCGGCAACAAAGCAGATGCGGTGCCATGTAAACGCTTACAAAAAAATAGGGCTGCGGGTTGAATAACCCGCAGCCCTTTAGACTCTTTCTCAGTTGTACCTTCTTGGGCTATTTATAGTCCGAAGATTCCTTTGAGAGCAGGCAGCATTGGGTTGGCATAAAGAGCGATCAAGGCTATGACCAATGCGTAAATTGTCAGTGACTCAATCAGGGCCAGACCGATGAACATGGTAACAGTGAATTTACCGGCAAGCTCTGGGTTGCGTGCAGTCGCATCAAGGCAACCCTTGGCGCAATGACCCATACCAACGCCGCATCCGGATGCGGCGATACCGACGGCAAGACCGGCAGCCAATACCGAGGCAGCCATAAGGAAGCCCATGTGGCCACCTTTTTCGACGTCACCATCAGCAGCCAATGCCAGACCGACAAAGCCCAAAACCATTAATACAGACAAAACAGAAACCAGAGAAACTTTTTTCACGTTATTCCCTCCTGTGTGAAATAAAATATATTTAATTTGGCCTTCTTCGCTAAATTATTAATGTCCTTCCGCCATGGCCTCCACTGAGTATACAATGGAAAGCATCATAAAAATAAACGTCTGGATCAGACACACCAGGCAACCCAGGACCATGATCGGCAACGGTGCCAGATAAGGCCCTGCCAGCATAAACAGCAGACCAAGAAGGATTTCCTTGGATACCATGTTCCCAAAGAGTCGTATGGAGAGCGAAAGGATACGACCGATATGACTGAAAATTTCTATGGGTATCATGACAGGGGCCATGGCCGGAACCGGACCCATGAAGTGCTTGAGATACTTTATTCCATGAAACCTGAACCCTAATGCATGGTATGTAAATATTGAGACGGCAGTGAGACCCAGTGTCACGTTGAGGTTGGCAGTAGGGGACATAAAGCCCGGAATCAACCCCATGTAGTTGGAGAGAAGTATCAGATAGGCAAATGTGGCAATCATCGGAAAGATGATCAGGGCCTTCTTCCTGTCATGGGTCTGATCGTAGAGAAAGTCATCAAGACCTCCCACAAACATTTCCATAACGTTCTGCATACCCGTAGGTATCATCTCCATTCTGCTGGTAGCTGCCTTGGCCAGGACAATACAAAGAATCATGGCAAGATAGCTATACTGCATGTGCGGGGCAAGGATCTTTGCAAGTACGCCCTCTCCCCCATGGGCAGGCAGCCCGATGGCATCAAATAAAATAGTCAAAAACAGTAACGGATGTTCCATGGCTAGACAGCCTCCTTAAAACGAACTCTTTGAATCACCATAGCCAATAATAAGATGTAAAAGTTTATCACCACAACCGAAAGGCCTATAAAAAACCCTATGGGTGAAACTAATTTAGGAAATATTAAAAAGGCCGCTGTCACCGCCAGGGTAATAAGCCCCAATCTGACAGCAAGCCCTCCATAATAAACAATTATGGTATGCCAGCGCACCATGCGTTTGCAATCGCGCTCAAGCCCCATACAATTTAGATTGGCTATAAACCCGCCGGCCAGGATACCGGTGACCATATCAGGAGAAGATACCACATTGGCCACAACCGCCATCAGGACCAAAAGAACCCAGTTAGCACACTTATAGTACTTTATGAAATGTTCGTCTATATGTCCGCTGATTACTGCCTTAAACATCGTCTTTACGACCTGAAGTGTGTGCCTCCGGCTGGTCTTTTCCCTTTTTCTCCCCAGGTTCCTTGCTAAAACGCTTGGTCAGGATAAAAAAATTTTTAACAGCCCCGGCAATCCCAAAAAAAAGGCAAATAATGGTAAGCCAATGACTTTGCCCGTCAAATAGCCAGAGATCCAGATAATGCCCCGTAATCGCCCCGGCAAAGATGGAAAAAACCACGGACATAGCAATAGCACTGGCAACACTGAGACTGCGAAACTGCGATACCAGTTCCTCTCTTATAGTGCCCATGTATCACCATAACTTATTTGCCGGTAGGCTACTCCGTTAATCAAACTGAACGGGGCCTCATTCATTTTAATATCATTAAAAAACTCCCCGAAAGCCTTCCTGGAAAATTGGATTAACAATTAGCATAGGAAAACACAACTGTCAATCCATTTGTATCAAACCGGCCTCTGATTTTTTCCCTCCTAACCAAGATTCTTGAATGCAGATTCAGCATCCATGAGGGTCTCTTCAATCACGTCCCATCCGTGGGCCAGGGAGACAAAACCTGCCTCAAATTGGGATGGAGCCAGATAAACCCCATCCTCCAGCATATTCCTGAAAAAGCGGGCATAAAGATCAGTGTCGGACTTAAGGGCAGCCTCAAAATCAACAACAGGACCTCTTTGGCCAAAAAAAGTCGTCATCATGGACCCCATACGCTGCAAGCAGCAGATTACCCCATGTCGATTGGCCAAGTCCACAAGACCATTTTCCAGGGCCGCTGCCTTTTCTTCAAGGACTTCATAGAATCCCGGACGGCTCACCACATCAAGAGTTGCAAGGCCGGCCGCAGTGGCAAGTGGGTTCCCGGACAAGGTCCCCGCCTGATACACAGGACCCACAGGGGCTATCTTTTCCATGATCTCCTGTTTGCCGCCATAGGCCCCTACGGGCAATCCCCCCCCAATTATTTTTCCAAGACAGGTAAGGTCCGGCCTCACATGGAAATACTCCTGTGCCCCACCCGGAGCCAGCCTGAAACCGGTAATTACCTCGTCAAATATGAGAACTATGCCCTTTTCTTCGGTCCACTCCCGCAGTTTAGGGAGAAAGTCCTCTCTTGGTGGGACTACGCCCATATTAGCAGGTATTGGTTCCACAATAATCGCTGCTATCTCATCCCCCTCTCTGTCCAGGACAGTCTTGAGGGCCTTCAAATCATTAAACGGCACAGCCAATGTATTGGATACAACCTCCTCAGGCACTCCCGGACTTCCCGGAATACCAAGGGTAGCCAAACCGGAGCCGGCTTTTACCAGGAAGGAATCCGAATGTCCGTGATAACAGCCATCAAATTTCAAGATCTTTTTTCGGCCCGTATATCCCCTGGCCAGACGGACAGCGCTCATGGTGGCCTCAGTGCCTGAGCTTACCAGCCTCACCTGCTCAATGGACGGCACAAGCTCAACTATTTTCTGTGCCAGGGCCACTTCACGCCAGGTCGGCACTCCGAAACTGGTACCGGATGCAAGGGCCTCGGCGACTGCCGCGTTTACCTCAGGGTGTGCGTGCCCGACAATCATCGGACCCCAGGAGCAGACATAGTCGATATACTGGTTCCCATCTACGTCGTATAAGTAACAACCCTCTCCTTTCTTTACAAATATGGGATCGCACCCCACTGACTTGCATGCGCGTACAGGGCTGTTTACTCCGCCGGGAATCAGATCCTGGGCCTTTTGGAAATAAAGATTTGACAGGTGATGATGATGGTACATTTGACCTCCTACTGTATCTAAATTGAGCGATTAGCCTTTACCCGCAAGAACCTTCTCTTACCCACCTTCAGGACCGCTTGGGGCGCCCGGACCTCAATTTCCTCTGCCTGCACCTTGGTGCCATCAATGCTGACCGCACCTTGTTTGATGAGTCGCCTGGCGTCAGACGTACTTGCCACAAGACCGGCCTCCTTGAAAACTCTGGGAAGATAGATTGTCTTTTCGTCCGGTGATAGCCTGAACTCCGGGATGTCGTCAGGAACCTCTCCCCTGCTGAACTGGGCCACAAAACTTGCTTTTGCAGCCCCTGCGGCCCGATCGCCATGAAATCTTTCCACAAGCTCCCGTGCAAGCCGTGTCTTCACATCCTTGGGGTGAAGACGACCGTCGGCGATCCCGTCCTTAAGCCCTTTTATCTCATCCAGATCAAGACTGCTCAGCAATTCAAAGTACCTGAACATCAAATCATCTGAAACAGACATAAGTTTTCCAAACATATCATGAGGCGGTTCGGTAATCCCGATATAATTGCCCAGAGACTTGCTCATCTTCTGAACCCCGTCCAGCCCTTCAAGAAGCGGCATGGTTATTACAACCTGGGGTTCCTGACCGTACTCTTTTTGTATGTGTCGCCCCACCAACAGATTAAAAGTCTGGTCAGTGCCCCCAAGCTCAATGTCCGCCTTTATGGCTACAGAGTCATAGCCCTGAATCAGGGGATAGATAAATTCATGTATTCCTATGGGCTTTTGGGCCTGAAAGCGCTTCTTGAAATCATCCCTCTCCAACATCCTGGCCACAGTATGCTTGGCACACAGACGGATCATGTCTATGGACTTTATCTCCTGCATCCAAACACTGTTAAAGACAACCTCAGTCTTTTCCGGATCCAGAATCTTAAAGATCTGCTCTTTATATGTCCAGGCATTCTCCTGTACCTGCTGAGGAGTGAGAGGAGGCCTTGTCTCGGACTTTCCGGATGGATCTCCTATCAAACCGGTAAAATCCCCTATGAGGAACATCACGCAGTGGCCAAGCTCCTGGAAATGCTTCATCTTCTGTATAAGTACTGTATGTCCCATGTGCAGATCAGGGGCGGTTGGATCAAAACCGGCCTTGATCCTTAAGGGTGTGCCGGTTTTAACGGCTCTTTTCAGCTTACCCTCCAGCTCATTCTCATCAAGGATCTCCACAGTCCCCCTATGAATGAGCTCCATGGCCTTTTTCAGATCCTGCTCCATATTACATAACCCTACTTCGCATATTCCACGGCCCTTGTCTCACGTATCACTGTCACCTTGATTTGACCGGGATAGCTCAATTCACTCTCTATCTTTTTAGCCACCTCCCGACACAGAAACGGGGTCTCTGCATCAGACACCTTGTCACTGAGAACAACTATGCGTATTTCACGGCCTGCCTGGATGGCATAGGACTTCTTGACACCTGCAAACGACTTGGCAATACCCTCCAAATCTTCCAGGCGCCGCACATAGCTCTCAAGCATTTCCCGCCTGGCCCCGGGCCTTGCTCCTGAAAGGGCGTCCGCAGCCTGCACAAGGACCGCCATCACTGTATCCGGTTTCACATCTTCATGATGTGCTGCAATGGCATGTACAATATCCTGAGACTCACCATGCTTCCTGGCCAGATCGGCGCCTATAATAGCATGCGGACCTTCTACCTCATGGTCCACAGCCTTCCCGATGTCATGAAGCAGTCCGGCCCGTTTTGCCTTTTTAACGTTGACACCCAACTCAGAAGCCATTATCCCGCAAAGAAAAGCGACCTCGATAGAATGCTGCAATACATTCTGGGCATAGCTGGTGCGGAAACGAAGCTTACCCAATAGCTTTATTAGTTCAGCATGAATCCCATAGGCTCCAATATCAAAAGCAGCCTGTTCTCCTGTCTCCCGAATGGTATTATCTATTTCCTTTTCTACCTTTTTTACCACCTCTTCAATGCGGGCCGGGTGAATTCTGCCATCAGCAATCAGCCTCTCAAGGGCAATCCTGGCCACTTCTCGACGCACTGAATTGAAACCGGACAAAAGAACGGCTTCAGGAGTATCATCAATAATGAGATCTATGCCGGTAGCCGCCTCCATAGCCCGGATATTTCTACCCTCCCGGCCTATTATACGGCCTTTCATCTCGTCACTGGGCAAGTGTACTACTGAAACAGTCCGCTCAGCTATATATTCACCTGCATACCTGGCTACTGCCAGTGATATTATCTCCTTGGACCTTTTCTCCGCAGTATCCTTGGTCTCTGTCTCTATCTTTTTAATCAGTTTAGCCGCGTCTTGTCTAACATCCGCCTCTAATGTCTCGAGCAGACAGTCCTTGGCCTCCTGAACCGACATACCTGATATCTTTTTAAGCCGGCTCCTTTGTTTATTTACCAGGCCATTTATCTCTTTTTCCCTTTCATCGAGGGTATGATCTAACTGCTGTAATGCTTTTTCCTTCTCAAGGACTTCAATTTCCTTGTCATCAACCAGCTCATATTTGCGATTTACCTGCTGCTCTTTTTGCTGTAGCCGCCCTTCTTGACCACGCAGTTCGACCTTCCACTCCTTTATCTCTTTCTCGGCCTCTTTTTTTAATTGAAAGGTTTCCTCCTGTCCCTGGATCCTGGCTTCCTTGCGAAGCCTTTCCGCCTCTGCAAGGGCATCTTTCTTTAAGCGATCAACTTCCTCTTTTATTGAATCAACTGTGTCAACAGTTCTGCGTTTGGTAAACCATATGCCTGCAGCTAAACCGACACACAGGCCCAAAATGGTCGAAATTAAAAGATAAGAAAATTCCATGATGGGTGGCGCACCTCCTTTCCATATAGGATGGCCACACCCCATCTCGGCTCCCTTGTGGAGCGTCTGATGACGGTTACATACGGATTTTGGCAGGTAGTTGAAATCCGGGCCGGGTTCGACCCAAAAAATGTGCTGTGACTATGAAAGGCCCGTCAGGGATAAAATTTTCCTCTTCTGAATCAGTCAAAAGCCTTTCCCAAAACCCCGAATTAAGATGATCAACTTCGCCTTTTTCGAGTTTTTGCTTAAGAGGATTTTGTTCGCAAAAAAACCCGTTAAAATAGTCCAGCTATTATTGCAATTCGGCCGATTTTCCAAAACAATTTTATGGCATCCTTTAACCATACAGTCAGATCCGGCCGTTGCTCAATTTTCCATAAACACATCACAAAGACGTGTAACCTATTACCATATCCGTTTTATATATATGAACCCGAACGGGGTTATAGCCCATAAAATCCCCCACTTATGCCGTGTCGACAAAATTTATTGAACCTGGTAAACCAGGTGGGCGTCTCATTCGCTATTCGGGAAAGAGATTTCTCTCCTTCCATCCCTATGCGAAGAGGAGACCCCCTTGCAAAGAGAGTTGGCTCAACAAACTCCGCCAATCACCAACACAGCAGGGGAAACAAACTAAGTTAATTCTTCTATTTTATTATAATACCACGATCTGCCAAATTAATCCATTACGGAATCAATTTTGGCAACCAATCGACTGGTTTTGCTAATGACCGTCTCTTTTAATTCCCTCAATTGATGCCTGGCTAATATATAGTCTTTACCTACGTTAAGCATGGCTAAAACCACCATCTTGTGTGGGGCCAAGCCCTTGTTTGAGGTCTCCTGTTCTCTAACCTTTGCCTCAACGTATTCTACGACTTCCTTGACATCAACTTCAGGATCATCGGCCTTCAGTTCGTACACCTGACCAAAAAAATTAAATTTTATTTGTGTCGTATCCAATTTGTCTAGGCGCCCAAAGGCATATCGGTTTGACGTGCTGTAGCAATATCCTCAGATCCCTGTGAAAATGTACTGACCTGGTCGATTTTACCCAACAGGTCCGAAACCCGAAGACGAACATTTTCCCTCTCATCCTCAAACCGGGCCAATTTGTCTTCGAGTTCCTTTAGCTGCGAAGCCTGTTCCTGTGTCTGCCTGCGAAAATCATCCCGTTCAGACACCAATTGTTCACAATATCTTAATAGACTATCGACTTTATCTTCTAATAAATGAAGTTCCTGATCACTCATATGCCCTCTCCCGAATTAAAAAACATCGTAACCGTTCACGGGATTGCAACGCCGGTTTTACGGCAACTCACCGAACTGTAAGCACTTACAAAACATTAAACCCACTGGTTATGCATACGTCAAGCCCACACGACACATAAGATTACGTCCTAATTAAGTTACAGGTAACCGCTCCAGTTTTACCGGCAACTCACCGAACTGTAAGCGTTTACAGGGTGCTGCAGATGCGAGGCGTACGGGTACGCAGACGTACTCCCTGTACTTCAAGTACCCGGCAACAAAGCAGATGCGGTGCCCTGTGAACGCTTACAGTTGCTGAAAGGAGGTATTGTGCTACCGGGCGGCACTTCGGCCCCTTCAAGATAACTGAAGGCACCAAGTTTTGCCCCTTTGCCAACTGTTGTCCGCCCCTTAAGGACCACATGGGGACCGATTGTGACGTCCTGAGACAGCATAACATCCGACTCTATATAGACAGATTCATAAAGCTCGAAACTCACCCCGAATTCCATCCAGTTTTTTCTTATCCTATCCAACAGAATAGTCTCTGCCCTGGCAAGATCCATCCTCGAATTGACTCCCCATGCCTCATCCTCAGCAGCAGCGCTGACGGCCCCTGCTGAAACGCCCTTTGACACCGCCACACCTACTATATCGGTGAGGTAGTACTCCCCCTGGACGTTGTCGCATCCTATAGCATCAAGGGCATCAAACAAAAAATCCGAATCAACCGCATATATTCCCGTATTTATCTCAGTTAGCAGTCTTTGGGCCTCTGAAGCATCCTTTTCTTCGACTATTCCTTGAATTTGAGCCCCTTCTGACCCGGACCTGAGTACCCGTCCGTATCCGGCTGGATCTTTCAAATGCGCAGTCAGTAAAGAGAGAATCCTTCCGGAACTTACATGATCTTCCATAAAGGAGGCAAGAGTACTTTCTTTCAGTAAAGGCGTATCACCACAAATGATCAAAACATTTCCGCACAACTCTCCCAAAGCGGCCTTTGCACACAATACGGCATGGCCTGTTCCGAGCTGCTGCTCCTGCACTACCGGATTAACATTAAACTCTGCCAGATAATCTCTAACAAGGTCGCTGCCATGGCCCGTTACCACAACCCTGGAAGCAATATCCAGATTTCTTAACAGGTCCAGGACATGTCCGATAAGGGGCTTTCCAAGTAGGTGATGCATTACCTTCGGGATCTCTGATTTCATCCTGGTTCCCTTGCCGGCTGCAAGTATAATACATGCCCAGGGTCGACTGCCCTCTAAAACGGAATTTTCTATCATGGGGAAGATCCTGCTGTAAGCGTTACAGGGTGCTGCAGATGCGAGGCGTACGGGTATGCAGACGTACTCCCTGTACTTCAAGTACCCGGCAACAAAGCAGATGCAGTGCCATGTGAACGCTTACGAAATAAAAAGGGCAAGCACGCGGCTTACCCTTAGTACAAAACTATATCATGAAATTGAGGTCCTACTAATCTATTGACCCGCTATCTGGATCCTTGTAAGCGCCCTTGCCAGGGCTGCCTGGGCACGCGCCATGTCAATTTCTTCCTTTCGTGCCTCAGCCTCCTGCAATCTGCGCTCAGCCCTCTCCTTGGCCTTGAGGGCCCTTTCCACATCGATTTCCGCGCCTATCTCAGCACTCTCAGCCAGCACGGTCATCCGGTTGCTCGACACATCGCAGAAACCGCCGCTTAAAGCTATGCGGACCGTATTTCCTTCATTAAGATAATGCATCTCACCTATCTTAAGCGTGGCCAACAAAGGAGAGTGATTTGCCATCGCACCGAACACACCATCCGCACCAGGTGCGGTAGCCAGCTCAACCTCCTCACTCACCAACAACTTCGACGGCGTCACTACTTCCAGAAGTATCTTATTTGCCATTTACTTTTCCCTAGACCCGCGTCCGTGACTTCACAACCGTCCGGAGCGGGTTATTCGCTGTACGATACTATTACTCTTCGGCCCCATCGGCCAACAGAGTCATTTATGCCATCTTGGCTGCCTTCTCCACGGCCTCGTCTATACCGCCTACCATATAGAATGCCGCCTCAGGCAGTTCGTCGTGTTTACCCTCCAGGATCTCCCCGAACGCCCGGACCGTATCTTCAACCTTCAGGTACTTGCCCGGCATACCGGTAAATGTCTCAGCCACATGGAAGGGCTGGGAGAGGAACCTCTGGGCCCTCCGTGCCCTCTGGACCGTGAGCTTGTCCTCATCCGACAGCTCATCCATACCCAGAATTGCAATGATGTCCTGAAGCTCTTTGTATTTCTGTAGGGTCTGCTGAAGCGTCCTTGACACGTGATAGTGATCTTCTCCCACGATACTGGGATCAAGAATACGGGACGTGGAATCCAACGGGTCCACAGCCGGGTAAATACCAAGCTCTGTAATCTGCCGCGAAAGGACCACAGTACCGTCAAGGTGAGCAAAAGTAGTGGCCGGTGCCGGGTCAGTCAAGTCATCAGCCGGCACATACACGCACTCAACAGCCGTAATGGAACCCTTGTTCGTAGAGGTGATCCGCTCCTGCAATGCACCAAGGTCTGTAGCCAGTGTGGGCTGGTAACCCACAGCAGAAGGGATGCGGCCAAGCAGCGCCGACACCTCGGAACCCGCCTGGGTAAACCGGAATATATTATCAATGAAGAAAAGCACGTCCTGGCCTTCCTCATCACGGAAGTACTCTGCCGCAGTAAGACCGGTAAGACCGATCCTTGCCCTTGCCCCAGGAGGCTCCGTCATCTGACCATAGATCAGCGCGGCCTTGGGCAAGACCCCTGAATCCTTCATTTCGTGGTATAAGTCGTTCCCTTCACGGGTACGCTCACCGGCCCCGCAGAAGACTGAAATACCACCGTGCTGCATGGCGATATTGTGGATCATCTCCATCATGATAACAGTCTTTCCAACACCTGCACCGCCGAAGAGGCCCATCTTGCCGCCACGAGGGAAAGGAACCAGCAAGTCCATGACCTTCACACCGGTCTCAAGGACATTGACAGTGGTATCCTGCTCAACAAAGTCCGGGCATGCACGGTGAATAGGTGCTGTCACACTGTCGTCAACCGTCCCTAATCCATCCACCGGCCGGCCTACCACATTCATAATCCGGCCCAACGTCGGCTTGCCGACAGGAATCCTTATGGGATCACCCGTATTCTTCACCGGCATGGCACGAACCAACCCGTCAGTGGTATCCATAGCAATCGTACGCACCACGTTGTCACCAAGATGCTGAGCGACTTCGAGGACCAGATTATCTTCCTCATCACTTATGGCTGGATTGGTGACAAACAGACCGGTTAGAATAGGCGGTATTGCCCCAGGTTCAAACTCCACATCGACAACAGCACCGATGACCTGAGATATCTTTCCCATATTTGCTGCAGTTTCACTAGCCATTTATCTTCCTACCTCCCGAGACGCCTTAATCAGGCGCCGAATATTTTTCTCTAACGGTCCATCACCCTCTACTTGAGGGCCTCGGCTCCGCCAACGATATCCATAAGCTCCGCGGTAATTGCACTCTGCCTGGCCTTGTTGAAGACCATAGTAAGATCATCGACCATATCCTTACATGCACGGGTAGCATTGTCCATTGCCGTCATACGGGCTGCCTGCTCGCTCGCCCCGGTTTCCAGCATGGCGTGCATAATTTGTACATTCACGAACATAGGCAACAAATGATTAAGTATTTCTTCAGGATCAGGCTCATAAGTATATGTGGCCTTCGGGCCTTCAGCCCCTTGCCCTTCAGCCTCTTCAAGGCCTTCCGTGCTGATCGGCAGAATGCGGTTCATGGTGGGACGCTGCACCGCCACGTTTATAAAACGTCCATAAAGCAACTGGACCTCATCCACCTTTTCCTCCAGAAACAGATTAATGACCTCCTGGCCCACCTGCCTCGCATTGAACATCTGGATGTTGTCCATAATGCCCACACTGCTGTGCAGTGTCTCGAACGGGCTCTTCTTAAAATAGGCATTACCCTTCTTTCCCACACAGGCGACGCAGCCTTCACGGCCATCTTCCTGTTGGGTTTTGAGAAACTTATCAGCAGCCTTGTGAATATTGGCATTAAAGGCCCCGCATAACCCCCTGTCAGAGGTCACCACTATCAGCATGACCTTCTTCACAGGCCTGGCCGCCATGAGCGGAAAGGCATCCGGGTTGATACCCGCACCTGCCAACTCACCCATGACACCGGCGAATTTCTCAGCATAAGGACGAAAGTCCTCCATGCGCTGCTGAGCCCCGCGCAGTTTCGCCGCAGCCACCATATTCATGGCCTGCGTAATCTGCGCGGTCTTTTTTATACCTACTATCTTGAGCTTGATATCTTTCAGTGCCGCCATTTACCAACAGCCCCCTTCGCTCCTAAAGATTACGGTTAGCCTTGAACTCCGTGACAAAACCACCGATCGCCGAACCCATCTTCTTGTCAAGACCGTCGTCTATAGCCTCCTTCTCCTTGAGTTCACTGAAGATATCAGGATGCTTATTGCTGACGAATTCATAAAGCTCTTGCTCAAAATCCCCAAGCACATCTATAGGCAGCTCATCCAGGTGCCCCTTTGTTCCGGCATATAGGATGGTTACCTGTTTTTCCATTGGAAGAGGCACATACTGTGGCTGCTTCAGGATCTCGACCAGACGTTCACCGCGTGTCAACTGGGCCTGTGTGGCCTTGTCCAGATCACTACCGAACTGGGCAAATGCCGCCAGCTCACGGTACTGGGCCAGATCAAGCCTCAAAGTACCTGCGACCTGCTTCATGGCCTTTACCTGGGCCGCACCGCCGACCCGGGACACTGACAGACCGACGTTGATGGCCGGGCGGACACCGGCAAAGAAGAGCGCCGGCTCCAGGTAGACCTGACCGTCAGTGATGGAAATAACGTTTGTGGGAATATATGCAGACACGTCACCCTGCTGGGTCTCAATGACAGGCAGGGCCGTAAGACTGCCTGCGCCCAGCTCATCGTTCTGCTTGGAGGCCCTTTCCAGGAGCCTTGAGTGGTTGTAAAAAATATCACCGGGATATGCCTCACGTCCCGGAGGACGCCTCAGCAGCAATGAAAGCTCACGGTAAGACACCGCCTGCTTTGACAAATCATCATAGAGAATAAGGGCATGCTTCCCACGGTCGCGGAAGTATTCGCCCATGGCGCAGCCGGAGAATGCAGCTATATATTGAAGCGATGCGGGCTCACTGGCGCTTGCCGCGACGATAGTAGTGTACTCCATTGCCCCGTGACGGCGCAGGGCCTCGGCAACCAGAGCCACCGTAGCCTGCTTCTGCCCGCAGGCGACATATATGCAGTACACCTCTGTTTCTTTCTGCGCGATAATTGCATCCACGCAAATGGCCGTCTTTCCAATCTGGCGGTCACCGATGATAAGTTCACGTTGCCCCTTGCCTACAGGCGTCATTGCGTCAACCGCTTTAAGACCTGTGTAGCATGGTTCGTGAACGCCCTTCCTGTCGATCACACCAGGGGCCTTCACCTCAACACGACTAAAGTCTTTTGCGTCGATCGGACCCTGCCCGTCTATCGGGGCCCCAAGGGCGTCAACAACACGGCCAAGCATGGCCTCACCCACAGGCACCTCGGCGATCCTGGCCGTCCTCTTAACCAAGTCACCCTCTTTGATCCCCTTGACGTCACCCATAACGGCAACACCGACATTGTCCTCTTCAAGGTTCAGGGCAATACCCATAATGCCGCCTGGAAACTCCAAAAGCTCCATGGCCATGCAGTTGCGTACGCCATAAACACGGGCGACATTATCACCGACCGATAGGACCGTACCTGTCTCGGCCAGGTCAATTGTCTTTTCGTAGTCCTGAATCTGCTTTTTTATGATGTCACTAATTTCTTGCGCTTTTATCTGTGCCATTATCCCAGCTCACCCCTTCCTATGGATTCTCTGATACTTTGTAGCTGGCTCCTGATACTGCCATCCAGAACCATGTCCCCTATATGGGCAACTACACCGCCGACTATGGCGGGATCTTCCTCTATCTGTAAAGTAACCTGTTTGCCGGTGACCTTTGCCAGGACCTCTGAAAATTTGTCCCTCAGATCTGCAGGCAAAGGAACCGCGGAGCGGACTACGGCCCGCACCACCCCGGTCTCTTCATCCATAAACTCCCGGAAACAACTCACAATCATCCTCAAGTACTGTATTCTGCCGCGCTCCACCAGAAGCCGCAGGAAAATTGCAAGGGCATCTTCCACCCCTGCCGCCTTGATAATCTCCTCCAGGACTGTTTGTTTAATGTCAGCCGGAAACACCGGACTCACAAGAGCGGCCTCTACATCAGGACTTCCTTCCAGAAAAGCGTCTATGTCCTTCAGCGCCTCACCATAGGCCTCTAACTTCCCATCCTCTTTGGCAACGGCAAAGAGGGCCTTAGCATACCTTTTAGCTATGACTGTATTGGTCAATTTTTCTGCACCACCCTTTCAAGATATTCACTGATGAGACGATGATGATCCTCCTCATTCAGGTTCTTGCGAATTAGATCTTCCGCCATCTTGACGGCCATATCAGCCACTTCGGTCTGCAGCTCGGTCTTTGCCTTGGCAAGCTCCTGCTGCACATAAAATTCCGCCTGGGCCTTGATGCGCTCTGCAGCCTCATGGGCCTGGGCTATAATCTTTTCTTTCTCTGACTCACCTTGCTCAGTAAAACTTTTCAGTATGCGCTCCGCCTGTTCATCCATAGTGGAAAGCTTGGCCTCATACTCTGCATATTTGCGCTCTGCGTCAGCCCGCTTGGCCTCCAGCTCTTCAAACCCGGCCCGTATCGATTCGGTCCTGCCTTTAAGAGCACCTGCAATCGGCTTGCGCAGGAATTTTACAAGGAAAAAAACAAGAATGGAGAAGTTAAGGCAGTGCCAAATAAAATTCATATACTGACTGTGAGTCAGCCCGTGATGCTCTCCATGACCTTCTCCGTGCCCCGAGGCACCCTCTTCAGCGTGGGATGCCGTCTCATGACCCCCTCCGGTGGCGGTATCATGGACTGATTCAACACCCGGAGTATCATGCACCGCCCCTTCGTCAACAGCCCCTGCCCAACCTCCCATGGTTATCAAAAAGGCCACGAAAGAAAAAGCCACGACCAGAAACCAGGTACCAGCCCAACCCTTCCTTGTATACTTCATTATATGGCCCTCCCCAGGAGCTTCTGCGAAATATCCATGGCAAAAGCCTCAACTTTTGCCGCAAGGTCCTTCCTTGCCCCGTCGATCTCTGATGTAAGTTCAGCCATCAACTCCTGCTTCCTGGCATCAGCCTCCTTATTGCTGGCGTCAGTCATTTGATGCTCTTCCTCCCTGGCCTCCTGCTTCAACTTCTCCATTGCCCCTTGCCCGGATGAACGAGCTTCGGCCAACTTCGCATCAAAATCTTTAAGAAGCTGCTCGGCATTGCGCTCATATTTATCAACGTCGCTCTGAATAGACGCCATCCGGGATGCACGCTCTGCAAGCAATTTGCGAATAGGCTTGTAAAGCATACCATTCAGGATAACCAACAGGATCAAATACCCGATAAGTTCTGCAAATAATGAATAATCAAGATCAATCATTTTTTGTTTCCTTCCCCCCCGAAGGCCCAACATCTAATAAAAATAGGAGCTTAGACCGAATGAACCCCCATTCAGAATTTACTTCAAACTGCTTTTACATTATTTAAATAATCCTGTCAACGTCTTTTACCAATCAAGTACCCCTTTTTTCTCCCCAAAGGATTTTATGCAACTGGATCTGAAACCTCACGGAAAGCCTGTCTGCTATAATCCATTCAGCCAACTGAAAAGGGACAGGCCCTCCCCATGCGGGAGAAAACAGGACTTCCGTGTAACATGAAAGGCACAATCTGATAACCTTTTCCTTTGCCCACTCATAATCCTCCCTGTCTGTTATCACAAACTTGAGTTGATCCCCTTCATTCAGCCAACCAAGGTTCTCTTCAAGAAAAAAATTTTTCATACCGCTCCCAGGGGTCTTTCGATCAACTATTTTAATAACCTCCCTGGGGACATTCCCAAGGGCCAGACTCCCGTTGGTCTCCAAAAGCACCCTGGCGCCTTCATTCAGCAGGACCTCAAGTAATGTGAGGGTTTCTGCCTGCAAGAGGGGTTCTCCTCCGGTAACCTGCACAAGGCCAACCCGGCTCTTCCGCCATTCCTCAACAAGACCCGGGATATCTCTCTTTTCGCCCTCTGAATAGGCATATCGTGTATCACAATAGGCACACCTGAGATTACAGCCTGACAGACGAATAAAAAAACAGGGCCATCCGGCCCATGCACCCTCTCCCTGAAGGCTCACAAAGGTCTCGGAAACCGATAATCTCAGTCCTCCCAATATGTGACCCCGGTTTTGGATGTCTCACAGACAGTGACTCTTGCCAACTCTATCTCGCTAAAAGGCTTGAGATCTTCCTTGACACGGCTGTAGATATACTCCGCCAACCTTTCTGATGAGGGATTTTTGTCCTTGAACCGGGGATGATCGTTTAAATTGGTATGGTCCAGTTCAGACAATACTCCGGCCACGGCCTTTTTAAGGTCCCGAAAATCAATACCCACGTCTATTTTATTCAACTTTTCAGCCCTGACCACGACCTCTACATCCCAGTTGTGGCCGTGAAGATGTTCACAATTTCCGGGATAGTTTCGGAGGTAATGGGCGGCTGAAAAATGTGTTCTGATAAATATATCAAACATCTCTTTAACTTAAATTAAGCAATTAGCTATTAGCGGATAGCTATTAGTTTAATGATTATAGGTCTGCCCCTTTTGGGGATTCAACATGGTGAACCCGTTGAACGTGTTTTTAATTAACGTAATGCGTTAATTTTTTAAAGCTAAACGCTAATGGCTAACAGCTCAACTTAGATTTAATTGAGCACTCTCTCTCCGGCCGAATAGTGCAGTCCCGATACGCACCACAGTGGCCCCCTCTTCTATTGCTGTTTCAAAATCCTGAGACATTCCCATAGACAATTCCTTGAGCCCCGGACTACGCCCCAACCCGGCATTCATCTCATCCCTCAACTCACGAAGGGCACTGAACCACGGCCTTAATGACTCCGGTTCCGGCTCCCAGGGGGGCATGGTCATAAGACCGCAAATATCAATACCGGACAGTTCTGAAGCCTCTTTGAGAAAAGCCGGAAGCTCTTCCGGAGAAAGGCCCGATTTCTTAGGATCTTGTGCCACGTTTACCTGGACATACACAGACAATCTTTTTCCTGCTGCCTTTGCGTGGCGATCGAGGGCACGGGCCAGCTTCAGATTATCCACAGTTTCTACACAATCAAACAACTGCACTGCAAGCTTGGCCTTATTTGTCTGCAAGTGCCCAATAAAGTGCCATGTAGTCTCATGATAAAGGTCCCCCAGAGACTCAAGCTTTTTTGCTGCCTCCTGCACATAGTTCTCCCCAAAAAGCCTTTGACCTGAGGATATGGCCTCACGTATTCTGTCCATAGACACTGTCTTGGTAACAGCGAGAAGGCGCACATCTTCCGGACGCCTCCCGCTCCTTTGTGCGGCCTCGGCTATCCGGAACTTTAGTTCTTGTAAATTTTGCAGAATCATAAACTTTATGCGAAGTGCCTACACTTTAAGACCTCCAGATCCATTAAAATACTTTATTACCTTATCTACGGGAAGTCCAACTACGTTTAAATACGAACCTTCGATCCGCTTCACCATACGCTAAGAATTAGGGCGCAGGTAGTCTGAAAAGTTCCCTGGCATTGGCGCTTGTACATCGAGCAATCTCCTCTAAGGGCACATCTTTGATCCTGGCGATCTCCTCTGCGACATGGACGACCCGGGCCGGCTCATTCGGCTTGCCGCGGTATGGGACCGGACTTAAAAACGGAGAGTCGGTCTCGATGAGCAGGCGCTTCAATGGTACATAGCGCACAACCTCTTTGACTACTTCTGCCTTGGGAAAAGTGACAATACCGGTTACGGATATGAAAAGATCCAAATCCAGGATCTGCTTTGCCACTCTTACATCACCGGAAAAGCAATGCATCACACCCCTTAAGGTCCCAGCGGCCTCTTCTCTCAATATTTTGACCGTTTCTACATGTGCATCCCTGTCATGAATTATAATAGGCAAATCAACTTGTCCGGCCATTTGAATCTGTTGGCGAAAGACCTTGCGCTGGATGTCCCTGGGCGAATACTCCTTGACAAAATCAAGCCCTATTTCACCCCAGGCAACCACATGCGGAATAACGGCAAGCTCCAGAAGCTCTTTATATACCTCATCTGAAGCCCCTTTTGCATCGTGAGGATGAATGCCTACGGCAGCATAAACCTGAAGAAATTGCTCTGCCAGCTCAAGACTCTTTTTTGAACTCGCCAGATCTATTCCTATAGTAATGATCTGACAAACCCCGGCCTTTTCCGCCCTGCTGATTGCTCCAGCCTGATCTTCGGACAGAGGTGGAATATCAAGATGAGCGTGTGTATCTATGAAATCCAAACCGGAAAAAATATTCATGGCAGTCTCTAACTCAGGCTATAGACCTTAGATTGAGGATTGTTGATTGAGGAAAATTCAACCGGGGTGACTTCAGTCTTCTGACCTCCGACCTCTGACTTCTGACTTCTGACTTCTGAACGGTTATGACTTAAGCACTCATACCAGGAAGGGTAATACCTACGTTTGTACCCCCAAGCTTGTTTTTCGTCAGGCACATAAACCCGTCATGCAACTCAATTACCCGTTTTGCCAAGCTCAGACCCAGGCCCAGCCCGTGCGTCTTGGTGGTAAAGAAAGGCTCATCCGCCTTGTTCAGGTGCCCCCTTGCCATCCCAAGGCCTGTATCTGTTATCTGAATCTCAACATCTCCTTCATGTGTGGACACTGAAACTGTCAACGTTCCGCCCTCCGGCATGGCCTCCACAGCATTCTTAAGTATGCCTAAAAAGGCCTGCTGGATGTATATGCGGTCAAGGAAGAGCACCGGCTCAAGATCAGGAAAATCAACATTCAATGTTATGTTGTGTCTATCCAATTCTGACTGTAAAAGGGCCAGAGATGCCTTTATCAGATCGCAAACCCTAACCAGCTCCGGATTCAACTCAGGGACATTAGCAAAATCGAAAATCGCAGACAGGGTCTTTTCCACACGCTCACTTTCTCTGACCATGGTTTCGGCATAATTAATTAATTCAGAGTCCTTGAGTTTTCTCTTAAGGATTCCGGCCATACCCCCTATTGTTGCAAGGGGATTTCGTATCTCATGAAGTAATTGGTCAGCCATCCTCCCCAGGGCCGCATACCTTTCCGCCTCAACCAGATGGTCCTTGTTCCGCTCAACTTCTTCATTCAGGATCCTCAGCGCCTGGACCCTATCCTCCAGCATCTCACACATACGTGTTTTGCCTACTGCTATAGAAGCAAGACCTGCAAAGAGCTGGAGAGCCTCAACATCTCCCTGGTCTATGAGTCGTCCGGTAACAAAATTGTCGGCAAGTATTACGCCATAAGCATCTTCTTGAGCAAAAAGCGGGGCAACTGCAAACTCACCCGCGCCCAGAATCTTCACAAGATCCTCCGGAGCAACAAAACCGTTTTCGCTCTTGCCTCCAACCCAGAAGGCTCGTCTCTCATTCACTGCCCTTACCAATATGTGGTCTTTTTCTGAAAGCGGGACCTTTATCTGTCTTACAAGCTGATTGAGCGGATTGACCCCATTATAAAATGCCTCTTTAACCTCATCCAGAATTTCAAAAAGGGAAGGCTGCTTTTCAGATATCTCAGCCCATATCCGCCCGGCATCTTCAGGACTTGCCGGTCCAATTGCCAACTTACCTTCCATGTACTCTTTTTCAATATCCAGTTGAAATAAAAATGCCCTGTTAAAACCCAGACCCTCTCCAACAGTTACCCCAACCAGAACGGCCTGAAGGATTTCATCAAGGTCATGTGCCATCAAAAAAGCAGAGTTAAGCTTTACAGCCAGATCCAACAATGGCCCAAGTCGGCCACGACTCCGGGGTAAACTCATGTCATAAGAGACATGATCCCGGTCTCTCTCGTAAGATGCCGTCATTAATTCGCTCATTACCTAACCTTGTACGTTCTTGTATACTTTTGTTTTCTACCTAAGTGTCTGAACGAAAAGTCCGTTCAGACACTAATTAACGTAATACCTTGATTTTTCAAAGCTAAACGCTAATGGCTAATCGCTTAACTTGGGTTGCAAGATGCTCTTTATATATCTATCGGAAATCCAGCACCTCAACTCCAGAAAAATCTTAGTAAAATTTCTTTATATCCACCTATTGCCGGCATTGGCTATCCCGCAAAAGGGCTTGACACAAGACCACACTTTCGTATAGTGACATGAACTGGTAAAAGGTACAATTATCCTGTTATTGTTATTCAAGGCAAATTTTTACTTGAATCAACCTAATTAAACAAGGGGGGAAATTATGCGCAAGAAAATTACATCAGTGGCTTTGGCTATTCTTTTCTCATTGAGCATGGCGGGCGTCAGCATGGCAGCAAAATGCAAAGGCTCAGTCGAGTCGATCGAAGAAGGAAAGATAGTCATCACGATCGATGGCAAATGTAAACTCAAGAGCGGCGAAGCCGTAACCATCAAGACAAAGAAAAAAGCTATCGAGGGCTGCTAACATACTCGAAATCTAGAAAAAAACAGGGGAGCTGATGCTCCCCTGTTTTTTTGACTCCTGATAAAAAATCACAAAACAGAGCCACAGCGCCCATCAAGTCCTTTCTGTCCAAGCTCCTTTAAATTTTCTATAGTCGCCGCATAATCGGAAGCACCAAAAATTGCGGATCCAGCCACACAGATATCAGCGCCCGCTGACACAACATCCTCTATAGTCTGCGAATTCACGCCCCCATCCACTTCAATAGGCACATAGTGATCCAGACTCGCCAGGAGTTTTCGCAGGTTTCTGATCTTATCAAGGGACGAGGGAATAAAATGCTGACCGCCAAAACCTGGATTCACACTCATCACAAGTACCAGATCCAGGTCTGCCAGAATATATTCAAGAGTCGATGGCGATGTCGCAGGATTCAGCACGGCCCCTGCCTTGATCCCATAGGCCTTTATGGCGTTAATGGTCCTGTGGATGTGTGTGCAGGCCTCAACATGTACAGTAAGCCATGAAGCGCCGGCCTGGGCAAAGGCATCTATGTAGCGATCAGGAGATTCGATCATAAGATGCACGTCCAAAGGCAACTTCGTTAGCGAACTTAGGGCCTTCACTACCATAGGTCCTATGGTAATATTGGGGACAAAATGACCGTCCATGACATCCACATGAATCACGTCTGCTCCAGCCGTTTCTACTGACCGGACTTCTTCTGCCAATCGGCCAAAATCTGCAGACAATATTGAAGGCGCAATCTGTATCTTTATATTGTGCATAATAAAAAAATCTCCTGTATATGTCCATCCTACACGACACCCGGTGCAATCTGCGCTTTACGGATACCATTCAGTCGCATAATGTACATCAAAGCACGCCTTGAGCAATCCCTTAAATGGAAACCATTTTATATCTGAGGTCAAAAAAATGAACCAGTCATCCAACAGTACAGTGGCAAACAAAATGCTGGACTTTATGGAAAGCGCCTCCTGGATTCGGAAAATGTTCGAGGAAGGTGCCTGCCTGAAGGCCAAGTTCGGCGCAGACAAGGTATGTGACTTCAGCCTTGGCAATCCTGACCTTCCTCCACCCGAATCTTTTCGAGAAACACTTAAGACTATTGCGGCTGACCGATCTCCGGGCGTCCATTCATATATGCCAAACGCAGGTTATCTCGATGTGAGGTCAAGGATTGCCGCACAGGCAAGCAGAGACCATCAGGTGGAGGAGTTAGGCCCAGAAGAAATTATCATGACCTGTGGCGCGGCAGGTGGGCTCAACATCATTTTCAAGTCCCTCTTAAACCCGAATGAAGAAATAATCGTACCAAAGCCATACTTTGTGGAATACGGTTTTTATGTTGACAATCACAATGGCAAGCTGGTTCCGGTGAAGTCAAAACCTGATTTTTCCCTTGACATCCACTCTATTGAAAACGCCATAAACAATAAAACAAAGGCAGTGCTGTTAAACTCCCCCAACAACCCATCCGGAGTAATTTACAGCAAAAAAGAGCTTGAGGCCCTGGCAAATCTGCTCACGCAAGCGAGTGATTATTTCAGCCGTCCCATATTCTTAATCTCAGATGAACCTTATCGCAAGCTGGTTTTCACCGGCTCCACTGTGCCTCCGATCCTCAAATTTTACCCGAACAGCATAGTGACCACCTCTTTTTCCAAGGACCTCTCCATCCCCGGTGAACGTATAGGCTATGTTGCAGTCCACCCGGAGGTATCCCAAAAGACCGGTTTGTTGGGGGCGCTTACCCTGGCAAACCGTATCCTGGGCTTTGTTAACGCACCGGCCCTAATGCAAAGAGTAGTAGGAAAAGTGCTCGATGCCGGCATAGACATCGGAGTATACCAAAAGCGCAGAGACCGTCTGACAGAAATATTAAAAGAGGCCGGCTACACATTCACTGTACCCCGGGGCGCTTTTTATTTCTTCCCCCGCGCTCCAATTCCCGACGACACGAAGTTTGTCCGCATACTGCAGAAAGAGCGCATACTGACAGTGCCGGGCACTGGCTTTGGCGCACCCGGACACTTTCGCATAGCCTTTTGCGTGGACGACGAGGTAATTGAACGGTCAAGGGAAGGGTTTAAAAGGACCATGGAGATGGTTAAGTAATTGTCTGTAATTGTATAAAAGAATCCTGTTCGTGGCATGACCACAGTGCCCCGATTGTCCTGATTGCCGACGTGTCATTTTCTAGATTCCGTCACAGCGTTCAGGATTTCGTCGGCCGTCTCCTGCATGGGAGACACTCCAAACCGAGACAAAGCAGTAATGAATTCCGCCCTACTTAGTCCTGCCATCTGGGCTGCCTTTCCCTGGCTGATCGTACCGAGTTCATACCATTTCACTGCCGCTGCAAGGCGTATTTCCCTAGCCATCTCTTCCGGGCTTTTGTTCATGCCAAGAAGGACTTCATCATCCATATCTATTGTAAGGGGTTGACTCATCTCTTTCCTCCTTAATTTTTTCTTTGAGACCTTCTCGTACTTTTTGATTCATTCTTTGCCCACGCCAGCATGCGAACACAGATCTGGTAATCTTCTTCGATATTTACCATAGCCTCTTCGGACAGGCTGGTTGTCGAGGCTCAATTCGCCCTTCTCATAAGGATTCCCCTATCAACGAACAGTTTTCACTCGAGTGTATGTGATCGTTGTTGCTTTACATTTCCGCTTCGTCTGATCCATGAATCCCAAGGTAAACTTATCATCCGGTTTTTGGAAAATATCCAGTCCGCGGCCCAAGATGATCCTCCAGCCAGTGTCCGTTTCGATCCATCGATCATGGAGATTGTCATCGAAAACATAATCAAACTCGATATGATCCCGGCTTAGTCCCTTTTTCAATTCATTAAGCTTGTCTCTTAGCTCAGCCTCCTGGTAAGAATCACATCCCGTCACAAGGTCAATCTTCAGGGTATCTTCCGACGGATCCAGAATTTCGCAAAAACTCATGAGGTTATATATCTGATATTGAAGACGAATGTACGGATCACAAACCATGATGGACTTAGCGCCCTTCAGATAAGGCAGGAAAAGTCTCCCGTACGAAATTCCCTTCTGCCCATCAATGATGTCTATCGTCTTTTCTTCAGGATTTCGATCTGGTGAAAAGGGATCGACCTTTTGCGCCTCTTGTTCAGGGTTTGGCCGTTCATCTGGATGGGAAAGCTGAAATTCGTCCGGACTCTGACTTTTTATCGTTACCCATTTGTATTCCTGATCGATTTTCGACAATTCATCACGAATTTGCTGCCGCATACGAACTGCCGGATTCACGCAATATGAAATGAATTCTTCGTCACTAACGTCAAGGTCTGGGAACAGCAACTTCAGGAACCCTTCGGATAGCCTTGCGATAGCCTTGTTATCCCGCATATCCTCGCATTGAGGCAGGTGCAAACTTTGAGAGACATAATCCGCGTAACGCAGATCGATGCGCAGTTCATGAAGAACTTCGCTAAAGAAGTCCCCTTTAAATCCGAGCGTTTTTGATGGGGTATTCCTGGACACACGCGGCATAAACCACCCCTCAATCAGACCATGAATGCGATCGATAAAGGCTGATTCCTGAAGGGCAGGCGGTAATTCCCTGAATATTCCGTCGCTCTCATAGAGCGGTGACCTGTTGCCTCCCAGTGTAATATTACCTAGCATTACAAAGCCTGACTCAGAAGTTCCTAGGTCCCCTGTTGCTCTACGGTATCTTCCGCTCTCAAGATACATCTTGAGAGCGGCCATGGCCTCCCCGGATGCATCCGTGTGGATCTTTTGAATTTCGTCGACTACGACAACATCATATCGTGGAATCAGGCCCAGTTGTTTCGTGTTACTATTGAAAAACAAGGCGGGAGCTGAGAGTTTTCCGCCCGGTATGACGGCTGCGTACCGGCTGATATTATCAAAAACAAACGACTTCCCTGTTCCTTTAGGCGCTAGCTCGGTAATATTGACCCTCGGCTCAACCAAGGGAATGATTCTACTGAGGAGTAATAGCTTTTGTGATAGTCTGTGGACATCGGGATTGAACTGGCAACTGGAAACAAGAAGATCAATCCACTCGTCAACATTGAAATGTTTGCGCGAATCTCGGAAATATTCTAAATCCACTCCCGGAGTCTGGAATGCTTTGAATTCGACCATCCATATCTGGCCCTTTTTCACATCTTCGCCATCAGGTGGTACATACCGCAATGTTCCCAAACCCCACATACCTGTCTTCAGCAACATGGGGTTCTGGTCGATGATATCCTTTTGTACCATCCCGTTGCTGACGTCCAATAGTGGGATGCTCAAATCGTGAGTGTTACGATCCAAGTTCACATTGACGCGAAAGTCATCCAGAATACGGACCTCCTCCTGCTCCATAAGACGGTTCAGGATCATGTTCTTGTCAGCTTTCTGGGGCAAAAAGTCCGAGACCGTTTTGACAATCTCGCTTCGTCCGTCTTCTGTAAGCTCGTCTCCATCCATGAACTGGCTAATGATCCATTCACCAACATAGACAGGTATCGCTCGGGCACCGAAGCCGGCCTTTCCCATGAGCCCCTTATTTATTACGACCTCGCCGTAATAATCCTTCGCTTTTTGTTCAAATGACATCATCTTTGTTCATGCCTCCGTCAAAGGTCTCTCAGGCTAAACCCGGCCCGTACGGCTGATTTGAATTCGCATCCAAGCGTATGAGTGAATGTGTATGCCTCGCCCGCAATCTCGTAGGATATCTCAATCTCCAGCTCCTGTTGTTCCAAAGCGGTCTTTTTAAAATAGCAATTCATATGAAGGACGCTCTCGCCATGTGCCGGAATTATGGGGCTATTGCATCCCTTGACGTCAGTTTCGGGCGACAACACACTTGCCCGAAGAATTTTAATGTCTGTGGAATTCAGGTTCCGAATTTCAATTTCCAGATTTACAACTCTTTGTATGTAGAACTTTGCTCTTCCAGTTTCTGGTTCTAAATCGAGGTTCAGAAAACGCTCAGCAGGCTTAATCCACGCCGCCTTCACCTTTCTGTACAACGCTGTGGGAACAATAACCTCTTCCGGAGTAATGCCTCCGTGCAAATAACCCTTCCTTTTGCTTGGAAGACGGACAGTCGAGTGCCCATTGGGCAAGAAATAGATTTTGTTGTCTGCGACAAAGGGGCGTTTGAATTGATGTCCCAATTCCCATAGGTTTTTAGGGATTTCATCTATCTCCGCCTCATCAACAACTGCGAATCGGTGCCTTTCATTTGAAAACAGTTTATTCACAATTTTCGAGTCGAAGGCTCGCCTTTCTTCTTCGAGTATCATGCATGCTCCGTGGTCAGTCACAACATGAACGTTAAAAGCCTCCGGCAGGCACTCCCAGGTTTCAAACGCTCTATTCACTGCGTCTGCTATGCGAGTAAAAAGACGATACAGTTCATCTTCATACGACGTATTCTTGGATTCCACATCAGCATGAAGCAACTCATCACCATCCAGATAGTTTAGAACAGCTATGGTTGCCTCTGTTGGGGGCTTCATATCGGTCAATGCCTTCAAATTGCTCAGATATACAATGTTCCTGCCACCCCAATCAGATATTGCTCGTGTCTTAAGAATAGTCTCATAACTTTTTTTAGAGCCTTCCCATTCACCGCTCAGGAGCATGGGTTTGCTACACTCTGTAATCGTCGGCAAAGGTGCAAAACGGTAACCTGAATCATGCCGGCTGAATCCAGCATTGCGAAGTACGTCGTCCAGGAGAGTCATAAAAGGGATGGGCAAACAATCAATAAGCAGAATAATTGTATCCTATTCAAAAACCAAGGTAAGCTGCAAAATATGAGCACAAAAATACTTCTCACGACAATTCTCAGTATGTAGAGTTATGCGCAGCTTTTGACGTCTTGGCAATGTTTAGTAAAAGAGTTC
>PQXE01000011.1:53828-61617 GCA_003194495.1 Deltaproteobacteria bacterium
GTATCCTATTCAAAAACCAAGGTAAGCTGCAAAATATGAGCACAAAAATACTTCTCACGACAATTCTCAGTATGTAGAGTTATGCGCAGCTTTTGACGTCTTGGCAATGTTTAGTAAAAGAGTTCCTTCCGATGGCATTATTCTAACTGGGGCAAAGTTCTTTGTTTGATCAATTCGGCAAGGGAAGGCATGTTAAATTGTCTGCTTATTCGGTCATAGATATATTTATAGGCACTCACGCCTAGCTTTTTGGCCGTCTGGATAATGGTCAGGAATGTGTCCTTAGCTTTTGTGCCCTCCTCCGTCTTGATCTGCAAGCTCACATCTTGCCTGCGTTTCTCCGCCCTCACTTCCAACTCCGAACCATTGTTGTGTAGCGGCAATTCAGGATATTTCAGTACCTTTAACAACTCTTCCTCTTTGGTTTTGGTTTTTTCTATCCGATCATCCAAGGCATAATACCCTGTTTTGCTGGAAAACAATTCATCAAATTCGGCTGACAGCTTTTCTGCTTGGACGCATGTTGGTTGCTCTTTATATTCCAAAAGTTTCTCATAATAGTCCCAGAACCGGGTCAAAAAATCATCCAGTTGCTCTCTGTACAAAGGCACAACAGGATTTAACTTCTTGTATAGCCGCCCATCATGGACCCAACACAAACCTTGCTCTTCAGTAACTTTTTTGAATTGTGGAGCGTCGTCGGTCAAAAGAACTTTAACTACAGGAATGTCTGTTTGCTGATGATACCATGCAATCGCAGCCGACTCCATAATCCTTGCCCGGTTGTTCTTGCCCTTCAAAGGATCAGGGAAAAACTGACCCAGCAAAACCTGCATTTCCTCTTCTGAGATTGTTTTATCCTCAGTCGCTTCTTTAAGCTGTGCAATCATCTTTTGAGAAATCCTACAGTGCTCAAGTAAAAGGAAGGCTTCTTGATTAAAGCGATACTTTCTTTCCTTACCACATAACAAAATATCAATAACAGTTAACCGGTTCTTATAGGGTACTGTAAAATAAGCAGTATAGAATGGATTCGAAACAATTTGTGAATACTGATTTTGGCCGTTTACTCGTATACCAGTATCGTCCATTTGCTGGTATATCGTGGAACATAACCCCGCTCGAAAAATATCCTCTTTCTCTTGATAAAACTCGTCCTGATTTTTTGTCAGAATTCGAGATATTGTCGGTTGAGAAATATATATCCCGAAGTTCTCAAAAAACTCGAATATCTTTGGTTCTGACATGTTAGCCACATATTTAAGCGTACATACCAAAGCTCTCACTCCAGGACCAAATTCCCCTGTAACCCCAGCCGGTAATTTCCCAACATAAGTCCTCTTCTCCGAAGCCGAATAGTATACCTCCTTCTTGTATTTAACATTGTCTGTTGTGATCAAAATCTCTTGAACAACTACATCTTCATATCCGTTGAATTTAGCGTCCTTGGGCAACTCTTTTTGATCAACTCTACACACTTCGGTCCGATCAATTTTGATCTTGTGTTTCTTGGCTTTCGATTTCTTGGTCTTCTTCTTTTTCCTCTTCTTTCTTTCTTTTTCAGAAGACACGTCTTTGTTCTTACTTGTATTGCCTCGAATCTTAGGCTTGCCCTGCTCCCCTTTTAGTAAATTGTTTTCATCCCGCAGTCTTTGATTCTCGACCTTTAACTTTTCGTTCTCCTCATTCAAACGTTCAACAAGCTCTAAAAGGCTGCGCAGAGCCCATAAGCCCTTTTCATTATCAACCACATCAAAACGGACGTCTATATCGTCAAGTATTTTCCTAATCTCTGAAACGTTCATATTTCCATGATAATCTCACTTTTCATTTTGTCTACCCCCCGATGGCACTTCTTTGAAACTTTCTTTGATTTACTTAGGGCCGGGTAAAAAATAAATGGGTAGAATTTCTGCCCGGATTTGCCATAAATTTAGTTGATCTGATTGAGCAAAACCGCAGGTATAGCAGTGTTATGTCGAAGATGGGATGCAAAAGGCCAAGTTGTTTTTCCTTCGGCCCTTATACACCATTTTGGTCAAATACCAGGAAATTTGAATAGGATACGAATAATTGATAGTTCATCTTTTACTTCGGTAGTTGACAAACTTTTGAGCGAGTGGATTAAACTGAGATCAGAATCTTTATGGATAAAAGCATATTCATTGATGTACCAGCTTGAAAAACGTCTTACTGTTTTTTCTACTTCTTCATCGTATATATGGTTATATATTTGCCACGTCCGGTACGGTGTATACTCCTCAGCCGTCCACCGAATCCATTCTTGTTCCGACCAATCCTTGTCGTCATCCAACAAGGCCGGTCGCTCAGGTTTGACGCATTTGACGAGCGTACCCAATTGATTGGCATTTACCCCAGGGCAACTAATGAACTTATCACGAACCTTCTCTACGTCCTCGATGGTTGTGGAAAACCGATTGGACCTGAGGAGGTCAGCGACACATTGATATTCAAGAAAAAGTCGTCCAGACATACACTCAACGATTTTTCGGAACTCTTTACCTGATGTGATCTGGCCCTGTATCTCTTCAAAAAAAATTTTGATATGTGTACATATCTGCTCCCTTGCCGTTGCCTCCAGGGGCAAATCAGTGACCGCTTCCACCGGTATTTTTTTTACAAAGAGAACTTGCTGGGGAGGAAGCACATATTCCAGTATCTTTTCGGGGTAACCGTGCAAACAGGCCCAAAAGCTCAAGTATTGCCAAATATTGTATGCATTTTCAGGTAATTGTCTGGATATCTCTTTAGCCCAATTATCAACGCCGGTTTGCTCCCATTCCTCGCATTTTGTTTGGAGACAATGATGCAATATAGGATATTTTTTGAACATCGATTTTGCTTCGTCGTCAACAAGAACGCTTAACACATCAACAAGATTTGACGAGCTAATCATGTCAGCCTGAAACTCACCTCCGAGAAAATACGTCAATAACCGGTTGGCAAAGGTCGTTCGGTTGTTGACCTCCATAGTCAATTCCAACAGTTTTTGATTGAGAACGTCAGAATCGTCCAGCCAATCAGGGAGCAGCACATTCCACTGATCCGCCAGTATTAAGCGAGGCGTTTTTTTCTCAAAAGTGCAGGGATAGCCAATCTGCTCAACAAAATCGCGTAGCCATTCATAATGATTCAAGGACCGGACCCATATTTCCCAAATCACCTCTGGCTTTTGTTTGCATGACAAAACGTGGCATGCGCCAACGTAATCGCCGTCGCCATCAACGAGAAGGACACCTTTGGGTGGGGAGTGAGACAGATCGCCGATATAGCTGATCTTTACCAGATTGTTTTTCGGTACAGTCACGGTCCGGCTCCTCATTTATCCAAGACGATATAAGCCAAGAGAACTAATTAACTTTCATTTGTATTCATTCGCGCTTGTGTTAATAAAGTCACATAATACCGTTTCAAGTTTTTGAGCCTTGGATGCGCTCAACAGATTCTTTTTCACTCCATAGCTGATTACGGATTTCAATACGGTCACCAGCCCTTCTGTGTCATCCGGGCACTTGAATGTTGCTTCCTTCTCGCCAAAAATGTCCGATTCCACCTGTATCTCGTATTTTCGCTCCTTGCTGACCAACTCGACGCTCACGACATCGCTGGCATTACCATCCTGGTCGACTGCCCGCATTTTTATCTTCACATTGGGACGGTCTTTAAGGAGACCGACAAGATCAAGTTTTCCATCGGCTTTATTTGCGTTATCCGAGTGGCGAGGATCACTACCATCCAGGGTGTAGATCAAACTGGTAGCGTCCCTAGGAACTGAAATGTACATCTCCTCGGATTCATGGACCTCATATACACCTTCAACGACATCCGGCTTGTAAACCACCGGCTTGGCTTTATCGATCTCGGCCTTGGCCTGTTTCAGTTTGGCTGCGTAGTCCTTGACGTGAAGCGATGTCCACTCCGCTACTGCTCCGAAGCCGTAATCCTTGGGCAAAAACTTAACAATCTTGGTGTTGAAATTGAGAGATTGATCAGCCATGCGCACAAGAAACTGTTTCGCATCCTCATGGTCGCACTTGTATGGATCGCGTTGGCTCGGGTTCAGGTTTGCGTACCATTTACTGACCACGTTTTCACACTCGATCATGTCACCCTTAACGCCGTAAACCTCACAAATTGCATGCGCCACTTTTCCCTGCGCAAACTGCTCACCTGAGTTAAGCAGCGCCACATCCTCGACAAAGGCATCGGAGATGGTTTCGGCGTCCTTCTCAGTCAGGGAATCGCCAACCGGACCACCACTATAGATCGTCGGCAATTGCTCCAACATAAAATCAAACCGATCCACACTGCCGGTGAATCCGTCCATCAAATCTTTGAGTTTCGACAATCGATCCTGTCGATCTTTTTCGTACAGACTGATTACCTTGGCAATACCGGACAAACCGTTCCACCATTGTTTGAGCGTTTCAAAGGCGGAGTTGAGGGATCGTGTTTCGCCGTGCTTCAGGGGCGGTGCATCGACCGCCTTGGCGACTTGGTCGATGAGACTGATCTGGGCTTGCGAAATATCTCGGACCACAAACACCGTCTTGGCCGCTGGGTCTGAGACAATCTTGACCAGATCGTCATAGGAATGAATGGGCTGCTCCACCATCCTTGTGGAGTCTTTATACACGATCAATCGCTCCCCGTACGCCCGAATGACATGCGCCAATGCCAGCATCAACGGCGTACCCCCAACCCCATACGGTGCCCTTCGAACCTCTTCAAGAAAAGTCCCGGCAGAAAATGTCTCTCCAGGATTGAGATGTGCCAGGCGGTTGCACAATTCTTTTATCACCGGGAAATCATCGTGAATCTTGGACGGGGCACTTTCACATTCAAAATAACTAACGATCCCCTCTGAGCCGGTTTTTCTGAGAGCTCCCGCCCCCCTTAACAAAACCTTCTCCAGGTAACGTTTTTGACCGTGGTTGTCGGGGTTACCATTGTCAATCAGGACCTTTTCCGCCTCCAACAATACGGTGACCGCTTGTTTCAATGCCGTGTTCTTCCCTGTACGCCATTTCTCATCGTGACAGAAATTCAGGTCTGGATGCTTTATACGACAGCGTTTCTTAAAAAGCTCATCGCACAACATATCAGCCGTTTTGTGCGACTGCCGGGGTTTATCCACCAGAACCTTTCCGCCCTGGTAATACCAGCAAGCGCCGCTGCCTTCCCTAATATCTCTTAGCACGCGTTTAAGTGTTGGAAGATACCCGTCTTCAGGATTTTCAAAGATATCCCGCAGACGGGACTCGGTTTGCGCGCTGATCTTCTCCGCCTCATTGGGGGGCAGGTAATGCCGACATGCCTTAACTCGAAGCAGGGTTTCCGTAAACGCCTGCGGAACATGCGGCACGGCCAAAGACACATTAGCCTCTGGAATCGTCTTTGCAATTTCCCTCGCCACACTGATCTCTCCCTTGTCTTCGCAGAGCGCGTAAACGAGGGTTCCCTCAAAGCTGTTCTTTGGTTTACTTTGAGTTTCTTCATATTCAATTCGGATCTCGTCCCAAAGTGCGTCACCCAAATCCTTCGCTCTTACAAAACGTGCGCGGAACCGTTTATCTTCCCCGAAAGGTAGGTTGTAGCCCTTAGCCTCTAGGAAGTTCAGGTCCAGCTTTCCACCGGCCTCTTCCAAAAACGCCGCCACTGTGTCCTGTGGATGCAAGCCCGTGTCGGCCACATATCGCTCGACCAAATCATAAGGATCATCGGCCCCACCCACTGCCAACTCATATGTCTTTGACTGTTTTCTAAAAAAGACTACTCCCTTTTTGACCAGACTCTTCAGATCCCTCTCAATCTGCTTTTTTTCGGCCTTACTCAGACAATACAGCCCGAATTGAATATTTTCCATGTTGGCCGGTATCTGGCACAATTGATAAATCAAGATAGCACGCAAGATATTGATCCGTTCGTCTTCCTGTAATCCGAAAAGCGGATTCTCAGCTTCAACGGCCTTTCGCAGTGCGTCCAGGCTGGCGTAAAATCCATTGACAAACTGCCGTTGCCGGTCTCGTAACTCCGAATTCCTCTGTGATAGCTCTTTTTGGAAAAATGTGAACAGGTGATCCACCGTGTACAAATTCAACTTACCGCCGCCCACTGTCATGTCGGCATTTTCGATAAAGTCCGCATAAGATCCATCAGCTCCGCCCACATCGCCTGAGAAAAAAGTAAACGTGCTTCTTGCGTCTGATCCGATCTCTGATGAAAGCTTCAGCAAACAGGAGAGTGCCATCGGATGAACACCGTAGATATCCTCCAATACCCGCTGGCGAATGCGGTTCACATCTTCGATCCAGGGGAACAGGTCAAGTGACTTGCACAGCGGTACCAATTGATCAAAGACGCCCGTCTTCGGAGCAACCTCTTTCATCCAGACAGAGCACTGCTTGTCCGTTTCGACAATGGCGCCGATTATCTCCTCAATCCCTTCGTTAAGCAGGTCCACCTGGGTGATGCGAGCGCTCATGACGGCCGCGTCATCCTTGCTGAAACGGTCGGCATACGACTTGAAGTCCTTGTGAATACATCCTACAAAAAGAACATTCGGTTCGTTCTTGCAGATCGTTTCCATGAATCCTTGCAGGATGTCTTTTGAGTAGCTTGCCTTTTCCAGGGTGGAGCCAAACTCGTCGAAAAATATTGCCAGTCCTTTGAAGCGCTCCTTGAAAGCCTGGCTCTTGACCAGTTTCTTGAGTATGGGAATCAAATTGCCGGCCTGGGCCTGAAACTCAACGCCTCCCATCATTTCTTTGAAGGCGAGACGGAATTTCTCAAGCATATTTGAGTCGTAGTTTTTGAGCCAGGTGCGAAGCTGATCCACGGTGAGGCCAGGTGCGATAGATTCGAGTGCTTTGCTAAAGTCTTGGTAGAAATTGCGGATGCCGCCCTTGTTTCCCTTTTTCTCCCACGCGGCCAGTAAGCGTTCTGCTTCGTCAAACTCCGTTTCTACTCCGGTTTTCAAGCCTTTAGCTTCACAAGCCTCAAAGACCGCCTTCATCACCACGTCTTCAAAATGCTGCCCAGAGTGGTAGTCACAGATCACCACCAGGTACTGGCCGTCCTTGCGGATGTTCTTGAGAAGCTTCGCCTTTTCAGAATCGAGCTTGGCGTAGTTTTCATAAAAACCGGCAATCTCAGGGTCACCGCTGGACCGGCTCAAGACATTTGCCGTCATCAGACACAGGTGTGATTTACCCGTTCCATATGAGCCGCTGAGCAGATAGAACTTCTTGTCGTTGGGCTGATAGAGCCCTCGGCAAATGCGTTCGAACGCCACGCGGTGCGCCTTGGTCGGGCGATACATGGCCATCCTGTCCGCGTTTTCCTGGGTCGCTTCAAAAGCGCTCTTCAGCTCTACAAAATTCGCGTAGCCGGATTTAAGTTTGACAACTTCTGCTATTTTCGCCATCTTTTTTATCCCATTAATGGTGAATTCGTGCCCAGAGCGGTTCCAAATCTTCGGGCAATTCCCTGGTTCGGAAGATTTCTTTCAGCCTGTTTTTAGCATCATTTTGACCTAGATATCCGTTTAAAACAGGATGAATCTTTTCATAGAAAAACTGCTTTCCGTGTAGCCATTTTGCAAACTGCTCTTGTTGAGACAGTTGCTGAACATTCTGCAATTTTTCAACCTGTGCGGTTAGTAGATAAGCAATAGTATCAATTAGTTATAATAAGGGTAGACAATATTTTTGATGTGTGTATATTTTTGATATCGGGGCATGATCATCGTTTAGGCCATTTCGGCATC
>PQXE01000011.1:65378-77728 GCA_003194495.1 Deltaproteobacteria bacterium
AACAACAGGCTTCAAGGAAATCGCTATGATTTATGGCGACACTGAGCAATCATTCCGCAGAACAGGCGAATTGATTAATCGCATACGTCACCAGGAGCAAGGGGGAACACCGTATAGGACACTTCAGGAGAATACGGAAAAAGAGGGATCCAACCTGATCGACTATTTAGAGGAGAAAACAAAGCGCATATTGAAAAAGAATGGTTTTAGTAAAGATGGTGTATGCCAGGGAAATAACGCAGCATATGCTAATCAACCAGTAACAATTTCTGAAGAAAAAATAACCGAGGCGGCAGAGAAATGTATTGATAGTGAGATATACGATGAAGTTATCAACAACCCAGTATGTTATGAAGACCCTGAAAACACAGTCAATATATCAATTGATGACGTTAATGTAAAAAAGCAGAAAGAAATACGTCAAAAAGGCGGTTGTTCTGAAGAAAGAAAAAGGAAGTATGTTCATAATACGGTTGTTCACGTTTCCAAGGGAGGCGAAAGCTACACATTGAACACGTACGGGATAAAAGCTGTTCTGTATTTTTTGATGGCCTTTATTTTCAATAACGATCTTATTGGAAACCGTTTGCAGTTTTTCACCGATGGTCATACGGTATTGAATAAAATAATCCTCAAATGCTTTAACTGGTTTAAGAATATAGGGATCATACTTGATTGGTATCATCTGGAAAAGAAATGCAAAGAGCAACTCAGTATGGCTATGAAAGGTAGGGCCGTTCGAAATCAACTATTGGAGCAACTTATGCCCCTTTTATGGCATGGTTTAACAGACAAGGCGATTGCTTTGATTAAAAAAACTGACTCCGATCAGATAAAAAACGAAGTGGTAATGGAAAAGCTCATAGAGTATTTATATCGCAACAAGCCCTATATTCCGTGCTATGCAATAAGAAAACAGCTTGGTCTCCGCAATTCCAGCAATATTGGTGAGAAAATGAATGACCTTGTCGTGTCAAACCGTCAGAAGCATAATGGAATGAGCTGGTCGAAACCAGGTTCCGTAGCCCTTGCATCGCTAACAGCCCTTAAAAGAAATCAAGAATATAAAAGGTGGTTTGAAAACGGGGAACTTGAATTTAAACTGGCGGCATAAAAGGGGGATATTTCTAACCGCACAGGTCGCAATTTTTCATCAAATTCCTTTAAAATGGCGTCCGGATCAAGATAACTATGCCATTCTTGCAGGATATTCTTGATAATGTCGTCATTTTGGGCAGCCGTAAAATCAAGGAGCTTTTCCTTAAATCCCAGACTACGCAGGCCGCTCCAAAGCGGATTGATGACTGACCACAACACTCCATGACGAAGCCATTGATCCTTATTTTCTAAAACTTCACTTTCCAGTGCATCAAGCCCTCCTGCAATCTTTTGCCGCTTTTTTTCAGGCAGAGCCTGCCACAACTCAATCGGCTCAATGGCGTAACTCTCTATGCAGAATCTGGGCAAGACAAACAGGTTGTTCAATTCTGCTTGTTTTTCATCTATGACTTCTTCGCGCCATTCATCCCGGTCAACAATTCCCAGCCAGTCGGGTTCCTGTGCAAGCATCTCTGTAACGGTCTTTTTATTGCCAGCGCTGGCTAACACCCAAGTGTTTTCCCAGATTTTCCCGAATTTTCGATCAAGAAAGATGCGAAAAAAAAATTCATCGTCTGCTCCCTCAACCAATAATGCCTGCTTACCCGTCTGACCTATCAGTTCCTCCTTTATTTCTCGGCGCCTCTTTTGCCACCCCATCACAGATCACCTCCTAAAGAGATGCGTCGTCCCGTAGATTCGTAACGTTTCCAAATATCCGGTAAATGTGATGTGAGCAAAAGCTGCCCCTGTTTTTTCTCAATAAGCGATTCAAGTGATGCGAGAAAACCAGGAATAAGAGATGGATGAAGATGTAGATCCGGTTCGTCAATTAAAACAATTCCTCCTGGCTCCATCCATCTATGAATCAGGTAAAGTTGAATCAGTACCTGGTGTTCTCCCGCGCTCAGGTCATCCAGGTAATGGAACTGTCCTCGGCTGTTTTTCAACTTTACACGCAGCCTGTTTTCTCCAGTGCGAATATCGGTCTCAATCTCCTTGTCATGGAGAAACCTGTTCAGTTCCCTTATGATTTCATGAAAGCGATGAAGGCTGCTGGTTTTCAGTGTGATCAGGGAGGCCTCCAATTGTCCCTGCCAGTCCTCCGTTGCTTTGTAGCGAACCATCCAGCGAAGCTTTGAGTCTTCAGGCACCGGCTTGCCTACCCCGCGTCTAGGGGGTACCCAGCGTCGCTCTTCCGCATCCAGATAAATCAGGTTGGCAATGTCAGCTTTTTCAAAAGTGAGAATCAGCTTTTTTCTTCGCTCGGCCCACTCGGAAATGCTGCGTTCGGAAGAGCCGAAAAAATTGTGGCCCGGCCTGCCAGGCTTGCCGGTATAATGTACGGTTTCTCCAATCCAGACAACGCCAGGTGTACTATCTAGGAGTATTTCAAAAAACCATTTCGCATCTCCAAAAAATAGCCCAATAGGGCCGGAATCCTCAAAAACTTCATCAAAGATGACCGCGCATCCCTCCCATTTGCTCAGCCATATACCGGCGGGCTCCGACTTGGGCAATTTTTTTTGCTGGTCAAGCCAATACCCGGCCGCCTCCCAAAGACTGGCAACCATGCGCAGAATAATCGATTTTCCGCTCCCGTTAGGACCGGAGAAAAGAATAAGCTGGGAAATCTCATCGGTCCACGAATCTGTCAGGCCGATCTTCCGTTCTTCCAAAGGACCGACATTTTTGAAATACAAAGTTTTAATTTTCATATGAGTATTCTCCAATGTTTCTTCTGCTCTTATTCATCATTCATCCTTCAGCATTCATAATTATCTTTTTTATCCTGTCGTATTCTTCAAGGCATTTGCGCTTGGACATGAACTCACCAAAGGCTTTTTTCTCTTTCTTTTTGAGCACCGGGAAGGTGTCAAGGATGTAAGCGAAGTCATCCCGCGAAAGACCGTAAAGATGGGCCACGTAAGCGTCGATCTCGGCGCGAAGCTGGGCCCTGTCGCCGGTGTCACGCCGGTCGGGCAGGCGATCATGCACACCGCAGTGCGGGGCCCATTCGGGAGTCAGTTTTTTGGCTTCATCCCGCAGACGGCGGCGGATCTCCTGCTCGTGGGCCGGGCCGTAGTTCGCAAGATCTGTTGGATAGACACTATTCGGGTCGTTCCATTCAGACTTATATACATTATTCCATAAATCGGCATAATCACCTGTCGTACAGATTAATTGTGTGCCTCTTCGTATAATCTCACGATAAACAAATTTTTCATTAGTTAGCCTTGGCAAAGGCAATTGTTTTAATATAAAAACGTTCAGATTGGCGGAAATCTTCATTCCCATTAACCAATCGTAAATGAAGGAATTGAGAAGGCTGACAACAAAGATCAAATCTTCATAGGTATAATAGGAAGAATATGGAATATCCAAGATTTCAGCTTGAGAATTCCTTGGTTCTGGATTACTCAAATATTCCCAGGTAAGTGCTGTGAATAAAGAATTCCCAATACATACATTCTTGGGTAACACCGTCGAAATCAATGCCCGCGCATCACTTCTTCTTCCTATTGATCGCACTCCAAACCTATAATTATTGAAAGAAAGAGGGGTTGTAAGCTTTGATGATGAAATCACCTTGCCTAAATTGGAGTTTTTCCCAATTCTAAACAATTCTTTATTTCGCAAATATTTTTTAGCTTCAGTTTTGTCTATCACCCAGTTATTCGATGAATTTTCATGATCAAATTGATTAATCATTTTCCCTTCATATAGGACATAGCCATCAATATCTTTTTGGAACATTGAGCTTTGATGCGTCATATTGAATTCAACGGATAGAAGAGGAAATCTCCACGGAAGAGATGTGTCTGTATCGCCCAAAAGAGGGAAGTCAGCGTAGATGCTGGTAGCGATCTCCACATCTCGTTGAGAATTGAATTCTGTTATACTGAGAGAATCAGGAGAAAATCTCACGATATCTTCTTGCTGCAGCAGGACAGCTTGTTTCTCTATCGAAGGAAGGGTTTCAGGATCATGTTGCATAAATGCACAACGTATTTCAGGGCTAGATTGATCTCTTGTAATACATAGCGTTATAAATTTGAACTGGTTATGCACTGACTTAAAAACAACTGGAAACCGGTTCTCAAAACAGTAGATTGATTCGATAGCCCGAGCGTCAATAAAGTACTTTCTAAGTCCTTTTGTTGCAGAATCCGTATAGAATCCAGAGGGAAGGATAAGTCCCATTCGTCCGCGAGAACTCAAGCAGTGAAAATCTCTTTCCAGGAACAATTTATACAGATTGCTTCCAGGTGGTTTTATATCTTGATGTGCATAATCTATATGATTTTGAAAGAAAAATGCTGCCTCATAGAATAACGACTGATATTCCTGCCAAGCCTGTTCTAAGTTTGTATCTTCGCATAGTTCCTTCGCTCGCTTCTTGGCTTCTTTGTTCGTTAATCCTCTAAATGCAGAATCATAAGACGAAAAGAATTCTTGTGTTTTCGGGTTCCAAGTGTCCCAGGGAGGATTCCCCGTAATAGCCAAGAATCCACCAACTGCATCCGGCCCGAACACGTCGGGGAACTCAAGCGGCCAGTGATAGAAATGATGGCGGTCACGGTAGGCCTCGACCGATTGCAGAATCTCCGGTAAGGCAGGATTCAAGAAATTGGCAATAGACTTGCCCCTTGCAAGACGTTCGAAAAGCTCCTTGTAATCACCTGCCGCAATATTCGGGTCCATCAGGTAAGCGGTGTACAGGTCGGCCAGGGGGCGCAAATCGGACGTAGCCTCCAGAGCTTCATCCAATACGGCTTTATGGGTGTCGGTGTCGTCCTCGTCTATGTGCGTGATGGAGGCCACACCCTTTGCTGCCTCCGCCAGGACGCACGAGAGATCGTTGTAATCAAAAAGCAGCCTTTGTAGGTTCTTCTTTTTCTTGCTTTCCTTTTTGCGCTCGGGAATGGATGCAAGCTGTTTCAAGGAACGGATGCCGATCAGGCTGTTTCCACAGCGCAAGTGATGATCGAGAAACGTCAGTTTATGTTCAATGGCAAAACAGTTTAGCCAAAGAGAGAGCTTGGCCAGGTTCACAGCTAACGGGTTAAGATCAACGCCGTAGATACAGTGGCGGGTGATACGCCGCCGCCAATCATTGGGGCGGCTTGTTACTGAAACCGTCATCCCCTCGACATGGGGCACTTCCTCAAGCAAGGCGACGACCAGCCCGGCCATCTGGTTGGCCGCATCCACCAGGAAGTGGCCGCTGCCCATGGCCGGATCGCAGACCTTGAAGGTCAAGACCTCTTCTTCAGCGAAGCGTTCGACCAACGCCGCGGCTGATTGCGCTGCGCCGCGTCGCGCCCCGGCATCATACCCGTTGCGCGCTTGCTCCAGGAATTCGTTAAACCGCCGCCGGTATTCCTGCTCAAAGGTCTCGTGAAGCGGCTGGACGATTGTTTTTTCATTGAGAAAGCGAACCAGGGATTCCGCAGTGTAATAGGAACCGGTCTGTTTACGTTCCAGCGCAGACTCGGCGAAATAGACATCTCCCTTTTTGATCAGGGTATCGCCCGTCTTTTTCGTTGTCTGGGAGGCCAGCAGTATTTCCACGCCCTTCTTGGTGCGGCGGCGGATGCGATCGGCGTCGGCGAGCTGGACCGTGTATTCCAGGATATTCTCGTAGAGTTCCCCAAGATGGCGGACTTCCAGGTCTTCGTAAGGTATGGAGTACTCTTCTTCAGACTCGTTGTCGTAAGGCTCGACAAATGCGAGCAGGTAAAGGGCATGGGAGAGAAAATCGTTGCGCAACTGGTGTTGGCCCAGGAATTTTTCTTCTTCATCATCGAACAGGCCGCCGTTGTAACCCATTATGCCGTATTCCGGGTCACCGTCGTTTACAGCGTTAATAAGGCCTTTCAAATGTTGCCAAAGGTCATACTGCTCAGTATCGCGGCGTTGCCCCCAGCGGAATTTGCGCGCCTCCTGGCATAGTGCCTGGATGGAATGCTGCCGGTAAAGTTCGGCCTTATCCGGGTCCGACGGCAGCAGCCTGCGGGCCTCGGCATAAAAGAGAAACAGGCAACGATAAATCAGTTTAACAGCGCTTTCGAATATTTCGGCCCGTTCATCCTCAGTGTATTCTTCGCCGGTCTTCTTTGTGTCAAAAATGAAACCGTTGCAGATGTACTGCAGCACCTCGTCCACCTGGCCGAGAAATGGCGACTTCACTTTCTCTTCAAGAACCTCTTCGGATTGCTTCCTATCGTGGTCAAGCCGGCACTTGTAGATGCCGACGGATTCATCCTGCCGGGCCTTTTCTGCGTCTTCATGTACTTCGGCTATGAAAGAATCCTTGTGAAAGAAGTGCTCAAACAGGCCGTATTCAGCTTCATCTGATCCTCCCAGCGCCTCTGCCAACGGGAGCTCCACATAGTCTTCATATGGCCTTGAACTCTTGGTGGAGTATAGGCGCCAGCATGCACCGTCGGTCAGGATACCCCAGTTGAGCTTGCGTTCCCTAAGATGCGCCAGGAGCTTGGCGGGATAGAAACGACCGACTGAAGTGTTATCGATATTCGATCCGGGCTCAACGATGTAAAGGACGCTGATGCACTTGCTGAAGCTCCAGTCTTCATAAAGCGGGTAAACACCGGGGGCTTCAGGTTTGCTGGGCGGGACGAACTCAAGGTAACCCAGCGCCTGTTTCAAAAACGTTTCCCACAGGTACTCGGCGTCCTGGGTATTGCGGGTGCGCCAGGTCTGGGCCAGTGTAGCCATGCGCCCCTGTGCTGAATCATCGAGTTTGACGATGTCTTTCAACTCATCAATAAAAAGCGAGCTGAACAAGCCATTATTCTTCATAAGGCTAATGTTTCCCTCTGATCAACAATATATATGTACTGATGACGTTTCCCGAAATCATAAGTCGCGAGGATCTTGTCATATTGGAGGACAAAGAACAGGCAGGGGTTCTTGTTCCATGTCTGTATGCGGCTGGCGAATTGCTTAACCGCATTGGACTGGCCTGTCCATGTGGCTTTGAGAAACTCCATGCCCGAAATAATCAGGACAGGGGCCTGGCTCCGGCTTTCCAGAAAATCGAACAGTTTCGGCACCAGGAATTGGGCTACCTTATCGCCAAGAATTTTCTCCTGAATGAAAAGCTTCAGTAGGTCAATATGCTCGGAACCCGTCTGACGGGCCAGTTCTGCCGCCCATTCCTTTTGTCGCTGGTAGTCATGGGTGAGTACAACACAGGCCCTCCCTCGAGATCGCGAAGACAATTCCTGAACAAGCTGGACAATGTTGACGGGATTATTCATAATTTTTCATTCTTATAGTGCGCCGTGAGGAACTTAATTGCGGAAAAGCCCGGCTTAAGGCGGATCTGATCTAAATTGTGAGTGGTTTCATAGCGCAACCATCCTTGGTCATGAAGCGCTTCGATTTGATGTCGAAATGTGGCGGGATCAAGCCCAAAGACGAGCGCCGGGGAACCGGGCATAACTGCCATTTCACCGACTTGGAACAGTTGTGCTCCTCTTGAGGTACAAAAATCGTAAATCATGGCACTGAACACAAGTCGATTAAAACTGGTATAGCGGCGGCGGTAAAGTCGTGAGTCGGAGGACAAAAGCAGAATTTCTAGCTTACTGAAGTTACGTTCCAAATATGCATCAATGACAAAACGCACTTCCTTGGGCACATGATCCTTGATCGTTTTACCTGAGTATTGCCTGTCCAATCTAAATCGGAAATACTTATTCCACCCTTCCTGTGTCATCGTAGGCTCTTCTATCAACAGATGGTTGAAGATCTCAAACCAAACTAAATTCCGATAGGTGCTCGCACCGGCATAATGGCACCACTCAAGGGAACTCCTTTTCTCGATAAAAATATCGTGTTGGGCAATGAGCAATCCGGTGGGTGTAAGGATTTGGCAACCAGGTTGAATCAAACCCATCGCAGCCCCAATACTGATCAGACTTGCCACTTGGCGATCCGCGAGGCCGGTATTTTCTCGCAGGCTTTTCCGATTGATCTTTCTTGCGTCTCTGTTTTCGAGAAGGAAATGCAAGACCCTGGCGAGTTGATCGAATTCCAGGAGATATCCGTTGCTGACTTGGAATTTGCGCCGGGCGCTTTTCTGGTAAGTTGATTTTGATTCAATGTTTTTTGGTTGAGATGACAAGGCAGGTCTCTCTACTTCAGCTTCAGTTTTCTCTGGTGAGGCCTCGAAAAGCATCGGTTCGGTACTATCAAGTCTTTTGTCCTGACCGTATTTTGATTTATGAGTCGTTGAATATGATCGGATGGAATCGATAGCCTTCAACAAAGCAACTGATGACTGACCGACTCCTTTAACCTTGGAAAGTTCATTGGGAGAGGCGGAAAGAACTTCTGGAAGGCTACCAAAGACATGGATTAGCTCTTGGGCGAGAGGTCTGACGTCTTTCCTTGCAATTGCAAAGGTGAGCAGCAGTTCCAGCAACATTTCATCAGAGCGCGACTCCGCATCACCCGCCAAGAATCGCTCTCTGAGTCTTTGCCTATGTCCAGCCTTGCTTTTTTCCGCCATGGTATTGTCTAATCTTATATTACCTTTTCGGAAACTTTTTGGCGTTCTTTATAATAGGAGACTTAAGCACTGCTGCGGAAAACCCATCGGGGCCGTTAGGACTGGGGAAGATGACAAAAAATCCATTCTCATCAACCAGGCTCCTCGCTGCTGCAGGAAGCACCTTTTCCGCCGAAATAAGGTTCCATCCAGGATGGCCGGAAAGGAAATCCTCCACCACTTCCCTGGTCTCCTCAGGCTCCAGGGTGCAGGTTGCATAGACCATGGTGCCTCCGGGTCTGATTAAAGGGGCCAGGCCATTGAGCAAAGACCTTTGTTGAGAAGCCAATTCCGACATCGAAGCCCGGGTGCGATTCCACTTGATGTCAGGGTGCCGTCTTATGACACCAAGGCCTGAGCAGGGGGCGTCAACGAGGATACGGTGATATCTGCCCTCAAGCTCGGAAAATCTTGCATTAAACGATTCAAAAGGAATATAGGAAATGCACTTCATCCCCAGTCTTTCCTGATTTTCCTTTAGAAGTTCCAGGCGGGCATCATTCCTGTCTGTGGCCTCGACAACTCCCTGATCTCTGATCAATTGTGCAATATGGGTCGTCTTACCACCCGGCCCAGCGCAGGCATCGAGTATGATTTCCCCTGGCATTGGGGCCAAACAGTACGAGACCAGTTGTGCCGCCTCGTCCTGCACCTGAAACCACCCTTGCTTGAAACCGGGGATTACCACAGGAGACCCGGAATAACCACGAATCATTATGGCTTCGGGCCCATAGCGACCAGGAACGGCATCTATTCCATGACCTGCCAGGTTACTAAGGACTTTTTCCCTTGTTATGGTCAGGGTATTAACCCTGAGAGTCAGCGGGGCCTTTATGTTATTGGCCCTACAGACTGCCTGTGCTTCTTCAAGTCCGTATCTCCCCACCCATCCCTTGACCATCCAAAGCGGGTGAGATGTCTCAATGGCAAGCCTTTCAACCGCATCAAGGCCCATAGTGTCCTCACACCTTCGGGCCATGTCCGGCCCAAGGGACTCTCGCCTTTCAGCCACCCGGCGAAGAACGGCATTAACCAGACCGGAGGCCCATGCATTATTGGATGACTTTACACCTTTAACAGCCTCATTCACTGCGGCTGAAAATGGAATGCGGTCAAGAAACAGGATCTGAAAGACCCCAATTCTTAAATGTGACCGGACTATGGTTGAAAGTCTCTTCTTCCCGGAGATAAGCTGGAAGTCTATGTGCCGGTCCAGGAGTACTAACCATCTCACCACTCCAAAGACCAACTCACGAACTAGGGCCCTATCTCTGGCAGACCAGGGCCCTGTATTCTCAAGGAAATCCTCTGTTAAGTGCGCCAGAGACATACGCCCAGATCGCGAAAGGCCTTCCCACTTCAGGAGGACTGAAGCAGCAAGCCGGCGGGTGGTAATTCTGCGCTTAGTCTTCTTCATGAGAGCGCATTTACATGTTGGGGAACATAGAATTTAGGTAAGCGTTCACAGGGCACCGCATCTGCTTTGTTGTCGGGCACTTGAAGTACATGGAGTACGTCCGCACCCGTACGCCTCGCATCTGCAGCACCCTGTAAACGCTTACAGTTCGGTGTGCGGTAAAACGGGCGTTGTAACCCCGTGAATGGATACGAATTTAGTAATGAACATCGAACATCCAACATCGAAAGTTGAATGGGAAAAGATAAAAAAACAGAAATAGCTATTGAATGTTCGGTATTGGGTATTTGTTTTTTATTCGATGTTCGACGTTCGATGTTCGATGTTCGATGTTCATTTTTCAAATCAACCCTGCTTCCTGAAAGCTGAAGTATCCCTTTTGGGTCACTATGATATGATCAAGGACTCTAATACCAAGTATCTTCCCTGCCTCTGTCAGTTGTTCCTGTACTTTCAAATCGCTGTTGCTCGGTTTGAGGTCGTTATGTCCCGAGTTAAATTATGTAACGTGTTTTTGATGGGTTAATCAATTATTCTTAAAAGAGATTAAAGGCTTCTTTTTTCTTTCTGTTTTTCTTTATACTTCTTTTTTCTTTCCTTATCTATCTCCCTTATTCATTTCTTCATATCTGTAATTTACTTCTCCATTGTCACAGCCGGTCTTTACTGATCAGCCTTTGTCAATTTAAGGTGAACAATGTTTGCAGTAATGGATTTGCTCTATCTTTCACTATTTCCTTTTTGACTTCTTTTCCTTATATCTACTTCTTCTATTTTTCCCCATTGCTGATAATCTATGGGAGAGACGATTAAGACTCTTATCTCCGATTTATTTGCTTATCAAGAAAGGTCCGAAGCTTCACCTTCGGACCTTTCGGCGGGCATACCATAAACAACCGGAAGCCCTAACCACATCTTCAATGAATCACGTCTTCCGGGAATTTGCAACACCGGAGGTCTGATTGTCGAACTCCTATTGGAAATTGAATGCAAGTATTGCCATGTACGGTTTTGTCTTTGCCGGAGTTGCTACCGGGGACAATGTTATTGCTGTGATCTGTGCCGCTCAATCGCTCAGCGGGAAGCGCATTGCCAGGCACAACGGCGGTACCGGCAGACAGAGAAAGGCCGGAAAGCCCATCGGAAGGCCGAACGGCGAAGGCGGTTGAAAAAAAATGGCCTCAGGAAAAAAACCGTGGATGATGAGGGTTCAACACCTGGGGGTCCTCATGATAGCCTTTTTGTAAAAGCGCATGGCACGCTCTGCTGCTGCCATCTTTGTGGCGTATATGGCGTGATCGTAAGACAATTTCCCCGCCGTGGTTACGGAAGGCGATCATCTAGAAACAAAGCGTGGCTGAAATCTCCTGCCAGGAGGCAATAACATGATTAAGAAACAACCTCTGGTTCCTGAACGTGTCCGCAAAATACAGGGAAGCTTCGCATTTATCGAGCATCGTTTCCTGCGATGCGGCTTCTGGGAGAGCCTTACCCATCATGAGTTGCTGCTCTATCTGTTTCTAATCATGGCAGCGGATCGCCAGGGACTTTCCTACTACAGAGATGACAATATCTGCCGGCTGACAGGAATTCCGGGAGAAGAATACATCCCTGCCCGCGACAACTTGATAAAGAAGAAACTCATAGCCTTTGACGGCTTTCTCTTCCAGGTGCTTTCCCTGCCGGAAAAACCGGTGACTCAGACAGCCCGCTGGCCTGTAGCCGGCCATGACAGGGAATGCAAAGATCCCGCCGCTGTTTATAACCTGATCACAACTGCCTTTCTGCTCAAAAGAGCCGGCAAATATGAAAGATAACAGCATGCTGGATCAGGCCATTCGCGATTATCTGCTCTGGATGATTGACACGGGATATGCTGCAAGGACCTGGTCTTTTTATGAACGGATATTGATACGTTTTCAAAACTACATCAGAAGCCGGGGTATTTCCTGGGAGTCTGTTTTTACTGCCGCCACCCTGGATGCTTTTGGCAAAGAATGCAAACTGGTGCAGTTTGAACCGCCTGTCAGGGGCCTTGCCCGTTATCTTCATAGACAAAAAAGAATTGCAAAGTCCAAGGATAAAAAGGGGCAGAACCTGCCCGCTATTTATGAACAATACCTGCGTTATTATAAAAAGCTCCGCCAGGTCTGTGAGTTGCAGATTTTAAACTCTCGCAGGGTACTGGTACTGTTTACTGATTGGTCAACAAAGGAAAAAATAGAGATAGCAGATCTCCGCATTGAGCAGATG
>PQXE01000100.1 GCA_003194495.1 Deltaproteobacteria bacterium
GAGTCAGTTTATCAAAAGAAGAAATGAAAAAATATGCAGGCCGATTAAAAAGATCAAGACTATTGGCTAAATGGGATGTCATTATTGATCCAATATTGGGGTAAATTGTTTTTTTCCAAATCCCTAAAAGGGTGGGGAACGTGTGACTGGAGCAGACGGCTTTTGCTACTTCCCTGACATACCCGTTGGAACAGTAGCTCTTGTAACGGCCAGTACTACTGATGGACGTATGAGCAGCGCTCTTGCTGTATTTAGTGAATCAAAAGACCATGTGGCAATAGACCTCCAAATGTTTCCACCAGGCCCAGGGAAAGTGTCGGGGACAATTGAGACGCTTGGAGAACCTTTGGAGGGCATAGTATCCATCTTGTTTTCTAAGACCGGATACAGGGCAGGTACCATCGCAGACGCTAGCGGTGCCTTTAGCTTTAACGGATTGCCCCTGGACGGCTACTTTACGCTTTCCATTGCAACACCAGGGGATGTTCTACGTTCAGGTTCAATCTTCAGAAACCTAACAGAGACACAGCCTACTTGGGAGAACCTTGATTTCTCGGTAAAAAATCCTTGCCCTGTTAATAGTACTTTGTTTAGCGGAGAAGAGGAGAACAAATTTACCGTGTTTCCAGTACGTATAGGTTTTCAGATAATTAATTTCACAAGGCCAGAGGGAGGAAGGCGTATTGTAATACTCCGACGACCGATAACGCAGTGAAATTATTTATATGAAAATCTATAGGTTGAATTCAATCGCCGGATAACTCTTTGGCCCTGCGAATAGCTTTTAGATAAACTTCTTCTTTGAGATAGAATCCAGAATGAATAATATCCTCAAGGGTGGACAAAAATTGATCAAAGTTAAGTAACTGATTTTTTACAGCCTTCAAGATCAACCACAGAGTACCGATAGGTCTGAGACCTGCCATTTCAGAGGCGGCCCTGGCCTTGGCATCATCCATGAGCACTGTTTCAATACCCTTTTCCCTGGCCAGAGAGATAACCTCTATCTCACCAGAATGGATTGTGATCTCAACAGGATAAATAATCTTGACATCTTGAGCTATCATCCAACCCTGAGTGATGGCTCTTTCTATACAATAGGCATCTTTTTCTCCCAGACGTTTACCCTCAATAACTACTTCCCGGTAAACAGCTTTGGGGATAAATACCTGCTTGACCATGCTTTGGAGAAGGTCCAGTTGATTTGCCTTGGCTAAATAAATAAGTGGCGTGGCGTTGGAAACGACCTTATCCATTGAGCGCACTCAAATCCTTTTTGAATTCTTTTAAGTCATATGAAGTATGGATGTGGGCACGTCTTACTTCCTGAACCATTTCCCATAACGACAGGTTGCAGCGCTGAGCCGCCTCCCATAGCGTTACTATGCCCGCCTTATAGTCTTCGAGAGAATCACGTATAGTATGTTCTTTTAAGGCACAGAGAAAAAAGGATCGCAACAGGGCCGAGCGGTCAACACCTTTTCGCGCAGCCATTTCATCAATTTGTCTAACATACTCGTCGCCTAAACGTGTAGTTACAGTTTTAGCCATGCTTATCACCTCATCCCTATAGTCTGTATGCAATTGCATTGATTGCATACTATCTGCTATCTCCTATCAGGTCAAGCGAAAAGGGCTTTCAGGTGATGCGACTATAGTTGGTATTCCAACAGGGCAAAGGAGTGCCGTTTCAGTCTAAATCGCAAAAAGCGATTTCCTGTCAGCCTATCAGCTCTTTCCGTCTTCTCAATTTATCCATCATGCCTTCGGCATAAAATGTTACAATCATTCCGATAAAGATGCATATGGCTGAAATCCAGAAGATGACAAGATGCATATCCCAACGGCTAAGAAGAAAAAAATCCAGGCAGAAAAGGACAAGCCCCAGGTGAACTAAAGAGGAGCCGAGGCGGTTCCAGTACCCTTCGCAAAGGAATTTCAGGCGCCGACCCGACACCACAAGGATAAGGACCATGGCCTGGAGTGCGGCTGAGATAACAAGCATCCATAATAGCGCTTCACGCCACCCCCATACCAGGGCGGAACCCAGTCCGGTAAGCCCCAACAGTATAATAAAGGCATAAAGCCGGCGAGGAGAAAATAGCCGCTTGGGTATACAGAGTCCAAGAGTCAGGAGAAGGGCCACAAGGAAAGGGGCGAGAAGAGTGTTCATCTGTTCCTGAAAGGCCATTTTGATTGCCGGAGTCACATTTTGAAGTTCAGCCCACTTGAAGTAAAACATCCCTCCTATGCATAGAATGGAGATGAGAAACAGGATTACAACCGTGATCAGTATCAGAATAAAGTCATAGTTAATTCGTCGCATTTCAGTGTCCTGTATGCTCCCCTGGAAAGAAAAACGAGGCTGTAAATGTAAAGAGCATGGCACAGAAACAGAGAATACCAAGACCCCCCACAAAACCCCACATACCTTTGCGGGACAGGTATAGCCTGGCATGGAGATAAGTTGAAAAAACTATCCACATCATGAGGGAACTCGCGACCTTTGGGTCCCACCACCAGTTTGGTCCCCAAGCCTGAAGGGCCCAGGGGTATCCGAGAAGCATGCCTAATGTCAGAAAAAGATAACTTGCCCTTGCGTGGGCATAGGCCATGGTCTCGCAGGCTGTCTCTCCGGTCCGTAGCATGGCAACGCAGCCTGCAAAAAATATAGTAAGACAGGCATAGGCCATAAAGAGGAGGGGTGGGTGTGTCCACATGTAGTGCGCATTATAGTAGAAGATAAGCTTGGGGTAGAACTGCATGAATAGACCAAGACGCGACATAGGAGTCAGGGGTGAAAACCAGGGACTGATCTCTTGAAAAAAGCGGGGAAGGGGTTGGTGGAAGGGATTACAGGCCAGGCAGAGGACAGCCACCTGTATGACAAGGAGGACCTGGAGCAGGATACGAAAAATTGGCCGGCTCAGCCTGCGCCATGCGAAAATGGCCATTCCTGCATAGGCCAGGAACCAGAAAAGATACTTTTCATTTTCCAGCCAGAAGGGAAGGGCATACCTGGGCGGCGCTGCCGGATCATACAGGGGGAGTGTATAGGAAGAACGGCTATTGGCTGCCGCAAGCCATCGATTGATTTCATGGGCCAGGTCTTCCGGAAGGCGCAGGCTTATGTGCTGATATATTTCCCAATGGAACCAGATGACCAGGACAGATCCTGCTGCCAATAAAGCCAAAACGCCTAGTATCAGGAAATATGCAACACGCTCAGGCAGTCCGCCGGACTGTTTTGCCTGCAAGGGGATGCAGACCGCCAGGGCCGCTGCAGCAATTAGAAGAAGATAGATCAGGAAGCTGCCTGCGGTCTGATAGATATCTATGGCTGAACCAAGGTCCGGCATCGGAGGGACTCCATTTTTGAAAACTGAAATTAGAAATTAGAAATTAGAAATTTGGACCTTATGCCTTTGTACTGTCGATGATTGTATTATCTGATAGCCCACGGTGTTCCGAACCTTTTTGTTCCAATTTCTATTTTCAAGCCGTAAACGGCTACACCGCAGCTATAGGGTAAGATTTGACGTTTTGCAAGTGGCTCATGAATTTTGAAATATATTCCGAAAAGTAACATAGGGGCTACAAACAATGAATTCAACCAAAGACCAAGTACTTGTAGTTGATGACGATTCCACAATTTGTGAATTTCTGAGCGAGATACTGAAAAATGAGGGATACCGGCCCATTATCTTCACACATCCTCATGATGCCCTGGCTGCTTTTGAAGACAAGGCCGTGCGCCTGGCCTTTATTGACATCAACCTGCCGGAGATAAACGGCCTGGAACTGGCCAAAAAACTCAGGCAGAAGGATCCCAAACTCGAAGTGGTATTCATTACAGGCTATGGTACTTTTGATAATGCAATCCAGGCCATCAGGATCGGGGCTTATGACTATCTGCGAAAGCCATTCACCTTCAGCGAATTTAATCTGTGTCTAAAACGGTATGAGGAACGTAAGGCCCTCAGAGAGCGGATCAGGCTGGCTGAGCAGCGTTATTTCTATCTTGTTCAAAATTCTCCATTGCTTATTTTTGTACTCCGTGCGGACTTACAAATGGAATTTGTCAACCAGGTCTGCTCAATGATACTGGGCTATAGTCCGGATGAGGCGGTAAATACCCCTGACTGGTTTCTTGATTGTATCCATCCTGAAGACCGTCAGCGCGTAGAAAGGTTTTTCCAGTCTGCCTTTGAATCGCAAGGTGCCCCGTTTTCAACTGAATGCAGACTGTTACACAAGAAAGGCCATTTGATTTACGCCATTCTCAGATCCATTCCACCCATCCGGCCTGAATCAGGACATGAGGTAGAACATTTGGATGGCATTATTGTAGATATTACAGATCGAGTTCTTCTGGAGAAGACCTTGATCCAAAGGGAAAAACTTGAGACCCTTGGTACAATCTCTGCGGAAGTAGCCCACGAGATTCGGAATCCGCTGGTCTCTATTGGTGGTTTTGCCAGGCGTATCCAAAAGAAATGTCCGAATTTGCCGGAGGTTGATATAATACTTCGCGAATCCAAGCGTATGGAGACTCTCTTGGACAGAATAAAGAATTATCTCAAACCTGTCGAAGTCCGGCGTCAGGAATGTTCAGTCAATACTGTAGTCACGAAATCCGTAGATTTTCTTTCTCCTGAGATGAAATACCATGGTGTTACATGCCGGACGGCATCAGACTCAGCAATACCCACAGCCTATGTGGACAGGGAAATACTGATGCAGGTTTTTATCAACCTAATTCGAAATGCTGTAGCGGCTTTGGATAAAGGGGGTATGCTCTTCATCCGATTATATGAAAGCGGTGAGAGTGTTCATGTCGATTTTAAAAACAAAATGGTTGGGAATAAGATAAAAGATCCTAAACTTTTATTCCTGCCATTTGACGACGGCGGACAGACTTTCGGCCTTCCACTCTGTTACCGTCTGCTGAAGAACATGGGCGGCCTTCTTTCCTTTAGCCAGGAGGAGGACCATGTGATCTTCACGGTTACTTTGCCTAAGGCGGTTGGACAAAAATAATCGTCCCAAACTGGACGTATGAGTTATGCACGCAACGGGTTGATATCGACGAAATACTTCCCGAGTTTGGGATGACGTGAGATACGCTGTTCATATTTCTGCAT
>PQXE01000101.1 GCA_003194495.1 Deltaproteobacteria bacterium
TGATTGAGCAAAACCGCAGGTATAGCAGTGTTATGTCGAAGATGGGATGCAAAAGGCCAAGTTGTTTTTCCTTCGGCCCTTATACACCATTTTGGTCAAATACCAGGAAATTTGAATAGGATACGATATTAAGCTATTATGGGGTTTCGGGGCTCCGTCTCTCAACCCAATCTACGTGATTAAGGGCCTCCTTATAACCTATTGAAAATAAAGCATATTTCTAAATCAAAGTAATAGCGGAAGAGCATCGACAATCGTGGCCTTGCCTTTTTATTGTATTCGCACGGGCCACCAACAATCCTTGGGATCGTTTCATCTCGTTCCAGGTCCAATGCGCTAACCATTGCCCCACACCCTGTGATTGCATGAATAAGACAAAAAAAAAGCACCTGCCTTTATGGAAGGTGCCCTTAAATTCAAAAGCCGCTGGTCCCTCAAAATGATCTTGGGTAGTCAGAGTCTATCAACTCCTTTTCTTACGCCTGAACCCGGTACCAACAAGACCGAGTAACCCGGAGCCAAGCAGCCATATTGCGCCTGGGATGGGAACGTTATCGACAGTGGCAATGTGGGTCGGAAACAGCTCTCCGTCAAGAACCGAACCATCCTTAAGAACCCATTGAACTGTCTCATCAAAGTCATTGAGCCAGAGTTCGTCCACACTTATGGCTGTGCAATGAAGGGCAAAGGTAGCCAATAGAATATCGTCACCGCCCACATCACTTCCCGGCGGCACAACCCATGCTTCAGCACGGACATGTCCCGGAATGATCTCCGATCTCCCTGTATCCATAAGATATGAAGGCAATACAAGACCGGCAGCTTCCAAGCTACTTGCATCAAACGTCAAATCAAACCCCATGCTAACGGTGCCTTCCCCTTCCGGCGGCAAACCGGAAACGTAAATATCGGCATAGACCCAGTTACCTGGGTTTAATTTGATATTGGTATCATAGACATTTTTAATATAACCGGTGTCATAATCGTAAAAGTCTATATAAAATTTTTTCATAATAGAACTACATGCCTTTTGGCACCATCTTCGGTTGCGAGGGAATTTTCAAGGATCGTGCGTCCCAGGTCCTGAACTTCCTCAAAGAATTCTATAAATGATGAGCGGTCACCTTCTCTGATTATTTTTCTCAGGTCTTCTCCATATTGGCTGAATGTCTCAAGGACACTGTTCGTATATGGATTAGACATCTGAATGGTTGCATAGAGTTCAGGGTCCTGATGATAGAGTCTGGCTACTATGTTCATCTGTTGTTCAAAACTTGGGGGTGCGAGCGCCAGTGTCCGCTGCAGGTCCATTCCATGCTTATCCAGGGTTTTTCCCAAACAAAGAAGTATGAAATGGTTCAGTGCCTGGGCCCAGGCCATGCTGCGGTCGTGTTCTTCAGACGAAACGACAGATGTCACGGCCCCATGTTGCCGGAGAAGTCCTTCCCACCAGGTAAACCACTTTTTGCCGCGCCCCGGACATAGTGCCACCCTCTTTTCCTTAATAGAATCCTCAGCCGGCCCGAAAAGCGGATGGGTCCCTGCTATCTCACAGCGGGTATGTTCCAACATGCATGCCACCTGCGACTGCTTAAGTGAACAGAGGTCTGTCATAAAGGAGCTTTCCGGAATCAAGGGGCCTAGTTTGGCCACTTCTTTCGGGAACACTTCCATGGGGAGGGAGAGTATGAGGACCCGGCACTTCCGGGCCAGATCCTCAGATGAGAGTTCTGTGTGTAAATCAGAGATGAGTATTGGAAATCCAGCGCCTTTTAAGAATTTGGCAAACCATACCCCCATGCGTCCCAGCCCGCCTACAATCCCGACTGTTAGAGGGCTGGTGCCTGGATCGATATCTGCATGTATCTGCGATTTCACGGTTTTTTTAGAAAAATTTAGGACCAAAGATCTCAGGTGTAAGGGCCCTTGCTCTAAGTATGTGGTCAGTGAGTACCAGACGTACCATGGCCTCGCACACATGTACTATCCGGGGAATGGCCGATGCATCATGTCGCCCTCCCACCTTGAGCTTAACAGGTTTCTCAGATACTGTCATAGTGTCTTGTTCTTTAGATATAGACGGAATCGGTTTTACAGCGGTCCTTACAACCAGGTAATCACCATTTGAGATACCGGCCAGTATTCCTCCGGAGTTATTACTCAAAAACCCCTCTGGTGCCAAGGGGTCGTTGTTTTCCGATCCCAATAGCTCCGCAGCCCGGAAGCCGGCACCAATCTCTACGCCCTTTACCGCACCGATGGACATAAGTCCCTTTGCCAGTTCGGCATCAAGTTTGTCAAAGACCGGTTCTCCAAGGCCGGGCGGTACTCCTGTTGCTAAAATTTCTACAATTCCTCCAACCGAGTCACCTCTGGATCTCACATCGGTTATTCGCTCTTCCATTTTTTTTGCTGCTTTAAGGTCAGGGCAAAAAAGCCTGTTTTGTTTGACTGCATCAAGATCACGTTTTTGTGCCTTCACTTTGCCCAGAGCAACTGTATAAGCAATAACCGAAATGCCCACTGTATTTAAGAATACCTGGGCTACTGCGGCCGCAGCCACTCTTGCCGCGGTTTCTCTTCCCGAGGCCCTGCCTCCGCCCCTGTGGTCGCGAATTCCATATTTTTTCCAGTAGGTGTAGTCGCCGTGACCAGGTCTGAATACGTCCCTAAGCTGGTCATATGCCCGGCTCTGGGCGTCCTGGTTTCTGATGATCAGTAATATGGGTGTACCTGTGGTATGCCCTTCAAAGATACCTGAAAGGATTTTCACCTGATCAGGTTCCTTTCGCGGGCTTTCCGCAGCCCCTCCTTTCCCCGGACGCCTTTTGTCCAGGGTCTTTTGAATGACTGCCTCATCCAGGACAAGACCTGGTGGGCACCCGTCGATAACTACACCCAGGGCAGGACCATGAGACTCGCCCCAAGTGGTTATGCGAAAGTACTGTCCAAAGGTATTTCCCGGCATTTTTTATCTCAACTCCTTCGCTGGCTGACTGGCGATTTCATTCGGGGTTAATTGCTCAGTATCAATTTGCTTATGAGCCTTTTGCAAAATTCAAGATTTTGCAAAAAGCTCAAGGGGCTTTCTGGAATTCAAGGTTGTACTGATTTCTTCTTCAAGGAATTTCCCCTCTTGTTTTTATCCATGGCGCTATAGACTATCAAGAAAATTTTCTTTCTCAAGGGTTTTCTCTGTAGTTAGAGCTAAGCTGTTTAACCACCATATTTGCAGTGATGGGTAATGAATGGACGCGTTCATGCCATGGGAATGATAGCAGGAAGTTTTTATGTGTGTCAATTTTTGCCGTTTTCTGTTGAAACTTTTTTCTTGACCTATATATCGTATTATTATACAATTTTTTTGTATTGCTTTGTCCCTTCGAAGGAAGGGAGGTACAGGTAACATGATTATAAGGAAAAAACTTGGTTATATCTTTGATAAGGCATGCCTGCACCTTGAGACTCGTCCGATTCCTGCAAGCGTTTTGCCTTCTGGGCTCTGATCTGCTTGGCATGATAGGCCTGGGGAGAAGGAGACGTAGATAGGTCTGATTCATAGATATGATTCCCTTGATAAGGAGCTAAGCCGATGAAAAGAAACTTAATTGTTTTGAGCTGCTTGTTAGTATTGCTTGCCTTTAATGGAAGCCAAGCGATGGCTGTGGATGTCTATGGCGAAGGAGCCTATTCGGATACAAACAAGGATGTTCAAGTATGTATTTACGCTGATATTGACGGTTCTCAGGCGCTGAGGAGTTTTGGGGTAAAGTTGATATACGATCCAGGTGAGTTGAATTACATTTCCTCCACTAAGAACGATGGAGTCTGGTACTTGAAGGATGAGGGAGGAGATTTGCATAAATACGGTGATCCAGAGGACGTTGGAGGAGCCGTAGTGATAATTGGCGGTGTGTTGGATCCTAATGCAAATCCCGACAAAGTATCAGGAAATCGGGTCCTTTTGGGCACAGTATGGTTCGCGAGGCCTTCGGGTTCTGGTCCTTTAACTCACGACTTGACATTGGAGTTGGGTAAAGATGCTCCCTATGCAAATTTCGTTGTAGGGCCGAATCCTGCTGACGTTTTGGATTTAATCGGCGTCACCTTTATAGATCATGGGGATGGTGCTGCGAAAGTGAAGGTTCGTGAGAGAGGGGATGCCAATGGGGATCACTTCATAACAAGTGCAGATATGTTCGCAATACAAAGTTTGATCGGTGGTAACATGTACAAGTGCTTTGCGGATTGTAACGCTGACGGCTATATGACAAGTGCAGACATGTTTTGCGTGAGCAATAAAATAAATTAGAAAAAGAGGGGAAATAATGAAAAGGCGTAGTTCGTGCTTGGCCATCTTTGTTATTTTATATTTATCAATAAGTTTTGCTTATGCGGCAACCTTAACGATCGACCTGAACGGATTTCCAAATCCGACAAAAGTAGAATCATTCTGCATGATTTTTGATGTTGGCGATAATTTTGTCTACAGCGATGGCACATTGCAGTTTGGGTCGGCTGTACCTTTTGTTGCACCTGATGACACAGCTCTCCTTCCTTGGATGTTTACAGATAATAATCCAGCCGTTGTGGATGGAAAGTTTAGAGTTGATATGCTTAATGGTGACGTTTTGGATCCGTTGTATCCTTTACTTTTGCGGAAAGATGGCAATTATTCCGAAAATAATCTTCTGCCTGATGGGACAATTGCATCTTTTGTCTGTGAAGGAACAATCGATGATGTTGAGTATTTTCTCTTTTCGGACGTTGCAGGAAACCCTGTTGAGTATAGTGACCAAATTGTTGTTTCACTAGATGGTGAAGGGGCCCATTGCTGCGTCCCAATCCCCGGCGCCTTGGTCCTTCTTGGCTCTGGCTTGATTGGCTTAATCGGTCTTGGTCGAAGACGGATAAAAGAATCATAATAGAGAGAGCCTTTTGCAAAACTCGGAGTGCAGGAGAACTGAAATTGCGAATGAATTTCAGTTACCTAATAATTATGGACACATATTGAAAATAGAGCACTATTTTACCTAAAATGCGCTAAATTGCCAAAT
>PQXE01000102.1 GCA_003194495.1 Deltaproteobacteria bacterium
TTCTACCCAATAATTTTTCTTTAAAGTATCCGCATAAAGAAAAGACACTTTGATTGACTCTATAGGTTTGTCCTAAAAACCTTCGTCGAAAAGTGTAAACTACTTTTATGCCTATATGAAGGATGCCTTTTTTTAATTCAAAATTGTGTCTGAACGGCCTTTTCGTTCAGACACTATATATTCTCGGACTTGAATTTTTCGAGACCTATTTCCTTTATACGATTAAGACTTTCAATTCTGTTTGTCTCGGAAAAGAATCCGAATATTTTTGAAACTATGTTATTCAATTTTTTGCATTCCCTTAATTCTTGAAAATCCTTGCAATCAGCACATGTATCATACTCGTTGTTCATATTACATGTCCTGATTTTACAATTACGGAAAACAGGCCTTTCACCCCGGCAACCCCGGCATTTATTACCTGTATACGATCCGCACTTGGAGCAGACTAAACCACAACACCCGACTATCACATTTTGATTGTTCTTCGGCATTCCAGTCTCCATTTCTTGAGATATACGTAACCCTTCACGGGTTCAGGGTTCAAAGGTTCATGTTTTTCATGCCCCTTGCCCCTCTGAATCCATGTTCTGTTTCTTCATCTTTTCCCATTCAAAATTCGATGTTGGATGTTTATCTTTTTCTTGCCCCTTGCCCCGTATAGTGTGTGGTCGCCTACTGGTCGGTTTCACCGGTATGGCCAGGCTTAGGTATCTCTTATTTTCTTCAAACATCAATTTTTTATCTACCATCATCCTCAGAAAAGGCACGATTCTATCTTCGGCTATTCCATGGAAATGTGCCATGATTCTTTTAAGCGAACGACGCCTCTGACAGAAAAGATAGATCGCTCTGGATGTCCCCACAAGGCGGTGCGTCGAGGGCTCGGCGCCAACCCGCTTCTGGCGTATGATCAAAAAATTCCGGCCGTCCCAAAAGCTAAGGATGGGTGTGCGTAAAGGACCCCTGTGAAGTTCAGCGTACCCCTTTTCCCATGCCATTACTTTTTTCTTGACTGGTTGCCAGATCTTTTTTTGAAGCCCAAGCTCGCCCCGATAGGCCTGAATCATAAAACTCATGGAGCTGAAAACATGAGGCGGGAATATGGCAGCATAGTTCGGATGGTTGAAAACCGCCTTGATCCCAAAGGCACGGGGATCCTTCCACACAGGGCTTCCAAGACCGAGCCAGAAGTGGACAAATCTCAGAGGACGAAATGGCAGAGCAAACTCGAGATTTCGTAAGGTTTCCTCCACATCCATAAGGTCACTGCCTGGGAAATGGAGTATCAGATTTGAGACATTTGCTATACCGAGTTCTTCGCAGTGTTTCATAATTTCCAGGTTCTGGATAGCCGTGGTCCCCTTGTTGAGCTTTTTAAGCAGCCTTGTGCTGAGGGCCTCAATACCGATCTGGACTTCGTGCGTCCCTGCGACCTGCATTGCCTCCAAAATATGCTTGGGGGTTGTGGCCCGTATCTCGGCAAACAGGCTAAAGTCCTTGCTCAGCTTGCCAAGACCGGCAAAAATATCTTCTGACTCCTTCATTGGAAGCAAATTATCCATAAAGGCCACAGAGAGTATCTTATGCTTTGTAGTCAGGTTGTCGATTTCTGAGATTACCTGTAACGGGTTCTTTGACCTGTAACCGTTCCATTGGAGATTCAGGTTACAAAAGGCACACCCTGAGTATTTCGCAGCACCTTGTGGCCGGCGCCACCAGCATCCCCTGGATATCTCGGCTGATAGGGTTGGGAAAAAGGTCTTGTGCGGGTTGAATGTCTTGAGCAAAATAAAATAGTCATCGTAGTCAGGAGCAGGGAGATTACTCAGGGTCTCCATTTGGCTGAAGGAAACCGGGGTGTCATTACTTGGGGCTTTTTGCGAGACAATCCCCGGGATAGGAGGTATCTCCTCATGGCTTTGGTAATCTCCGAGATGACGAACCAATCGGCTCAGCGGGAGCTCGCCCTCACCATTGACCACAAAGTCCACTTGGGGAAATACCCGGAACAGGTTCCGAGTTGATTCTCCTGCAAACATAGACCCGCCTATCACAATGGTGAGATCCGGGAACCTTCGCTTGATGCGCTTAATAAAATAGAAGGTGGATGTGAGCTGACAAAGACATACTGAAAAACCAGCAAGGCCGAAGGCTCCCCAGTCTGTGCTGTCAATAAAGACATCTGATACCTTCTTGACCTGAGCGGCCAGGGTTTTGAGATCTGCCTTGCGGACAAGGGGGTTGCCGGAGGCTTCCTTGCAAAAAACCTTTTCTATATGCTCAAGGCGCTCCGGGAATAGAAGGGCGGCATATACTGTTTCCGCCAGCCATGTCCTTTCAGAGATGACCTGATAGAGCCTGTAACCAATGGTCTCTGCTACCTTTAAATAAAAGTGGTGGGCCGCCACCTCCAAGTCGGGAAACTGCATGCCCAGATATGCCTTCAGCGTTCCGAGTTGAATAGAGGGACGGCTAAAAAGAGACCATGGTGTTGAAACCAAAGCAATGCGCTTCAATGGATCAGTTCTCTCCTTTTACTTTCATTTATTGCGTATTCCGGATTTTCGGTTCAACGGCTCAACTATTTGACGATCTCTGATGGACAAGAGAGGCGAGGCCGGGTTGCCCATTTCGGGACAATGGTATTTTGTATCTTATCCATGGAAGGTATATATGATTTAAGGTCTATCACCGGTGAATCATTGAAGGCATCGATTGAATCAATCCTGATGACGTTGCCTTTGATGGATAGAATTTTACAAACCGACAGACCAATAAGATTAGGCCTGCAAGGGGAATGGCAGGCAAAAACACCTGTTAAAGGATTGCTCATATTGTGTCTGGGATGGACACGCAACACACTCCTTTTTTCAGGGATATCGTTTTTATGAAACCAATACAGCACTATTACATGGGAAAACTGATCCAACCCCAAAAGGGCATCGGCATATTCCTTGTAAATTTCTATGGTCGTAATCCCTGAATCCTTTTTTACCTTTCCCACCGCAAATACCTGGAAAGTATCCACTGAGCCTCCTTGATTGCACTGAGCAAGATTAGCAACGAATATCAAGCAAATAACACATACAATAACAATGTACGGTGAAGGGAATGTCGTTTTCATTATTATTTCTCCTATCAGAAACTCAAACAATAATTATATTTCCACCCTTTTTGTCATACCACACAACACCTATCGTTGGGAACGTCGCTGACAGTGGTTCTCCGTTATCCTCTTTCAGTACCATTTAACGTGTCTGTTCCACTCCCTAAATTCCAACAATTGATTTGATGGGTAGAAACAAGGATTTAGGTGAAACTGTAAAACTAAAAATCGTCCCTCGGTTCTCTTTTTACTCAATACAGGAATCCGAACAGCCACAATGGAATTGCGTTGCCGAAACCGACTTCAATTTCATCCCTCACCACAAAACCATTATCAGCATCCTTAACCTGACTTTTCACCTTGGTTCTTCCGCCGATTTCAAACAGATATTTCCCTTCCACTAGGAAATCGCCACGGCTCGGGATGCGGATATTCGCGCCTGCGTTTTTCAGTTGATGGGCAAAAAAGGTTTCGCGCGCAGTGCCTACCTGATCCTTTCCGCCAAGTTGTCCGGCCACCCCCCTTAACAGGTTCGTGTTTTCCATAATATCTTAGAAGGCTTTCGCACGAATCGGTAGCCTGTCTCCGAGGAAAAAAAACCGGAAAGTAGTTCGGCTCGCTTCAGGGAATCGAGATAGGTATAAACGTATTTCTTAGAGATTTTCAGGTTCCTGGACATTCTTTCAATATTAGGTGTGAACGGCTGCGATGTCGCTACCAGCCATAACATGCGTTTCAGCACGGGCACGTTTGCGGTCTTAATGGCTATAGCTGCCGGGATATCTTCATAGAGCACTTTCTCCAGGACGTTCAAAAGTTTGGGAAGATAGTCATCTATCCCCTCCAGGAAGAAGGGATAGACCCCGTGATCGAGATAGTCATTGAAGCGTCCAAGGATCGGTCCTGCCTTCAAAAGTTTCGAGGCCACTATCGTATGGTTGTGCAAGAGTTCCGGCAGGGAAACCGTCTGAAATTCCAATCCATGGGCAAAGGATAGATATTCACGAAAAGAAAGCCCGGGAAGGGTGTAAAAGAAAGCCCGCCTGGAAAGGTCTGCTTTTCTTTACATTCCCTCGTGTCAACCTCACTGAACGATTTATGGTTATTTTCGTACAATGTACTTTACGATATTACTCAAAAGTGTCAAGCATATTTAACGTTGAGGCTTCTGCGCACAGTTAAAGTTGCGTGAGCAGTCATGGCGGTTGCACTTCAGCCTTGCGCATGCGCAGCACATGTGCTATATTTTGTTTGCAAAGTACCTTTCAACATAAAAAAAGCAGGGGATTTCATAATGAGTACACCAGTACGGCAAGAGATAATGCTAAGAAAGCCAATCCTTATGCCGCCTGGCATGATAAAAAAGGTGGATAAGATTGCAAAAAACAAAAAAGTTTCCTTTGCAAAAGTCGTTAGGGAAGCCGTCAACGCTTTTGATGATGAGGTTTCAAGTGATGATGATGTGATTTTGGAGGCGTTAGCGGACACCATGACAAAGACAACGCAAGAGGTCCTCAGAAAAATAAAGGAACTTGAAAAGAGACTTGATGATACCCATGCCATGCTGGAGGCTCAGTAATGGGTATCAGCGAAAAAATTATGGAGGCTCTGAGGGCTGGAATACTCCTAAATGAAAGATTAGCCACCCTTATTGACAAGGTAAATCCTGATTATAACGGATTTGGGGGAGGCATGTATTCTAATGATTTCAATATGTTGTCCTTATGCGAAAAAGCTTGCTGGACAATTATCTCTATAGGCGCAATTGTAAAATGAGTAGGTAATAT
>PQXE01000103.1 GCA_003194495.1 Deltaproteobacteria bacterium
GCCGCAACACGAGTACATGCCTACTGAAATTTTATCAATACTCAACAAGGTGCGCTTTTCACATACACATACGGTGAGGAAGTGCGCTTTTCACCAAATATGTGCGTTTTCTTAAGACCGTTAACACCCACTGAACTGTAAGCGTTTACAGGGTGCTGCAGATGCGAGGCGTACGGGTACGCAGACGTACTTCCTGTACTTCAAGTGCCCGACAACAAAGCAGGTGCGGTGCCCTGTGAACGCTTACACAATATGAAACCTTGCCGTAGGCCTAGCTCCCTCTTCATAAGAAGGAGGTATATCCAGCTGGCCTGCCACCATGGCAGAGATTTCCGGATGGTTGGATAACCAGAGCATGGCTTCTTGTTCGACCTTTTCCATAAGGTCATGCCCTGCAAAGATGGAGTAAACAGGACCTGTCAGTCCAAAATGGCCGGCGGCTTCGGCAAGCGCAATATTCGGCAGGGTGTAACTGAAAACAGTGGGGCTTGCCAGCTCCGGGCCTTGGCCCAGTGTTCACAGAAGGCAATGTCTGTGATTAATGATCCCCACCTGGTCGCGGCAAAGACCCACTATATCGGCGCTGCCTACTTTGTTGGTCTTCCCATCCAAAAGACCGGAGTCATAGAGAGCACGTCCTACCGCTACTACGGCCATACGGCTCAGCAGGTCCATACGCCCCCACCTGCGTGGGATACTCCCTATAATGGCCAAAATTTCTTGATTGACTTGCCCCTGATCAAGGTGCCATTGAGTGATCGGATTATTCATACGGCTCCTTTTCCAGGGCCTTTCTCAGACCTGATAATATGTCGGGCAGTTGCTCAGACATAATTTGTGAAAAATTGTATGCTATTATATGCTTACCATCTATGCCCCTGGCCAGACCGTATACATTGTGGTTATCTTTTTTTGTTCCTGCTGTTGGCGGTCGGGTTGAGCGCCTTATGGGCCAAATCCTTTTCATAACTGGGCTGATGCATGTTGAAAGTTTGCCGGCTTTATTGCCTTTAGTGCATTATACTCTTTACTCTTTGTCTTATATAGATCCCACCGTAATTGCAGATTTATCCAGAAATCTTCTGACATGCCAAAAAACTTGGCAAATCGCAAGGCAGTGCTTGGAGTTATCCCCCTTTTTTTGTTTACAATTTCATTAACACGCTGGTAGGGAACATGAATGGAATAGGCCAGTTCTCTCTGTGTGATACCCATAGGAATTAAGAATTCCTCAAGAAGCATCTCGCCTGGATGGGTTGGCTCTCTATGACTTGGTATTCTAACCATTTTCTTTCCTCTTTATTCAATGATAATCTGTAATTTCAACTTGATAAGGACCATTCATTGCCCATTTGAAACAAATTCGATAATGATCATTTATGCGAATGCTGTTTTCTCCGATTCTATCCCCTGACAACGCCTCAAGATTGTTGCCAGGTGGAATTCTGAGCTCTTCCAAAAACTGGACAGAATCAATTTGATCCAGTTTTCTTGAAGCGATCTTCCATAAAGACTGGGGGCAGATCTTTCGGGCATTTTTGGTGTTCTTGCCGTTGAAAATATCTTCTGTTCCTTTGTTCCTGAAAGATTGAATCACAAATTCATGATAGCACGGACTTCATGCTATTACAAGGCAAATCTTTACCTTTCTCGCCCACTGGGGCTGCGGATTGCCCTCTGTGTCAATGTAAGTGAGACACCTACCCCTTGAGAAATTGGTGTAGGGCGTATTAACTGAACTTCTCCGGCGCGATGGAATATGTACAGAATGTAAATATGCGAGAAGGTTTCTATGCCTTTGAGACCAGCCGAGTATTTTTCAAAAACCTCGATCCTGCCCTCGGATGCGGAAGAATAAACTGGTTGAATTGGGCACTCTTCCTTTGTCCTGTACGGTGAGTATATGCATCCAATAGGTTGCAATTGACAGCGGGGGATAGACTGGAGAATAGCATACATCAATAGTGTGGTGGATCAATGATCGAACGGCACCTACCTCAGACTCATGAAACTGCCGGATGTATGTGGAATGTCGTTTCTTCATTCTGCTAATCACGGCGGCGTAGCCGCCGAGAACGTTTCGCATCACCAGCCTCCAAATGCAGAGCGAAGCGACGCTTTTGGAGGTCTATGCGCATGCGATTGTTAGCATTTTGTTAATTAGAACCAATTAATACCGAATATTCGAGTACGGAATTGCCATGGTGGTGTCGAGCGAACTTGGTTCTCAGTATAGACCTTAAGAAGTTCACCACCAAAGGTTGAAGCTCCTTTCTTAAGCCCATTCTCATATTGAAAATGCCACCATTCTGCACCAAGCCAAGTGCCGCCAGTAAAGAACGAAGGACGAGCACGAATACGCTCGAAACCTTCAGCTTCAAATAGAGCAGTTAAGTCTATGAACCGGCCAGAAATTAAGCGACCTCTGTTACGCGAGCCATAGGTTACGGCTTCAATTTCCATTGGTTCACCACCTTCAGCTCGAGCAAACACACGCCAATACCGGTCGCCGTCAGCGGCAATAACAAATGGATCTCGACCGCGATTTTCCATTCCACTGCCTACAAACAAATCCAATGCTCTGCCGGTGTAATGAAACGATGTTGCACTACGGGATGCACCAACAGTAGCTCTAAGTGATCGGCGTGCACCGGAACTGGTTAATTTTCCACCTGCATCAATAACTCTTTCACGAACACGCATATAAGCCTCAGCGGCATCCTTCCGCAGGAAGAAACGGTCATAGCCATCACGATACTGGTCTGCTGGAACACGCACCCAATCCATCAGATCAGCTTGAAAATCATTCTCAATCTGTGGGTTAATTTGTTCCTCTATTTGAATTTCTAAAGCCTGATGCAATCCTCGCCATGTGTTAGGACCAACGATACCATCTGCATAAAGATTATTTCGTTCTTGAAATTGGATGACAGCACTCTCAGTTTTTTCGCCATACCAACCATCAATTGGCCCTGGGTTGTATCCTAATTGTTTCAGGATTTCTTGAACGGTTTTAACATCCTCACCTCGGTTGTTTTCTCTAAGATTCATAATGACCTCATAAAATTAACTTGGAACATTGATGACATACTTCTTAAGGGTGAGGTCATTATAGCAAGCTCGGGCTATAATGAGCAAGTCCCAGACCCAGCCTGATGGAGACGAAAGGTATAGCGTTATGGCAAGGGATATCCGGTAACGGATATTCTGAAGGAAGCCGCTTTTCTACGGAAAGGTAACGCAAATGTACGGGGCGACGTACAGAAATCGAGTTAGGCGAATCTGGCTGGGACGAGTCCGCAACACAGGACGAAGTCCTCTATCCATCTATAAGGGCCAGGGGCGTATACTCGGCGCCCACGTATAGAAAGACGTGTGTTCACCCCGGGAGGTCCATTGTATCTCTTGTGACGGCTGCTTGAAACTACCGGAATAGGGTAACCGGTTTATCAAATATCCCCGGCGCTGATGGAAAATCGTATCCTGACTGTCAGCGAGCCAAGCTCTGTAATGAGTGGACACCACAAACCTTAAGGATGCGACGGCAGCAGTAACAAAGAGTGAGCAAGCCGCAAGGTGCGCTGTAAGCGTTCACAGGGCGCCGCATCTGCTTTGTTGTCGGGCACTTGAAGTACAGGGAGTACGTCTGCGTACCCGTACGCCTTGCATCTGCAGCACCCTATAAACGCTTACAGTTCGGCGGGTTGCGGTAAAATAGGCGTTGTAATCCCGTGAACGGTTACTGATCATAACGCAGCAGTCGTCTGAAATGACCATAGCGTCATATCTTACCGACCCCTCGACAGGAGGAAACCGACTCATGGAAATTATCTGTGAGCGGGAGAATATCCGCCGGGCCTTGCAAAGAAACCTCGGATTTTATCTCCCCGGACTTCATCTCCTGCCTGATCAGCCGAACCGCCTTAGTACGTGATCCGTATGCTTGGTGGTGGGGGAGGGGCGGTCAGCGATGGCCGTCTCTATCCCGATCGGTGCTCAAATCGTGAATTCAAAACGTATGAGCCAGTTCATGGCCCTCTAAAGTTCCATCTTCCGATAAATGTCTTTCCGATGTCCGATTCGTAGGAGATATAAGTTCTCTCTATCAAAAGAGAATATCATTCGGTAGTCCTTCTTGATTACAACTCGATAAATACCTTTTAATCCTGTCATGCTGCAAACATTAAGGCTGGCATGAAAGATATCGTCGGCCAATTTCTGAGATATTTGAAATGCCTCTTTCTGAACTGATTCTGAAATTTTTTTGATATCCCTGGCAAAACGCTTGGTTCTCTGAATTCTACGTTTGTTGTGCAAAATTTTCAAAACTCCTCACTTCATCTAGTCGTCCGGCCTCAATATCGTCTTGAGCTTCTTTCAATCCGTTCAAGAAATCAGACCGGTACAACTCGTTGGGTGAAAGAAACCTTTCCAAAAACGCTTGCAAAGTTTGATGAGCCTGCAAAAGTTCTGAAAGCTCCTGCTCTGTAATTTGAATGGTTACATTTTGCATAATTTTGCTCTCTTTTTTGTAATTTTCGTATTTGTTGAAATCGTCCAAGGCACTATAAAAGTACTTTGGACGGGCAAGAATCGTCAGCTTGGGCATACACTTGCCAACCTATGCCCTTCAGGAGCCTATACCAGAATCAGCCATAGTGTTGTAGCAATCCCAGCAAGAGTAACTGCGATTGATACAACAGCGATTTTAGTGTTAAGCGCCAGCACCTTCAACAATCTGTCATCTTTTAACATGCTTACCTCCTATACTTGTAACTTCTCAATAAGTCCGGGCAATTTAAAAAATACTATGAAATCAACAAGTTGCAGGACGTAAAAATGAAGTTTTTTTCTTTGCAAATCACTTTGCACTATGCTGTCAAATAACGATATCCT
>PQXE01000104.1 GCA_003194495.1 Deltaproteobacteria bacterium
AATCGTTGGCGGTACAGCAACTCTGGGAGAGATGAACACGGACATTCCAAATGAGTTGCACGATGTGCCATTTTAAGACAAACACAATATGTAGTAGCATTAGGAGTCAAGTGCATAGCCTCATAATACTATTCCTTGGCTGTATAACTTTAAGCTTGATTTTCGATTTAAATAATTAGTGGGGGCTAAGATATGCGCCCTGTGTCAAATTAATCGGCCGCAAAAAATCTCTGCGTCGGGGGGACTCCCTACCTGGGTTCGGCCCTTCGGGCTTGCACCCAGGTAGGCTATAATATTTTATATCTGTACAGCCTCATTATCCGGTTTGTTAATCCAGGCGGCTTTGGGCGGCTCTAACGGCTTGGGCAGTTTCCCTTTGAAACGTTCGGGATATTTCTTGAAAGCTGCTTCCAGCACCTGGGCGCGATACTCAAGGACTTCCCGGTCCAAGCCATAATGCACTTGTTCCGTCGTCAAAAGACCGAGTGCCGAGTGTTTATGTTCCTGGTTATACCAGGGGAAAAAGTGGCGGCAGAATTCTCTGGCATCCTGGATAGACCCGAACAGTGCAGGGAATCCCGGACAGTATTTCAATGTTTTGAACTGGGATTCCGAATACGGGTTATCATTGCTCACGTAAGGTCGGCTGTGTGTCTTGGTTACTCCCAGATCAGCCAAAAGATGGGCCACTGCTTTCGACTTCATGCTGCTGCCACGATCAGCATGAATTGTCAGTTGCCCTTCTTCTATGTGCTGTTTTTTGCAGGTTTCAGCAATAAGCCGTTTTGCCAGTACTGCTTGTTCTCGGTGGGCAACCATCCAACCAACTACGTAACGGCTAAAGATATCCAAAATGACGTAGAGATAAAAATAGGTCCATTTCACGGGTCCTTTCAGTTTGGTAATATCCCATGACCAAACCTGATTTGGAGCAGTTGCCAGAAGTTCCGGCTTTTTATAATGCGGCCGTCGGACTTGACGCCTTCGTTCTTTGACCTCTTGATGTTTATGGAGGATACGGTACATGGTGCGAGTTGAGCACAGATATGTCCCTTCATCCAAGAGGCTGGCATAGACCTGCTGCGGTGCGTTGTCCACAAAACGGGGCGAATGCAGGATCTCGATAACTCTCTGCTCCTCCTCAGTAGAAAGCGCAAGAGGAGGCGCAGGTCGCTTGTTTTCCGGCACCTCGGTGTTCCTCCGCGAGAGATATCGATAGAAGGTGGCGCGTGGGATAGATAATGCATCGCAAGCAGCCTCTTGGCCGACTTCTTTGCCTAAGGTAATAGCGGCATCCATCAGTTCGTCTCTCCGTTGTTTTTTGATGCTACCCCAAAAATCTCCGAGATTTTTTTTTGAATCTCTATGATGGCCTCTGCCTGCTTAAGCTTTCGGGTCAGCTTTTCGTTCTTCTTCTCCAAATTCGCAACCTGCTTGGCAAGAGGATTTTTCTCTTTGGTTTTCCTGCCACGCTTCTTAGGCGAAAGGCTTGTCAGGATGCCCTGGTCCAGTTGCTCGCGCCATCTTCGAATATTCGATGAGTAAAGTCCTTCCCTGCGAAGAATGGTACCTATTTCTCCCGGTGTCGAACAGACATCCAACTCATCGAGGATGCGAAGCTTATATTGTGCAGTGAAACGCCGCCGGGGCTTTTTTTCAGGAACTTCCGGGTCTGGTCGGCCACCATTTGAGGCTGCATCACTAAAGTTAGTGTCAAAATTACCAACACCCAGAATTGAACTGTCTTGAACCTTTGCTTCGTATTTCATAATATGAAACCTCCTACCCGCCCTACTCTAATTTATCAAGGGGTAGATGTATCTGGATATTCGATATAACCCCCGGCTTTTTTTTTCTACGAATGTGCGATTTTGTAATTTACGTTTCTATACGCAACCTCTTAAATATTCAGCCTGCAGGGCCTGTAAGGCTGCCATTTTACAACGCTTGGCAAGTATAGCGTACCCCCTCCTATACCTATGACTAAAAATGGCTTGGAATCCAAATCTGGCGGCCCATTTTATTAATAATATCAAGTAGTTAGCTCACCTTGTCATTTGACAACCCATCCGCCTAATGGTAAATTGGCGACATGAGTTTAATTAAAGACGCCGCTGAAAATATCTTCAATCGACTGACCTGGCACACCGCTAAAAAAGATCAACCCGGTATCGCAAAGGAACTTGCCGAAGGAGAGGAAGTCCAGGAAATTTACGGCCTCGGAGAGGCCGGACTATTCGATGAATTTTTCTGCTTCCTCGATGAATTCGGGATCAAGGAGCTTTTTGAAAAACTTAAACCCAGATGCAGGGACAGGGAAAGTCCGGTTCCTTTTTCTGCAGTCATGCTCATTTATTTTATGCGTATAGTAGCCGGGTTGAAGTTTTTTCACCACATTGACACGGTCGTGCTCCATTCCCAGTCACTCATGCGGCTTGTTGGCTTTAACGGCAGGCAGGTAAAGCAAGGAACCTGTAAACGAGGTATTCATCGAACCGCTATGAACCGGTATGACGAGCAGGGGACCATGATCAGGGGACCGATCTGTCCGGAATTTATCGCTTCCCGCATAGTTGCTGTTTCCGCTTATACCCTAGAAAAAGTATTTAATAGGGTTATCTCGATTCTGGCGGCCAACTCATTCTTTCCGCGCAAAATCAATGCTCTGCTTGATGCTTCCGACCTGGAGTCAACAGAGAGATGTGAAGGACGTGGCAGGGTGCGCAAGGAAAAGGCCCCTGAGCTCAGACGCCGTAAAGGAAAAACTAAAAAAATAATGGTCACGGTCTTTGGCTTCAAGATATGGGCGGTATGGGACCCAAACAGCCGTCTTCCTCTGGCCATGCGTTTTGCTACTATTGAGGTCCATGATATAAATTTGGCCAAGGAGGTCATTAAACAGGCCATAACCAACTTGGGGGATCATGCAAAAATTGCCTCTATTGCCATAGATCGCGGCTTTATGGACGGCCAACTGTTGTGGTGGCTAAATTCGCAGTCCATTGTTTTCTACATTCCGGCCAAGACCAGTCTGTATGTATATGGTGATGCCCTATCGCTTATAGAAACAGGCCGGCGCGAGATAAGAACAAAAAGCAGGACCACCGGGCATGGCAAGAACAAGAAAGAAGTTACCGACATCTGGGAAGTAGTTGGGCTTGAAGGGTTGACCACGGCCGGGTTTTACGGAGAACTCGGCAGCGGCAGCCATGAAAACCGCAATAATTTTGTGCCTAATCCCATCAACGCGGTGGTTGTCCTGCATGATCCCTACAAGGAAAACAATCCGGATTCCAAAACCATGGTGATCCTGACTAATGGTCCGGTCAACGATCCCTTGCGGGTCTATGACGGTTATGACGCCCGCAGTGAAATTGAAAATTCACTCTTCAGAGAATCAAAACAGGCCTGGTTCATAAAAAGGCCTTCGGAAAACAGCAAAGCCGGCTTCATGGTTCATGCCTATCTCACCATTTTGATCATGGCGTTGACCACGGCCTATCGGGACTGGATGGTTCAGCAGGAAAAGCTGGAACAAGAGGGGAGTGACACCGGAATAAGAAAATTCAGGCAGAAGATCGGAGAAGAAAACAGCAATAAACTTATCATCTTTAATCAGGACCGCTATGCTATCTTTAACGCCTATGAGGTCCTAATCCTTTGCGGCAAGACAGTTCTTATGCCCACCGGCGTGCCTGAAAAAATTACAATGGAAGATGTCCTGCGCAAACATGGCGTCCAGTTGGAATGACATGCTTTTTCCTTGAACCTGCTCATTCATTCCTGACCCTCTCTCCCTTACCTCTGGCTTAATTACCGCCTGATGTTCAAGGTAGCCTGCCGGTCTGCCTTGTTTTCTATTTTGCCCCTTTCTCTTGAAAAAATTATAGCTTTCGCCATAGTTGCATTAAACTTGCTCCAGGTTACCCATTGTGCATGAAAACAAAACGCTCAGGCATCATTGTCAGCCATCCTGGTGTGTCTGCTATGTCAAACGAAAAAAATGCCAGGTCCTTATATCGAATATCCAGATATGCCGGTGTCACTTGACCGGCGCTTCAGATATGTGTATTCTCATACACATAAGGAGGTACACTGTGAGAACAAACATTGTACTTGATGACGCCCTTGTGAAGGAGGCCTTGAAGCTTAGCGGCGTCAAAACAAAGAAGGAGGTTGTTTCCCTGGCCTTGAAGGAATTCGTCGGAAACCGGAAACGCCGGAATCTGCTGGACCTGGCCGGCAAGATTCAATTTCGAGAAAATTATGATTACAAAGCGCTGAGGGAAGGGAAATGATCCTTGTCGATACGTCTGTTCTCATTGATCTGTTCAAAGGCAGAGAGAATGATGTCACCCGCCGGTTCCGTAACCTACTACAGCAACAGGTGCCGTTTGGCATTACGTCGGTTATCTACCAAGAGATCCTGCAGGGGGCAAAAACAGAAAAAGAATACGCTATGCTGAAAGAATATCTTTCCTCCCAGCGGTTTTTTCACCCCAAGGACCCGATTGAATCATACGCACGGGCAGCCCGCATCTATTTTGCCTGCCGCAGAAAGGGAATCACTGTCCGGAGCACAATTGACTGTCTCATTGCTCAGATAGCCTTGGAACACGACCTCTTCCTCCTTCACAATGACAGCGATTTCATCGCCATGGCGCCTGTAATCGGCCTTCGCATCATATAGACTCCGCTATGAAAATTTGCCACCCGATCGCTGCACTCGCTCGACACACACAGACACACACAGACTCAGGCCATCTGCCAAACCGGCAAATGACCCGATAGGGTGCTTTACCTATTTGTTATTTTTTCTATCAATTGTCTGATGGCAAAAGTGATCAAAGGATTTTTTGTCTCTCACAGAGTACACA
>PQXE01000105.1 GCA_003194495.1 Deltaproteobacteria bacterium
TTTCTCTGTCATCGTCGATCTCCTCTCTCTTCAGACCTATAAAGTGATGAAGAAAACCGAGATCTCATGTATCCTGTATGTCAGAATTTCTTCGTTGTTTTCTGATGAAGAATTATAGTCTGTGACATCTACCTTCCACCTGCTCCTCTAATCCTTTAATCTGCGGTGATTAATTTTTTCCTTTTACTTCAGTTCGCCGGATTCGGCCACCAACCGTATCATCTTATATTCCAGAGAGATACGATTTGCGTTTTCTTTGGTGCAATGATGGGCCGCGTTTTTAAGTTCTTTTTCCAACAGCAAATACATGTCTATCTCTGACCTACTGAATTCTTCAGGCAGCGCAATCTCAAACGTATTTTCTCCCTTCTTGACTTTGAAGTCTTCAACATATTTTCCCTGCCCATTTAAGATCGCTACTCGCAAATTCTTCCCATCATGGCACTCGTCGGCAAAAAACTCAACCTCCAGTAGCGGCAAGCCTCTCTTGTTATCCAGGAATACTGCCATTTCATTATATTCAAACTGGGACGGGCGATACATTTTGTTCCGGGTTTTGCCGTGAATGCGGGTAACGGATTGCGCGGCCCCTGCCCTGGAGAAATCAATCGCTTCAACATAGACCTTTCCATCATTATTAAATCCTTGGATTCTGCAAATTCGAAATCCGTGAAAATTAAAAATACGGTTCAAATCAAATGTGTTATAAACAAGATCTCTCTGGGCCGGATGGAAACATATTTCACCTTCAAAAAAGATAAAGTTATCGCAGCCTTGTTCGATACAATCATAAAAGACAGAATCTCTGAAGAGATCTTTGAAATTCCTTCCGGCAAGGAATGACCAGCGAGGCGCTTCCAGGAATCCATTACCATAAGCATTGTATTCGTCAGGCAATAATTTAAGGCCTTGCCTCATTTGACGTTCACGGGTCATTACGCAACCCTGACTGCTTGGCACCAGGTCCTGCAACAAAAACGGGCCTAGAAAACCGCAAAACAGAAAAAGTAAACAACATACTGCAAGATTTATGATTTTGCGAAAACGGACTACGCAAGGCAAAAGGCCGATGCTCAGATAGAATAGGATATCAGTGTTCAACATTCGGCGGATGTGCCATCGCGAGTTGAATGCAAATGCCCAGGCAAGGTATACAACCAGGAAAGAGGCAAGAAAGATAAAGAAGACTTCTGTTGTTTCAAGATGCGCTTTTCGCCTGAACAGCATACGGATTGCCACAAAGGCCATAATGACCGTCAAGCCTATTTTCACCAGCGCAAAAACACCGATGGACATGTCTGAATACGCATCCCAGACCTCCTTTAGCCGTGACGGGTAAGCATTGATGGAAGCGGCTTTTTGAGGGTGATAAGGCCCGCCAAAATGAGGCGTATTCTGATAAATCAGATTTTGGATTATTTGTTTTAGCTCACACGGTTCATAGCACGCAAACTGAATATAACATGCCAGCATAAACGTGAAGAGAAGCGCTGCAAGAAAATACAGAAGTAACCTGCGATTCGGTTTCAGAAGAACCAGGGTCAGACAGACCGGCGGCAGGATAAGAAATAGCACCCATTTCGTGGCAATTGCAGCAGCAACAAGTATTCCTGCAAGGACATACGCTCTTGTTGAACCTTGATTGAATACGAGGCAGGCTACTCCCAACAGGCCATAAGTCAGGGCTGGGATCTCACCATAACCCCCGAAGCCATACATGAAAAATGCATAGTTGAGTGACATGGCCGTGAAGGCTATGAGAGGAAGAACTGACTTGCAGGCACATGACAGGAATATAAACAGGCCGAAAAGAAAAAAATAAAACAAAATGTTCGCGAGGTTGGCTGCCGAAAAGGTGTTGCCGAATATTGTAAAGAAAAAGCCGTTTACGATCTGAAACGGCAACAGTGTCTGAAGCGTTGAGTTTGGTCTGTAGTTGAGCGTGAACGTACCATGTTTATACAGATTGATTGCGGCCTGAGAACTAAATGCGCCGTCAAATGGAAAAAAATTATACAGCACGATGTAGGTGCTGACTCCGATCGCAACCAATGATGTAATGGCAATGGCTATTTTATGAGAACGCGTCATATGACTCAATATCCCGAAAACCACGATTCGCTCCCCCCAACGATTTAAGATTTATCTTTTTTAAAACCAATCCCGAAGAGGATAAAAAGGGGGTGAGTCACTCTCTTCGGTCTCAAACTCTTGCCATAAAAAAAACGGTGTTGTTCTATGAAACTAATCGTCCAAATACCATGCTTTAATGAAGAAAAAACATTGGAGCAGACCGTGCGTGATATTCCGCGCAAGATTCAGGGGATTGATCAGGTAGAGATCCTGGTCATTGATGACGGATCTATGGACAGGACCGTGGAAGTTGCCGAAAAGATCGGAGTCGATCACATCGCGAGAAATACCCAAAACAAAGGACTGGCGCAAACATTCCTTTTGGGCCTGGATACCTGCCTACGTCTCGGAGCCGACATTATCGTGAACACAGACGGTGATAATCAGTACAAAGGGCAAGATATTCCCAAATTGATTGCTCCAATACTGAAACGAGAGGCGGATATTGTAATCGGTGATCGTCAGACCGACAACATTCCCCATTTCAGTCCGGCGAAAAAGAAATTGCAGAAAATCGGCAGCTTCACAGTACGGATACTTTCCAGGACCGATGTGCCGGATACGGTCAGCGGTTTCCGGGCATTCAGCCGTGATGCGGCCATACAGATGAATATTGTGTCTTCCTTCTCATATACCATTGAAACAGTTATCCAGGCCGGCAAAAAATATCTGCGTATTGTCAGTGTGCCAGTGAAGACTAATGCGAAAACTCGCGATTCAAGGCTGTTTCGAAGCATTCCTGAGTTCCTGAAATCTTCAATGGCATCAATTGTTCGCATCTATACGATCTATGAGCCGCTCAAGGTGTTTTCTTACATAGGCGGTTTTTTGATCCTGAGTGGGCTGATTCCGTCTATCCGTTTTCTGATTTACTATTTAATGGGCCAAGGCAGTGGGCACATCCAGTCCCTGATTCTGGCATCCGTCTTATTTGTTGTGGGATTTCACGTACTGATGATCGGTCTGGTCGCTGATGTCCTTGCGTTTAACCGCAAACTCATAGAGGAAATCCTGGTGCGGATCAGGCGCATCGAGTTAACTCATTTGAATCCATATAACAAGAAATGAAGCGCGGCCGTATTCTGTGCGTCACGTCCAACTTTCCCCGATGGGCCGGGGACAGCACAACACCGTTTGTTTTGAACCTAGCTGTGGATCTTCAGGAACTGGGATGGCAGGTCACTGTCCTTGTGCCCCATGCGCAGGGAACGGCTTTGAGAGAGATCCTTGAGGGTGTAAAGGTCGAACGATTTCGATATTTGTGGCCGTCGAAACTGGAAACGGTCTGCTATCAGGGAGGAGCGCTCATCAATCTCCGGAAACATCGAGCCGATTATGTCAAGCTTCCTGCACTGGTGGCATCTGAATTTTGTAGCATTGTGCGTCGGCTCATTGGAAAGGAGTATGACTTGCTGCATTCTCACTGGATACTGCCGCAAGGATTCACCGGTACATTGGCATCCCGGCTGTTTGGGGTTCCGCATGTAACAACAGTTCACGGTGGAGATGTCTTTGGCCTTCAAGGTGCGGTGCTTACCCGGTTCAAACGGTTCACACTCCGTCATGCAGATGCGGTGACCATAAACAGCTCTGTAACTGAACGGGCGGTTTTCGACATCGTACCGGATTTGAAAGAACTCCATCAAATTCCAATGGGTGTCTCGACCAGTCAGGTCAACGCTGCCCTATCGTCCGCTGAACTCCAAAGTCGATATAGACGCGGAAACGGCCCTTTGCTTGTCTTTGCCGGACGTATTGTCGAGGAAAAAGGAGTTGAAGACCTGATTCGCGCAGTCGGCATCCTGGTGCCGCGATTTCCTGATATTTCCGCCTTGATTGTGGGAGAAGGTCAAGATCGTCCTGCTTTTGAGCATCTGGCTGGAAAATTGGGGCTTTCTGATCATGTCGTATTCACTGGTTGGGTTGAACCAAAGGATGTTTTTGCCTATCTGGCTGCGGGTGATATCTTTATTGGTCCGTCGAGAAAAGCAAGCAATGGGTGGATCGAAGCACAAGGTCTCGCTCTCATAGAGGCAATGGTGGCAAAAACTCCTGTTATTGCAACTCGATCAGGAGGTATAATCGATGCAGTCAGGCACGAGGAGACAGGGATTCTGGTTAATGAACGAGCACCCGATGAGATTGCACAGGCGGTAGAGAGGCTTGTAAAGAAGCCAAGGCTTGTTAATTACTTACGTGAACAGGCATATAAGTTGGCCTTGAATGAATTTTCCAGGGCGTCTTCCGCACAGGCCTTTTCAGATTTGTTCAGCCGTATGATTCAGGCAAAGAGACTTCAGTGCCCGGACAATAGGGTTGGAATGTGACGAATACGAGCGTACGAGAGCCTCATGCCAGTTTGGACATGCGTTCAAGGCAGGAAAAAGCTCGTAAGATTGAGGCCCTGCTGTCGACTGTGTTGAGACTAGTTGTCCTTGTCAAACACTTTCATCAACAATTTCCTGACACTGAGAGATACAAAAGAGTTTCAGTCTATCCTCGAATTGTCTGACTCCAACTGACTGTCAGAAGGAGCCAAGACTATGGACAAATCAGATTGAATTACTCTGAACACCCATAATATATTTTCTCAAACTACTGTCCGTTGTCTGGTTGACTGGATATTTATTTATCCCCGGCAACTGTTCCCGG
>PQXE01000012.1:0-15233 GCA_003194495.1 Deltaproteobacteria bacterium
TAGAAGCTGTTATGGTAGATGATCGGGGCCACAAAGAGCCTTATAAATACATTAATGAGGTCCGATCATACATCAAAAAGCTACTTCGAAAATATCCTGATCGGAAGGATCAGGATATAGCGGATCAGGCAGCCAAGGAACTTGACATGGAGATTTCCCGCAGTGCGGTCGCCAGAATCCGCACCGAGGGTCAAGCCACGCCAGCAAAGATTCCCTGCAAACAAGAACTCCTTGACATGGCCAAACTAGCTGAAACCATAGTAAAAGAACGATCTGACGAGCGCCAACTCTGGTTAAATTTCGACACAGAACCGGAATTGAAGCAGAAGGTCGAAGAATGTGCCAAGGAGCCTCTTCCGCACGCAAAAGGAGAAGTTCAGCAGGCCCTGATTGATCAACTGCAGCAGGGCAAACCATGTGCTTTTGCTGGCGGATTCATGCATCATCTATTTTTGCAGGAGATTGAATTTTCGAAGATTGCAGCGCCTTTTCCGTTAAATCCCGGAGCTACTTATCAAAGCGCTGAAATATTGGCTACGATTTTTCACAGTATAACCCAAGGTATACCGTCCATAGAAGCTTTGAAGCTTGTCAATGCCACTGAGTTTGGCTTGCTCATCGGCCGTAGCCGTATTCCGGACAAAACAACTCTTCGGGATCATCTTGGTCAAATGGCCCAGCAATATCTGGTGGTCGTTAAGTCTCAACGGATACATAACAATTATAGGCCACAAAGAACACTTTAAAGACAACATGGTGCATATATAAAACCTTAGAAAAAGCTAATATCTTTCTCGATACTCTCTGTAACCATCTTAACAAGATATTTACTACCACAATGAGAGCAACTAAGAATATTAATTTTAATAATCATTTATTATCTCCTTATTTTTTGAAAGTAAATTATCCTATAGTTAAAAGTATATCAAGCGTATATCACGTGACAATTAACGACTATCAAAAAATTATCCAAGCTTAACAAGGAATTAGAAGAAAGAAGAAACGATATTGCCAACTTTGAAAAAAAGCTGCCGACCCTTCCTGATAAGGTTTCAATTATTGAGCTGCTTCATGGTAAGACCATGAGCCGTTGTGATTTGGAAAAGAAGAAGCTATACGATCTTATGCAATTCATGGCTTACCATTCTCGCGAAAGGTTAGTGGAGGTTTTCAAGGATTTCTATAATGATCATCGGGATATCAAAAAGGTCCTTGATATGATTACCAGGAAATCCGGTTTAGTCAAATTAGTAGGGCAAACCCTGATAGTGATGCTGGAATGGATTGATAACAGAAAACATCGACAAACAGCGGAAGATCTTTGCCACAAGCTTAACCAAATAGGAATTAGAATGGCTGGCGCTTTGGATGTTAAGCTATCATTCCATATAGCACGCATCCCTTAAACATAGGCGTCAAGCGGGCTCAGACAAGAATGCACAATTTGGTTTGAGAAAAAACTGATTTCTTCCGAAGTCTGAAACTATGAAAGAGACTCTGAGAATAGCGCAATGAGCGATACTACGAAGGTCTTTATCAGTTGGTCAGGAGAACAAAGTAAGATAGTTGCCGAGGCTCTCCGAGGTTGGCTGCGTGGTTTCTTTGCTGGAGATCCTGACCTGTGGATGTCTGAACATGATATTGAGGCAGGCGAGCGGTGGGGAAAAAGGCTGAACGAAGAACTTGAGCAATCTTCTCTGGGAGTTGTGTGTCTTACCCCTGAAAACGTCAGGGAACCCTGGATACTGTTCGATGCCGGTTCTCTGGCTAAATCCGTTGAAGTCTCACGGGTGATACCATATTGCTTTGGACTGACTATCCAGGACATTGAGTATCCCCTTCGGCAGTTTCAAGCCGTCCAGGCCAACAAGGAAGGTACTCTCAAGCTTGTTAAGACTATCAATAGAGTCAGGAAAATAAAACTTGGCATGGAGGATTTGAATACCAGCTTTGAGATCTGGTGGCCGAGGCTCGACGAACAGCTGAAGAAGACCCCTGTTCTGCAGCGGATGGTCGTTGTAGACGCAAGCGTTTTAGCTGAGAACTTGCACCAAATATTGGTGAAGAGATCGCAATCCGGGCCTGTGCGAGATGTTGTGAAAGTATTGGCGGCTGACGCTAATCATCTCCTTTTCAGGCATGTGGAGCCGGTGCTGTTTTCCAACGATCTCCAGTTGACTTCCTTCGAGTTTTGTCTTGTCGACCCAGGATTTGCGGCAACTGCTGACATGAACCACGTATTTGCACAAAGAGCCAGGAAAGCTTTGCACCGAATCGCGGAACTCAGAATCGACGAGAACCTTGTAAGCCGTAAAATTCGTGTTTTGCCTGCCCGTATCTATAGATATTATCCTAATACCTGGGGAATCCTCATAAACTATACAGATCTGTTCATAGGCTTCCACAACTGGGTTTCGCAGAAAACTCTGTCTGGGACTCAATATGGTCTGATTTATCTGAGGAAGGGCGATCCGCTGTGGGACAGATTCTCCCAACTTTTTCTCAGTTGGTTTGAGCATAGTGCGGTTTGGGAGGAAACCACTCATTGAGTCAGCTTGAACAGATGGCGACATGCCGCATGATTAGTTCCAACTATGGCCTCAGCTAAGTGTCATCCAATCGGGTAGCCGGTGGGCTCCCATAAGCATTCAAATAAGCATCAATTATAGTGGCCCCCATACGTCTCATGCCTGCAAAATTTCGCGCCTTGCATTGCGGGCTTTTTGAGCGGAATCATGTTTCAGACTTTTTGCAGTGTAATCAGACGTTGATTTACGTATATGATTGCCTCTTCGACATAATAAATATACCGAAACATAGGGTTATTCCTTTTCCGCAGGCGGTCGGTCGGGGAAATCATATAGGATTTCTTTTTCTTCAGATTCAATCACATCATCGCTGATTTTATCTATATTGTATGCCGAGTATTCCCCTGTGCCGAGTACAGCGGTTTCTCCGGCAGGAGAGAGGTCCTCCTGCCCCCACATCAATTCTCTAATTTTCAGGTGATCGATAATGGACGCTAAGCCCATAACATCGCTCAGAAGCCTGATTAGAATTTGGCGTTCGTTCTCGTTTGGGACGCCACCCTCCAAATAAACTACTCCGCTTCGGCAGTAAATTTCGAGTTCATTCAAATCGATCCGGCCATCATTACGAATATTCTCCAAAATCACCATCTGCAATTCCTTGTTACCCAAGTTTTTATACTCGTCGGGTAACTCCGCACGGGTAATTATCTCCCAGGCCCGAGGCAATTTCTTTAGTTTTTCATCATATTTGCGGGCACACATACGACACAGCCGGCTCGCTGGTAACGCTTCCAATCGTTCCAACGAAATCGGCTTCAGGCAGCTTTCACAGGTCCCATAGTTACCCGCAGCTATTCTAAACAGTGCCAGATCGATCTCTTCAAGCTTATCCATATCACGTTCAACCAACTGATCTAAGAGACTTATCTCATCAGCCTTTTGGGCCTCATCTTCCATTTCGATATCTCGTTCTCCCAGGGCCTGTAAATCAAATTCGAACCGCTGATACTGTTCAAAGATCTCTTGGCGCTGATCGAGAAGCTTTTCTCTTAAGCGCATTTTATCTTGTTCGGACATGAGCATTCCTCCTCAGAAATCTAAAAAATGGTAAATACTCAGGTTCAATGTTCAATGTTGAGTTCCTTATCTTCATACTGGTCTATATTCATTGTTTTCTAACCAATAACATAATACTATGAATAAAGATGACAAGATGTTGCCATCCGGACAATTTGAAACCATTTTAAATGTGTCTTGATTGATTTTCTTGACCAATCCTACATAATCTCCGATAATCTTAAGAAAGACCCCTGGCCGATCATGAAATCTCCAAAATTGATCCATACACAATCCAGGCCGAAGGGACGGCGTGGGGCCTGCGGTAAATTTTTTTGTCTTTCCTAACTTCAGAGAGGTAAACACAAATGGCTAACAAAGGAAATACACAAATCACAAATGTAATGGCCAGGGAGATTCTGGACAGCCGTGGTAATCCTACTGTGGAAGCTGAGGTGAGTCTGACATGCGGGGTCACGGCCAGGACCGGGGTACCCTCAGGGGCGTCCACCGGCTCTCGTGAGGCGCTGGAAATGCGTGACGGCGACGCTGAACGTTTTGGAGGCAAAGGCGTACTCAAGGCGGTGGATCACGTCAACGGAGTTATCAATGATACACTAAAAGGCAGGGATGCTTGCCATCAGGCGGTGATTGATAAGGTACTTATCGATCTTGACGGCACACCCAACAAGGCCAATCTCGGGACCAACTCCATCCTTGGCGTGTCACTGGCCGTGTCAAGGGCGGCGGCCATGGCGGCAGGGCTTCCACTTTACCAGTATCTCGGCGGTGCCTGCCCCGGGCGTCTGCCTGTACCCATGCTCAATATTATGAATGGGGGAGCCCATGCACGGTGGCAGGGCTCTGATTTTCAGGAGTTCATGGTTTGCCCTTATGGCGCAGGAAGCTTCCGGGAGGCGCTCCGTTGGGCCAGCGAGATATACCACGCATTACGCTCAGTGCTGATGGACGCAGGCCACCACGTGGGCATCGGTGACGAGGGTGGCTTTGCACCTGAAGTCTCCTCCAACGAGGAACCCCTGGAAGTTATTGTCAAAGGAATCGAGAAGGCCGGTCTCAGGTCGGGCCCTGATGTGGGTATTGCCATGGACCCTGCGTCCAGCGAATTTTTCAAGGACGGCCAATATAACCTGCGCACAGAAAATCGGACATGCTCTTCCGAAGAGATGGTGGACTACTATGAAAAGCTTGTCAACGCCTACCCGATCTGCTCGCTGGAAGACGGCCTGGCCGAGGATGACTGGGACGGCTGGCAAGTCCTCAACCAGCGTCTGGGCGGAGTGATCGAATTGGTGGGAGACGATCTTTTTGTCACGAACGTGGAATACATAGCCAGGGGTATTCGCGAAAATTCCGCAAATTCCGCCCTTATCAAACTCAACCAGATCGGCACTCTGACTGAGACCATTGAAGCGGTAAGGATGTGTCAACAGACAGGATGGGGGGCATGCGTCTCACACCGCAGCGGAGAGACCGTGGACAGCTTTATCGCCGACATGACCGTGGCCCTGGATACCGGGCACCTCAAGACCGGCGCTCCTGCCCGGGGTGAGCGGGTCGAGAAGTATAACCAGTTGATGCGGATCGAGGAAGACCTGGGCAGTGCCGCCCGGTATGCAGGCAAGGATGCTTTTGTGCGGCCGGTGCGTTTCTGAGCTTTGCAAAAATAACGAGGATGTTAGAGAATACCATGCATGGAAAAAGACCTGTCTGCCTTATAATAATGGACGGCTGGGGCATTGCGCGGGCTGATGAAAAAAATGCCCTGGCAAGGGCTCATACGCCTAATCTTGATAGATATTTATCCGAATTTCCCAATTCTGTTTTAAGGGCACATGGCCTTAATGTCGGATTGCCCGAAGGTAATCAGGGTAATTCGGAAGTCGGCCATCTTAACATCGGCGCCGGCAGAATAATGAAACAGATGCTTGTGCGCATTAACAGCGATATTGAGGACGGGAGCTTCTATGAGAATGAGGTCCTTAAAGGTGCTGTTGAACATTGCGGAAAAAACAGATCAAACCTCCACCTTATGGGCCTCATACAGGACCAGGGTGTCCATGCCGTCACCAGTCACTGCAACGCCCTGCTTATGCTTTGCAGCAGGATGGATTTTGATAATGTTTATGTCCATGTTTTCTCAGATGGACGCGATACTCCGCCCAGGTCCGCAGCAAAATATATAGAAGATCTGGAGGCCGGAATAAAGAAGGCAGGCAGGGGGACAATCGGCAGCATTATCGGAAGATACTATGCCATGGACCGTGATACAAACTGGGACAGGATCAAGATCGCATACGACGGCCTCACTGAACTGAAAGGCATAGTCTGTAAGGACTGGAAAGAGGCCATTGAGAATGCTTATGCCGCCGAAGAGACCGATGAGTTTATCAGGCCGAGAATAATCAAAGGCTTTCCGGGAATAAAAGACAGGGACGCAGTGATCAACTTCAACTTCAGGCTCGACCGGGCAAGGGAGATCACCCATGCCTTTACTGATACGAATTTCAAGGGATTTGAGAGACATAAACTTGATATAAAATATGTAGGCTTTACAGATTATTATGATGACGGTGAGTTTGAGATAGCATTTCCTCCGGTTAGGCATAAGAATGTCCTCGGAAAGGTCCTCAGCGATCACGGCCTCAAACAGCTGAGATGTGCCGAAACAGAGAAATACGCACACGTGACCTTCTTTTTTAACGATTCCAATGAGACCCCCTTTGAAGGTGAGGACAGGATAGTGGTACATTCTCCCAAGGTTGCAACCTACGATCTGCAACCGGAGATGAGTGCTTATGGGGTAATGGATAAGCTCCTGAAGGCTATTGCCGCTGACAAGTATGACGTGATTATCTGCAATTTCGCCAATGGGGATATGGTGGGCCATACCGGTGTTTTTGATGCAGTCATCAAGGCAGGGGAGGCTGTAGATGAGTGTGTAGGTGCTGTCACTGATGCTGTTCTTGCAAAAGGGGGCGCGGTTATCATAACCGCCGACCACGGAAACGGTGAATGCATGTTATTGGATGACGGCTCACCCATGACGGCTCACACAACCAACCCGGTCCCTGTTATTGTCTGCGGTGCCGGTGATGTTGAGCTGATAAAGGATGGAAAGCTCTGTGATCTTGCCCCTACTTTGCTTAAAATACTGAAGATTGATCAACCCGCGGAGATGACCGGGAGGCCTTTGTTTTAAAATAAGACCTTGAGTGACAAAGCACTTGTTTGTCATGGACCTACATGGTAATCCAGTAAGCGTTTACAGGGCACCGCATCTGCTTTGTTGTCGGGCACTTGAAGTACAGGAAGTACGTCTGCGTACCCGTACGCCTTGCATCTGCAGCACCCTGTAAACGTTTACAGTTCGGTAGGTTGTGGTAAAACGGGCGTTGTAATCCGGTGAACAGTTACGTAATCCAAAGAGACCGAAGCAAGGTTTGGGGAGCATTACTAAAGGATGTCTGAAAAAAGCATAACTCAAAAAAGCCAATGGACAAAACACGATATATTCCATGTGATCGCCATGGTTCTATTGACTTTATTTTTTTCAGGGAAAGCAGGCTCAATGACTGAAATTTTTCGGCAATTGCTTGTCTGTTTTCTCTATGGTTTCGGCATTGTCTATCTCTTCATCGGGCTCACAAAAAAGATGTTCAAATACAATCCTACCCGTGTACATATAATCAAATGGGCTACAAGTCTCGCAGCCCTTGTAGCAGTGTGCGAGTTTATGCAGGGGGTATATCAGACCTACATTGAGACCACATCTTTGCTTGACTAATGCTCCAATAGTAGTTTATCGTAGTAACTAATTGTAATTCATTAAAGTTCTGCATTTTTTCTTGGGAGAATACTATGCGAAAGTATAGTCGCAACAATTCAGCTCATCTAAAAAATGACGGAATTGCAGGATCCCATCTGTGGCTGATCGTAGGTATTGTTCTCGGGCTTGTTTTTCTCTGGGATGTGGTGGGGCCTTTTGGGCTGTGGAAGCTTCACCGGATGAAGAAGGAACGCAAGCGGATTTATCTGTCAAGCCTGGAGCTTGCCAAGAAAAATACCGCCCTTGAGGAGCAGATCAAAAGGCTCAAAGATGACCCCGAGTATCAGGAGTACGTGGTCCGCCGGGAGTTAGGCTGGGTCCGGGACAATGAAATCCTGTACAAGTTTCTGGGTGAGAAGAAATAATATCTGAATTTTGCAATGAAATTTCATTTTTTTCGTGGTTTCTATGATCCGTGTACATACCTTTTTGAAATATGCCAGGACACACCTTCAGGAGGCAGAGGCTGCATTACTGGAGGATCATCCAACGGCTGTTATCGGCCGTTGCTCAGATATGGCAATAGCCTTGACCAAGGCCATAGCAGCATCCCTTCCCAGAATAAAAAAAGATTTTCTGGAGATGGACAACAAGGCTTTATATAAAGCCATTTCCGACCTCACGCATACGCCGGATGAGGCAAGACGAATTACCCAGTCCATTTGGGAATTACGCAAAGCTGAGGAGTCTGGTGATGGCCCTCCCTCAAGGGCTGAGGTCAAGGCAGTCTTTTCCAGGGCGGAGGAGACTTTCAAGTTGGTTTATGACCTCTGTGTCGGCTGAAATATGATAGACGTTCACAGGGCACCGCATCTGCTTTGTTGTCGGGCACTTGAAGTACAGGGAGTACGTCTGCGTACCCTCCGCCTCGCATCTGCAGCACCCTGTAAACGCCTACAGTTCGTTGGATTGCGGTAAAACAGGCGTTGTAATCCCGTGAACGGTTACGAAATATGATTCCGCTCAAAATACTTCAGATGCAAGGCGCGAGATTTCCGAGGAACGAGGCGTACTTAGAGTACGTCGCGGTGACGAGGGAATCGAAGCAACGCAGCAGATGGGGTATTTTCAGCAGAATCACCAAATGAACATGCTTCCTTCAGACCATGAGCTTTCTTTTCCTCACGCTTTAAGGGTTGAGGCCTCTGCCGGTTCCGGCAAGACCTTTCTTCTCGCCTGCAGATTTGTACAGTTTCTTCTTTCAGAAAAGATTCCCAGGAGCCGTCTCAAGAATCTACTTGCCATAACCTTTACCAACGAAGCCACTGCGGAGATGCGGAAACGCATACTGGAGCTTCTGAAGCAGGCGGCGTTTGAGGAAAAGGAAGCTATAGAAGTCCTTTCTCCCTTACTGGATTTGTCACAGGCAAGGATGAAGGAACTCGCGCTGAAACAGATAGACGAGATCCTAGCAGGGTATGATGAGTGGCAGGTCAGGACTATTGACAGCTTTATATACCGCCTGATCCAGGCGGCCCCTCAGGAACTGGGGCTGTCGCAGCAAGACGAAATCGAGACACACGAGGCGCCACTCAGGGCTGCCGCCCTTGACCGTATTTTGCTTTGTTCAGCACAAGATCCCGGGTTGCGGAGATTGTTGCAGGGCTTTGTGCATCATTATCTTCTTTTCCAGGCACGCGGTTCCTGGTGGCCCGGTGCAGAGCTTCTCCGGGTGCTGGAGTCGCTTAATGAGAAAGAAACAACCTACGGTCTCCGGTTCGAGATGGAAAAAAGGCGCAAGGGCTCCATGGAGTTGTCCCAGTCGGCTCAGGGCTTCCTGGATAAGGCAGATGCCCATGGTCTGAAGCTCAAATCCTTCAGCCACAAGGCCCTGACAGGGGTAGCTCTTGGAGACCTGCCCAAGGCACTCTCCCTAAAGGCATGGGAAAGAGAAGAGCTAAAAGATCTGTGCCTTAAGGGAGCAGGTGTTCCCAAAGGCCCTTCTGTTGAATGGAAGGCGTTAAGGACCCTTGCCGGGGCGTACGCCGAGGCAAGGGCACTTGAGGTATCAGGGCCGTATTTGAAGATGCTGGCTCCATGGAGAGACCAGCTCTCAGATCTTAAGTCCAAATCAAGGAGTATTTTTTTTAGCGATATTAACGGCCTTGCAAGGAGGCTTCTGACCGAATTCGCCTTGCCGGAGGTGATCTTTCGTCTTGGAGACCGGCTGTATCACTTCCTGCTGGACGAGTTTCAAGATACCAGTATCCTCCAGTGGGAAACCCTTTTCCCTTTGATTGATAATGCCGTGTCGCAAGGCGGGTCCCTGTTCTGCGTAGGGGACAGGAAACAATTGCTTTACAGATGGAGGGGGAGCGATCTCAATGTATTTCAAAATGGCTCAGGGTCCTTTCCCTCTCTTGGAGACACCGGCTCGCTGGATCTTGTTCTTCCATATAACTGGAGGAGCAGGGAAGTTCTGCTTAGGTTTGTGGCCCGGGTATTTGACAAAGGGAATATCGGGCACTGGATACAAAAAGAACCTGCTGTATCGGATGTCTTAGACCCCGGATATATAGGCAACGTGTTCTCAGGGGCCGCGCAGGAGCTCCCGCCTGCCCATGCAATCAGCCACAAGGAAGGCATGGTCAGGGTGGAAATCCTCAGCCGGGAAGGGCACTCAGAGGAAATAAAAGAGGAATCACAACTCAGCCTGGTCAAGCTCTTAAAGGAAGATGTCCTCTTTCGCCACAGTCCCAGAGATGTACTAATACTTGTCAGGGACAATCAGGACGTACAGGATTTCAGCCACAGCCTTATTTCAGCAGACATCCAGGTCTTTTCCCACAGGCAGCTTGACATCAGGGAGGACCCCCTGGTGCAAGAGATCCTTGAGATCCTGCGCTTTTTAGAAAGGCCTGTTGATGACCAGGCACTGGCTTCTGTGATTGCCGGAAATATTCTAAAAGGTGCCTGGAAGGAAGAGGCGGCAGGGCTCAGCCCCTGGGAGTGGATCGAGGACCAGAGGTTGCAGAGCAAGGGCCAAGGGACAAAGTATCTTTATCAGAGGCTTCAGAATGATTTCCCTGACCTCTGGGCAAAGACCCTAGGTGATGCCTTTGGCTCCGTGGGCTTTTTGCCCACTTATGACCTTGTATCCATGCTTGTTCGCAGAATGGATCTAATACGGTGTTTCCCAAACCATTTTGTTGCATTGAGTCACCTCCTGGAGCTGCTATATGCCAATGAAGCTGAATATGGCGGTGATCTCAGGGGGTTTATCCAGTGGATGGAGACCGGACCTGATGAGATCTTCGGTGTAAAGACCCCCCAGGAAATAGATGCTGTAAAAATCATGACCGTCCATAAGGCCAAGGGTCTGGAGGCCAAGGTAGTGATACTGCCGCTTGCAACTCTCGGAATGAGGGCAGATGGCCGCATATACTCCATGGATGGAGGGGTCCTCAAGGTATGGCATACCAGCCGGGAACTCAGAAACGTATCTCAAAGGCTTTTGGATCTCTATAAGAATGAATGCGGCAAGGCATGGCTGGACGAACTCAATGTCCTCTATGTCTCCCTTACAAGGGCAAGGGACGAGTTATACGTATTTGTCCCACAGAAGGCCGGGGGCAGGCAGAAGAACAGGTTGATATCCCTGCTGGAACCGCTTTTAAATGGAAATCTTGTTGCCAAGTGGGGAGATACGATTGAAAGAAAAATCCTGGAAAGTGAGAGGAGTGATCTCAATGGGCAACCGGTTGACCGCGAACCTTACGAAAAGATACGAAAAAACAAGGCAAAAAAAGTTGATAAAGGCTGGAACTGGCCCAAATACCTGGTCAGGAGGCCCGCAGAGTTAAAGGTTCTGTTGTCTCCAACAAGGAAAAGCGCAACAGGGCTAGGGGATCTCGTACACAGGCTCCTTGCAACACTGGATGGTCCCCTTGATTGCCAATGTAGCCCTGAGGAAGTACAGGCACTGCTGCAAGAAATCTTTTTGTCTATTGCCAAAAGCTCCGATGTTGACATAAGCAAAGAGATAGACCTTGGGACTATAGCCCGGACTATCTGTCATCCCATGGCAAGGCCGCTTTTCTGGACAGGCGCCGGGGATCAGACCTGGGTGGAAAAAGAAGTGGCTGACAAGTCAGGTGAAATCTTCAGGCCGGACAGGCTGGTTAAGGGCCAAAATACGCTATGGGTCGGCGAGTACAAGACAGGCAGCAGGGCAAGAGCAGAGGACAGAAGACAGGTATCTCAATATTTGGATTTACTTTCTCAACTTTACCCAAACCACGAGACCAAGGGTGTGATTCTTTATATTGATCAGGAAGTGATTGAGGAAATTGGGTGATTTGGTGATTTGGTGATTGATCTGTCTGCGTTTGTCCGTGTGGGTCTGTGGCTAATTCAAATTAAATGAAATCGAGCAAAAGCATGAAAGCCAAATTTCCAATTTCCAATTTCCAATTTCCACAGTCACATGTCTCTCTGCCCCTTGATTCTTCTTTGATCGGCTGGCTGGCTGAGGATATACTGGCCAGGGATCCGGGAGAACGGGATCTGTCCCGAACAGCGGTTGTCTTTCCAGGCAGGCGCCCGGCCCTTTATCTGCGAAGAGAGCTTGGAAGGCTTATTGGAGGTCCTTTCCATCCCCCCCGGATTTTCGACATAGATAGCTTCATGACCTATATGGCAGGCCAATCACCTAGTGGATCCGACAGGAGAGAGGCCGGGCAGGTGGAATTACTGCACCTGGTCTACACCACTGCAAGGGGCCTTGGAGCAGATGGCGAACATCTGTCACTGCCTGCCATGACATCCGGTTTTGAGAACTTTTTTTTCTGGGGTCTGAAATTCCTTGATCTTTTTGATGAATTCGGAACGGAGCTGGTCCCTCCGGCCCTGATTAAACAGGCCGTGCCGGCGGCACTGGCTGATGCGGGCATAACTGAAGAGGCAAGAGGGCTCTGGCCCATCCTGCCCGGACTTTACAGCAAATGGCTGGACACATTGGCCGGAAATTCTCTCTGGTCCAGGGGCGAAAAGTATCGTATTGCAGCAGAGCACATAGATGGGCTGGAATGGCCCTTTTCACAAATATATCTTGCAGGTTTTGCAGCACTTAACCAAGCAGAGGAAAAGGTCTTTTCTGTACTGACCAGGCTTGGCATTGCCCGTGTAGTAGTCCAGGATGGCCCATCTCCATGGCGGACAAGTGATGCCAAGTGTGAGCACCTTGAGCGTCTGCGCTCTGTATGCCATGGCACATGGGATCTTGAAAACACAAGACCTTTAGCCACAGACACACACAGACACACGCAGACAGATCAATCACCAAATCACCAAATCACCAAATCACCAAATTCTTTCTTCCATCAGGGCTTTGACCTCCATTCCCAGATACAGATGGCTGAAGATGTATTTGCTCGTGAGCTGGAAGGCCGGGGAGGGCTTGCACCGGATCAGGAGGCCGTAGTCCTTCCAAGGCCTGAACCCCTTATCCCGGTGCTGAGCCGGCTGTTTGAGGATACGGCTGTTCCGTATAACATATCCATGGGCTATCCACTTGAACGGACAGCACTTGCCCAACTTCTTGACTCCATATTTGAGGCACAGGAGGGAAGGGCAGACGGTAAGTACTACGCTCCTCATTACCTGGCTGTACTCAGGCACCCATACATAAAAAATATTCAATTACACAGCCCCTTAACCTCCAATCACCAAATCACCGAATTTTTAGCCACAGACACACACAGACACACGCAGACAGATCAATCACCAAATCACCAAATCACCAAATCACCAAATTCCCTAAATCACCAAATTCTTGAGTCTTGGCTGGTCAGGGAAAAGAGAAGCTTTGTAAGGCTTGAGGAGCTTGAAAAGGCAATCGCTCACCTGGATGAGGAGGATTTTTCCGCTTCTCATTTTTTGTCCCTTGTTCATCAGATGTGTTTCAGGGCGTTTGAGGGGCTGAGGAAAGTGGGTGAACTCGCTATGGCCCTTAAGAGACTGCTTGAGTGGACAGTGGAGTATGGGACAGTTGCCGGTTATCCACTCACCGGTGAATTTATGACGGCCATGGTGGGGCTTCTGGAAGAACTTGAAGCCGGTCCTGTCGCCAAGGAGACTGCTTCAGTCCCTGGTCTTCACTCGCTGTTTGGTCACCTGGTGCGGCAGACCAGGATTCCATTCCAGGGTATCCCTTTAGATGGCTTTCAAATACTGGGTTTCCTGGAGACAAGGTGCCTGAAATTCCGGCGCGTGATGATTTTTGATGTTAACGAGGGTGTGCTTCCCCCTGAAACCAGGCCGGATCCTATCCTGCCTCCGGATCTGCGGAAGCATCTTGGCCTTCCTGATAAAAAACAGGCAGTTGAGATCAGCCGGTACCATTTTCAAAGGCTTCTGGCAGGGGCCGAGGAGGTCCACTTATTCTTTTCTGAAGACAAGGGCCAGGTAAAGAGCCGGTTTATTGAGGAGCTTATATGGGAAGCCGAGAAGCAGGCAGGCCGCCGGGATGTAATTCCCATTCACAGCCCGGTCATGGTCCCAAGGCCCAGGATTCCCTCTGCTTTCCCTGTGAAGAAGACTCCTCAAATCATGAATTTTTTTTCGTCATTCACCTTTTCGTCAACCGCCCTTGATACCTATCTCTCGTGCCCTTTCAGATTTTACGCAAAGTATGTCCTGGGATTGGATGTCCCGGATACCATAGATAGAGATGAGATCGATCCCCTTTTGGTGGGTAATCTGGCGCACAACATACTAAGGGAGTTTTATCTGCCATGGCTGGACAGGGAGATTCAATTCGAAACTGATTGTGATAATGACCTTGTGACAAAGTCTGATATGGCTCTTGAGGGGATCTTTGGGCCAAGGACAGAATGGAGCGGAGGTGTGAGACTCTTCAGGGAGGTCCTGCTCTATCGTCTTAAAAATTTCCTGAGGCTTGAGAGAGAACACGCACAGGGTCACCTGTTGATGGGCCTTGAGGTCCCTTGCAAAACGGATTTCTACCTTGAGGAAGCTGGTCGCAAGGTCAGGATTAAAGGAGTGCTCGACAGAATAGAAAAGGACAAAAAGGGGGTTGTCTGGGTCATAGATTATAAAACCGGCAGTAAAATTCAAATACCCAGAGCCACAGTTGCCTCCAAAGTCTCAGACAGAGAAGCAATTAAGCAAGAGATCGTCTCCTTCCAGTTGTCCATGTATCTGCTCCTGTGTAACCAACACTATAGCCTCAACTCCGAATGGTCCGGGATGAATGCGGCCCTGTACGGGCTAAGGGGCCTTGCGGACTCAAGCAACTTGAATGCCCTTCAGACCATCTTGTTCAAGCAAGGTGACAGCCGGGATAAAATTGTAGAAGGCATATATGTCCCGGCATTAAAGGCTATTATTGAAGAGATATTGAATACTGAAATTCCCTTTGCTCATGATCCTTCTGATTTTGGCTATTGCAAAACCTGTCCTTACAGCAGGCGGCTTTGCAAGGTTGGATAATTAGGGTTTGAAAGGATATTTTGCAAAAATATGGACAAGCTAATTAACGGGCTATTTGAGGAGTATCGCATAGTCCAAAATAAAATAGACAAAATAGCAGATTTCGAATTAAAAGTTCGTGGTTGGTGTATTACGCTTGAATCAGCCTTTATCATTAGCTTGATGTCAGAAAAAATTCATGTTAGCTCCCCATATCATGTCATTATTTTGATGTTGTGGCCATGATCATCGTTTCGGCCAGTGGGTGTCATAGAAAAATTATTATAGGTAACTTCTCAATAAGTCCGGGCAATTTAAAAAATACTATGAAATCAATAAGTTGCAGGACGTAAAAATGAAGTTTT
>PQXE01000012.1:15952-17065 GCA_003194495.1 Deltaproteobacteria bacterium
ATACTGGGCAATTATGGGGCTTTAAGGTGTAAAAATGTAGTCATGTATTCTATCAATAAATGTAGAATATATCTTGACTTATACACAATAATACGCTATATATAGTAGTCATGTACGTCACTACAATACCAAATCGCAACTCGCCACCAGCCATTTTGCTCCGCGAAAGTTATCGCGAGAATGGAAAGGTCAAGAATCGCACATTGGCAAATCTTTCCAGCTTGCCACCACAGTCCATTGATATCCTGCGCCGTTCCCTTAAGGGCGAAAATCTTGTCTCGACCGATGTCTTTGAAATCGTTGAGGACGGATCTCCCGCTCATGGTCACGTCGATGCCGTAATGACAGCCATGAGGCGGTTGGATTTCTCAAGGCTTATCTGTTCGAGGCATTCACGCCGGAGAGATTTGGTTGTTGCCATGGTTACGGCCCGTATCCTTGAGCCCAAATCAAAACTGGCAACCACGGTCTGGTGGGCGGATACGACACTGCCTGAGATACTGAACGTCAGTGATGCTGATGAAGACGATCTTTATGATGCTATGGACTGGCTGTTGGAACGTCAGAACAGCATTGAAAACAAGTTGGCAAGCCGCCATCTTGAGAACAATGCTCTGGCGCTGTACGACCTGACGTCGAGCTATTTTGAAGGCAAGACATGCCCGCTTGCTGCTCTGGGACACAACCGTGACGGAAAGAAGGGTAAGCTTCAGGTCAACTATGGACTACTCACGAATCGAAAGGGCATCCCTGTAGCGGTGTCAGTCTTTGAAGGTAACACGGGCGACCCGAAGACGCTTATGCCACAAGTTGAGAAAATGCAGGATGCGTTTGGTATCAAGCAGTTTGTGATGGTTGGAGATCGCGGGATGTTGACCCAGAAACAAGTCGATGTATTACATGATATCGATGACGTTGACTGGATTGGTGCGCTTCGTCCCGAGGCAATCAAGAAGCTCGTCACCAACGGTGCCATCCAAATGGGACTTTTTGATGAGCGTAACCTCTTTGAACTAAAGCATCCGGATTTTCCGGGCGAACGTCTAATCGCTTGCCGAAACGCGGAACTTGCTCATATGCGAGCCATAAAGCGAGAGAGTTTGCTTCAGGCCA
>PQXE01000012.1:17509-25359 GCA_003194495.1 Deltaproteobacteria bacterium
CGAAAAGCGCCTTAAAAAAAGCCGAGGTCACATTGAATCTATCGCCAAGCAATTGGCAAAGCTCAGCCAGAAGATCGACAAGGGCCAGTTGCACGGACAGGACAAGATTGGTGTGCGTGTCGGTAAAGTTATCAACAAGTACAAGGTTAGCAAACATTTCGATCTCGACATTCGCGACAACGATTTCAGTTTTGGAATCAATCGAGACAAGGTCAAAAAAGAGGCCGCACTCGATGGAATCTACATCGTACGAACCAGCCTATCCAGAGAGAAAATGGATGCAGACGAGACTGTGCGCAGCTATAAATTGCTCAGCCAAGCCGAAAGAGCGTTTCGTTCCTTCAAGACCATAGATCTCATGGTACGTCCCATTCGCCACCGCCTCGAAGACCGCGTTCGGGCTCACATATTTTTGTGCATGCTCGCTTACTATGTGCAGTGGCATATGATGGAAGCATGGAGGCCCCTCCTTTATGCCGACGAAGATCAAAAAGCCAAAGACCTGCGTGATCCGGTTGCCCCTGCAAAACGCTCTGATTCTGCGATGAAAAAAGTAAGGACCAAGCGACTCGACGATGGCACAAGAGTTCATTCCTTCCGCAGCCTTCTCTGCCACCTCGGTGCAATTGTCCGTGCCACTTGCCGCTGCTCAGGCGATAGAGAAACATCGGCCACTTTTACAATGATCACCAGACGTAACCCCAAGCAGCAGAAAGCATTTGATTTGCTCCAGACGATACGAGTGTAGTCAGTAGGTTCACACCAAATTGATTTGTAACAATATGTATTTACAGGATATTTGTGCTTTTTAGAAAGGGGAACTTCAGATTAGTCAAGCACTATCCTGATTCCTGATTTTCGGGATGGTTCCATGCGTTGTGATATATCCGAGATATTTGTGGAATGTGCAAAACGATTTGAACCTCTGGTCAGACTTCTTCAATCTGAGGTGATCTGACAAGAAAAACAATATGTCCTCTGAAAGTGAACTGACCGCAAGATGTCCCGCTATTTCAGTGAAGGCTCACTTGAAATCTTTTTCGCCATAGACCTCGGCTTGATATACCTCAACATTGGTCGATGGGTCTTTCCAAGCAGTTGTCGGCATGCCGCCTTTTAGACACAGGTGTTCCAGGAACAGCTCCTTGTCCGGCAATTGCTCCCAGACCTGGGGGAGGAAGGTCGAGCTGTGCATCCCACGAGACAGAATTACTCCATGGACATTAGGTCGAAGCTGACGCTTCAGGTCGTCTCCATCCTTGAAGTCAAGTCTCTCCGGTACTGATAAGACGCTTACCTCAATATCTATATCGGACAGCTCCTTTGCACTCAATCGCGGGAACCTCGGATCTCTGAAAGCTGCGTTTTTGGCGTTTTTTTCTACGCACTCAACAAGGGGACACGTAGGCTCTATGGTTCCGATGCATCCCCGGAGTTGCCCATGTTTATGTAATGTGACAAAACAGCCCCTATTTCCCTTCAGAATGGGAGGGGGCACCGGCCTTTCCACCTTGACGCCATCCACAAGTTTTGCCTCAATGGCAGAGCGGGCAAGCCTGAGAAGGGCCTTTTTATCCTGGGTAGATATATATCCATTCATTTTTTTTAACTCCTCCTTTTTATCCACAAAGGCAATACTCGCATATCCCACAACATTGTCCTTGCCTCCTGCAGTGTCGCCGGAATTTTTGTAATCGATCAATTTTGCGTTCCAGTTCTTAATTTCGGCAATATGCATCAAAGTCATAACTGCCTGCTTACCGCAGGCCTCGCACAGCGGCATACGGGAAAACTCCGCGTTGGTGATGGCACTGGTGCAGATCCGGTCCATGGAAACCGCCCTTTGGTAAGGGTAGTAGTGGGAAAGATCCGTGCTTGCCACTATCAGTGTATCGTTGTCAATATGTGGAGCAAGTGCTGAGGCAAGGGCCTTGGGATCTCCGCTGTTTATCAGGATCGGCACAATCTCAAAGTCCTTCAGTATCACCTGTAGAAAGGGAATTTGGACCTCAAGGGAATGTTCCATCTTGTGAGCCTCGGGGACAGATTCGAAAATGGGCAATTTGCGGAGTTTGAAAGCAAGTTGTGCCAGTTGGACATCTCCCAGGGGAGTTTGATAGGCTGTCACTGAGGGAATGGATGGACCCTTTAAGGGAAATCGATGACTCGGTCCAATGATTATTACAGTCCTAGTGGAAGGAGCTATCTGCCTGTATCCTGCGGCAGCGACAACACCCGAGTAAATATATCCGGCATGTGGAGAGACCATTCCCTGGATTGTTCCCTGAATGCCAAATCCAGAGGCATTTTTTAAAAGGGCCCTGACTGTCTTACGAAGTTCTTCAGGGTCATTCGGGTAAAACCGGCCGGCGACCGCCGGTGGCCGTACTGTTTGACTTGCTTCGTCAGAGGCGAATGAGGAGTTGCGGGGACAGCCAAAGAATAATGCCAATACAAATGCCATAATTGCAGTTCTGGTCATTTTCATCAATCCCACTGGCCACTGATTGAGGTTCCACAAAATTTGCATTTTCCGTGCTCCACATGGTTTTCCAGCAGCGTATAGCCCCTTCTTTGAATCACCGTACGCTTGCAACCAGGGCAAACAGTCTTGTCACATCCACCGGGCACATTGCCGATGTAAACGTAATGCAGCCCCTGCTTCAAGGCCACATCTTTGGCCTGTTCCAAGGCCTCTACAGGGGTAGGGGGTAGATGGACAAGCTTATATTGGGGGAAAAACCGCGAAAAATGAAGGGGATATTCAGGCCCGAGGTTATCCACAATCCACCCGCACATCTTTTTTATCATTTCCATGTCATCGGTATAAGTAGGAATGACCAAGTTGATAATCTCCATCCAGATACCTCGCCGGTGCAGGGTCTTGAAAGTCTCAAGGACCGGTTCAAGATGCCCGCCGTTCAGATCCCAGTAGATCTTGTCTGAGAAGCTCTTCAGATTGACACTGGCTGCGTCGATCACATCACACAGCCTGTTCAGGGCGGCCTGGTTAATATATGCAGCGCTCACCCAGACATTCTTAATCCCCACCCCTCTCGCCTTTGCCGAAATATCGACCATGTATTCATAAAAAGTTGTGGCTTCGGAATATGTATAGGCAATGCTCTTGCATCTGTATTGCGAGGCCCCCAAGACGATCTCCTCAGGAGGTAGGTTGTAATTGCGGGTCTTGTCTGGACTGGTTTGAGATATTTCCCAGTTCTGGCAGTTTAGGCAGCGGAAATTGCATCCGGCTACTGCGAGAGAAAATGCCTTGCTCCCTGGATAGAAATGCAGAAGCGGCTTTTTTTCCACTGGATCTACATGCACCACGCAAGGGTTGCCATAAGAGATAGAAAAGAGTTTTCCCTCGATATTGACTTTTGTACGACATTTCCCGCGGTTGCCGGGCAGGATTACACATTCATGGGGGCATGTGTTGCACTGGACCGTACTATTGACGAGCTGTTTATAGAAATATGCCTCTTTTACATGAGGACCTGTTGAAGAAAAATGGTCTTTGGCCCATGCACACTCCCAAGGAAACAGCAAAGTACCACAGGTTGCACAAAAGGCTGTCTTTATGAAATGTCTGCGGGTTGTTTTCATTTCCTCTGATATACATTTAACCCAAATTGAGCAATTAGCTGTTAGCAATTAGCTATTAGTTTAATGATTACAGGATGTTTTGCTATTACAAAACCATTTTTCAAAGCTAAACGCTTAACTTAAAGTTTAACCCAAGACTAAGCCCTTTGATTATCAGCACTGAGGCCATAACGCCTATGATTCCTATTTTGGGGAGAAATAGCAGCCCTGTCAATATCGTGCCGCAAGCAGCACCTGCAAGGTCCGCCATATAAAGGCGTCCTGTAATTTCCGCTCCTGTGCCCCGGGCTATGCGAGATACAGCGGAAAATTGACACCCGGCTGCAGCAGCTACAAGAAAGATCAGAGATGGAATCACCATATACTGCATGGCAAATAAAGAAATCCAGCCTTTTGCGCCGACCCCGGCAAGGGTCGCCACGCAGGCCAGTGCAGCCAGTGCAATAAGGGCCGATTCAGTGGCAAGCAATTGCCAAAGAGTGTCCTTTTTTAATTTTCCGGATACAAAGGCACCCAGGGCGGATCCTATCATAAAAAGGGTTATAAAGACACAGATTCGCAGGTATACATAGCCGTATATGACCTGAAACAGGAGGAGAAGGGACAATTCGAATGCCATGCCTGCATATCCGGAGGTCATAATCGTGAAACGGAGCAGATCCCTGCGGCATACAAGGACCGAAAATGCCAGGATCGACATAAACATGATGTATTGAAGCGTCTTTGGGCTTTCAGATTTCTTGAGCCACATGTCCAGAAGGTGCTTGAAGGCAGAGGGAGAGAGGTCACTGTTTGGTGAAACCTTTTTTTCAGTAAGAAGACGCCTGAGAATGTCCAGACGGAATGGATCCGTCATGCCGGGCAGTTCATAATCCACGAGGCGTTTTGTGACGATCTTGCGCCTGGCCAGCACCCCTGCAATGCCGGTCGTCAAAGGCGCATCGGAAGCAAGATAATAATGGGTAATTCCGGGAAAGACCAAAACATGCTTGAAGGTATGTTTCAGTGCGGCATAAACTGAACGATTTACAGCCAGCCCCTTTTCTTCAAGATAATTTTCAGCACCTACAAGGGTAAACGCAAGTACCCCGTGATCTGTGAGAATCGATTTTGCTTCATGAAAGAATTCCAGGCTGTAGAAACGGTTGAGCTGCGCATTTTCCGGGTCTGGAAGGTCTACAATAATGGCATTGTATTTTGTTTTTGCCTGTTTTACAAAGAGGCGTCCATCACCAACATGTACCTGGACAAAGGGATAGGAAAGGCCCTTGTCAATCAACTTATCCAGGTCAAGAATAGCAGGATCAAGCTCGACATAATCTATGTGCTTCGGTCTGTGTTTGACAATCTCCTTGATTGTTCCAAAGACCCCTCCTGCGATCAAAAGGACATTGGCCCCTTGTCCAAGCTGACAGAGCGGAAGATGGGCCAGAGATTCCATATCAAGGTCGCCGGTTGAATACAAAGGGATTGCGTCCTGCAGGACATTGAGCTGCTTGCCGGTCTTTGAGATCGTAAGCTGTGCAAACGGTGTATTTTTATGCACTATCAGCTCTTGACCGGGGAAGCGGAACGAAAGCGTGGACAGATCAAGAGGCCTGGCTGCCACCATGCCGATCCCCAGCAGGGCCAGTACCGGAAGGCCTGCATATGAGGTCATCATGGCACCGGCAAGCAGGTTCAGTATCCCGAGGACCGCCAGGCTATCCCAGTGGGAGAGGGTGTAAACAAGGACGAGGCTGAACAGGAGCCCTCCGGCGATATCTCCCAGGGTGTCGGCAATATACACCCTGCTTGTAGTATCCTTACCTTTGAGCAGTATCCCTGCTATGGGTAACATCCCGCCTGCGACGAGACAGTAGGGGATAAGGATCAAGGTGCTTGAGAAAATGGCCGAAGTAAGGCCAAGCATTTCGCCTCGTATCCAGAGGAGCGGGAGGGCTCGTGCCGCCGCAATCTGGAAAAAAGGTAACACTCCAACCAGGATATGACCTGCAAAAAGCGCCCTTTCCGGCCTTGCCCTTTTGGCTATGGGCACGCCAAGGGCACTGCCAAGACCTGTAAACAGGAGCCATACTCCAAGCACGAGGCCTATGACCAACTCATTGCCGCCAAAGGTGGACATGACCTCCCGGATCATTATCAGTTGAACTGATACGGAAGAAGTCCCCAAGGCGAGGAGGCAGACCCAGAATTTCTTCTTGCGGGAAAAGCCTTTGTATCCTGTCATCATTTAACTAATAGCTAATAGCTAAAGGCTAATCGCTTAATTTAAGTTACAGCTTTTTTGCCTCAGACCAGGCCTTATCCATTTCTTCAATAGAGCACTTGGCGAGTTCATTTCCCTGTGATCTGATGATGTCCTCCATGATCTGAAAACGCGTCACAAACCTGTTATTGGTTTTTTGAAGTGCATCTTCCGGGTTGATTTCCAGCAGCCGGGCCATGTTGACCACAGTGAACAGGAGATCTCCTATTTCATGCTCAATATTTTCTTTGGATTTGGTCTTAACGGCCTCTCTGAGTTCCTGTTCTTCTTCTGCTATTTTTGCCCAGACATCCTCTGCCTTGATCCAATCAAAGCCCACCCTGGAGGCCCTTTCTCCGACTCGAAAAGCCCTTTGAAGCGCGGGCAATAATTTGGGCAGGTGTCCCAGGACACTGTGTTTTTCTCCCTTTTCTTCAGCCTCTCCGGCCTTTATTGCCTGCCAGTTGGCTGCGACCTCTTTTATGCTGTTGACCTTTACATCCCCGAATATATGGGGATGGCGTCTGATCATCTTTTGGCCTATGTCTGCAAAGGCCTGATCAAGAAAAGACATATCAGCCTCTTCGTACATATTCGCGAGCAGAAGCATCATGAAAAAGAGGTCTCCCAATTCTTCTGCTACTGGCTTCGGGTCTTTCTCGTCAATAGCCTCTGATAGCTCATAGGCCTCCTCCAGGATATATTTTTTCACGGAAGAAGGGGTCTGCTTCCTGTCCCATGGACATCCATCAGGCGCTCTGAGGCGAGCCACAATCGACCTGAGTTCTGAAAACGCCTTTTCTGTGTTTGAAGGTTCAGGGTTCACTGTTCAGGGTTACCTTTCTTTCGTTGAGTTACCAAGCATTAATATCCTCAAGTCGTTCTATTCTCAAGCCTTTTTCATCAGAACTCACGAATTAATCCGAAGTTCCCCCCTCGGCCTAATAATATCAGGCACTTAACTGTGTTGTAGTCATGTAACAGACATAATAATTTCAAATAGTTACGAGTCCTTGGGGGAACTTCCGATTAACGGTTCATGCCTGTCTGCTCCTTACTAACTCAAACTTCTAACTTTCGGCATCCTTCATAGCAAGCCAAAAGTAGTTTACACTTTATTGATTTTGTGTTTTGGCAGTGAAATTGGAAATTGGAAAAATGTAGATGGGTTACCTAATTTCTAATTTCCAGTTTCAACATCGGCATTCATTCGATAATACACGCTTTTTCGAAAAAAGTGTAAACTGGTAAATGGAGGATGCCTAATTTTCAATAACATTCAATACTTGAGCTATAGATTTCCATATATTCAATTTCACTGCGTTATCGGTCGTCGGAGTATTACAATACGCCTTCCTCCCTCTGACCTTGTGAAATTAAATATCTAAAAACCTATATAAACAGCTTCTGGTTCCATGCACATGGCAGCCGAGTGAGGCCAAAACGGACAAGCAAGAGCTTACACTCCACAGTTCTTCGCATAATTCACCTCCCTACTCAACTATTTCATAAGTAATCAACAAGTCCAATAGTGCTCCAAACTGGAACAATAGTGCTCCATTTTGGAGCAGTTTCTCGGGGCTATTTTGTCTTACATCCTCGGCGTTGCAGTGAACTAAGTATCTGCAATATTTAAAGATATCCCTTGTCTGTTCGTACGGGCATGATCTTAGCTTATAAGATTGTTTATTAAGACGATTAAGGCGCATGAAAACAACTAAACAAATCACGGGTTCAAAGGATATCATAATGAGTATAACAGGGCGTAATTTGAGTTCTATTAACGATTATGCTTCTCACTCAAAGGTGGCTTTTGAGACCCATAAGATAGGACCATGGCGAAGTTTTCCGTGGTTAGGAACGGTTAAACTGAAGTTCCCTGGGCAAAACAACAGTAATCTATTGATTTCAAAATAAATTTTTAAAATCTTGGTGTGCAATTACTGACTACACTTAATTTCTCAATATTGTCAGCAAGTTATTTAATTTAGAA
>PQXE01000012.1:25559-40026 GCA_003194495.1 Deltaproteobacteria bacterium
TCATCGTTTCGGCCAGTGGGTGTCATAGAAAAATTATTATAGTATTGAAGTATCTGAATTTTTTGCCTTTTTTGAAACTCATGGGAATAAAAAAGGCTTGAGTGGCCGAAACGATGATCATGGCCCGTATTCTCAATGGATTGTGCTTTGAAACCCGAAAAAAGCTGTTGACTGTCAGGGGGGAAGTGAATGATTACAAAAAAAGTGTAACTGGTGAATGAAGGATGCCTCAATAGTACTTCGTTTTGGAACAGTAGCGCCCCATGCAGCAGTTTTAACCTTCTATCTTGTTTTACGTCCTTGATGTTACATCGGGCTAAGTATTTGCAATATTTCAAGATATCCCTTGTCCCCTATGCATTTGAATGGGGCAGGATAAAGGGAAAGCGGGGTTATGCAGTGACTGCCAACCTGGCTCTGGACGATGTGCAATTTCCTTTAGAATGTATCAGAGATTAGTGGATCGGCCCCTTGCCAACGGGACGGTTATTGGCGGCCAGAACGGTCTTTCGCAATCTGATGGAAAGGGGGGTCACTTCCACCATTTCATCGGCTTTGATGAAGTGGATGGCCCTCTCCAGGGTCATGGGCATGACCGTGGTCAAAACCACGGCGTCATCCTTGCCCGAGGCCCGCATATTGGAGAGTTTTTTTCCTTTGCAGGGATTTACATTGAGATCCACTTCCCGGTTGTATTCCCCCACGATCATGCCCTCATACACCGGATCATTGGGTGACACGAACAATTGCCCCCGAGGTTCCAGCCTGAATAAGGCGTAAGCCACGGCCTTTCCCCGGCGGTCCGAGACCAATGCTCCAGTGTATCGGGAGGGAAAATCTCCCATATAATCCTCATACCCGAAAAAATAAGAATTCAGAATTCCTGTGCCCTTGGTATCGGTCAAGAATTCCTCCCGATACCCGATCAGCCCCCGGGAAGGCATGATAAATTCGATTCTTACTCGCCCCGAGCCTTTGTTCACCATATTGCTCAGGCGAGCCTTTCGATGGGCCAGCTTTTCAGTTACGACCCCTACGAATGACTCGTCGCAATCCACGAACACATGTTCCATGGGTTCCTGGCGCTTGCCATTCTTTTCCTTATAGATCACCTCAGGTCGTCCCACGCACATTTCAAACCCTTCCCGGCGCATCATTTCGATGAGAATTGCCATTTGGAATTCCCCCCGGCCCTTGACTATGAAGCATTCTTGGCTGCCGGTATCTTCCACGCGAATAGCCACGTTGCGCAGGGTCTCTTTCATGAGCCGTTCCCGGATTTTGCGGGATTGAACAATTTTACCTTCCTTGCCCACCAGGGGACCGTTGTTGATGGCAAAGGTCATGGAGACCGTGGGTTCGTCCACGCGGATGCGCTTCAATGCCTTGGGTTCGGTTCGGGTGCAGATGGTATCTCCGATTTTCACATCGTCGACACCTGAGATCACGATGATATCTCCGACATCGGCGTGGTCCACGGCTTTTAGCGCCATGCCCTGGTATACCTGGAGTTTGGCAAGTTTGATGGGCAGGCGGGAGTTATCTTCCGTGATACAGACCAGACCGTCATCAAGGGAGATGGAGCCGTTCATGATCTTGCCCACGGCCAAGCGGCCCAGATAGTCGGAATAGTCCAGATCCGCCACCAGCATTTGAAAGGGTTCTTCCGAATCATAAACAGGTCCGGGGATTTCCGACAAAATCGTATCAAAGAGCATGTGGATGTTTTTCCGCGGCTCATCCAAGGCGGGTTGAACAATGCCCCGACGGCCAATGGCATAGAGGACCGGAAAATCCAATTGATCCTCGGAAGCATCCAGATCGATGAACAGATCGTAAATTTCGTCCAGCACCTCATCGGCCCGGGCATCTTTGCGGTCGATCTTGTTGATCACCACCAGCATGACCAATCCGGCTTCAAGGGCTTTTTTCAAAACAAACCGGGTTTGGGGCAGAGGGCCTTCCGAAGCATCTACCAGCAAAATAGCGCCGTCCACCATGGCAAGCGCTCGTTCCACTTCCCCGCCAAAATCCGCGTGGCCCGGGGTATCCAGGATGTTGATCTTGGTATCTTTCCATATGACCGAGCAGTTCTTGGCCGCGATGGTAATGCCCCGCTCCCGCTCCAGATCCATGCTGTCCATGATCCGCTCATCCATTTCCTTGCCTTCCCGGAACAGGCCGCTTTGGCGGAACATGGCATCCACCAGGGTGGTCTTGCCGTGGTCGACGTGGGCGATGATAGCAATATTTCTTAATCTTTGATTTTGTTGTTTGGTCATAATAATTTTAAAGTCTCTCTGAGCTCAACTATCCATTTCAATTCATCATCTTTCAACGTCCCTTCACAATGAATAGACTCGGATTATAATGAATTATTTTGAACGTGCATTTGTTTAGATTTCGATATAATGATTGTGGCAGGGCTATAGGAAGGAAATCATACAAGTCGTACTTCTGCAACCGATATCGCAGTCAAAAATCATTATCGAGGAAGCCTATACTACTTTGAAGGTGTTCTGGCAATGCAGTATATGCCCCTTATTCGGGGCCCAATAATACCATCCACTATTCTCCTATCAACTTCAAATGTGTGATTCCGGCTTTCCGCGCCCGCCAAGCCCAACATACTGCCTTTCAGGAAAAGATTTTTTGGTGTATTCTAATACGATTAACGCCGAAGACCGTGTTAACACTTTAAATAAAGTGAGTTGTTTTAATTCTTATGGACCGTTTTAATATTATTACCATTGACGGACCGGCCGGCGCCGGCAAGAGCACTGTCAGTAAAGAGCTGGCAAGGCGTATGGGGTACACATATCTCGATACAGGCGCCATGTATAGGGCAGTGGCCTGGGCTGCCAGGCAAAATGGGGTGGATGCAGGAGACGAAAAGGCCCTTGCAGAGCTATGTAATGACCTGAAGCTGGGATTCCAGGGTGACCGAATCCTGGTGAATGGACAGGATGTCTCGTCTTTTATTCGTACACCGGAAATGGACGGGCTTTCTTCAGCGGTTTCCAGGGTTGCCGTAGTGAGGGGATATCTGACCGGAATGCAGAGGGAGTTGGGCAGACAGGGTCGATTGGTGGCAGAGGGCAGAGACATGGGTACAGTTGTCTTCCCCCAGGCTGCTCTTAAATTTTTTCTTTCCGCCTCTGCCGGGGAGCGGGCCAAGCGACGGAAGATGCAGATGGAAAATCAGGGAGAAAAGGTGGCACACGAAAAGATATTGGCCCAAATTGAGGCCAGGGACCTGGCGGATTCAACGCGCTCCATCGCGCCTTTGCAGGCCGCTCCTGATTGTATTGTAATTGATTCCTCCGATTTGACCGTGGAAGATGTCCTTGAAAAAATAGTGACCGAGATGAAGCTGTGAGGGGCAGAAGTCAGAGGTCAGGGGGCAGGGGGGTACCGAAAACTTGAAACCGTTTATTCGTGTGTACCAAAAGCAATCAACAATCATCAATCAACAATCCCAGACAGTTTCCAGTCTGAGCTGCCGGCTGGGCGGGCAAAGGTCCACTTTTCTGCAAACTTGACCGGCTCTGTCCGGCTGCCTTCAATCACTGTATCCGTGGATTCATCCAAAGTATAATCAAGGAGATTGGCAGTAAAGAAGATGGTCAGGTATTCTTCGTTTTTGCTTACACCGGCATCCTCTATTTCCACTTTTCTGACTGCGATGTTTTCCAGGCGGTTAATTTGGCCTTTTTGTTTCATCTCCTGAAAATGTTTCATATACTCTGCTGATAACTCAGGCCCCAAAAGGTGTTCTATCGTGGAGATATCACGGCGCATCCAGCCGGCCTGCACCTTGAAGAATACGTCTTGAGCAAATTCCTTGAATTTTTCCTCGTCAAAGCTTTGGTCTGACATCCGTATCATGTTGAGAGCATCTGATACAGTGTCAGGTGGCGGGGCATCTATCCCGACCGGCGAGCCCCCTGGCATAGGTCCCTCATGCCGGCTTGGAGTTGGAGGAACAGGAGGTGTGGGGCGGGCATGAGCCCCGCCGGGTCCGAATGATCCTGGAGTACTGTGAGACATTGAGGAAGATTTTTTGCGACTAAAATGTCTGTACAGGAAATATAGCAGACCGCCGATCAGTATGATTTCAAAAAGGCCGATTCCGCTCCCGCCAATACCACCCCCCATGGCATGGCCCATGCCGCCAAAGAGCATGCTGCCGAGAAAACCTCCAAGCAGCCCTCCGCCGAGACCCCGCATAAAACTGCTGGAGCCTCTTTGGGTCGTGCTTGTTCTGGATGCGGGGGCTGTGGTCTGTTTAGTCGGGCTGGTCTTCATGGGCCTGGAATATGACCGGCCGCCGCTCCTGGCCCTTGCGTCCGCAATATCAATAAAGCTTTCTGAAACAAAGGCAAAGACAAATATGAAAAATAGTGTGGTAGATATTACTTTAAGCACGTTATTTCTCCTCCAGCATTTTTTGCAACAATAAAGCGTCTGTTGCAGCGCTTCCATCGTCAGTATTATCGAAATATATAAAAGTTTCAATACCCCAATCCCTGATTGTGCCCATCCACTTGCGGAGCAATTTTTCTCCATAGAGGCCGTGATACAGTTCATGGGCACCGTGCAGACGCACATAGGCAAAGTCTGCCGTAACCTTAAGACTCATCGGGTGGCGACCGGCAGTGTCACTAACCACCCAGGCCACATTCCGCTTTTTCAATATATCCCAGATCTGAGGCTCGTGCCAGGAGGGATGCCTGGCCTCCAGCGAGATCTTTGTATCCTGCGGTTGCATTGCCAGAAATCCTGTAAGAAGATCTCTGTCGAATTTCAGAGACGGTGGGAGTTGAAATAGTGCCGCACCCATCTTTTCTTTGAGCGGCTTTATATCATTCCAGAACCTGTTGATGGAATCCTGTGAAACATCCAGCCGCCTGATATGTGTGAAAAAACGTGGCGCCTTCACTGCCCATAAAAAATCCGGTGGAGTACGACTGTACCAGCCCTCCCATGTGCTTTGGGGAAAAGAGCGATAAAAGGATGCATTCAGCTCTACAGTATGGAGTTTTGTTGAGTAGGTCTCAAGATATTTTCTTTTGGGTGTTCCTGGAGGATAGAGTCTTGTAACAAAGCTTTCATAGTTCCAGCCACTGGTGCCGATGTGGATATCAGGCATAGTCACAGGACTAATTTTTTCCTGCACATTGCTCCGAGATGATATTCTCAAGCTCATCAAGCCTGAAGGGTTTGCTCAAAACAGCATCAATACCGACTTCTGTCAGATCTTTTGACTCGTATTCCGCGCCCCATCCGGTAACCAGGACAACCGGCAGACCGGCTTTTCTGCTTTTTGCCTTTGCTGCAACATCCCAGCCACTTATCATTGGCATACCCAGGTCTGTAATTACCAGATCAAAATCTTCTTTGTCCAGAAAGTCTATGGCATGTTGTCCGTCTGATACTCCTACTATCTTATGCCCTAAGCCGTCCAGCATTATTGTTAATAAATCCACTATCTGCTTTTCGTCATCAACAGCAAGGATTTTCAGAGGTTGCGTTTCAGAGCTCTCTGCAGTTGGAGCTTTGCTGACCTCTTGGGTCCCGGAAATGGGCAAAACAATCCTGAAAGTGCTGCCTTTACCCTCATTGCTGTCAACACTGATCGTACCTTTTGCTTGTACTATTAACCCGAATGAAACGCTGAGTCCCAGACCTGAGTTACCAATATCCTTAGTGGTAAAGTAAGGATCAAAGACCCTTTTTTTAATATCTTTAGACATGCCGATTCCGTTATCTTCAATTTCCAGCACTACATGGGAATCCTCTTCGTAGGATTGCATGGTTATAGTACCACCTTTTGGCATGGCATCTACTGCATTAAAAATCAGGTTTGTTAAAATTTCCCGAAATTCCGCCGGATGCATTGAGACAGGCCTTGTGTCATGGAGATCAAGCTTTGTGTTGATGAAAATACCATTTTTTTCACTTTCATTTTTCCACTTTGGTCTTGTCAACTCTATCGCATCTTTGACCACTTCACGCACGTTTGAGGTTTGACTCCTGGTTTTAAGTTTTTGACTAAAACCTGTAAATGTTTGCAGTCTGCGGACTGTGAATGCCCCGTCATTAACAGCAGTTTCTATGTTCCTGACCTTGCGAAGAGCCCCTTGGTCCTTTATTTCCATGGCCAGAAGTTGCGCATTGCCAAGGATTGCAGTGAGGAGGTTATTGAAGTCATGGGCTATTCCTCCGGCCATGGAGCCCAGGGCACTTAGTTTTTCAATATAAAGCAGTTTTTCCGTAGCGATTTTCTGATTCGTAAGGTCATAGACTACCAGCATACTTCCCTGACTTTGGCCTTCGGGATCTCTTAATGGGTGCAGGAAGATATCGGCAGGTACAGTGGTTCCATCCAGACGCAAAAGGTCTATGTCGGTGAGTCGGGCAAGACCTCCGGTCAGCAGCAAATTACTCAAATTGGCATAATCGGTTTTATCTTGAAATAGCTTCGCTGGAGAATGGCCTGCTATGTATTCAAGAGAACAGCCTGCAATCGAAAGAAAAACCTGATTTGCGTGCCGCATATTACCGGTGGAATCTAAGAGGCAAATACCCTCTGGGGCATTTTCAATGACCGATTCCATATATGCCATAGCGCCACTAAGTTCATTTTTGACATGATGGAGTTCGCTGTTTTTGGCTTCAACCAACTGTTGAAGGTGCAGGTGGCTGGCATGAAGTTTTTCATGAAGCTCGGTTGTTTGGAGAAGGCGACCTATTACGTTGGAGAGAATTACCAGATCACGCCTTTTATCAGGAGAAAAGGTCCTGGGAGCCGAGGAGCTGAGGTTGAGAACACCAATGGACCATAGGGGCAGGCAGACCAGACTGCAAGGCTGGACTTTCGAGCCGGGTTTAGCAGGGATTGATTCCTTTGCGCTGTTTTCTATGAACATAGGGGTCTGTGATCCAAAGACCTTCCATGCTATACCCTCGTCCCGTTCAAATACCAGGTTGTTGCGATAGGATTGCTTGTGAGGGATTTCCTGAATTTCAGAAAAACCCTTGGCCGCTGTCAGCCTCAAGCAATCTTTTCTTGTGTCGTAGAGAAGAATGGAGGCGTTCTCAAAATCCGTATCTTCGATGAATATGTCCATGATACACTTACAGGTTTTTTCTTGAGAGATACACTGGCTTACAGCCTCTGCCATACGGAGAATTATCCGCAGGGCCTGGATATCATCTGTCTCTTGTCTGGGCGAACTGAGGAAATCATTCCTGGGATGTTCGACATTTTGCTCCATGGTGGATTCAGACCTCATCTGTTACGGGCCATTTGCCCCTTCGCCAGGTATTCATTGCCCTGCTGCATGATCATTTTTGGATTGCAAAGACCTATTTTATATACATCGGCATGAAGAGTTGATTTCTATAATATTTTCGGCATTCTTTATTTATCAGTTTATACTTTTTCCGAAAAAGCGTGTATTATCGAATTGAATGCTGATGTCGAAACTAGAAATTAGGTAACGCCTCTAGATCTTTGTATTTCCCCCAATTTCTAATTTTGTTTTTTAATTTCACTGCCAAAGCACAAGATCAATAAAGTGTAAACTACTTTTGACTTGTCATGAAGGATGCCATATTTTCTATAATATTGATTATCAATTATCGAAATTATTCTGTCACTAATTTCGGCCATGATCATCGTTTCGGCCAGTAGTATCATCGAACGATCTATAGCATTAGATAATAGACTGAATTTAAATAATTTCTTGTGAACTTGCCAGAACACCGATGCCGAAGTGGCCTAAACGATGATCATGGCCCTAATTTCTTTCGGGGAAAAGCCATATGAAAGAAAAATTTTTCGAATTTATCAAAAGCCATCCGTCACTTCAGCATCTGACTAATTCAGAGCGTCTGGATCTGGCCCGTTCCATCGAGCAGGAATATCTGGTTGGAGTCCTCTCCGGCATTATCCGCGATGTTGAAGAAATTATTGAGATTGATTCCGGACTTGAAGAAAAAAAGATCCTTGAGATTGCTGCGGAAAAGATCGCAGATATTCTTAAGGCCGAAGCCGCATCCATACGGCTCTTTGATCCCGAATCCTTGAGCATGACCTGTCTCGGTACACACCGGATTACTGAAGCCGAATGTAAAATTGACGTCCCTTTTGAGGATTCCATCTCAGGACGGGTGGCCCGGGAAAACAGAAGCATCGCTATATCGAGCCTCCTTGAGGATCTGCACTTCAAGGCTAAAAGTAACGTGAGAGATAAAGGATTTCATTCCCTATTGGCGGTCTCTCTTCAGGTTCCAAAGTTTTTAGGTTCGGAAGGAGACTTTCTCGGCTCCCTTCAAATTTATTACAAGGAGAATAATCGGAAGTTTGATCCTTTTGAGATCATCCATGCCGAGCTCCTGGCCCGCAGCGTAAGTTATGTCCTGGCCAAAAGGAAGATCCTGGCCCTACAGAGGCTGAATGTGCACAAAGAGAAGATGATAGACAGGATTTTTATAAAGTTGAGCAACAGGGAAGGGATCAAGCTGAAGGACTTGTTTATGGACCTGATCCCCGAGCTTGATCCATATCTGCAGGTCAAGAGCTGTTCCCTGTTTTCAGTGTCCAAGGATCAGAAGTTTGTCCGTGTTGAGGCAGGATATCCCCTGGACAAAACGTATCACCGATTGGGCTATACCTTTACAGTGAGCCACCATCCGTATTTTCAAACCGCGATCCACGGGGCGCCGGAATACGGAGACCAACCGTTTGAGCGGATCGATCCTGCCTATCTATTGATCAAAGATCCTGAAAAAAGCCGGTTTACCAGCTCAGGTATGCGGAGATTTGTTGAAAAGCATCATATTTATTCCATACTGATAATCCCTCTCAAGGTCAACGGGATTACTCGTTATCTGCTGACTTTTTATGCTACGGATCAGAAGTCGTCCTTTATGAACGAAGAAATTGATCTGCTGACTTTTTTTGGAAAAGAAGTCATGAAGGCCTTGCGGTTAGAGTTTTTGGACGACATCATGCACGATTTTAAAAATCCCGCGATTGCCATCACGGGATTTGCCTCCAGGGCCAGGAATCTGATGGAATCAGAAGACCTTGAGGGGATAAGGAACAAGTTGGTCACATACCTGGACATCATCCTTAAGGAAACGGTCCGTATGCAGGATATGGCCATAGCCATGAGATTGGAGGGCCGGGAAGAGGTCCTGGATCTCGGTGAGATTGCCGGAGAGCGGTTCCGCCTCAACGAGGAAGCCACTCGGCAATCATGGCGCAAATACATCCGGATAGAGCCCCTGGAAATTGAAACAGAGATATTAGTCTATTGTTCACGTTTCGGTCTGGAACGAGTACTGGACAATCTTATGAACAACGCTGCCAATGCCATCCCGAAACAGGGAGGCGTTCTGTCCATGCGCTGTTATGTAAAGGAGACCATGGCCTGTCTCGAGATCAGAAATACAGGAGAGATACCAGAGGACAAAATTGATCAGATCAAAAAAGGTGAAGTAAGGGGTCGTGGCTTAAACATCATTTATAGGTTTGTACAAGGCAACCACGGAAAAATCGATATCCAGACCAAGGATGGCCAGACCATAGTTATTGTCAAGCTCCCGCTTTTTCAGCAAAAAGATACTGATAGTAACAATTGAGGGATTTAGGAATTTAGGAGTTGAGAGATTAGAATCAAAGAAACACCTTCATCCTTCAATTATCAGTATGCAATAAGCACCTTTAATTCCTCAATTCGCAATCCCTCAATTATCTGTATGTATTAAGAACTGAGTTTAATGCCGGGCTCCTCCCGGATAAATATCTCAACCGGATTCTCACGTTTTTTCTTTGGTAGATCAATTCCCTGTTTTCGAAGCTCTGTAACGATTTTCGAGACCTGAGCTTTGCTGATACCGAGTTCGTCTGCGATTTCAACTGCGGTCATGTTTGAGTAGTTCTTGTAGATGTGGCGAACATCATCTACTGTATAAGGCCTGCTTTTAGTTCTTGTCATAATTCATCATCCTTTTCCAAGTTTTTTATCTATGAATTGGGGTATTGTTGTAAATAATCGCACATTGGCCGGAGAAAAACAAGACCCATTAAGTTATTATTCAACAAGATAATAATTAATATAACAGAAACGAACGTTTTTGCCTAATCCAAAAGCAAAAATTTGCAGATCTTTTTTGCGGACGTTCAGATGTTACATTGTTGGATTGTTGATTGCTTTCGGAACTCACGAATAAACGGCTTTAGGTTATCGGTAAACCCTTGCCCTTATTTTTTCCGGAATAACACATGGCCGTTTTCGTCCATGTCTGTCAGGATATTGTCTCCCTCTTTGAAGGTCCCCTCTAGGATTTTAAGGGCCAGCGGATTCTCAATGTAGCGCTGAATGGCTCTCTTGAGAGGACGGGCCCCGTAAGTAAGATCATAGCCTACGTCGGCTATCCATGTCTTTGCCCCTTTGCTCACGTCAATTTCGTAATTATGCTCCTGCAGACGGTCCTTGAGATAGCTGAGCTGGATATCCACAATACTTTGCAGGTGTTCCTTGCTGAGTGAGTGAAAGATGATCATGTCGTCCACACGGTTCAGGAACTCGGGTTTGAAGCGGAGACGAAGGGCGTCCATCATCCTGTGCTCCACCTCCTCCGGGTCCTTGATTTCCTGAATCAGGTCAGTGCCTATGTTGGAAGTCATGATAATTATGGTGTTGCGGAAGTCTACAGTACGACCTTTGCCGTCGGTGAGCCTTCCATCGTCCAGGATCTGGAGCAGTATGTTGAATACGTCAGGATGGGCCTTTTCTATTTCGTCAAAAAGGATAACAGAATAGGGCTTGCGCCGCACTGCCTCTGTGAGATAGCCTCCTTCTTCATATCCCACATAGCCCGGAGGCGCACCGATTAACCTGGCGACTGCGTGTCTTTCCATGTATTCGCTCATGTCCATACGAATTATGGCATGTTCTGTATCGAACATGAATTCAGCCAGGGTCCTGGCCAGTTCTGTTTTACCAACACCTGTGGGTCCGAGAAAGATAAAGGAGCCAATAGGTCGCGCACGGTCCTGCAGACCGGCCCTGGCCCTGCGGACTGCGTTTGATACCGCCTGTATGGCCTTTTCCTGGCCAACAACCCTTTGGCCCAGGCGATCTTCCATGTGGACCAGCTTTTCTCTTTCTCCCTCAAGAAGTCTGCTGACCGGTATTCCGGTCCATTTGGATATGATGTCCGCAATGTCGTCAGCGTCCACCTCTTCCTTAAGCATGCTGGTGCCATTTTTTTTAAGCTCCTCTATACGGTCCTGTTCCTCTTTCAGTTCCTTTTGAAGATTTGGGATCTCTCCATAGAGGATTTCAGCTACTTTGTTCAGGTCACCCTCACGCTGGAATCTTTCTGCGTCGATCCTGAGCTGATCTATACGTCCCTTGATATCACGGATTTTTTGAATAATTCCCTTTTCCTGCTGCCATCCGGCCTTGAGCGCATCGCTTTGCTCTCTGAGGTCGGCAAGGTCCTGTTTGATCTTCTCTAATTTTTCCTTGGATGCCGGATCACCTTCTTTTTTCAGGGCCTGCTGTTCTATTTCAAGCTGCATGCTTCGACGTTCCAGTTCGTCAATGTTTGCTGGAAGGCTGTCTATTTCGATTCTCAGCTTTGCTGCTGACTCGTCTATAAGATCAATGGCCTTATCCGGGAGAAAGCGATCCGTGATGTAGCGCTGAGACAGCGTTGATGCCGCAACTATAGCTGAATCCCTTATCCGCACTCCATGGTGTACCTCGTATTTTTCCTTCAGCCCGCGGAGTATGGCAATGGTGTCCTCAACACTGGACTCATTCACCATCACGGGCTGAAAGCGTCTTTCGAGCGCCGTATCCTTTTCAATGTACTTGCGGTATTCGTCTATTGTGGTGGCACCGATACAGTGGAGCTCTCCCCTGGCAAGGGCGGGTTTCAGCATATTCGATGCATCCATGGATCCCTGGGCCGCTCCGGCCCCCACCATGGTGTGAATTTCATCTATGAACAGGATGACTTCGCCCTGCCGTTCCGCTACTTCCTTGAGGACTGCTTTCAGCCGTTCTTCAAATTCACCTCGGAACTTGGCCCCTGCGATCAAGGCCCCCATATCCAAGGCAATAATGCGCCGGTCCTTCAGTGTCTCAGGAATATCGCCGGAGACTATTCGTTGGGCCAGACCCTCTACTATCGCAGTCTTACCAACACCGGGCTCACCTATAAGGACCGGGTTATTCTTGGTCCTTCGTGACAGTACCTGCATGACCCTGCGAATTTCATCGTCGCGACCTATTACCGGGTCCAGCTTCCCTGATCTTGCAAAAGATGTGAGGTCTCTTCCATACTTTTCAAGTGCTTGATACTTTTCTTCAGGGTTAGGGTCGGTTATTCTCTGGCTACCCCTTATAGATACCAGGGCCTGCAGGAAGGTGTCCTTGTTGACCCCATGGCCCGTTAATGCCTGGCCGGCTTTTGTGTGGGACGCGTCGAGGATGGCAAGGACCAAGTGTTCCTGGCTGACATACTCATCCTTCATTTTATCCGCAATGGCAAAAGCCTTTTCCAGTATCTGATTCAGTGTGGACGACATATAGACCTGCAGACCCGCTCCGCTCACTTGAGGGAGATTGTTTACAGCCTCATCCACTTCGGCTTCAATGGCCTGGACTTCAACCCCCATTTTTCTTAGAACCGATGGCGCAATTCCCTCAGGCAGGGCCAGCAGTATCTTTAGCAGATGTTCGGGCTCGATTTGCTGATGCCCTTTGCTTTGGGCCAAGCTTTGGGCCTCCTGCAAGGCCTCTTGTGATTTCATTGTGAATTTTTCAAGTTGCATGATTTAAAATATCCTTAGAATTCAAAGAGTTAAATTTATTGAGAGGTTGTTTTTATTCCAAAGCAATGTAAGAATCGGAGATTATGGTGTCAATAGACACACAATAACAATTGCTTTGTTAAATCAGGTATAGGATATTGAATTAATGAGCCAATTAATCAATATTCCGGAGGAGTTGAGTCTATGACAATAAACCTCATGGATGAAAAGAGCCGTCTGGAAAAAGACGAGAGAAAAAGGCTTTCTCCCTTTGCAACCCTCAGCGTTGATGCTGTCCGTGAGAGGGAGGAAGAACGGTTAGCTACAGACCACAGGCAATGGTTTTCAGTTGACGCTGACAGAATTCTGCATTCACTGGCATATGCAAGGTATATAGACAAGACCCAGGTTTTTTCCCTTATCCCCAATGATCATATTACTCATAGAGTGCTTCACGTCCAACTGGTATCAAAGATAGCCAGGACTATAGGCCGTTTTCTCCGATTAAATGAGGATCTTATTGAGGCCATTGCTTATGGGCACGATATCGGCCATCCTCCCTTTGGTCACGATGGTGAACGATATCTTGCCGAGTTATGCATAAAATACGGCCATCCTCCGTTTATTCACAGTGTCCAGGGAGTTCATTTCCTGCGCAGAGTTGAGCGAAAGGGTAGGGGATGCAATCTCAGTCTCCAGGTATTTGATGGAATACTGTGCCACGATGGTGAGATGCACTGCCCGTCGATCAAACCTCAAAGGGGGAAGACATTTAAGACGCTCGATGCTGAGGTAGAGGCAAAGCTCTCCTTACCTCAGACAGATCTCCGGCCCATGACACTCGAAGGCTGTGTAGTCAGGATGGCCGACGTAATCAGCTATGTGGGAAGGGATATTGAGGACGCTATCAGGCTTTGTCTGATCAGAAGAGATCAGGTCCCCGGTCATTGCCGGAAGATATTGGGGGATACAAACGGGACAATAGTTTACCGCCTGGTTGAGGATCTTATCAAATCCAGCCTGGATAGAGACGAGATAGCCTTCAGTCATGAGGTGGTAAATGCCCTGGCGGAGCTAAAGGCCTTCAATATGGAGTTCATCTATATGAATCCCCGGATTAAGACCGAATCATCCAAGATCAAAGACCTCTACAGGATTTTGTTTGAACACTTTCTGGATGATCTGCAACAGGACAGGAATGAATCAGTAATTTTTAAGGATTACCTTAATGGGATGGATGACAGCTACGCTCAGGGGCAGTCTTACCAGGCCATTGTGAGAGACTTTATCGCAGGCATGACCGACGCATATTTTCTCAGGATGGGGAAAACAGTCCTGATCCCGCAGCTTCTACCTACCAGATTTTCTTTGCCAAACACTGTGCCGGGTGATTAATTTAATAGTATAGGAATTTCCATTTTTTTCTGTAAAATCAGCGGTGTTATGGTAAGAGGGGGGTGATTCACAAACTAATGACCGAAAGGTGATGAGGCCATGATCATCGTTTAGGCCACTTCGGCATCGGTGTTCTGGCAAGTTCACAAGAAATTATTTAAATTCAGTCTATTATCTAATGCTATAGATCGTTCGATGATACTACTGGCCGAAACGATGATCATGGCCGAA
>PQXE01000012.1:41892-48504 GCA_003194495.1 Deltaproteobacteria bacterium
GAAAATCATGAAAATAAATTGTTATCATTGTAATAGCGAGAATATTGTTAAGCATGGATTTGATTCAATAAATGGTAAGCAATTATATAAATGTAATAATTGCGGTAAATATAGTAGAGATAACCCATAGCACAAAAAATATTCAGATAATTTTAAGGAATTAGTTATCGGATGTTATATGGAGGGGATGTCTTTAAGAGGCATTGAAAGAAAATTTAAGGTGTGTCGGCAGACAGTATCTGGTTGGCTAAAAAATAAAGCGAAAGAGAAAGATTTGAAGGATACATTGGTAGAACCTGATAAAAATGAAGTGATAGAAGTTGACGAAATGTGGTCTTTTGTTTTTTCCTCATTATAACGCATTGTGGGGAGGGGATCGATAGCCTCCCAAAGAAGCTGATATCAAGAGGTTTTGTAGCCAGTTGTCATGATACCGAAATTGGTTAAGTCGTTCGGCTGGACTTTGAGACCCGTTATGTTTTTTGATAGTAATTGGATTTGAAGGAGCAAAATTCGAAATAAGTGCCCATCCCCTTATACTCAGTTCCGCGGAAGAAAGGGAACCATGAAAATATTGGGTACTGAAAAGATGCCGATCCATCCTCTGCATTATGCAATCTAACATATTGCTTGTCCTGTGAGAACCGGAAAAATCATAGGCAATTGAGAAAGAAGCTATATTTCGTAATTTCTCGATTTTTCCCATCATAAAAGAAGGAATTGAGGTCTTCTTTCCCCACTCATAAAGTCGCCTTACCCGTTGGGAGAAAGAAGCTTTGTTTTCAGCATGATAACAATCCCATAGTTTAGAAACTACTTGCTCGTAAATATCTTTGAACTTCTTTTTTGATCGATCCCGAATTTTGATATAAACATGCAGAAAACACGCAATCAAAACGACATAAGGAAAGATGGTTTTCCATGCATTTTGAGTGGCTATCCACCCGTCAGTATTGACAGTTTTGGGAGCATAGTCTGGTTTTATACACTGGGCTTCATCCCTGAAGACACCGTAGGCCGTAGCTAAAGAATCTTCTCCAGCGTCTGTGGCGACAGATGTGCCCAAAACGCATCCGTTGCCTACAGTGGTGGCAATATAAACTTTGTCGCCCAAAATCCGGGTATGCTTTTCGTCAGCGATAAGATGCTCTGGCAAATCCTCTGGATTTTTTATTGTTGTACCAACGAGGCTATTTCGACCAAGGGATTTTTCAATTCGATACCAGTACATGGCATTTCGACCAAGAACATAACCCACCCCCCAAAAGGAACGTCATGCTTACGTAAAAACAGACCCTTTTCCACATTTTTAACGAATCCTGTCATATAAGGCATGACAAAAGAAGGGCGTATGGTATAGCTAATCCCTGAAACCTCTATACGGCGGATGGGAATTGACAATTTTTTGGACTCTTTGATATCTTTCATCCTATATCCTGCTGTAATCTCAGCAGGAAATAGCTCGGGGAATTGTTCGATCCTGGCATAAACAGACGCTCTGAATTTAGCAGGATCATGCACTGTTTTGTTATAGTCCTTTACTGAAGGGGAAAAGGGAACACAAATGACTCGGTTGTGTCGATGGGTTGACCCCGAAGCTATTTTGTCCATGTGACCTCGCATAAAACGTAGATTTTTGAAAATTTTACGTTACACGAGAGTCGCGAGAATGTCTCGAAAAAAATGGCCTCCCCTAAATGCGTTATAATCAGGAATCTACTTTGGTAGAGTCAGCAATACTATACGTACTTCTTTTATGCGGAGGCGATAAGAAGACACACATCAAGATATTCAGAAAGCACAAGCATTCTGGAAGGATTATCAAGGGAGGTCGTTATGAAAGCAACCTTAGTAAATTATAAAGATGGATTTTTAGAGGATTTAGCAAATTCTGACGAAGCAGTGGCATATCTAAACGCTGCATTGGAAGATGGCTCTCAAGAAGTATTTTTGCTGGCGTTGAGGGACGTTGCAGAAGCCAAAGGCATGTCAAAGCTTGCTCAGGCGTCGTCTCTAAATCGGGAAAATATGTATCGTATGCTATCAGTACATGGCAATCCTCAACTTTCCAGTCTCAAAACGTTACTCGAAGCTATGGGATTAAAATTTACAGTGGAAACCAAGGCTGCAATGGCATAGGCTTGGCCCTTGCCCCAAACCTTATTTCTCTGTCCCTTGCCCCAATCCTGTTTTTCCCTTCTCTGCGTTCTCCGCGCCCTCAAGCGACTCTGAGGAGCGGGCGAGAGAAAAAGAATGTCTCTCACAGAGTTCACAGAGCTCACAGAGTAGGCCCAAAGCATAAGTCTTGCCTTCTCTGCGGTAAAAGCCTTTCCCTCCTCGTCACTTCTTTGCGTCCTTTGCGTCTTGAGCGAAGCGGGCGGTTACTTCCCCCTTCCCCCTGCTCTTCTCCCCTAAAACCAATTTTTGTCACCAAGTGACTTTTTTTGCACATTGAACAACACAAAAAAACAGCATCCGCAATCCCAGGAAAATCCCAAAATCCCCGTATTTACTCAGGTACAGCAGACCATGGATATGTGGCACTGACGTTGCAGTAACGCATAATTAGAAGCGAATTGAGGGATTGAGGGATTGAGGAATTGAGGAATTAGAAAAAAAATAATTAATGAATTTTGGTGTTGAGCCGATAAAAATTTAAAAGGAGGTAAAATTTTATTTATCAAACCAAGAAGAGCTGCCGATAGGAATTTAAAGGATCAACTCACACTAATTTTATAGAATAGGAGGTTTGTTATGCTTGGATTCTTGAACAAGATGAAAAAGGTGGGATGCAAAGGTTTCACCCTGGTCGAACTCATGATTGTCGTGGCAATTATCGGGATCTTGGCTGCAATTGCGATTCCGCAGTTTGCCAAGTATCGCGCTAGGGCTCAAAATTCCGCAGCCCTCAGTGATATGCGGAACTTGAAAACAGATTTGGAAGGGTTCTATGCTGAATATATGGAATATCCGAATTAATAACGGTGCCTTATGATAACTGCATAGTAATCCATATTTTTATATAAATAAAAGGAGAAAGATATGAAAAAGACATTTATTGCAATGTGTTGCATAGCTTTTATGTTCGTATTTTCATCAACGGTTTTAGCTACTACGACGTCAACGCAATCATCACCTGGAGAACAGGTATCGATTTCTGTTACTAACGTGAGTGGGGCAACTTCCTTCACATTTGACCCATCGCCAAGAGTTGGAATAAGAGTCGCGACATCTGAGTCTGCATATGCAATTACTGCGGCAAATTCCCTCACGGGTACAGATAATGGGATGGAGTACGGTACATATAACACAGCTACTGGTTATGCTCTAAAGGCGAAAACAACAGCTGCCGGTACTGAGGCGGCCAATGGACCCACAGCTCCAACTGATGAAGATACCTTAGGTGGTAGCGGCACATGGAATTGGCAGGGAGCCAGTTGAACACCACCGCAAAACGTCACCACCTGACAGGATAAGTATCCGGCCACAATAACAATTATACATAACCGCCAACAACAAAAGACTCCCCTTAAAAGGGAGTCTTTTTGTTTTTTGTTATCCAGTCTCTTTGCCGGATTCAAAGAATGAAACCGGTCAACCGGTTCATAGTCCCGGCAGCAAATAAATGCCGCACAGTCAAACATCAGCCAGTCTTTGCGCAAAAAATATGACTTGTGCGATAAAAAAACCATCCAAAATCAATCACGAAAACACGAAACAAGACAAAAAAAAGACGAACGTCCAACATCGAACGTCCAACATCCAACATCGAATAAAAAAACATAACCGTTCACGGGATTACAACGCCACAGTTTTACCACTTTACCACCACCCATCGAACTGTAAGCGTGCTGCAAGATGCGAGGCGTACTCCCTGTACTTCAAGTGTCCGACCTGCCTGCCGGCAGGCAGGCAACAAAGCAGGTGCGGTGCCCTGTAAACGCTTACTTGATCCTGGACCGAGAGCTAACTTGCCTTATGATTATAAGACGTTTAAATTATATTTATGCCTGATCTTTCAAATCCACATGATCGTTTTTTTAAAGAGGTTTTTTCTCGTCGGAAAATAGCGAAAGACTTCCTGCGAAATTATCTTCCCCAAGAGGTCTTTGACTGCTTAGTCCCTGAGTCTCTTAACCTTACCAAGGATTCATTCGTTGACAAGGAACTAGGCGCCTATTACTCCGATTTGCTTTATCAGATCGATCTTAGGGATGGATCAGATTCTTACGTTTATGTTCTTTTCGAGCACAAAAGTTATCCTGAGCCGCTAATTTCTTTTCATCTTTTGCGCTATATGGTCAAGATATGGGAACAGCATCTGAAGCAGAAGATGTCAGGAGATTTTCCGATTATTATTCCGATAGTAATTTACCACGGTACTGTGAAGTGGAAAGCAGATAAAAATTTCATAGGCCTTTTCAAGTGTCATGAGGAACTGGAGCGTTTTCTCCCTGATTTCAGCCATGTGCTTTGTGATATTTCCGGATTTCGCGATGAAGAGATCAAGGGAATTATGACGCTTAAGGCTACTCTACTTCTTTTAAAATACATTTTACGTGATGAATTAAGAGACCGTCTACCTGCGATTCTGGGACTTTTGAGAGAACTCATTTCCAAGAAAACCGGAATGGAATATCTGGAAACAGTTCTCACATATCTCGTCAGAGGAACTGATAAGGTTGATGAGGAAGACATGCGCAGTGCCATGGAAGAGGTATTACCATTAACAGGGGGTGAAATCATGCCGACTATAGCTGAAAGATGGATAGAACAGGGCGTTCAGAAAGGCGTTCAGCAGGGCATCCAGAAAGGCATCCGGCAGGGCGTTCAGAAAGGCATCCAGCAGGGCGTTCAGAAAGGCATCCAGCAGGGCATCTTACAGACATCAAGGGAAAGTGTAATCGAGGCGCTGGAGATTCGGTTTGATGCAGTTACGCAATCAGTTTTGAAAAAGCTTGAAGACATAGATGACCCTAATGTGCTCAAGATGTTGCACAAGAGAGCGTTACGTGTGGGCTCGTTTCAGGAATTTCGGGATGCAATGGATTTTGTCTTGGAATAGATGAACCCAGATAATGCAATCGCGAAGTGTGGGGAATTTAGAGGACAAATTTTCTCGCTCGCTGGATGGTTCGCGAGACTGCGTGGACCTGAGTTTAGGCTGCCAATTAAGGGTCAACCGGAACTGGTGTGGTAAGTTGCCCCTTTTTTGTCAATTATTCATTGTTTTACAGGTAGTTACGCCAATATTAAATATTGACATTTTTTTACCCTTGTTACCCTTGTTAAACCGTTGATATATTAGCAATGTTTTGCGTAACTGGTTGATTTTATTCACCACATTGATTCCGGTTGGCGGGTTTGGGCATCACACAAATTACGGTTGAGCCCCAATTTATTCAAAGAACGCTTCATTTCCCTCATGCCGAGACAATCCAGGCTCGGTGTTACCGGGTTTTCTCCACCACATTATGGCCTTTGGTGTCGAGCGGAGAACATCCCTTGCTACGACACCGACCAGGTTAAGTTTGTTCGCCACCTATCCTATCTTGGCCCCTTCTTTCTGATATCGCCACCCGCACTATTTCCCTTGAGGTTTTTGAGGATGTCTTTTTGATGGGGGAGAAAGATGGACCGGCCAAAAAGAGCATTATTACCATAAGGGATTTAGAAAAAAATAATTTACCCATAAAGGAGTATTATAAAAAAGCAATAGACAATCAGAGCGTAACCTGCTAAGTGTCATAATTAAAAAATTTCATCAAGGAGATTTAATTATGAATCACAAGTCAGGCTCACAGAATAACAGCACTCCTTTATCTGCTTCAATTAAAGCAATAATTAAAAATACTGCTAAAAAACTCACAGGATATAAGCGACGAACTTTTGAGGCCGAAATAACTAACGAATTTTATAGCGGTAATGCCAGAAAAGCTGAACGTGAATTAAATTGGGGCAGAGCAACAATATCCCAGGGAATGAATGAACTTTCAAGTGGATTTGAATGTATTGGCAATTCGAAGATGTGCGGAAATAAAAAAACAGAAGAAAAACTGCCATGCATCGAACAGGACATTCGAGAAATCGTAGAGCCCAATTGTCAAGTTGACCCGCAATTCAAAAACACCCTTGTTTATACTAGAATTACAGCAAAAGCCGTTCGGGAGGAATTGATTAACAGAGGGTATAGCGATAATGAACTTCCAACAAGCAGAACTATTCATAACATGTTAAATCGGATGGGATACTCATTAAAAAAGGTTGAAAAAACAAGGCCTTTAAAAAAAATAAAAGAAGTAAATAAAATATTTGATAATGTTCATGATGCGAATAGTACTTCTGATAATGATCCTGAAACATTAAGGATTTCCATTGATAGTAAGGCTACTGTAAAAATAGGAGAATTATCCAGAGGTGGGAAATCACGAGACAAAGAATCCCCCAAAGCACTTGATCACGATACTAATTTTGATTCTATATTAAAGCCTTTTGGGATATTGGATGTACTGACAGGACTACTGACCATTATTTTTGGTAACTCATCAGAAACAAGTGATTTTATTGTAGATGCTTTATTAATATGGTGGCACGCGAATAAGCATCTTTATC
>PQXE01000012.1:49033-68303 GCA_003194495.1 Deltaproteobacteria bacterium
GTCAGTTTATCAAAAGAAGAAATGAAAAAATATGCAGGCCGATTAAAAAGATCAAGACTATTGGCTAAATGGGATGTCATTATTGATCCAATATTGGGGTAAATTGTTTTTTTCCAAATCCCTAATGCTTTTTATCTCGATTTGGGACCTTGACAAAAAAGCAGACGAGTATTTTAAACGTGCACATAAGGCACATAAGGAGGACCACATGAACATTACGCTCTCTGCCGACAAAGAGATTATTGAAAGAAGTCGTAAATATGCAAAAAAACACAACACTAGTCTGAACAATCTTGTCCGGGATTTCTTGGAAAAAGTCAGCGGCAGGCACGACGTTGAGGCAAACGCCGATGAATTTGCGCATTTAGCAAAATCGTTTTCGGGCGAATCTAAATCCGGTTACCGATTCGACAGGGATACTCTTTACGACAGGACCATATAAATGAAAAAGTATTTCATCGATACCAATCTGGTCGTGTACGCAAATGACCAGCGGGATCAAGAAAAGCAGGAAATGGCGATCATTATTATAAGCAGGCTGATGAAAAATCGGACAGGAGTCATTTCCACTCAGGTTTTACAGGAATACGCGCATGTGGCTCTGAAGAAACTACACCAACGACAAGATGTGGTGCTCCGCCAGCTTGCTTTGCTGGAATCCTTTGAGGTCATAGCTCAAACACCATCACTTGTACGTAGGAGCGTCGAAATAGGAACCGCTTATCAGATTAGTTTCTGGGATGCTTGTATTATCAGTGCGGCTGAATACGGACACTGTGACACGATTTATTCAGAAGATCTCAATTCGGGCCAGTTCTATTCAGGTATCGCTGTCCTCAACCCTTTTCTCAAGTCTTAATTAATGTAACCGTTCACGGGGTTATAACGCCCGTTTTACCGCAACCCGCCGAGCTGTAAGCGTTTACAGGGTGCTGCAGATGCGAGGCGGAGGGTGCGCAGGCGTACTCCCTGTACTTCAAGTGCCCGACAACAAAGCAGATGCGGTGCCCTGTGAACGCTTACCGCTCAACTTAGGCGAGACCTATTCAGTAACAACAAAAAATTCCTTTTGTTTTTTGTCATGTATTCCGATAAAAGGCATATACCTAATGGTTTCAATAAACCTAAAGTGATTGGTTTCAGGGGGCAGGGGGTAAAAGGGCAGAGGTCGGAGGTCAGTAGGCAAGAGCAGGGGAAGAAGGCATGAGAATAGAACAGTAGAGCAATTATAAATCATCAATCAACAATCAACAATCCAGGTTAGGACCCATGTATCTCAGCATTAAAGATATCTCAAAGACGTTTACTACAAGCTTTACCAGGAAAAAAGTCTTAGCTGTCAAGGATTTTTCCCTTTCTATTGACCAGGGTGAAATTTTCGGGATCGTGGGCCCTAATGGCGCTGGTAAAAGCACTGTGCTGAAAATGCTGATGGGCTTTATACGACCGGACAGAGGAAAAATCTCCCTGCTGGGCAAGCATCCTGGTGACCCCAACTCACGAAAACATGTGGGTTATCTTCCGGAAAATCCTTATTTCTATGACCATCTTTGCGCAACTGAACTTTTGCGGTTCAGCGCTTTGGCTTCAGGCATGCCGCCACACAAGGTGAAGTCTCAAATTGACAGGCTTCTTAAACTTGCCGAGCTGGAATCTGCAAAAAAACGCAGACTGCGTTCTTATTCAAAAGGAATGATTCAGCGTGCAGGTATCTGTTTTGCCCTGGTGCATGATCCTGATGTTGTGGTCCTGGATGAGCCTATGTCCGGGCTGGATCCCCTGGGACAGAAAATGGTGGTGGACCTGATTCTGGACCTTAAGAAAAGGGGAAAAACAGCCCTTTTTTGCTCTCATATCTTGAGTGATGTGGAACGTATCTGTGACCGGACGGGCGTCATGGTCCAGGGGAGGTTGCGCAAAGTCCTTCAGAAGAGCGATCTGCTGGACCAGGAAAATAGCGTCCGCATTATAGTTGATCGTCAGACGCCGGAACTGGAGAGGAAATGCCGAGAATCAGACTGGGCAATCTTCACGGAAAGCACCCATGTCACCATCACGTGTCCGGGGGAACATTTGTCCGAGGCATTGACCCTTTGCGGTAGGGAAGAGGTAAAAATCATCAGTGTTGACAACACAGTCAATACACTTGAGCAAATTTTTCTCAAGACCGTAAAGGAGGCCGAATCATGAACAGACGTATCTGGTCCTTGGCCGTGATCACCTTCAAGGAGGGAATCCGGGATCGTACGCTCTATGGGATCGGCCTGTTTGCGCTGATGATTATGGGCCTTTCCCTTGTTGTCACCGGATTTTTCCTGCGCGAATTGCACAAGGTAACCGTGGATATAAACATTTCTGCAATCACGTTCGGCGGCCTTCTGATGATCTTTTCTCTATCCGTAAACCTCATGTCAAAAGACTTGGACAAACGGACTATCTACAGCGTACTTTCAAAACCGTTTTCCCGCACACAGTATTTGATCGGCAAATTTTTCGGCCTGGTGCTCCTGAGTCTGGCCGCTGTATGCATGTTGACGCTCATCAGCACCTTGACCATCTGGGCCGTCAAGTCGCAGTATCCTATTTATTTTAAAGAGTTTGTATGGCTCGCGGTTTTTCAGGCGGTGTTTGCTGAGTTCTTGATGTTTATCGTGCTGAATGCCGTTGTAATTTTTTTCAGCACCGTCACTACAAGTTCCTTTCTCACCCTTCTCTTCACTATTTCCACATATATTGTCGGACAAACTGTCGAAGAGGTGGTTCAGTTTATTCAAAGACAGGCTCCGGAAATCCAGCTTACAACGGCAGTTCAGACAGTTATCAAAATAACTCAATATGTTGTGCCCAACCTGTCGGTGTATGATCTGAAGGTTAGGGCGGCCCACGGACTCTCCATCTCGTGTTCTTATCTCCTGAGCATCACCTGTTACAGCCTGATCTACAGCGCAGTCATCCTCCTCTTTGCTTCAATTGTTTTCAGCAGAAGGGAACTGACTTGAGTATAAGCCGTTTAATCCCTGTGGTCTTGATTGTCGCCCTTGTGCTTTACTGCGCAGTCTGGCGGCATCTTCACCACGAACGTGAGGTTTTCCTCCAGGAAAACTACATGGATTATACCCTGCCGTCCCGGTTTACAGGCCCGGCGGCTATGGAATTCAAGGGGATAGTTTCTGATTTTCTTTTCCTGAAAGTCATTATATTTCTTGGAGAAAAAATAGGTAAGAATGAAAAATTCGGCGAACAGGACTTCAACTATTTGCAGACGTCAATAAATACTATTACTGATCTGGATCCATATTTTTGGGATGCGTACCTTTTTGCGGACATGCTCTTCACATGGGATATGGGAGAATGCGAAGCTGCGAATAAGCTGCTCCTGAAAGCAAGACAATATCGCACCAACGACTATCGAGTGCCTTATTACCTTGGATTTAATTATTTCTTTTTCTTAAAGGACAATATCAACGGGGCCAAATACATCATGGAGGCGGCAAAACTCCCAGGCAGTCCTTTCTACCTGGCCTCCTTGGCAACGCGTCTTTCTTTTTACGCACTTGAACATCGAACCGGAATAATTTTTCTAAAGGAAATGATCAGAGATACGGAAAATGAAGGCATAAAACAGAATTTTATGCTGAGAATAAAGGCTTTGGAAATCATGGACCAGTTGGAACAAAAGGTAAGCGAGTACCAAAAAATCCACCAAAAACAGCCTTCTTCCCTCACCGAACTGGTCACTGCCGGTCTGATAGACAAGGTCCCTGATGACCCCTACGGTGGTCAATTTATTCTCCTCAAAAACGGCAGGGTTTATACGACCAGTAAAATGGTAAAACAAAAATGATTCCGTGTCTGCGTGCGGACACGCACAGGCAGGGATGTTGGACGTTAATCTTTTTTCGTAACCGTTCACGGGGTTATAACGCCCGTTTTACCGCAACCCGCCGAGCTGTAACCGTTTACAGGGTGCTGCAGATGCGAGGCGGAGGGTACACAGGCGTACTCCCTGTACTTCAAGTGCCCGACAACAAAGCAGATGTGGTGCCATGTGAACGCTTACGTGTTTTCGTGATTGATTTTAAATAGTTTCTTAACCGCACAGATTTTCGGTTAACCCTGGACCTTTGAACCCTGAACCCGTGAACGGTTATGATATAATTCCCTTCACCACCATTTGGATCCTACTCACCATTCTAATTGACAGATGACTGACTAAGTCGGCTTGCCTAAGCTGTTCTTGCACCTCCTCTTCCCTATAGGCAGCCAACAGCGAGTTAAAAAAATCTTTCTTCAGGATAGCTGATTCATCACCCATATATTTTTCAACAATCGCACCTGCCTCCTCTTTGCTTCCGGGTCGAATAATATCCATTATCATAATCGGTGCATTCCTCTTGCTATAGGTTTTGATGGTCTCCCATAACGCCATGGGTGAAGCAAAATGATGCAAGAGGTGGTTGGAGATAATGGCATCGTATTCGGCAAGAGGCATTTGCACATCAGGCAGACAGCCATGAATAAGGCGGATGCGGTCGGTCAGGCCGGCCTTTGTGACTGCAGCTCGCCCGTATTTCAACATACTTTCAGCGCCGTCCACACCATGTATATGACATTTTGGGAAAAGCCTTGCAAAACGCACGGTGATGTCAGCAGGACCACACCCCAAATCCAGGATTGTACCGATTATCTCCTTTTTAAAAAAACTATTTTTAAAATGTTCAACAAACAACCAGTTCGGATTATTGAAGTTGGCCATTGCATAGGCCCTGGCCTGCCTTTCAGTGCTCATCAATTCAGGCTCAGGGATCCGTTTCATCGCTCGGCCTTGCTTTGTCTCCTAATAAAATCCGCAAGTGTCCTAAGTGTCTCTAAAACCCTGCGACCTGTTTCTTGGGCATCAATATGCACCCCATATTTCTTCTGAACTGCTACTACGATTTCCACAGCATCAAGAGAATCAAGGCCCAGAGGAGAATCAGGTCCGATCAGCGGAGCGTCCGGTAACAAAGCATCAGGTATCGGTATGGAAACATTGCAGATTTTAATTATCAAATCACCGAGTTCTTTTTCCAGTCCTTCAGTTACCAACAATATTCTCCTTTAAAATTCACCAACCGCGAATAATCGCTGATGTTACTGATGATTCCATCCATATTTTCCTTCAAAACCTCCGCTTCTTATTTAGGAACGTACAATAAATAACTTGAACAAATTAATGTTTTTTTTGCCGTCTTCTTCGTTGCTCGTCGATCACATAACCCATTATGCTTGCTCCTAGCGCCTTGAATACAACAAAAAATCCTATTAATTTTAGTTCAACTTATTTATCTCCCGTTCCTTAGCGTCTGAACGGCCTTCCCGTTAAGACACAATTCATACACCCGTTCGATCTTGACGAAAGGAATAAGACCACGATATTAGCATAGTACCAACAAAGAATGAAAGCAGTAGAAGCATTTCAGGAAAAACAGTCTTAATGTCTCCTCGCCGCACAAAAATATCCAGAAAGGCATCGAGTCCCCATGCCAGAGGAGAAAAGGCGCTGATCTCCTGCATCACTTTTGGCATGGCATACACAGGGACCATAACACCGCCCAAAGCCGCTGCGATCACAACAGATATGGCGCCGAACATGGAGGCCTGCTCATAGGTTCTGGCAATTGTTCCAAGCATGATGCCATAACCTGTAGCGGCAAGAATTGAACTGAGAAGAATCATAATAACAGCTATTGGGGATGAGCCCATCTCCAGCATTGAGGTCCCCAGAAAAGGGAGGACCAGCTTTCCGATAATAAGAATAAATATAAACTGGATCAGGCAAACCAATACATATGCTATCACCTTACCTGAAAGCAAGGTTAGATAAGAGACCGGCATTGTCAGAAGGCGCATCAGCATCCCATCCTGTCTTTCCCTGATCAAGGAACCGGCCATTGGTACAACGATAAAAAATATGCCAAAGAGGGCCCAGGCAGGGACGTTTTGCTGTACAGAGGTGGGTATTGTTTCAAAATCCTTACTGAAAGCCAGTTTCTCTTTGATCCCCATCATACGTTGACTGCTCCAGTCAAGACTCATCTTTGGGATATCCTCAACGAATTTCTCGGATACATACGGCCCTATCGCCTCCTGGATGATCTTGTTCATTTGCTTCGGCAAGAGTTCAGAGAAAATCCGGGCCTTTTCTCTGATTTCCATGCTAAGGACCGCCATGTTCAGGGAACTGACCACGGCTGATCGAAAGCCTCCCCGCACGGTAGGATCAAAATAAACAACTAGGTCCGGAACATCTATATCATTCTTAAGCGGGATGTCGTCTGTCAAAAGTGACCTCGTCACCAACTGCCGTGCTCGTTCCCTGACAGCTTCTGTAATTCCCCCCGGAATGATAACACAAAACTGGAAATCTCCATTAATAATTGCCTCTCTGGCCGATTTTTCATCAATTTTTTGCCCATCAAGCTCCTTAATGATTTCTAAGGAACCAAATTCGCGTAACCGGTCTTCTATAGTCTCCCCCAGGGAGTTCCGGTCCTTATCTACGAACAGAATTCGGGTACTGGTTCCACCTATTGTCTTAAGGACATTTTCCTGGACCAGCGAGACAACAAGTACAAGCACGGCAGGCATGACAAAAAGCACAAGCAGACCGGCCCGATCTCGTCTGAGCAATAGAAGCTCTTTTAAAATAGTTGCATACAGTTTAAGCATATCAGAAAGGATGAACGTCCATCCGGTGCAAAAACAACTTAGTGCTTATGCTTCTGAACCCCCGAACTTTCATCCCAAGGTGCTAAATACCCGTATTACCTATGAACTAAAAACTACGAACCACGAACTATCAACCACGAACTATCAACTATTTTCCCTAAACCTCCATCAATCCCTGATACTTTTTCCGGTCATGGCGAAAAACAGGTCTTGCAGGCTGGAACATCCGGGAGTCCGGTTGATCAGTTCTTGTGGATTGCCTTCAGCAATGCTCTGCCCCTTGTCAATGATGACAATAGAAGAGCAAAGAAGTTCTGCCTCTTCCATGTAATGGGTCGTATAGATCATGGACGTTCCGGTATTCTTGAGCAATGCGAGTTTTTCCAGAATCATATTCCGTGACTGGGAGTCAATGCCGACAGTTGGCTCGTCAAGAAAAAGGAGCCGGGGTTTGCTCAATATGCCTGCGGCCAGATTGGCACGCCGCTTCATCCCCCCGGAAAAAGTAAAAACCCGCTCGTCACCCCTTTCTTTTAACCCGACCCGCTCAAGACTTTCCCAAATCCTGTTTTCAAGTTGTTGACCACGCAAACCATACAGCCGGCCGAAATACCGCAGGTTTTCCCGTGCGGTCAGATTAGGATAAAGGGCAATTTCTTGTGGCACAAGACTCAGCAACTTCTTTGCTTCATTCGGATATCTGACGATATCAATCCCATAAATAGTTATGTTACCCCTGGTAGGCCGTAGCAAAGTACTCATAATGGAGATAGCAGTGGTCTTTCCGGCTCCGTTGGGGCCCAAAAGCCCAAAGATTTCTCCTTGGTTTACGGAAATATTAAGACCATTAAGCGCGGGACTGGATGACCCTTTATAGACTTTTACCACTTCCCTGGCAACAAGGGCCTTTTCCGCAATAAGCTCCTGATTGAACTCAGTTTGTTGTGTCATAATTCAATAGTATAGGAATTTCCATTTTTTAGACAGGGTGAACCGTTCAGGGTTACCTTTCTTCCGTTGACCCAGGAAGGTCTCGGGCCAAGTACCATGCCCCGTTGGATTGTTGATTGTTGATTAGCGAAGCGAAACCCAACACCACAAATCCAAAAATATGCAATATCAAAGGGCTAAGGCAAAATTGGAACGTACTTCTTGCTGCGCACAATGCAATGGTCAAATTAAAATATCGAGTAGAAAAAGAATTTGGTCTTGACGTGATGGTCTGCAAGTATAGTATTCAATAACCAGAAAATCCGGTGTTTCCCAAATAGTCTACGATATCGTATCAACAGGAGAAAGATGGGATATGAATGACAAATTAGGCATTTTAGTTAGTTCCGACAGACACATCGATCATCTGATCGGTATTACCAAGGCGGCGCACAGGGCTGGAAAGAAAGTGACGATTTTTCTCACTAATCGGGGCGTATTTTTGACTAAAAACGATAGGTTCACCGAACTGGATGGGATTTGCCATATAAGCCTTTGCAGCTTGTGCTTTGAATCTTTTAAGGTTGATAGGCCCATACCAATTGTCAAGGACCAGGACTTTGGTACCCAGATGCGGAATGTCGAAATAATGAAAGATTGTAATCGTTATATTGTTTTGTAGGAGGTAAGCGTTCCCAGGGCACCGCATCTGCTTTGTTGTCGGGTACTTGAAGTACAGGAAGTACGTCTGCGTACCTGTACGCCTCGCATCTGCAGCACCCTGTAAACGCTTACAGTTCAGTGGGTTGCGGTAAAACGGACTTTGTAATCCCGTGAACGGTTACTGTAGGAGAAACAGACCATGAATATTGAAAAGGTGGCTTTCATTATTAACGAAACAGAGAATTGCTGGCAGGCCCTGCGCAGCGCCTTCGGATGTATGGTGGAGAATCTTTGGTGCGGTGCCTTTTTCATTGACTCCAATATAGAAACACCCTCGAATTTATCAGAGGAGGAGTTCAAAGAACACCTGGAGAGTTTTGTGGAAGACTTTGAGGCAGAGATCTACACTAATGTCAAGGCCGATGCCGACAAATATGAGCACGTTAAATACCTTTCACTGGAAGACATGATCCCCAAAATCAAGGCGTACCAGCTAGTGGTGCCTTTCTAGGAAAACGAGAAAATGAAGCAGTTGAATATTTTTAAAAGCAGACCTGAAAATTATACTGAGTTCCTTGCTGAGAAATTGGCAGAAGACCACAAGGCGACCCGGTTTAACCTTTATGAGGATACGGATTATGACAAGTTGGTGAAACTTATCTTTGACAACGATGAGGTAATAAGCTGGTGGTGAATGGTTTGGAGCTGTGCCGTTAGCCGTTAGCTATTAGCTGTTGGGTGTTATTTCTAATTAACGTAATACCCTGATTTTTCAAAGCTAAACGCTAATGGCTAACAGCTAATCGCCTTCTTCCTCTACAGGTTCATGTTGGCTTAAAATATAAAGGCCATGCACAAGAAAGGGGAGGGTGTAGTTAGGAATCTCTTCAAAGCGGATGCAGCCGATATCATCATCTTCCAGGATTTCAGACAAAGGAATGAGCCCCATAGGAATGGGGAAATCCAAGGGGCGTGAATTGATTGCGGACAATCTGGAGACATACCGTTCCTTCATGCAGTCAATTATCATATCTCTTTCCTCAAGGGTGAATGATTCCAAAAGGACCTTGCGACTGCTCATGGGATCAGCAGGTGCATTTCTGTCTATTGGGTCTCCCAGAAGTTTCGACCAGTCGTAGGATTTGGCTTCCTTTTCATCCCAATCCGGCCGGAAAAGATGAACCTCTACATCTTTATGTCCTTTGAGATTATTTATGATTAAAGAGATCATATATCCCTCTTTTACCGGCAATTCATTTTGGGACGTGATGATATTAAGTTTCATTTTTTCTCCTGATTTCTTACGCTATTTCTTTTCTTCCTCTTCTTTTTGCATGAAGAGCTTGGCCTCTTCAGCAAGTTTCCTCAGCCTGTCATTCACTTTTGCAAATACTGAATCTACCGGATAGCGTCCGTCAGGTCCGGGGATTCCGGCAGGTTGGCCTGTCAATATCTCCATGCCTTCTTCTACCTTGGATATGGCCCAGATCCGGAACTTGCCCTGCTTTACTGCTTCTATCACTTTTGGTTTGAGCATCAGGTCCTTGACGTTGGTCTCCGGGATTATTACTCCCTGCTCTCCGGTCAAGTTTCTCGCCTTGCAGATGTCAAAGAAACCCTCGATTTTTCTGGTAACACCCCCTACCGGCAGAATTTCTCCTTTTTGGCTCATAGCCCCGGTTACGGCGATTCCCTGGTCGATCGGCACATCAGAGAGCGCTGACAGCAGGGCGAACAGCTCTGCACCGGAGGCCGAGTCTCCATCGACCATGCCGTAGCTCTGCTCAAAGCATATGGAAGCGGTAAGGCTTAATGGGCGGTCTGCCGAAAAGTGGGCCTTTAGATACCCGGCTAGTATCATCACGCCTTTGGTATGAATGCTGCCGCTGAGATCAGCTTCCCTTTCCAGGTTTACAACACCTTCTTTGCCGAGAGCTATATTCACCGTGATCCTGGAGGGTTTGCCGAACATATAGTCACCAAGGTCATAGATGGACAGCCCATTTACCTGGCCCACGGCCTTACCGGTTGTTGCCACCTTAAGGATATCTTTTTTGAGCATTTCATGCAGATGATCCTCATATAGGCTGCACCTATAAGCCTTTTCATCAATTGCTTTCTGGATATGCTTATCCTCGATAAATTCGCTGTTTTCAGATTTCGCCCAGAAATCAGCTTCTCGCAACAAGTCTGCAAGATCCGATATTTTTAGACTGAGCTTTTCCTGGGATCCCGCCAACTCGGAGCTGAACTCTATTAGACTTGCAACTCCGCTCATGTGCATATCCCTGAGATTTTCCCGCTCAACAAGGGCCTTTGTTGAGCGCATGAATTGCTCCAACCTCTCTTCGTTCCTGTCAACATGGACGTCAAGGTGGGCCTTGACTTTGAAAAGTTCTTTAAAGTCTTCGTCGTAGTTATAAAGGAGTTGATAGATGAACGGATTTCCCATAAGTACTATCTTTATACGCAAAGGGATCGGTTCGGGTTTCAAAGCCTTGGTTGTGAATAACCCGAACTGTTCTCCAGGGTCTTCTATCTCAATTTTTCTATTTCTTAATGCCCTTTTCAGGGCTTCATATGAAAAAGGCCATTTTAAGAGATCAAGGGCCTTTATGAGCAGGTAACCGCCGTTTGCACGGTGAATTGCGCCTGACTTGATCATGGTAAAATCTGTAAAAAGGGCACCGAACTGGGCCTTACGTTCAACAACACCAAACAGGTTTGGATAGCTCGGATTGCTTTCTATAACAACAGGGGCCCCCTTGGTCTCTGAATTGTCAACCAGTATGTTTACTTCGTACCGGGTAAAGGACGGACCAGCTCCTGGAAAAGAAAAGGGCAAAGCCTGAGTAGGCTCGCTTTTAGGACGGAAGTCATCCATGTTCCGGACCACGTCTTCTCTTACATCAGCAAAGTAGTCCCGGAGTATTTTGATTGATTCATATTTTTTCTTCAGGGGTTCCAGTAAGGTGTCAACTGTCTGCCCGACGACCTCCTGGTTCAGCTCTTTCAGCTTTCGGCGTACTGACTGTTCCGACTGTTGAATGCGCCTCATAGCATCTCCCATATCCTTGTGGAATTCTTCACTCTTGGCCTTGAGCTCTTTCCGCTCCTCTTCAGACATCTTTGACAGATCCTCAGGAGTGAGAGCCGTACCGTCTTCCTTTGCCGGAACTACCATCATGACTGACTGATCCGACTGCAGCAAAAAGCCATTTTCGCGCACCTTTTTTTCCAGCTCCTGAAATACATTTTTCCGGTCTTTATTGAATGCCTTTATCACCTCTTCCTTCCGGGAAATATACGCCTCGGCTTCAAAGACTTTAGGTATTTGGAGCTTCAGTTCATCCAGTAAGTCCGCCATGTCCTTTTTGAATTCCCGGCCCTTGCCTTCCTGAAACTCCACTCCGGAGGGTTGATCCGGATTACGGAAGTTGTAGACATAACACCAGTCAGAAGTTTGAGGGTGTGTGTCTTTAGCTACTTCTTCTACATAAGACCGGGCCAGTTCGGAAAGCCCTGTTTCATTGATCCCTGCAACATATATGTTGAAATCAGGATGTTCCATTCTCAGGCCGAAAGTGAGGGCTTGGATGGCTCTTTCCTGGGCCACTAAAGGTCTTTCCTCAGTCTTGAGCCAGCTAAGTTGTTGAAATCCCAGGCTTTGAGGATCTATGTTCAGACGAAGTTTTTTCGGATCCAGTGGTACGATGGTAGTCATTTTCACCTTCTCTTACGATCTAAGTGCTCATAGGCAAAATCTGTTGCAATCCTGCCCCTGGAAGTCCTGTGCATGTAACCTCTCTGTATTAAAAAGGGCTCATAGACATCTTCCAATGTGCCTTTTTCTTCTCCAACGGATGTGGCAAGGGTATCAAGCCCGACCGGCCCGCCTTTGAACTTGTCTATGATGGCAGCAAGAATTTCACGGTCCATACGGTCAAGACCCTGATGATCAACTTCCAGCAAGCGCAGAGCCTTGTCTGCTATCTGACGGGATATGCTTCCGCCGGCCCTGACTTCTGCATAGTCCCGGACCCTTCTTAAGAGCCTGTTTGCTATTCTGGGAGTGCCTCTTGACCTCTTTGCGATCTCAAGGGCACCTTGTTGGTCAATTTCAATAACCATGAGTCCGGCGGACCGGTTAACAATTGTGCATAGTTCGTCATCCTGGTAAAAGTCTACTCTCAGTACTACCCCGAAGCGATCCCTGAGGGGCGGTGAGAGCAGTCCGGCCCTGGTGGTTGCCCCAACCAGAGTAAAACGTGGAATCTCGATCTTGATGGTCCTTGCACTGGGGCCCTGCCCGATTATCAGATCCAGTTGAAAATCCTCCATTGCAGGGTAGAGTATTTCCTCCACCACGGGACTCAGCCGGTGAATTTCGTCAATGAACAACACGTCTCCTTGCTGTAAATTGGTCAGTATGGCAGCCAGGTCTCCCGGCCTCTCTATCACAGGACCGGATGTGGATCTGAAGTTTACACCAAGCTCTGTTGCAATTATGTGGGCAAGAGTGGTCTTGCCCAGGCCGGGCTGCCCGTGGATCAATACATGGTCAAGGGCCTCGCCTCTTTTTCTTGCTGCAGTAATAAAGACATCGAGGCCGGTCTTGACCTCCTGTTGACCTATGTATTCAGAAAGGGTCTTCGGCCTTATTCCAGGCTCGAAAGATCTGTCTTCCTGCAAGGGTTCAGGGCTCAGATTAGTGTCATCTATTCTGTTTGCAGTATTTTTTGCTGTCATGCCTGTTTTGTACGACTTTTTGCCAGACCCTGCAGGGTTTTTTTCACCAGATCTTCAAGGCTTGCACTTTCACCGGCAGATGCAAAAGCCCCGGCAAGAGCGGCCTTTGTCTCAGATGAACCATAACCAAGATGCGTAAGTGCCGAGAGTGCGTCATCCCACAGGTCTCCCTTACCCGGTTGCTCAATATGCGGAGATGATTCCATATCCCACTGTCTCTTTGTCAGTATGGCCTTGGCCTTTTCCTTCAGGTCAATACACAGTCTTGCCGCAGTCTTTTCGCCTATGCCCTGGATGGCCCGGAGTCTTTTATTCTTTTCCCTGGCCAGTATCTGTAGGAGTTCTTCAGCAGAGAGCATTGACAGGATATTCAGCGCCAGCCTGGGGCCTACTCCTGAAACTTCCAGTAACAGCCTGAACATGTCCCTGGCTTCAATTGTTTCAAATCCATATAGTGAAAGCGTGTCGTCCTTCCACACAAGGTGGGTAAAGACTGTCAGTTCATTACCGGATGGAGGCAATTTGGCCAGGGATGAAAAGGGCATCTGAATTTCATAACCGACCCCATTCACATCAACTATAACACCCCGGTCCCATTGACCCTGTTTCTCCCCTCTGATATAGCCGATCATCGTAACCGTTCACATTCCCTGGCAGCCGACAGGCTTTTGCAGGGTTTCAACCGCGGACAAGGTTGCACCAAAAGGCGTATTCTCAATGGATTGTGCTTTGAAATCCGCAAAAAGCTGTCGGCTGTTAGGGGGGGGAAGTGAATGATTACCGATCATCAGCCTTTCCTTTTCACTGAACCGGGTATTAGCCGGCTGCCCGAAGAGTGGGCATGGCATATAGCCACAGCAAGTGCATCCGCGGCATCCTGGGCGGGTTTTTTTGACAAGTTGAGGAGTACCCTGACCATGTGTTGCACCTGGGTCTTTTCCGCCCTGCCGTAGCCGACCACTGCCTGTTTAACCGTCATGGGCGAGTACTCGAATACAGGGAGACCTCCATGGACTGCCGCCAGGATTACCGCCCCCCTGGCATGACCAAGTAGCAAAGCAGCCCTGGCGTTAACTGAATGAAAGACGCCTTCTACTGCTGAAACTGTTGGATTGTGCCGGCCTATTACTTCCTTTAGACCTGAATAAAGTCTTTCGAGCCGCTCTGCAAAGGTGAGTTCCGTGCGCGGACGGATGATACCTGCATTGACGAAATGGAGCCTGTTATCCTCCCATAACACAATTCCATAACCGGTAGCCCGCGATCCGGGGTCAATACCCAGGATGATCTCCCTTGGCATCCCTAGCCGACCTTTTCAAGGATTTCATCAGGAATATCAAAGTTGGCGTAAACGTTCTGGACATCGCTGTTTTCTTCAAGGCCCTCCATAAGTATCAGGAGTTGGCCTGCCTGCTTTTCGTCCTCGATACTGACCATGTTGCCGGGTAACATGGTGATTTCGGCGGACAGTACAGGGATGCTATCGGCCTCCAGAGCGGACTTTACGTCTTCAAAGGCTTCAGGGGCGGTGTATACCTCCCATTCGGATTCCTGCTCTTGTATATCTTCGGCATTTGCTTCAAGGGCTATAGTCATAAGGGTTTCTTCATCAACCTTGTCCTTCTCAACCAGTATGAGTCCTTTTTTCTCAAATATCCAGGCCACGCTACCCGGCTCTCCAAGGTTTCCGCCCCTCTTAGCAAAGAGATGCCGCACATCCGCTACAGTGCGCTGGCGGTTGTCTGAAATAGTTTCAACCAGTATTGCCACGCCTCCCGGACCGTAACCCTCATATGTGACTTCCTCGTAATTTGCTCCCTCAAGTTCGCCGGTACCCTTTTTTATTGCCCGCTCTATATTGTCCTTGGGCATATTTTCGGCCTTTGCAGCCGCTATAGCGGTCCTCAGTCTTGGGTTGGCTGCAAGGTCTCCACCACCTATACGTGCGGCTACCGTTACTTCCTTTATGATCTTGGAGAAAGCTTTACCACGCTTGGCGTCCTGTGCCGCCTTTTTATGTTTTATTGTGCTCCACTTTGAATGACCGGACATAAGGCCTCCATTTTAAGATTATTTATAGATACTATAAAACCCAAGATTTTTCTAAAAGGCAAGGTGCTGAGATTTTACCTTTTTAAATTCAAAATTGTGCCTGACGGCCTTGCCGTTCAGGCACTAAATGCGTTCGAAAAAACGGCTCAGGTCTTTATTGAGAAAGTGCTCTATCTTTCCAAGGTATCGGCCATGTGTAATCAATATCTGTCTCCTGGCCTGGTCCTCTATAAGTTTATGTATCCGGTGTTTCACCCTGTTCCAGAGGTCCTTTTTGTAGGCGGTCTCCAGGGGGATCAAGTTATCAAGGTCTTTTAGAGTACTTTTTGTAAATTTGGGAAAAAGTATCCGTTGAACATACAGAGAAGCTGATGCCACGACCAGCATGGCCCACACAATCGGCCAAAGGAAATGTTCAAAACTCATATTCCCTGCCAGCAGTGCCCCTGCCAGCGGGGTGTCTGGATAACCGGTTAAAAGCTTCATAACCAGATCTCCAAAAAAGAAGGCCAGTATGGCGGCCATACCCCATGTGCGGAGGACCCCTTTGAATTTATGAATGAATCGTTTCTGGAAAGCGACCATGGCCTCTATTTCCAGGCCAAGTTCCCTTACGACTCGATCCACTTCCTGGAGTATGTGGTTTAGTCTCATCTTTGGTGCTGAACTCATGGTCTGTTTGAGCTCTTCCCGTTCGTTCATCCATGTTTCAAAGCCCGTGGGAGGCACTTTGCCCTCCTGAGGCGCAAAGGTAAGATATATCCTTGGCATATCCTTTCTGCCTGTCATCTGTGAAAGGTTCCAGCACAGGGTCCCGTAAGACCTCAAAAGGTCGGACACGCTTTCGCATTCGTCAATTCGATTCAGTACGTAAATGACCCTGTCTTCTCCGGTGGAGCCGGGAAGTGTGCTCCTGATGGCCTGATAAGTTTCCTTTATTGTTCCTGCCTTATGGGGGTCGAACATCAGGATGATGAGGTCTGCCAGCTTTGCCAGTTCTCCCACTACACCAAGGTAGTCATAGCCCCTATCCTTTTCTGTGACCGAATCCAGCATTCCCGGGGTATCTATGATGGCAAAATCCTGGAGTATGGGAGTATTTGTCACCCTTTTTAAACGCATATGGGATAGAAGGCTTTCACCAAAGTGCCTCAGGGGAGCAAAAGGGAGACGCTCATCATTTACCACTGTGCCGCCGGGTGTTTCTCCCTCCGGTTCGTTGGGCTCTGGTGCGGCCAGGATGGTAAAGCTGTCATCAGTAGGTGCCTGACCAGTGCGCTGGATCTGGCTTCCCAGGATTTCGTTGATAAAGGTCGATTTCCCGGATGAGTAGTTGCCGATTATAAGGACCACCGGCTTCCATTTAAGGGGAGTAAGCAGGTCCTTGATATCCAGGCCGTAACGCTCAAAAACCGGCTCCATCTTGTTTCGCAGTAGTTGTTCAAGCTCTTTTGTCAGGGTCTCAGCGGCCTTTTCTGTTTCCATACAGAACTCCTCAACTTTAGGCACTTCAAACTTTAGCTCACTTTAGGCACTTTTTCGGTTTATCCGGTTTAGGACCTTAGGAACGTACAATAAATAACTTGAACAAATTAATGTCTTTTTTGCCGTCTTCTTCGTTGCTCGTCGATCACATAACCCGTTATGCTCGCTCCTCGCGCCTTGAATACAACAAAAAATCCTATTAATTTTTGTTCAACTTATTTATCTCCCGTTCCTTATCATAGCAATTAACAGCACAGTCACCAATAGTATCGTTGAAAAGTCTTGATGCCTGTTCAAAATGTAGTCCATCAATTGGCCTGAAGCTACAGATTTTTGTAACCGTTCACGGGATTACAACGCCCGTTTTACCGCAACCCACTGAACTGTAAGCGTTTACAGGGTGCTGCAGATGCGAGGCGGAGGGTATGCAGACGTACTCCCTGTACTTCAAGTGCCCGACAACAAAGCAAATGCGGTGCCCTGTGAACGCTTACCAAAAACACAGTTGCTCATTCCTGGATCACTTCTACAATCGGCACCTCCCAGTGTTCACACCGATGGTCTTGGCGAAACTTCTCTTGGGAATCGGTTGAATAGCGTCGAACAATTGCCAAAACACGTATTTCCTGCACAGAGTCCAGACGCTGTTTCCACTGTTTGCCGCCTTTCTGGGACAGACGGGCGAGGATAAGGTCTTCAGTGTTACACATGAAAAGATTTTCACTGCCTGAAGGGCTTTTGTCCAGCCGGAATTCCATTCTGTTTCCTGCGTTTAATTGGGCAAGGCCTGCATGGATAGGTGCGCCGGGTGAATGGACGCCCGCAAAATCAAGGAAAAGGGCATTGATCTTGAGGACCTCAAAACGGCGCTGCATAATATTAGATGGATATGAATTTCCGGCAGGGGCCGGCCTTTTGATGCAATAAGATCCTTGCAGTACGGCCAGGTGCGGATTGTGACAGTCCGCCCGTGAAAACAGGGCAAGGGTATGGCAGGCCCTAGTCATGGCCACATAGTAAAGACGTCTCTCCTCCTCAGCCTCAGCCTGGTTCGATCTGCTCGACCAGTTGCCGTCGAGAATGAAGATGTGGAGAAATTCCAGGCCTTTGACGGCATGCACCGTGCTCAAAAATACTCCCTGACCAAATCGATGGCCGCGCTGTTGTTCAGACAAGGCCTCAAATAGAAATTCCCCGGCCTCCTTAACCGGCCGTTCATGTCCTGCTGATTCCTGTTTCCAGGTTTCAAGCAGCTTGATCAAGGTCTGCTGCCACGGCGTAGTATCTGCAACCAATTCATCGGCCATTTCAAGCAATTGGTCTGCTGTAATCAGATCCCGGCGCCGCAACTTGAGTGCATGGAAGAAACAGTCAAATTCGCGCACGCGGTGAAGCCGGAAGCTCTTGTCCCTGTCGAGTACCCAACTGACCGGGATTCCATCATATTCAAGCAAGGCCCTGAGTGATGAAAGTTCCTTGAATTTCATGCCGTTTCTTGCCAGCACGGCAAAATCCGACCACTGCGCTTGAGGATTCATACCCTTTAGACGTCTGATCTCTGCGGCTGCAGCAACGGCCTGGTGAAAGACATCCTCAACCTCAATAATCTGCACACGGCCTTTGCTTACAGGATCGCGTTTGTGCCACAACCCCCCGGCAGGGTCATTTTCCCGCACCTTATTGATCTTGATTGGGTATCTGGTTTTCATCCGGTCCTTATTATGATGTATCAGACAATTGGCGCAATCGATTATATGGCGGGTGGAACGGTAATTTTCAACCAGATGATAGGTCTTGGCCTGGTAATCTTCGGCAAACTGCCTGATGAAGCGGACACTGGCGCGCCGGAAACCGTAAATGCTCTGGTCGTCATCACCAACCGCCAGAAGGGCCGGCTTGATGTCCTTGTCCTGCAATGTGGCCCCGGCCAGGGCTGAAATCAGATCGTACTGATCCTGGTCAATATCCTGGTATTCGTCAACCAATATATACTGGTAGCCGGCAAGCAGGCGTTCCCGGATTTCATCCTCTGCCAGGCCGGGGATCTCTTTTTTCCCGTGCAGCAAGGCGAGCGCTTCAAGGATAAGGTCATCAAAGCGGGACCGGCTGTCGGTCTGATCGCGGCTTTGTTCTTCAGCCCGGACGGCAAACGAGGCCCCGGTCAGCCTCATGGCCAGACCGTGATACGTAAGAATGGTGACAAATCCGCTGTCAGGTCCCACCAGTTGCCACAACCGTTTGCGCAAGGTCAGTTTGGCATTGTGGTTAAAGCAGAGTATCAGGATATTCCTGGCTGGAACACGCTTTACTTTCAGCAGAAAGGCGCAGCGGTAAACCACGACCAAGGTCTTTCCTGAACCCGGACCGGCCAGAACAAGGACGCTGTCGTCCGGCGGGCAGGTGATAACGGCCTCTTGGAGTGGATTGTCGACTGATTCCACTATTCGCAAGTACAGGTCCTGGCTGACGGCCCGATCCAGCATTTCCTTCCGGCCGGGGAAAAAACGTTTTATAAAGCCTCGGCGGTCAAGACTGAAGTAACTCAGGACCAGGGCCAAAGCCTTTGAGATTTTTTCAAGGGCCAGACGGGCATACTCATTCATTACATGTATCTGGAATATACGTTCCTTGTAATGAGAGGCCAAAGGCTTATAGTCGCCCACGGTATACCGGCGGGCAC
>PQXE01000012.1:68313-70518 GCA_003194495.1 Deltaproteobacteria bacterium
GGGAGAAAAACCGCCAGTCCCTGCTGAAGAATAATAGCCTTTTGTTCATGCAGAAACATGAGACCGCGGTCAACAGCAGCCAGCTTATCCCGAACCTGCGAGGCGAGAAACAGATATTGACTCATGGCATTAACAAGGTCCTGGCTGGCAAAATCCACTAAAACCTCGCTGGTGCCTTGCCGGTCAGGGGGGATCTGCCGGTAAAGGACATCAAGCACGGCAAAAGCGACCATATTTCTGAGTTCCGCTGTCTTGATAAGGGATTGCCAATCCCTTTGGAGTTTAACCAGATATGTATCCTGGGATCTGTATCTCAGTTCAATGCTGCCGCGTGACCCGGCCAGTCCTTTGCCGTCCTGGGCAAGACTGGTGATGAGGTTTTTCAGGATTGCAGGATTGCAGTCCTGGTGACCGAGATTATTGAGTCTCTGATTAAGAATACGCAGGGAGAGATGCTGCCATTCGTCCATGTCCGCATCCGGGCTCTCTTGTTGCATCAAATCGAGCATGTCTTTTTCAATTGCGCAGATCCTCTCCAATACCCGGCGGGCATTGTTGCGGCCTTTGGGACGCAGGTAGGCGGTCATCAGTATGCCTTTTCTGATCAGGCCGGCCTCGGCCATGTCGTGCAGGATACGGAGCACCCGCTGGGTGTCGGTCTCATTCTTATTGTATTCCAGTTGGGAAGAGACGGGCTGACACACACCGGGCAGTTCTGCCAGCGCATCGGCGCTCATGCCCTGGTCCGGGTCGCAGTTGATCAGGGCTTCGATCAGGGTCTCCCATTGCCTGCGGCGGGCCGGCGGCAGGTTGAGTTTGTCCATCCTGGCGCGGGCCTCGTCCATGGAACCAAAGACCGGTTTGCCCTGAAAGACCCTGGTACGGTTCGAGTTGCGCTCAACAAATCCGGAACGTTCCAGCCAGGCAATGGCTGTTTTTACCTTGGTGTCGGCCTGGATATCGTGGCTGTCAAATTCGGTATCAACCTGCTCGTCACGGAGCAATTCGCCCGCAGTGATGATTACCTCGTTGTCTTGATTTCGTCGCGACCGCCGCAGTCCGCGTAAAATCTGAGCGATGTCGCGCCAGCTAAGTTCGGACATGGCGCCGAACCTGAACTGAGTCTCGATATCGTGTTCATCATATAACAGCACACAATCAGCCTCATGATCGTCACGGCCGGCACGGCCGGCTTCCTGGATATAGTTTTCCAGAGAGCCGGGGATATGGGCATGAATGATCAGGCGGACATTATCCTTGTCAATTCCCATTCCAAAGGCATTAGTAGCGCATATTACAGGGATCACGCCGCTGGTAAAATCCTCCTGTATTTGACGTTTGCAAGGGGCTGTCAATCCGGCATGAAATGCCTCGGCCCGGCAGCCCTGACGACGTAAATATTCAGCACATGCTTCTGTCTGTTTACGCGTGGCGCAATAGACAATTGCGCCGTCCTTGGAGCTATTGCTGTTGCCGTTGCCAGTATGACAGTCAAGCCGTTCGCGAAGCAGATCATTTACCCTTTCATATTTTTCCACTTGTTTGACGGGATGGACCTCAAAATGAAGGTTATGTCGTTCCACTCCACCGGCAAACAGCGTAAGTTCCTGCCCCAATGTCTGTTTGAAATGGTTGATGATTTCTGGATGCTCTTCCGCTAATACTTTGATTATGGTGCCTGAGCTAATTTGACGGTTAATAGCTCTCTAAACGTCCAGACATGGTCAGTAAGCCCTGCGGCCATGCCCGGAGTTTTGGAGGCCCATCTTTGTTCAAAGGGTTTAGTGGTTTCAGAGACCTTTTCCCGGAGACTCATATGAGGTCGAGCAAAATTATAAAAGGCTTGAAAGAAAACAATCTGTTTCCTGAGATTTTTTCTTTCCTTGCTGAAGCCAAGAGTTTTTCGCGCCAATGGAGCCAAGGATTGACGGAGAGTCAGGTTCAGCCTTTCCAACAGGGTGGTGCTGATTTTAAGCCCCAGTTGGGCCAATCGTTTTGCTCCACATTTGATGCGGTAGGTTACTCCGATTATCCTACTCCCTTTCCTTTCCTTAATCACCTGTCCATAAACCAAGTCCGGGTGAGGTTCTTTGATTGGATCTTTAGGACGACCCGGCTTCCCTGTTTTGGAGAACACCTTGATTTTGTGGTAGGATTCTATCAATGCTCGCATATAACAACTAAATCCATCACTGAAAAAACAGG
>PQXE01000106.1 GCA_003194495.1 Deltaproteobacteria bacterium
GTCAGTTTATCAAAAGAAGAAATGAAAAAATATGCAGGCCGATTAAAAAGATCAAGACTATTGGCTAAATGGGATGTCATTATTGATCCAATATTGGGGTAAATTGTTTTTTTCCAAATCCCTTACCCCCATTCCGATCAATTCCTTTTCCCCAGGCACATTGAGCGGCCGGGGACGCTTTCCAGTGGCGATGATTAAGGTTTTGGCAAGATATTGCTTCCCGTCATCTGTGACGATCTTTTTTATCTTCCCGGTCAATTCCAGGGCCCTCACCTCAACCCCCACAAGTTTTTCAACACCATACTTCTCCACGTGTTCTTCAAACTTTGCGATAAGATCGGCGGTCTCAACCTGGCTGAAACCGAGGTAGTTATCCACATCATAAGTCCAGGCCACCTGCCCTCCGATGTCCTTGCTGACAAGAAGGGTCTTAAGGACCTTTCTGGCCGCATAGACTGCAGCACTCAGGCCGGCCGGGCCGCCACCAATAATGATTACGTCGTATAGGGTAGTGACCGGCCCCTCCTCGGCCAAGCCCAGTCTTTGGCTCAAGCCACCGGTGGCGTCCAAATGGACCAGATCACTGTATCCTCCAACCGGTTCATCCCCTATCAGGATCTGCGGAAGAGAACCGCTGCCGGTCTTCTCTTTCACTTCCTTCCAGGCATTTGATCCTGGCTGGATATCAATTTCTTCGTAACTGATGCCACTATCCGCCAAGAACGATTTTGCCCTGGCACAAAAAGGGCAACCGTCTGTGAAATAGATGGTTATGTTGGCCATAATTACCTCCAAGTGTGCATTCCTATTACGCATCGAGGTCCAACCACAAAATATTCCCGATTATTCCCGGACTTGTTATACATTATAATAGCACCTATACTATAAAAATTCATTTTTATGCACGGGAGTGACAAAATCCTCAGTCACGAGTGTTTATAATAGAACCATAAACCGGTCTATATCCAATGTTGCATATTCGCATTTTGCGAAACATCGAAGTTCTCCTCATGATTCCCAGAAAAAGAATGACTAAATGAGCGAGCGCAAATCCACAGAAGAGCATCTTCACATTAAAAACTGGCCCGAAGAGGATCGGCCCAGGGAGATGCTTTTGGAGAAAGGTGCGGGCTCTCTGAGTGATGCCGCGCTATTGGCTATCCTGCTGAGAACCGGCAGGCAAGGGCAGAATGCCATTGCTCTCGCCAGGGAGACGATAAAAAAGTTTGGCGGGCTTCATGGGTTGATGACGGCAACTCAGGAGGATTTGTTAGAAATTAAGGGGATAGGAAAGGCAAAAGTAGCCCATATATTAGCTGCTATGGAAATTGTGAAACGCCAGCTCAGGCAGCCGCTGGCAAAAATCAACGTTATCGAAAATCCCCAAGATTTGTTTGAATATCTAAAGGCATCCATGAGTAATCTTTCCCGTGAGGAATTTCGACTGCTCCATCTCAACAGATCGAAACACCTGATTGCAGAAGAAATTCTGTTCCGCGGGACTGTTGATGAATCGGCAATTTATACTCGTGAGGTGATAGAATCGGCCTTAAGGAAAAAGGCTTCAGCCCTTATTTTCGCACATAATCACCCCACCGGACCGGCCGAAGCCAGCCAGGAAGATATCGAATTGACCCAATCACTCGTGAATGCATGCAGTGCTGTTGATATTCCGGTTCTGGATCATGTTATTGTGGGCAATGACGGATTTTTAAGCATGCGGCAGCAATGCCCGGAGATCTTTACGATAGGACAAATTTAGACAGGATAACAGGATAAACAGGATTTATGACCAGTTTGCCAATAAAACCATCATGTTAATCCTGTCTATCCTGTCTAAAAAGACTTATGAAAAAACTGACACTCAGCCAACTTGAGCACCACCTTTTTGCTGCCGCAGATATCTTGCGCGGGAAGATGGATGCCTCGGAATTTAAGGAATATATTTTCGGCATGCTTTTTCTAAAGCGGTGCTCGGACGTATTTGATGAGGAGTATGAAAGGATCATAAAAACCAACCTTGCCAGAGGCCGGACACGAGAGCAGGCAACAAAGCGGGCTGAAGATCCTGCCAGGTATGCAAAGTCCTTTTTTGTCCCAAAGTCGGCACGGTGGGAAAAGATCAAACATGAGCACCGCAACATAGGCGATGAGCTGAATAAGGCGTTAAGTGCGCTTGAGCATGACAACCGAAGCCTTGGGGGCGTACTTGGGCATATTGATTTTCAAAGGAAAGTGGGAAAAACAAGAATCCCTGACCAGAAACTCCGCGACCTGATCAATCATTTTAACAAATATCGCCTGAGAGACGTTGATTTTGAATTTCCTGACCTTATTGGCGCTGCCTATGAGTATCTTATCGGTCAATTTGCAGATTCAGCAGGCAAAAAAGGAGGGGAATTCTATACTCCCAGGGATGTGGTTCGTTTGATGGTGCGCATACTCAAGCCCCAGGAAGGCATGCGTATATATGATCCCTGTGCAGGCTCGGGCGGCATGTTGATCCACTCCAAGCAGTATGTGGAAGAGCATGGGGGCAACCCCTTTAATCTCCGGCTATATGGCCAGGACAACAACGGCGGTGTCTGGTCCATGTGTAAGATGAACATGATCCTTCACGGCATCGCGGATGCAGATATCCAGAATGATGATGTCCTCTCAAATCCCCTTCATCTGGACGGCGGCGAGTTGATGCGCTTTGACCGGGTCATAACCAATCCGCCCTTCAGCCAGAATTACTCAAAAGACGGCATGAAGTTCACCGAAAGGTTCGGATACGGTTTCTGCCCTGAGACCGGCAAGAAAGGCGATCTCATGTTTTTGCAGCACATGCTGGCAGTCCTGAGAACAAACGGCATGATGGCAACGGTTATGCCCCATGGGGTCCTGTTCCGAGGCGGCGCTGAAAAAGAGATTCGCAAGGGAATTATCGAACATGACGTGCTGGAAGCGGTGATCGGATTTCCGCCCAATCTTTTTTACGGCACGGGCATTCCCGCCTGTGTGTTGGTGTGCCGGGCAAGGGGCGCAAAGCCGGAGGAACGAAGGAACAAAATCCTCTTTATCAATGCAGATGCGGAATTTTATGCCGGCCGGGCACAGAACTATCTGAGGCCTGAACATATTGAAAAGATTACATCCGCATTTGACGCCTTTGAAGACATCCCCGGATATGCAGCCGTTGTTTCCAGAGATGATCTTAAGTCAAACGACTGGAACCTGAACATCCGGCGGTATGCGGACAATGCTCCTCTGCCCGAACCACAAGATGTACGCGCTCACCTGCGCGGCGGAATTCCCAAAACCGAAGTCGAGGCTAAAAAAGATCTTCTTGATGCACACGGCCTGAAAATCTCTACCATATTCGTGGAGCGTGATGCGGACTATTATGATCTTGATCCTGCGCTGGAAGAACGGGGCCAGATTAAACAACGGATTGAGGCTGGAAAGGGCATACGGCAACAAGAAGCAAAATTGAGGGAAGCATTTCATCAATGGTGGGCAAAACACAAGCAATCGCTGGTTGATCTGCCCAAGACCAGAAATCTCATGGAAGTGCGTACCGATCTTTTGGATGCCTTTGTGTCAGACCTTGTGCCCGTGGGATTGCTCGACCGTTTTAAGGTCGCAGGTGTAATTGCCACCTGGTGGAATGAAAAGAAATTCGATTTAAAAACCCTTATTGCCCAAGGCTTTGGGGGATTGGTGGACGGCTGGGTCGATACCATAGAAGCCGCCATGGAAGAAACCAAGGGCAATCACTTTGATCCGGCCGATGATCCCCTGGTAACCAGGTTGATCCCTGACTATCTGGATGAACTGGAACAGGCCCGGCAGGATATTGTGCGCCTGGAGCAGGGAAAAGAGGCCTTTGAGAGCGGAGGTAATGGTGATAATGCAGAGGATGAACCTTCGGAAGATGAAGGAGAAAAACCCAATTACACTAAAGAATTAAAAGCTCGGATTAAAGAGCTGAAAAATGAAATAAAGGAAGAAAAAAAGCAGATCAAGACATTGACCGGCAGTGTACATAAAAAAGGCTCCATAAAATACTATCAAGACAAGGGCGACGATACATTGACGGTGGCATTGGAAGCCCAACTGAAGGCTCTTACAGAAAAGGTGGAGCCTATTCAAAACAAAATCCGGGAATTGGAACAAGAACTCCAACCCTATGTAGAAACAACCAGCCAATTGAAAGGAGCCAAAAAGCGGTTCAAAGAACTCCAGAAGAGATTTATCAAGCGCCTGCATGAAGCCCGCGAGGCCCTTTCTGATGGTGAATGCAGGGACATAGTGCTCGACATCCTCAATGAAAAACTTGCCGAGCATTTGGAGAGCTCAGAGATCACAAGAAATCGCAATTTTTCCCAAGTTAAAAAGGGCACCAATATTTTTGTTTAGTTGAGGCCATTGTGCGGTATCCGAGATACATGGAAAAATAATTTGACGTTCAACCGACCTA
>PQXE01000107.1 GCA_003194495.1 Deltaproteobacteria bacterium
TAAAAAATATCTGTATTTTCAATTAATTAGACCAAAACTTTGAAATGGCAATTACGGGTTTTTTATACGTCATTTATCATTTTAATTTCAGTAAGTTAATGGTGTGGGAGGGGGGTGTGAATGGTTAGACTCCAAGAGTGGTGGCTGTGGACAAAATCACCGGGCGTTTAATACCCTTGAGGACGGCATCTTTGCCCCCGGGATTTCTGGAGAGCGCAAGATAGATATGTATGGCGGAATCTACTGCAATACCCAGAAGGACAATGCCGAACCCAAGGGCAATAGCACTTACCCTGTCGTAAAAAAGCCTCAGAACGGCTATTGCCACAGGGGCCGCCATAAAGGGAATACCCACCACCAATAACGCGCGGGGATTTCGAAAAATCAGGAAAAAGAATACAAACAGTGTCAGAGTGGCCAATGGCAGGAGCTTGCGCAGATCTTTCTGGACTGTGCGGGCGTTTGCCAGGGTATGTGGAAGGGCGCCGATGATTCGTGCGCTGACCCCATGAACTAGGCCTTGTTTAAGGGCCTTTTGGACCTCGGTCTGTACTTGTTCCGCAGCCTTGGAATCTGTGAAAGGAAGTGCGCTTTCAGCCCAAATAAGACAACTTCTGCCGTCCTGACTGAAAAAAAAACCATCTCGTATTTGGGCCGTGAATTCACCACGAAGGCTGGAAAGGCGTTTTATAAGAAGACGCGACAGACCAAGCGGGTCTTGGCGTATCTGTTCCTTAAGGGGCAATCCGGCAGGACTGTTTAACAGGGCAAAATCCTCTGCAAGGGCCTGATTAAGTCCATCCGTAGTAAGCTGGGATTGTATCCGGCCCAGATCCTCTTCTGTCAGCAGGGCCGGAAGATGGGACCATAGTTGATCCAGAAGTCTCCATTCATAGCCTGAAGGAAGCTGATATAATACTTCCCTGAATACGGGATTTTCAGCAAGAGCTGATCCAACTTGTCTCGCAGAAGTTTTGAGCGCCTGCTCAACTTCATTCCTTGAAACATTCGTCCGGGAAGGATCTATTTCCAGGCTGATAAAGACACGATTTACCAGCCCCATACGTTGCAGCAACCGGATATCCCCGTGCACCGCCGTATCCGGCAAGAGGTCCAGTGCATCCTCTCCAAGATATATCCCCTTGGCTGCAAACAATCCAAATGCGGCCAGAAAAAAAGCAATGCCCCATTTCAGCCAGGCGGACGTAATCATTCACTTCCCCCCCCTGACAGCCAACAGCCTTTTTCGGGCTTCAAAGCACAATCCATTGAGGATACGCCTTTTGGTGCAACCTTGTCCGCGGTTGAAACCCTGCAAAAGCCTGTCGGCTGCCAGGGAGTGTGAACGGTTACAGGCGGACTTTGTGTTCACGGGCTGCTACACCTGGTAAAAAGGGATTGGTTTAGGGGTTGGTTCAGGATAAAATCGCTAAACGAAATTACCGTATGGTCCCCGCCGGGTTCCTGTATTCTTACTGTAGTCGGCTGTAACGAATCAGGATTAAAGCTGATCTTTACACTGGAAATCGCCCTTGCCATCTTTGGATCGTTTGCCGTAAGTACAAGGCAAGGGCCTGGTTCAAATACCATACGGTATTGTTCTTGTAGGGTAGCATATGATCCGTTTACCCAGGTCCAGATCTGTTTAGATACCATTTGCATTATTGGATCTGTAGCCAGATTAAACCTCTGAGGTTCACTATTGCCGCTGCATTTTAATCCTTTGGTGCCATTAAAAATCAACACGGAGGCTATAGGGCTTGTGAATTCCCAGCGCAGTTTATCCGGCTTTTCCAGGGCCATACGGCCTTGAAAGATAACCGGCCGGGCAAAGATGGCTAAATGACGTTCCTGTTTCAGGGTGCACGTTAAGGTCTTGACAGTGGCGGCCTTTGCCTCCACGTCGTGGATAAATGATGAAAGTCTGCTGTTGTCTTGTGCAAAAACAGGAGGGGCAACAAAAAGAAAGGGCAAAAGCATCAATATAAGTTTCAGCCTCATTCCTTTTCCTCCCACACCTTCAGTTCTCCGCAGGCTACAAGTCCATTGGGACCGATTACCCTGCCCTCCATAATGGTTACTGCCTGGAACTCAAAGGTCTTTTTGAGGCTTACCTGTAAAGTTTCTCCCGGACGTGCCCTGTCTATCCAGGAAAAGTTGTCTATTCCTACGAGATAGCCGATTAATGGCGGCCGGTTTTCCTTCCTGGCGTCAAATCCGTTTATTGCAGCTATGGACTGGGCCATAAGTTCAATAAAGTACTCTGGCAGAAGGCCTGCCTGTGAATCCAGAAAGATCCCCTCTGTTGGGACTATGGCTTCTGCCAGCGCAGCATCCTCGTTCCTTTCAAGGAGCTGGTGAATAATGAGCATGGGCGGCCGATGAGGGACCAGGAGCCGGGCAGGCAATGGCAGGGAAGCGCCGGCGCTGTTGGATTTCGTGGAATCTTGAAGACCGCTCACATGTAAAGGCCCCCGTTTACTCCTATAACCTGCCCTGTAATGTAACTTGCCTCATCGCTCAGCAGGAAATTTACCACCCCTGCCACCTCTTCAGGCAGCCCGATGCGGCCGAGAGGAATGGTCGGAAGCAGTTTTTCCCTGGGCAGGTCCTGGATCATTTCCGTCTCAATGAGCCCCGGTGATACTACATTGACCAGTATGTTACGCTTGGCCACCTCTTTGGCAAGGGCCTTGGATGCCCCTATGAGACCTGCCTTTGCCGCAGAATAGTTAACCTGACCTGCCAGGCCTGTCTCCCCTGACACAGAAGCAATGGCAATGATCCGGCCCTGTCTTTTGGACAGCATGACCTTTAACAGAATACGCGTCAGCAGAAAGAAACCGGTCAGGTGGACGTTGAGCACGGCATCCCAATCCTCCCGGCGCATCAGGGCCGTCATTGTGTCACGGGTGATTCCGGCATTGTGGACTAAAGCAAAAGGCACTTCCTCATCCAGCAATGGAGTGAGGACCTTGTCCACAGCCAATTCGTCAGCCACGTCAAACGGCAGGAGAGTACAGCGCCGTCCCCGGGCCTCTATGTCATTTTTTACAGATGCTGCAGCTTCATGCGAGGAGCGGTAATTGAGCCAGATGTCATAGCCTGCGCCGGCCAGTCTTTTGGCAATAGCAGCTCCGATACCCCGGCTGCCGCCTGTAATCAATACTGTGAGTGGTTCTTCCATAATACGTTCCTTATATCGTTCACAGGTTCAAAGGTTCAGGGTTCGAGAAAAAAATGAACATCGAAGGGAAAGACTTTATCCATAAGCTTCGTATCTTATTATAGAAATTTAGGGAGACCCATAGATAGTTAAAACTCATTCAGCGTGTACCGTTGAATGTTCGGTATTGGATATGCGTTTTTCATTCGACGTTGGACGTTCGATGTTCGATGTTCGACGTTCATCTTTTCAAAACCTCTCCAAGCCGTTTATTGCTTCTGGCAAATCTGAGAAAATCTCCCATATTCTGCAAAAAACGTAACCAACTATCAGGTGAACGCCAGGCCATTGCCGCATAACCTAAAAGGACCTTTGGGCGCATAAAATGGGTCTTGTAGAATTTCTGGAAAAGTTTCTCCATTTGCTCCTTTGTCATCCCTTTGGGGATGAACTGGAAATGCATGCAGTCCATCTTTTCCCAGTCTTCATCAAACTCTCCTAATTCATGGATGTTTTGATAGATGGGAGAGCCGGGGAATGGAGTAAACTTGGCCAGGTTAAAATCGTCAATGGGCAGGGAGAATACATAGTCCATGCTCTTCTTGATGCTGGCTTCCGTCTCACCCGGCAATCCCATCATCAAAAGTCCTTTAGTACGTATCCCTGCCTGTTTGATCAAACGTATTTTGTCAGCCAATACTTGCAGGTTGACATGCTGCCGGTGTTGGGCCAGGAGATTCTCGTCACCGGTTTCAATTCCAAGGCTGATCATCCAACATCCCGCTGCCTTCATCTGTCGAAGCAGATCCAAATCAATATGTTCAGCCCGCGCAGCACAGTTAAAACTCATTTCCAATGGTCTGTCTATCAGCATCTGTGTAAATTTATCAATCCTTTTGCGGTTGAAAGTAAATTGATCATCATAGAAATTGATATGCCGTATCCCGAAGCGTTCCTTCAGGTAGCGCAGGTGGTGATACATATACCCGGCTGAGTTGTAACGGAAACTGCGCCGGAATACCGACCGGTCACAATAGCTGCAGGCATAAGGGCAGCCACGCCTGGATATACAACTGGTATTGGGGACCTTGGGATAATTGAATATTGGCAGCCTGTAGGCTTCGGGGTACCCTTCCAGCTCCTCGTAGGCGGGAAACGGAAGGGTGTCGTTATGTCCCGAGTTAAATTATGTAACGTGTTTTTGATGGGTTAATCAATTATTCTTAAAAGAGATTAAAGGCTTCTTTTTTCTTTCTGTTTTTCTTTATACTTCTTTTTTCTTTCCTTATCTA
>PQXE01000108.1 GCA_003194495.1 Deltaproteobacteria bacterium
ACATTTGTAGGTCGGAATTTATTCCGACATTACGGTATCTGTGCTTTGCGCCCTGTCGGATTAAAATCTGACCTACCATAAGCCCACAAATAATACCCTCTGGTATCACATCTCAGGGTACCATCCCTGTTTTTTGCGTTTCAGATGCAGGGGCTTAAATTCGACAACTCCAACGAGGTCTGGTTTGTGGAGGGTAGCCGGTCCCTGGATTTGATCGACAAGTTCCGGGACGTTTTCGGCAATGATGATTTCGTGGTCCTGCTCTTTGAATCAAGGGACTTTTTCGAGCCGGAAAACATCCGTAGAATCGGCCGCCTGGCCGAGGCCCTGGAGGCCGAGGTCCCTTATCTCAAGGACATGACCTGGCTTGGTAACGTGGAGTATATCGAGGGCATTGAAGACGGCATTAAAATCCATGAGCTTCTGGAAACCGTGCCTGAAGACCCGGAAGAAGTGGCCGAAGTGCGGGAAAAGGCCTTGAGCGAGCCCACATACTTAAACAGCCTTATTTCGCCTGACGGACAATCAGCCGCCATTATCCTGGAGATGGAAAGGTACCCGGAAGACGGGGACAAGCTGGACCCGAAAAACGAGATCGCCCCGGTGGTTCGGGAAATCCTGGCCAGGCCGGAGTTTGCCGTGCTCAATGCGCACGTTGCGGGCGGGCCGATCCTACACCATGATTACGATGAGCTGGCAGGCCGGGAAACCAGAAATTTCATGGGCCTTTGCCTGCTTATCCAGATGGTTATTTTGCTGTGGGTGGGCCGGGGCGTGCGCGGCGTATTTGTGCCCATCAGCATAGTGTTTTTGAGCGTGCTCTGGACCATGGGCGCCATCGGCCTGATGGGGTTCACCCTGAACATGATGATTGTTTTACTCCCGCCGCTTTTGATCTGCGTGGGCATCGGCGATTCCATGCACTTTATCGCAGAGTATCAGGACCAGTGTGATAAGGGCCTTGCGCGCAAAAAGGCCATGGTCAAAACTTTTACCATGGTCGGGCTGCCCTGCCTGTTGACCACCCTGACCACCATGGGGGCCTTTCTTTCGTTTCTCACCGTCAGGATCAAGCCATTCCGCGAGTTGGGAGTATATGCTGCAGTGGGAGTCGTTACGGCCCTTGTTCTCACCTATGTTCTGGTACCGTTCTTTTATTCCTTTGGCATGAAAAAGAACGCGGGGGCGAAAAATTCGGCCAATCAAAAAAACCGCCACGATCTTTTTGACCGCCTGCTGGCAAGGATCCACTGGATCGTGACGTGCAAACCGAAATTGGTCGTGGGTTTTTTTGTTATCCTGGCCCTGGTATCAATTGCCGGGGCGCTGAATGTCCAGGTGGAGTCGAATACGGCAAAGATGCTTTCCAAAAAGCTGCCATTGCGCCAGGCCTATGATTTTATCGATGAACGTATGGGCGGTTCAATGTCCCTGGAAATCATGCTCGATACGGGGAAGACCGACGTGGTCAAGGACCCCACCTTTCTCAAAAAGATGGACGCATTCCAGGATTTTGTGGACAAACATCCCTTGACCACCAAGACCATAAGCGTACTGGACGTGATGAAGAAAATGCGCCGAGCCATGCACAACAATGATCAGGAATTTTACAGCGTTCCGGACACGCTTGAGGCAGCCTCCCAGTATCTTTTTATGTATGAAACCTCAGGCGGGGACCAGTTGGATAAGCTGGTCGGCTTTGACTATGACATTGCCCGCTTGACCGTTAAGACACGGACCCTGGGCACTGCTGATGTCCGAAAGTTCATGCAGGACGTGGAGGATTTTTCCCAAAAGACCTTTGACGACTCAGTGAGCGTTAAGATGACCGGCGCGTTGAGCTGGGTCAAGGCCCTGAACGACAAGATTGGGGAAGGGGTCAAATACAGCTTTACTGCAGTCCTGTTTGCAGTGGCCGCGTTAATGATAATTTTTTTGCGCTCGGTGAAGCTTGGTTTGATCAGTATGATCCCCAATGTGTTTCCCGTGCTCATCACCCTGGGGCTCATGGGTTTTGCCGGGATTTACCTCGATATGCCGCTTATGTGTTGCAGTGCCGTTATTATCGGTGTAGCCGTGGATGACACCATACATTTTTTCAGACGCTATCGCCGGGAATTCAAACGTCTGGGCGACTATTCACAGGCCCTGCAGGCCACACTCAGCACAGTGGGACGTCCGATCACCTTCACCACCATGACCCTGATCCTTGGATTTGGGGTTATGACGCTCTCTGATTTATCGGGCTGGAGCAATTTCGGCTTTTTGGCAGGCTTTGCCTTTCTCTGGGCGCTCCTGGCGGATTTTTTCTTTTGCCCGGCCCTGATACTTTTGTTTAAGCCACTTGGCGAGGAGAAGGGCCAAATGGTTGAGTAGTTGAATAGTCGAGTGGATGAGTAGGAGAAAGACTGATTGAAGATTAAAGAGTTGACTGAAAAGGAGGCTGATTTTGCGGAAAAAACCAAAAAGCTGGCACGAATATTTTCAAGCTTTTCCAGAAAAAGGTCAGAACAATTTCAATAAAGCGATGCTTATGGAAGTCTGGGCTATCATCAATCCAATGATCCATTTTACCAGTCGGATTTCTAAATCCTTAATGTCCTCTTTGAACCGGATTTCTAAATCTTTAATATCCTCTCTGGTAGCCAACCCCTCCTTGCGTGATTGGTCAATTATTTCAACAAATTCATTCGCTTTTTGGTCTTCAAGCCCAAGATCTTTTAAGATGGGGTAAAGCTTTGCTAAGGTAGCCATGGCAACTTTTCTCCTTATTTTAAGATAAATAACACATCGTTGCGCCAAAATCAAACCGCAATGGAACAACAATGAAGGATAAAATGAAAAGCATAATAATCGCAATATGCCTTATTCCTCTTCTTTCATGCTTGTGCTGGGCAGCCGAACTCACCGGCCGGGATATTGCCGTTAAGATGGATGTGGTAGATACGAGCCAGGACGGGAAGCGAACTGCCATCATGGTGATCAACCGCAAGGGGCAAAAGCTGGTCAGAAAGATGGAGAGATATAACAAGAAATATGGACCGGATGAGCGAAGTCTAATCAAGTTCATCGAGCCACCCGACGTCAGAGGGATTATGTATCTCACCTGGAGCTATGAAGACATTGAGAGGGACGACGATATGTGGGTCTTTCTTCCGGCAGAAAGCCTGGTGCGGCGCATAAGCGGCGGCGGGAAGAAGGGCTCATTTATGAGGAGCGATTTTGCCAATGAGGACATTGAGAAAAGAGAGGTGGATGATGATGAACATAGGCTTTTAAGGTCAGAAGAGCGCTCCGGCGTGGATTGTTATGTGATAGAAAGGATAAGCAAGAAGCAGAAAGATACAAACTATTCAAAGCGGATTGTCTGGGTCAGGAAGGATACCTGGCTCCCAATGAAGATAGAATACTACAACAAAAGGGGGAAGCACATTAAAACTGGAATCTATGGGGGCTTTAAGGAGATCAAGGGCATCTGGACGATCACCAAGATAATGGTGGAGACCCCGAGGAAAGGTTCAAAGACCCTGATGCAGTATGATAATGTGGATTACAACATAGGTCTTTCGGACTCGCTCTTTGAGCAAAGCAATCTTAAAAGATAGAGATCGGAGGTCAGAGGTCAGAAGTCAGAAGTCAGAGATCAGAGTTTGCCCGCCGTCAGTCTGGCGGGGTTTTGTTTTTCTATCCTATCTATCTTCGCGATCTTTGCGTCTCTGCGGTGAACCTGTTTTTCATTCTCCTCGTCCTTATCCTCTTTTCCTCTATATCCCACGCTACTGAAGAAGATCCTTTAAAAGATATGGATTTGAATTTCCTGACAGAAGAGACCTCAGTTGAGGATACAGCGAAATTCCTTACTTTTGGTGGTTACTTAGAAAGCCGCGATCAGGTCAAGATAAAGGAGATAGATGAACCCATCTCTCTCAGACAGCGCCTGTGGCTGGACTGTTATCTGTGTCAGGATTGGATCAGGGGATTTACCAGCGCCTATTTTGATTATGATCCGGCTGTTCGTGATTGGACAGATGATAATGATGAGATTTACTATATGGAATTGAACGAGGCATATCTGACAATAGATACTGAACGGATCGATTTCATGTTCGGCAAGAAGATGATGCGCTGGGGAACAGGTGACGGGATCAATCCCATGGATCTGATCAACCCCCGGGATTGTCGAGACCCCATAGCCAGCGCCAGAGCCGATGCCAGACTTCCAATTTTGTTGGCCAATGGAATATTCCTGTTGGGGCCTGTTACCATAGAATGGGTGTATCCTATTCAAAAACCAAGGTAAGCTGCAAAATATGAGCACAAAAATACTTCTCACGACAATTCTCAGTATGTAGAGTTATGCGCAGCTTTTGACGTCTTGGCAATGTTTAGTAAAAGAGTTCC
>PQXE01000109.1 GCA_003194495.1 Deltaproteobacteria bacterium
CCACCTTTTTGCCAATGCATCCTTATCATATATTGGGATTTATATTCCACTTTTGGGTACACTCAACAAAAACATAACATCTTGAAATAACATGGATTATGTCCTCCCCCAAATCCGTTATAACCAGCATTTCTGAATAGTAGACATCAACGTTCATGTTTTCCAGCAAACCATACGGGTTTACTGAAGTCCTCGAATTACCATATGAAAACAAGTATTCGAATGCAATGCTGATAGGCCAGTTTTTCTTTTTTACGTCACAGATTGCTCCGATTTCTATCCTTTCATCCATATCAAAGGCTTCTGAGAAATCATCAGCAGTCCACAGCGCACCAATAGCAAAATTGATATTGCCTGTCGCCTCTTCACAAATTCCCACAGTGGGAACCCATAGGGCAATAATAGCAGTAATTAATATCAACCACCTCAGTCGCATTAAAAAGGCAACCATACTCCCGGTTTTGTACAAAGAGGTGGGTATCCCAGAAAAGGTGGCTCTGGAATTAGATGCTGGACGTCTGCTAAGGGCAAACATAAGATCCTCGCATGTTAGATTAGTTGAATATAGTATCAGTTTTAGAAAAAGAACTCCGTAAGTTGTCCCCATTGGAGAACCCAGTCTGTCTCTGAATGTAAGAGGGGTCCCTATTGCCAGGGGTTCTATGCGGCCGCAGGCATCACCCCAGAGCCTGCCTGCCTGCTCTATCATCTTATCGGCGGATTTTGCTTTCCACTTTCTATATGCCGCGCTGCGTTTTCCTTGCGTACCCTGATCAAAATGGGCTACTTCGTCCCAGACAGACATCCGTATCAACAAGACCCCCCGTGATGCACCTGTTGAATTTGAATCCCTGCGTCCGGGGGCGTTAATCATGATCGATTTTTCCGGATGCCTCAAGTCCAAATTCATTATGTCCAGACCGGTACGGATGTTGTAATAATTTACCCATGTCATGTCTTCCAATGTATCAGGATCATCTACGGCCCCGAATACTATAAACATAGAGTCGGTATTTATCAGATTCCGCATACGATTACAGAAGGCCTTCCGGAATATTCCATCCGGGACCAGGTCCAAAAGGCCGGTGGGATGACCTGTGTAGATCACATGAGAGGCGTATATCTCTCCCTCGGAAGTCCTGACTCCTGCCACCTGATTTTCCTTTACCAGGACCGATTCAACCTCCTGCCCGGCAAGAATATCAACGCCTGCTTCCGCCAGGGTTGCCAAAAAGGCATCCACTATTGCCTGTCCGCCGCCATCTATGGCATAGACCCCGGAATATAGCGGGTGGGCAACTGATGCGTGGATAGTGAGATTGACCTCTCTGGGTGGAACTCCATAGAGGAACACAGGTGTTGACAGCACGGCATGAAGATCCGTGTCCTGAATCAGGGATGTCAGGAACTGAGCCAGGCTCATGCCTTTCGGAGAAAACAGGTCATGCAAATATGGGGTAAGGGGGAGATCCGGATTAAAGAATGGGATAGTGTCGGCAATTTTCCTGATTTTATTGAGATAGATGGAGATCCCTTGTTTTTCGCCTGGAAAGACCCTTTGCAGTTCGTCTTCCAGACGATCATAGGAGAAAAAAGCTCGGACGACTCTGCCGGAATCCATTATTCTCAGATTCTCATTACCTTCCGGGGGAAAGGGGAGTACGACAAGACGAGGCCAAACACCTATATATTCCCACAGAGCCCGCAGTATTTCTCCCTTTCCCATACCACCTGAGTAGTGAAAACCAATGTCAAAGGGAATTCCTCTGCGTGTAAAGCGTTTTAACGCCCCACCGGGCCTCTTGTTTCGCTCCAGTATAATTACTCGTCTGCCTATTTTGGCAAGCAGGGCTGCGGTTGTCAGACCGCTTATCCCGCTTCCTATGACAACGACATCAGCCTTCATCAAGCAATCCTTATAACCAGGCAGGCATTGGTCCCACCAAAACCGGATGCATTGCAAAGCATAAAGCGTGGTCTGAACGAAACATTCTTTTTGGGGAGATATAAGACCTCTGCAGCAGGATCCGGCACTTTAAGGTTGTGATTCCCTACCACAAAACCGCCACATGCCATCAGCAGACCATAGACCACTTGTGATACGCCTGCCATCCAGAATTCGTGACCGGCCAGACCCTTTACCGCGGACACAATCGGGCCTTTTTTTGTTCCATCCAAATCAAAAACATTGCGCAGTGCAATTGCCTCCGCCCTGTCACCGGCCGGGGTTGATGTGGCATGTGATAAAACCAGATCAATGTCATCAGGGGAAAGGGCGGCATCCATCAGAGCACAATGCATTGCCCGTTCCAATCCCTCCCCGCTCGGCACTGCTATGTGGTGACCATCTGAGGTATTGGCATAACCAATGACCTCGCCCAATATCTGAGTACCTCGTGCCTCGGCCGATTCAAATGCCTCTAAAACCACAGCAGCGGCCCCACCGCTGGGGACCAGCCCGTCCCGGTCTTGATCAAACGGACGGGAAGCCGCTTCAGGATCGTTTTCCCTGCGCGAAAAAGCCCCCAAGGCATCAAAGCTGCACATGGATTCCCAGGAGATTTCCTGCACCCCGCCGCAAATTATGCGATCTTGCCTGCCAAAGGCTATGGTTTCAGCCCCCTGGCCCACCGCCATAACACCACTCGCACAGGCCCCGCTTACAGTCCAGGATACTCCACGTATTCCCAAAATGGTGTTCAGGTTGAGGGTAACAGTACTGGCGAGCAGCCGGAATATGTGTCCACTGCCTATGGCCTTTGTCTCCCCGGCGGATCGAAGTATATCTACCTGCTCAACTGCTGTAACAGCAGAGGAATCGTTGCCGAACACCGCTCCTGTTTTCTCATCACCAGTCAAGCTATCAGGATGAATACCGGCCTGCTCCAGGGCCTGAGACACCGCGGACCAGGCCCAGAGGCCGTATTCCGGCAGTGTCTTGCGCTGCTTCCGGTCCAGAACACTCTTAGGGTCAAAGCCCTCAACAACACCGCTAAGCGCACTCTGAAACCCCAAAGCCTTACGTTCAGGGAGAAAACGTACGCCGCTTCTTCCTTTCTGGAGGGAGGTCTGCACTTCATCTCTATTCAGGCCCAAACAGGAAATAATACCCATTCCTGTAATGGCTACTCGTCTGTTTTTATGTTTCACTTAAGGTCTTTTGAGTTTGAGGTTTGGCAGGGATTAATTTTTCCCAAGAAGCCACTCACATGTATAACTTAACAGTTGCCGGACACGCTCACAAGTGACAACGATTGACGTCATCAATCTGTAAGTTCTCAATAAGTCCGGGCAAATCATATTTTGTTGGGAATCCAGTGACTATTACCTATGCTTATTGAGAAGTTACCATAGTTTTTACTAACCATTTGATTTTTAAAGAAATATCGTAAACGCAATTTCATGACCACGCCAAATCACAAGACAGCTTTTTAATTTGACGTGGTGTATCACCACTGTTACACTTAAACTTAATTTACCGTGAAAATACTTTTTGAATCAGCCACAGACACACACGGACACACACAGACATTTTATCCGCTGGTGTGTTCACCAGTGGATAAGGTCTTTTGTCTGTGTTCGTCTGTGTGTGTCGAGCGAGCATAGCGAGCGGGTGGCAAATTTTCATGCCCGGGGGTGACGAAAGGCCTCGTCATGAACGTTTAATTAGGAGGAAAAGGCCGTGCCGACTCAAAATCCACGCGTAAACGTAGTCCTGGACAATTTTCTCTACCAGAATGTCCGACTTTTGGCAGAAAAGGATAATGTCTCATTATCCGCCAAGGTTAGGGATTTGCTCAAAGAGGCCCTGGAGATTCAAGAGGATATTGCCCTTTCTGCATTTGCCGAGAAAAGGGAAAAATCATGGCATGACTCCGAAGCGCTAGCCCATGATGATGTATGGTCTTAATATCCGGCACTTGTGGAAAGGCAATGGTATACAAACTCAAATACCACCCGGATGTTAAAAGATCTGACTTACCTAAAATTGATGCGAAAAACAGGGACATGATCAAGGGAGCCATCGAGGAACGGCTTGCCATACAACCTGAAGCCTACGGAAAGCCATTGCGCAGAACCCTTAAAGGATACTGGAAGTTGAGAGTCGTTATGTCCCGAGTTAAATTATGTAACGTGTTTTTGATGGGTTAATCAATTATTCTTAAAAGAGATTAAAGGCTTCTTTTTTCTTTCTGTTTTTCTTTATACTTCTTTTTTCTTTCCTTATCTA
>PQXE01000013.1:0-26629 GCA_003194495.1 Deltaproteobacteria bacterium
CAAAGATGGGCCTCCAAAACTCCGGGCATGGCCGCAGGGCTTACTGACCATGTCTGGACGTTTAGAGAGCTATTAACCGTCAAATTAGCTCAGGCACCATAATCAAAGTATTAGCGGAAGAGCATCTTTTCTTCATTATAGGCAGGAATAACTACGGAAAGATAGATATAATTCTTCATGCCTAACTCCTTCCCATCATGGCAACTCCTATACAGATAAATAGTATTCCCGCAATCCTTAAAGTAGAAACATGCTCATTAAATATCAGCCAAGAGGCAAAAATCACAAATACGTAACCCAGACTAAGCATAGGGTAGGCAAAGCTCAACTCAACCCTGGAAAGAACAGCGAGCCAGAGGATCATGGCCGTTGCATAAAGAACCAGACCAAAAGATACATAAGGAGTGAAGGTGGCCTTTATCACGTCAATGCCTATATTGGTAGGGCCGGACAGCAGCATTCCCTTTTTCAGGGAAAGCTGACCAAAGGCCCCCAGGCCCACTGCACTGAGAATCATGACAATATCCTTCATTTTATTCACCCCTTGATTAATGATTTTGATTAGTGCTTTTCCTGCAACAATAAGGCCATGGCTGCTGGCATAAAGACGACGCTTGAGTCAGTCACGCACAAAAAAGGCGTCAGACCGTTTTCGATCTGACGCTTGAACAAGTGGGTTAGAAGCTATTTGCTATCCAATCGCGGCTGCAGCCCGTCCGAGCTTGTCCGAGGCATTTTCGCCTAAGGTTCTTACTGCGGCAATTATAACCACGGCGATAAGGGATACCAGCAATGCGTACTCAACTGCACTCGCACCTTCTTCATCCTTGAAAAAACTTTTAATCTTATCCATTTTTTTAATCTCCTTTAATTTTGTTGTTTTTTAAGTTTTGATTACACTGAAAAAAGTCCTTTTTGAGCCACCACCTCGAAATAGCTATATAAATTTCGCTTTAGATCGTCTCCGACTTTTTGCAGGGTAATCAGCTTTTGTTTTTAGTTTATGTTTTGACAGCTTTAAAAGCAACACGCGTGCCAACTTTTATAACCTGCTGAATTCATGTGGAATATTTTTTCAACCGGTTTGTGGCAGTTATGCGAAGTATGAAAACATTTATATTAACCGCAGAGAACGCAGAGGGCGCAGAAAAATATTTAAACCATTCACCGCAGAGAGCGCGGAGAATGCAGAGAGGGAGGGAGGGAGGGAGGGAGAGAGAGCTTTACGACTTCTATGTTTTAATCGAAGTTTTTCCCGTTGAGTGCCTTTGTTTTTCTATTCAACTAGGGCGGGCGGTGTAAAAATAATTGTAAGCGTTCACAGGGCACTGCATCTGCTTTGTTGTCGGGCACTTGAAGTACAGGGAGTACGTCTGCGTACCCTCCGCCTCGCATCTACAGCACCCTGTAAACGCTTACTGTTCGGTGTTACGGTAAAACGGGCGTTGTAGTGAACGGTTACAAATAATTGTACCGGAATGGAACAATAGACTGTTCCGAAACAGAGCAGTCCCCTATTCATGCCCCCGAAACCACGCTATTATGGGATAAAAAAAGGCTGTACTGTTCCATTTTGGTTTCCTATAAAGAGCTTGATATGCTATCAAAACATGATATCATCCCTAATAATTCCCTTCTCTATCTGGAAACGCAAAATGCAGTTGTTAGTTGCTCGTCGATCACATAACCCGTTATGCTCGCTTCTCGCGCCTTGAATACAACAAAAAATCCTGTTAATTTTTGTTCAACTTATTTATCTCCCGTTCCTAACTGAAAAATCAAACAATGACAAATAAAACAACATTCAGCCTTTCGTGTCTTCGTATTTTCGTGCTTTCGTGATCAATTTTTTTATCTTCAAACCTGTTTGGTTCCATTTGTCCGGGTTAGGTATAAGGAGATGATTCTCGTGTGCTTTAGCGCAACATCATAAAACAAAACTGATAACCCGAAATATAAAGGATTTTGACCCAAGACAGCATGATTTTGTTGAAATTCCCTACTCGACTGATTGATCCGGTTCACTCCGAGTGAAAAACATTGTTCGCCTGTCACTTCTTCCTCTTCTATAATGAATTCATCTGACAAAAAAATATTTGCTACTATTTTCTTTTCCATTTTTACGTCTGTTACAGGCGTGGGGATAGTGGTCCCGCTTCTGCCGGTGTATGCCTATGATCTTGGAGCCAGCGGTCTGTATATAAGCCTGATCTTCGGTGCATTCTCCCTTTCGCGAACGTTTCTCCTTCCGTATTTCGGCAGGACTTCAGACAAAAAAGGGCGCAAGCCGTTTATTGTCGCAGGTCTGCTTGGCTATACATTGGTTTCCATTGCATTCATGTTTTCAGCCGATGTCAATTCATTGATTGTCGTACGATTTTTTCAGGGTGTTGCGTCTGCCATGATCATGCCGGTTGCACAGGCCTATATCGGAGATATCACGCCTGAAGGGAAAGAGGGCTTTTATATGGGCCTTTTTAACCTGTCCATGTTTCTGAGCCTGAGCATTGGCCCTCTGGCAGGCGGAGTGATCAATGACAAATTCAGCATGGACGCAGCTTTTGCGTCCATGGGAATTCTTGCGGCTGCAGGCTGCTTTTTAAGCTTTTTCCTCCTGCCGCCCGTTAGTTCGGAAAGGATTGTAAGGAGGGATGGGGCCCCGGTGTCGATTACCAGGCTTTTAAGGGACAGGGTTATAGCAGGGCTGTTTATTGTCCGGTTTTCCTATATAACCTGCATTGGAATCATATGGTGCTTCCTGCCTGTTTACGCGGATTTAGAATTCGGGCTTTCAAGTTCTTTGATCGGGGTTCTTGTCATGCTGGGAGTATGTATAAGCGGTATGCTGCAGGTCCCGATGGGCTTACTGGCTGACAGGCTTAACAAAAGATACATGATTATATCCGGCAGCCTGATAATCGTATATGCAGTATATTCATTTTCATGGGCAGAGGGATTCTGGGATATCATTATCGCGGATATTCTATTTGGAGTAGGAGGCGGATTATCAACACCGCCGGTGATGGCGTTGTCTGTGATAAAAGGTAATGAAAACGAATCCATGGGGTCAATCATGGGGCTTTTGACAGTGGGGCACAGCCTGGGAATGCTGTTCGGTTCTTTTTTTGCCGGTATTATAATGGATTATTGTGGTCTCAGGAGCGCTTTTCCCTTAGGGGCAATGATAATGATGGCCGGGATCTTGTTTTTTATCCTTCTAACGCGGGAATAGGAATTTTGCAGGAGGCCGGGTTGACTTAACTAAACCAAAGAGCTAAAGAAAGTGTCAAGGCTCTTTAGAAGCTGCAAGAGGCCGGTTTTATTTAATTAGAAATTTGTGAAAATTATATACTGTCTTTGAATGAACAGGTTATGATTCCACTGTTGTGATTCCACTATGGAGGGTAATAAAATATGGCTGAAGGAGCAATCAAACTTGGTGGAAAAAGAAAAAGTATTTTTATGGATAAAGTCAAAAAACTTCTTCCTGACGGGGGAAATCTTAACCTTTGCCTGACATGTGGTACCTGTTCGGCTGGCTGTCCGGCAACGGGTCTTGAAGATATGGATCCAAGAAAGTTTTTGCGCATGGCTGCTCTTGGGATGGACGAAGAATTAACATCCACACCATGGGTGTGGATGTGTACCATGTGTTACAGGTGTGTTTATGCATGTCCGATGCAAATCGATATACCAGCGTTGGTGTATGAAGCAAGAGCAAGCTGGCCAAGAGAAACACGGCCTAAGGGGATTGTCGGATCATGCGATATGGCATTGAGAAATCAGAGCGGCAGCGCCATGGGAACACCACCGGACGATTTTGTTTTTGTGGTTGAGGATGTTCTTGAGGAGTATCGCGAGACACAACCTGATTTTAAAGATATGGAAGCACCAATTGACAAAAAAGGTGCTCACTTTTTCTTGAATCAAAATTCCAGAGAGCCTGTAACAGAACCGGATGAGATGGTCCCTCTCTGGAAAATTCTTCATGTCGTAGGTGCTGATTGGACTTATGGATCTAAAGGATGGGCCGGAGAAAATTACTGCATGTTTCTTGCCGATAATGATTCATGGGAAAAAATTGTCAGGACGAGTATAAATACTGCGAAAGAGCTTGGATGCAGAGTCTTTCTCAATACTGAATGAGGGCACGTAACCTACTCAGTCCGGTACGGACTGAAAAAATTTCATATAGAGCATGACCTGGAAATTGCCTGCATGTATCAGTATTATGCCAAATGGATTAGAGAAGGGAAATTAAAAGTAAATTCCGACTGGAACAAGGATTTAAAGATTAAGTTTACTGTTCAGGACCCATGTCAGATTGTGCGCAAATCTTACGGAGATGAAGTTGCCGATGATCTGCGTTACGTGGTCAAGTCAATTGTGGGTGAAGAAAATTTTATTGATATGACTCCCAATAAATCAAACAATTACTGTTGCGGCGGTGGCGGAGGTGCTCTCCAGTCCGGATATAAAGAACAGCGTTTACAGTATGGAATAGTGAAAGATAAACAGATTAAGGTCACCAAGGCAGATTATTGTATTGCCGCCTGTCATAATTGTCATGCGCAGATTCATGAATTAAGTGAGCACTATGGGGGAAATTATTCAGTGGTTCATTTATGGACATTGATTTGTTTATCTCTTGGGATACTTGGTGAAAATGAACGTGCATATTTAGGCGACGATCTCAAGAACATTGCTGTTTATGGTGCCTAAGAGAGTTGCTCCGAAAAAGAGATCAAGAAGGCCAATGAACTGAGGGATGCCCAGTACAAAATCGAGCGATTAGCTGTTAGCCATTAGCGATTAGCTTTGAAAAATGGTTTATGAAAAGTGGTAAGAGGGAGACGTTTCCATGTCAAAAGACATAAAAGGATCGGTAATGGTTGTTGGTGGCGGGATTGCCGGGATACAGTCCGCTCTGGATCTGGCGAATTCAGGCTTCCTCGTGCACATGGTTGAAAAATCCGCTGCCATTGGTGGTGTGATGAGCGCGCTGGACAAGACCTTTCCTACCAACGACTGTGCTATGTGAATTATCTCCCCCAAACTGGTCGAGGTCGGCCGGCATCTGAACATCAATCTTATCACCCTGGCGGATGTGGAATCCATTGAGGGTGATGCGGGAAATTTTCAAGTAACTGTCCGTGAACGTCCGCGCTATGTGGACATGGATAAATGTATCGCCTGCGGGATCTGTGCCGAGAGATGCCCCCGCAAGGTCAAGGATGAATACAACCAGGGCCTGGCTAAACGCAAGGCCATCTATGTGCAATATGCCCAGGCCGTACCGCTCAAATATGTGATTGATGCGGATCACTGTATCTACTTCAAGAAAAAGGGCAGATGTAAGGCCTGTGAAAAATACTGTCCGTCAGATGCTATTGATTTCACACAGAAAGAGAAAATCCATAAAATAGAAGTAGGGTCTGTTATCCTGTCCACCGGCTTTAAATCCTTTGATCCCCGCGGGTATGATGTTTACGGCTACGGCAGCCTTCCAAATGTCATCACCAGCATGGAGTTTGAGCGGATCTTGAGCGCTTCAGGTCCTTTTCAGGGCCATCTCCAACGCCCTTCTGATAATGAGCCTCCCCGAAAGATTGCGTGGCTTCAGTGTGTCGGGTCCCGCGATTTACATACCGGTTGCCATGAGTATTGCTCCGGCGTGTGCTGTATGTATGCTATCAAGGAGGCGGTCATTGCCAGGGAACATGCCGGAGGCGACCTGGATACCGCTATCTTTTTCATGGATATGCGGACCCATGGAAAGGAGTTTGACAGATACTATGACCGTGCCAGGGATGAGGCAGGGGTCCGGTTCATAAGGTCACGGGTCCATTCTATCGAGCGTGCAGGACCCGGCTCGGATGATCTGCAGATCACTTACGTGGACGATGGCGGCGAGCTGAAGGAGGAAATTTTCAACCTGGTTGTGCTTTCAACCGGTCTTGAGATATCTGAGGAAGTGCGCAAACTGGCCCAAGACCTTGGGATTGACCTTGATCTTCATGGTTTTGCCGAAACGAGCTGCTTCACACCGGTTGTTACTTCAAGGCCGGGTGTCTTTGTCTGCGGTGCCTTTGCCGGTCCCAAGGACATCCCCCAATCGGTAATGGAGGCATCGGCTGCCTCTTCAGCCTGTGCCGTGCTGCTTGCCGATTCGCGAAATTCACTTACACAGGAAAAGACCTATCCGCCTGAAGACCCGATTATTTATGAAGAACCCAGGATCGGTGTCTTTGTATGCCACTGCGGCATCAATATCGCCGGGGTTGTGGATGTGCCGGCGGTCCGTGACTATGCCGAGACCCTGCCAAATGTGGTCTATGTGGCTGATAATCTGTTTTCCTGCAGCCAGGATACACAGGGGCTCATACGGGATGCCGTAAAGGAAAACCGCCTGAATCGTGTAGTTGTGGCTGCATGTACTCCCCGTACCCATGAACCTCTTTTCCAGGAAACGATCCGGGATGGGGGCCTGAATCCATATCTTTTTGAATTTGCCAATATCAGGGACCAGGATGCATGGGTGCATCAAAAGGAACCTGAAAAGGCCACTGAGAAGGCCAAAGACCTTGTGAGAATGTCTGTGGTCAAGGCTGCATTGCTTGAACCCATCGAGCCTCTGCTCTTGGGAAACAGGCACAAGGCGCTGGTTATCGGTGGGGGTGCAGCCGGCATGATCGCTGCGCTGGACCTGGCTGACCAGGGGTTCAAGACCTTTATTGTGGAACAAAAAGAAAAACTTGGGGGATATGCAAAATATGTCAGGAAGACATGGAAAGGTGAGGATGGAAGGGCCTTTCTTGCAGACCTCAAAGAACGTGTCCGGGGTCATGAGCGGATCGAGGTATTGCTGGACACAAAAATCAGCCATGTATCGGGTTTTGTAGGTAACTTTACAACTACTGTAACAACAGGATCTGCTGAGCAAGAACTGGAGCATGGTGTTATCATCCTGGCAGTCGGCGCCAAATCCCTTAAGCCGGACGAGTACCTTTACGGGCAGAGCGATCTGGTAATGCGATGGCATGAGCTTGAAAAACTCTTTGAAAAAGAGCCTGAAAGGCTTGAGCAGGCCGAGGCGGTTGCCTTTATACAGTGTGTGGGGTCCCGCGAACCCGAACGTCCCTATTGCTCAAAGTTTTGCTGTACCTCATCCTTGCAGCAGGCCATTGATTTCAAGACACGGAAACCCGGCCTGGATGTCTATGTGCTCTATCGCGACATCCGCACTTATGGTCAGAGGGAAGAACTGTACAGAAAGGCCAGGGAGCTGGGTGTCATATTCATCCGCTACTCGCTTAATGAAAAACCTGTGGTGGAAGAAACCAGGATCAACGGCAAAGACAAACTGAAGATTACGGTCAAAGACCATATACTCGGCATCCCCCTGGAACTCCAAGTGGATTACCTGGACCTGGCCACGGCCATTATCGCAAGGGGCGATGAGGAACTCGCCAAGATGCTGAAAGTGCCGCTTAACGAGGATGGTTTTTTCCTCGAGGCGCACATGAAGTTGAGGCCTGTGGATTTTGCCACTGACGGGATATTTGTATGCGGTATGGCCCACTATCCCAAACCCCTTGAGGAATCCATAGTCCAGGCAAAGGCAGCCGCTGCCCGTGCCGCATCAGTGTTGATCAAAGAGTCAGTGGAAGTTGAGCCCACTGTTTCAGTAATCGATCAGGAAAAGTGCATTGGCTGTGGTCTGTGTGAAGCCTGTTGTCCTTTTGGGGCCATAGAACTTATCAAGGTCTCAGGGCAGGGATACAGGGCTGAGAACATCCAGGCCCTCTGTAAGGGCTGCGGGATCTGTGCCGCGGCCTGTCCGCAAAAGGCCATTGACATGAAACACTTCCGCGACCACCAGATCCTTGCAATGATTGAGGCAGGAGGGGAGGGGAGGTGAGTTGCTGGTTGCTAGTTGCTGGTGTGGGTTGCGAGTGAATGAAGGTAGGTAATATGGACATGAACAAGTCATTTGAACCGAAAATCCTGGCATTTCTGTGTAACTGGTGTGCCTATGCAGGTGCGGATCTGGCAGGGGTTTCCAGGCTCCAATATCCTTCGACCATCCGTTCGATTCGGGTAATGTGTTCAGGCCGGGTTGATCCTGTCTATATTATAGACGGCCTGAGGAGCGGGTTTGACAGCGTCTTTGTCTCCGGGTGACACCTCGGAGAATGCCATTACCAGGATGGTAATGAATATGCGGCCAACAGGGTGGAACTGGTTCAATATTTACTGGATCTGTCAGGTATCGGGCGGGACCGGGTGCAACTCCGCTGGGTCAGTGCGGCTGAAGGGCAGCTTTTTGCTAAATATGTAACCGAGGTGAGCAATATTACGCAGGAAATGGGTCCCTTTGATCCAGAGGAGTTCAGTCTTCCCCTTGCGGCAGTTGAACAGACGCTTAATTCCCCCAGGATTCGTTGGTTGCTGGGGTTGACAAAGCAACTCACCGAACAGGTTAACGTTTACAATGAAAAGCTAAAGGATGAGGATTTTAAAAGATTGCTCCAACAGGCCACAGAAGAAGAATACCACAAGGCCCTGATCATGGCGGCCCTTGAAGAAGGCCCCCGGTCTGTAAGGCAGATGGCTGAAAAAACCGGCTTGTCCGTATATACGGTCTCTCTGCGTCTGAATGAACTGGAGAGATGCAACCGGGCAGGTCTGAAGGAGTATAGTGGCAGCACCCCGATATTTGTTGAAATGGCGTAATGACGGAATCCCCCCATTATTACGCCGAATATCAGAGACAAAGAGGCATTTTTAATTTTTACGGTGAAATGGTAAAAGGAAACATAGAGTCCAAAACAGCCAAAACGATGTGTAAATAAAAATGAAAGCAGAAGAAGTAAAAATACCAACAGATAGAATTATGGGTTTTTGTCAACGTTGGCAAATTACAGAATTTGCTTTGTTCGGCTCGATTCTATCTAGTGATTTTCGACCAGATAGTGACGTGGATGTGCTTGTTACTTTTGTTCCCAATGCCGGTTGGAGTCTTTTTGACCAAATTGATATGCAAGACGAATTACAAGCTATCTTTGACCGTCCAGTTGATTTGGTCAGTCGACGGGGGATAGAACATAGCCGGAACTATTTACGCCGACAGGCTATTCTCGATTCAGCCAAGGTTATTTATGCAGTCTCGTGATTTAGTTTACGTATTAGATATTCTGACGGCTGCTCAACTGGTTCAAGATTTTGTGGCTGAGATGAACGAGACCGGCTTTGAGCAAAGTATTGTGTGCCAATCAGCAGTTATGCGACAATTGGAAGTAATGGGTGAAGCGGCTAAACGCATTTCTGAGGAATTTCGAGTTAGTCATCCGGATATTCCTTGGCGCAAGATTGCAGGGATGCGCGATATTCTTATCCATGCTTATGATCACGTGGATTTAAGTCAGGTATGGGCCGTTACTCAAATATCTATTCCGGATTTAATCAAGAAGCTTAACTTACTTGTCCCATTAGAGGATCAAAACGAAAATATGAGATTGTATTAATCCGGACAATTTCGAGGAACAGGAATGGCGAAGGATATGGAGATGAAAAACATGGGAAGCGTAATGGTCGTGGGGGCCGGCATTGCCGGCATGCAGGCGGCCCTTGATCTGGCAACCGCGGGATATTACGTACACTTGGTTGACAAGTCACCGACCATTGGGGGGATGATGGCACAGTTGGATAAGACCTTTCCAACTAATGACTGCGCCATGTGAATTATTTCACCCAAACTGGTCGAGGTCGGCCGGCATCTTAATATAAATATCATCCCCAACTCAGAGGTTGAATCCTTTGATGGTGAGGCAGGGCATTTTAAGGCCACGCTCATTAATCATCCCCGGTATATTGATCCTGATGTATGCACCGGGTGCGGGCAATGCAGTCAGGCCTGTCCTGTAAACTGTGTGAATGAATTCGATTGCGGTCTGGGTCTCAAGGCCGCCACGTCCATCCAATACGCCCAGGCAGTCCCACTTGCCTATTCCATTGACAGGGACCTGTGCATCGGGTGCGGACTCTGTGAAAAAATCTGTCTTGCCGGGGCGATTAATTATGATGATAAGCCGAAAAGGACAGAGCTTGAAGTGGGAGCTGCGATCCTTGCAGTTGGAAATGAGTTGTTCGATCCTGGAGTTCAGGAAGTATTCGCCTATGGGAAATCTCCCAATGTAGTCACCAGCATGGAGTTCGAGCGGATCCTGAGCGCATCCGGGCCGTATATGGGCCATCTGATGAGGCCCTATGACCGCGAAGAGCCCAAAAAAATTGCCTGGCTCCAGTGTGTAGGTTCCCGCGACACCCATGAATGCAGCAATGCCTACTGCTCCGGTGTCTGTTGTATGTACGCCATCAAAGAAGCGGTCATTGCCAAGGAGCACGCACACGGGGATGTAGAACCGACCATTTTTTACATGGACATGCGGACATACGGCAAGGATTTTGAGGAATATTATAACCGGGCCCGTGATGAGCACGGTGTGCGGTTTATCCGTTCGCGCATTCACACCGTGGACCCGGTAGAAGACGGCAACCTTGAGATAACCTATGTTGATGACAGCGGAGAGCTGAAGAGCGAGATTTTTGACCTTGTAGTGCTTTCCGTGGGCTTTCAGGTGGGGGAGGAAAGCGTCAAGCTTGCAGGACGTCTCGGGATCGGGCTGGATAAATACAACTTTGCCAGGACAGACAGCTTTGCACCTGTAGCGACTACAAGGGAAGGTGTCTTTGTATGCGGGGCGATCCAGGGACCAAAAGACATCCCCCAGTCTGTTATGGAGGCCTCTGCAGCCGCAGCGGCATCCAGTGTGCTTTTGAGCGAAAGCCGCTGGACCCAGACCCGGGTACAGGAGATGCCGCCGGAGACCAATGTGATCGGCGAGCCCCCGTGCATTGGAGTCTTTGTCTGTCAGTGCGGCATCAATATCGCCGGTGTAGTAAACGTGCCCGAGGTGCGGGACTATGCCAAGACGCTCCCGTACGTCACCTATGTTGAAGACAACATGTATACCTGTTCCCAGGATACACAGGTGAAGATGGCAGAGGTTATCAAGGAACAGGGGATCAACAGGGTGGTGGTTGCTGCGTGCACACCAAAGACCCATGAACCCCTTTTCCAGGAAACCCTGATGAATGCAGGCCTGAACAAGTATTTGTTCGAAATGGCCAATATCCGCAACCAGGACTCATGGGTACATGGCAAGGACCCTGCGGCCGCCACGGAAAAGGCAAAGGATTTGGTGCGAATGGCGGTTACCAAGGCAGCCCTGCTGGAACCCCTTCCGGACACGGAGCTGGGCCTTGAACCGGTCACCATGGTGGTTGGCGGTGGTGTTGCCGGCATGGTCTGTGCGAAAAACCTGGCTGACCAGGGTTATGAAGTCCATCTGGTTGAGCAATCAGAGGATCTGGGGGGCCAGGCCAGGTTCCTCAATAAGACCTGGAAGGGTGAAGACATCCAGGCCTATGTGAAAGATCTGGCAGACGAGATAGAAAAAAGTCCTCAAGTCCATGTACGTCGATCCACCAAGCTTACCAATGTGGACGGTTTTGTAGGCAACTTCTCCTCCACCTTAAAAAACGGAGATAAACAAATTGAGCTAAAGCACGGAGTGGCAGTAGTCGCAACCGGCGGTCATGAATACAAGCCCTTTGAATACCTCTATGGAAATGACCCGCGTGTGCTCACCCATCTGGAAATGGATGCACGGTTCATTCAGGATGATCCGTTACTCAAGGAAATCAAATCAGCAGCCTTTATTCAGTGTGTCGGCTCTCGTGAACCTGACCGTCCCTATTGCAGCCGGGTGTGCTGTAGTCACACTGTGGAGAGCGCGCTGGAGCTCAAGCGGCGCAATCCGGACATTGATGTCTATGTGCTGTATCGCGACATGCGGACATACGGGGAGCGCGAAGACCTCTTCAGAGAGGCCAGGGAAAAGGGAGTGATCTTTTTCCGCTATGACCTGCAATCAAAGCCAAAGGTGAGTGGAGGAAAGGATGCTTTGGAGATCGAGCTTGAGGATCAGATCCTCAAGAGATCCGTCATCCTCAAGGCAGATCTGCTTGTGCTTGCAACTGCCATACTGCCGTCTGAAGCAGGACAACTGACCACATTCTTCAAGGTCCCGGTAAATGATGACGGATTCTTCATTGAGGCCCATGCCAAGCTGAGACCGGTTGATTTTGCCACTGATGGAATCTTTCTTTGCGGACTGGCGCATTATCCAAAATCCATTGACGAGAGCATTGCGCAGTCACTGGCAGCAGCGTCCCGCGCATCCGGCCTTATTGCAACAGGCAAGGTCTTTGCCAGCGGCACAGTGGCCCGGATCAACCCCATGTGGTGCTGTAGCTGCGGGGTGTGCGTCAGCATCTGCCCATACTCAGCACCATCTATCATGGAAGAAGGACGATTTGCAGGCAAGGCGGAGATAAACCCGGTGCTCTGCAAGGGCTGCGGCCTGTGCGTGGCATCCTGCCGATCCGGGGCCATAGACCTCAAGGGCTTTGCTCAGGATCAGATCATGGCCATGATTGATGAAGTGTAAGCGTTCACAGGGCACCGCATCTGCTTTGTTGTCGGGTACTTGAAGTACAGGGAGTACGTCTGCGTACCCGTACGCCTCGCATCTGCAGCACCCTGTAAACGCTTACAGTTCGATGGGTTGCGGTAAAATAGTGGGCATTGTAATCCCATGAACGTATTATAGAATGGAGAAAAATATGAACGACTGGGAGCCGAAGATTACGACCTTTCTCTGTAACTGGTGCAGTTACGGAGCCGCTGATCTGGCAGGCGTGAGCCGTTTTCAGTATCCCCCTAATTTCAGGATAATCCGTGTACCCTGTTCCGGCCGTGTTAGCCCAAAGTTTATATTGGCTGCCTTCCGTCACGGGTCTGATGGTGTGTGGGTATCCGGGTGACACCCCGGAGACTGCCATTACCTGGAAGGTAATTACTACGCAAGAAGAAAATTCGCCCTGTTAAAAGGACTCCTGGAACATATTGGGATTGAACCCGGCAGGCTGCATTTCTCCTGGGTATCATCTGCTGAGGCGACGAAGTATGTTGATGTGGCGCGGGAAGTAGCAAAAGAAGTAAAGGCCCTTGGGCCTGCGAAACACTTTATCAAGAAAAGGGCCGAGGTGGCGTAATGCTGGAGTATGTCGAGAAGATCAGGAAGACAGCCGGGAAGCTGTTTGAAGAAGACAAGGTGGATGTGTTCATCGGCTATAAAAAGGGGAGCGTCCCCATGATGAACCAGCCGGTCCTCATCAGCAATGCCGATCAAGTTGATCTACTCCATTGGGACAGTAACTGCGGGCTGAACCTGTGCAATTATCTGACCAAGAGGACGGACAGGATTGGAATTATTGCTAATGGATGCAATTCCAGAAACATCGTTACGCATATCACAGAAAACCAGATCAGCCGTGATCAACTCTATATTGTCGGCATTCCCTGTAAAGGCATGATCGACCACCGGGCAGTGCAAAGGGCAGTGAAGCAAAAAGAGATCCTTGCAATAGAAGAACAGGGAGACACCTTCACAGTAAAAGGCAAAGATTTTGAGGACACATTCAATAAGAACGACTATCTCCAGCGCAACTGTTCGGTCTGTACCCACCGCAACCCTGTAATATTTGATGAAATGATCGCGCTGCCCGTGGAGGAGCAGAACGAGGTCGATGTATACAAAGACGTTAAGCAGATTGAAAAAATGGATCCTGAAAAAAAATGGAATTTCTTTACCAGGGCCATAGACAAATGTATCCGCTGTTACTCCTGTAGAAACGCCTGCCCTTTATGTTACTGTCCCACCTGTTTTGTGGATGAATCAAATCCCCAGTGGGTAGGCAAAAGCAGTGATCCCGTTGATACCATGACATTCCACATCCTGAGGGCCTATCACTGTGCGGGCAGATGCACAGACTGCGGTGCGTGTGAAAGGGTCTGTCCCATGAGCATTCCCATGAGGCAGTTTACCAAAAAGCTCAACAAGGACGCGCAGGAGCTTTTCTCCTGGGAAGCCGGGCTGACTTTGGATCAGCGTCCCCTTCTGGACGTATTCCAGCCTGATGATTACAACGATTTCATAAGGTAGTGCCTCATGACAAAAAAGATCTATACAAAAGAAGAGTGGATAAAGGCATTAGCAGGCCTAAAATCCTCTTATAATATATTTGTTCCGGTCAGGGATGGAGACTTTCATACCTTCAAGGTCCTGGATGAGAAGAAAATCCCTGACTTTAACTTTCAAAACACACGGCTCTCCCCAAAATCACTGGTGTATCCCCGGTCGGAGCGTCTGTTTGAATATACCCTGGATGAAAATGCCCCGGATGTCAATATAATCAAGGAGTCTGAAAAGGACTACTCTCCCCGGGCAATCGTCGGGATAAGGCCCTGTGACGCCCATGCCTTTCAGATCGTTAAACCCAATTTTGAAAATCCCGAGTATCAAGATCCCTGGTGGACACAACGGTATGAATCAACCACTTTTGTGGGCCTTGGGTGCAACGCCCCTGACTCCACGTGTTTCTGTACCTCTGTAGGTGGCGGCCCATTCAGTGAAAAAGGCCTTGATGCGCTCCTTTACGACCTGGGAGACACATTTCTTGTAAAGGGCCTGACAGAAAAGGGCGAGACGTTTCTTGAAAATGCACAAGGTGGAAAAACGGCAGATGAGACAGCACTCAAGGCCGGTGAAGACCTGGCAGCCGGTGTTTCAGATAAAATAGAGCAAAAAGTCTCTACAGACAAGTTAAAGCACAAGGTGCAGACCGAGCTTTTTGATGCACCATTCTGGGATGAGGTGGCCTTTGCGTGCATTAATTGCGGTACCTGTACATACCTGTGTCCCACCTGCTGGTGTTTTGATATCCAGGACGAGGTTCTGGGAAAACAGGGAGACCGGATCAGGAACTGGGACTCCTGCATGTTTCCGCTCTTTACATTGCATGGCTCAGGGCATAATCCAAGGGCCAGGAAGGTCCAGCGTGTACGACAGAGGTTTATGCACAAGCTTAAATACTATGTGGACAAGTACAACAACGGAGTTCAATGCTCAGGATGTGGCAGATGTGTCAGGAATTGTCCTGCGAATATAGATATCAGGGATGTTTGTGAATTGATGAATGGCTGATTCCGCTTTTGAGCGGAATCAGTCTTGGAGACTTTTTGCACGAGAATCAATAACATGGAGAAACTCTTGGAAAACCCATATCTACCCTATCCGGTTCGTATAGATAAGATCATCACAGAGACTGAAGACAGGAATCTCAAGACCTTCAGGTTTGTGTTTCTTAATCCCAAGGATGAAAAGAAGTTCTCATACACCCCTGGCCAGTTTGCAGAGCTTTCTATTGCCGGAAAGGGAGAGAGCCCTATTGGTATTGCGTCTTCCCCCACAGAGAAGGGATTTGTCACATTCACCGTGAATAAGGTCGGGTTGGTTACGACTCGCCTGCACAACATGAAAGAAGGCGACGTGATGGGCATCCGTGGGCCCCTTGGCAATTGGTATCCCTGGGAAGAGATAGAAGGGAAGAATGTTGTTATCATAGGAGGCGGTTTTGCCTTTACCACATTAAGATCCAGTATTATCTATATGCTCCACCCTGAAAACCGTTCCAGGTTCAAGGATATTTCCGTAGTGTATGGTGCCAGGACCCCTGGCATGCTGCTTTACAAGGATGAGCTTGCAGAGTGGGAGCAGAGGGATGATATCCACATGCATATCACTGTTGACGGGACGGATGATCCAGACTGGAAATATAACATAGGTTTTGTCCCCACCATTACAGAGCAAAAGATCACCAGCGCGGATGACGCCATTGCAATTGTATGCGGCCCGCCGATCATGATCAAATTTACACAGCCTGTCCTTGAGAAAGTGGGGTTCCCACCGGAGAGGATCATCCTCTCCCTTGAAATGCGCATGAAGTGCGGTATCGGCATGTGCGGCCGCTGTAATATCGGCCATGAATTTGTGTGCAAGGACGGCCCTGTCTTTTCCCTGGCACAGCTCAAGAATATGCCTCCGGAATATTAAGGACGTAAATGTCTGCCATTTTCAAAACAGTCACGGGTTTTTCTGATTTCCTGTCATCTATGCCTTTATCACCTTCACCCTGGTGCTGCTGAAGTCGGGAATTCCTGCCTGCACATCGATCATGGGGGTGTTGGCGAGGTTCTCATCCAGGCGGGAGACCATGTTGGGGTTGATGCCTGCGCCCAGTTTCGGGTCAGGGATCAGGCCGTCTCTGTCCACCACGTTCCTTCCCCCGAGAAAGACCCCTTCACCATCTCTTAGGAAAAGTCTGGATGCACCAAGCTGAGTATGACCGTAGTGGAAAGATACCCCGAGACAAGCCCGCCTGACAAGCCCGCTCACCTTTACCTTGCCCTCAATTCCCGCCCTGTTGCTCCGGGAGACGAGACGGACCAAGTCTCCATCTGAGATGCCGTTTTCCTCAGCGTCCTTTTCATTCATTACCACGAAATTTTCCGGAAAGATCTCCATGGCCCACCGGTGGCTGTTGCTCCTTGACTGGGTATGGACATTCATCTTGTGGCTTATTAGATAGAAGGGATAGTCCTTGTCTATCTCCTCGATGATGTTTCCAGCAGAGTCCTTTGGAGGGACATACTTCAGGGTCCCGGGGAAATACTCTCCAGTAAGGGAATTCCTCGCAGTGGCCAGGTCTTCGTTGTAAAGTACCACCCTCTGTATTCCATATTTAAACTTTTGATCCTCAAAGACTTCATTGTACTTCTTGAAAATTCCTCCTCTTGCAAGGGCGTAACAGGTCTGTCTCCACTGATCATCAGGGAGAATGTCCTTGAATCTTGCAACAGGATAATTTTTCTCCACAAAGGCCGCTTCCTCAGCAGATGCCCGGGGGATCCCTGCGTTATCGGCTATGTTTGCAAAGCCCTTCAAATAGAAGTCCTCGGCCCTGTGGAAGGAATGTAGCTTGCCGTCCCTTCCGGATACGGCCTTTTCGCCAAAACCCGGAAGCCCAAGAGTCTCGGCCAGATCGATCAAGAACGTCTCAAGGCTGAAGGGCCGCCTGTCGGCAGTCTCACCCGTAAGGGGTTCGATGCACGGGGTGCGAAACCCGGTAAATCTCAAGGCCGGGGCATGGGGACTTATCCAGCCGTAATGGCCTTCGGGATAGGTCACATCCGGCACGATATAGTCTGCAAAGATGTTGGACTCGCTGACGCCTGTGTCTATGGACACATAGAGCGGGACCTTGTCAGTGTCCTTGAGCGTTTCTTTGAACCGGTATCCTCCAGGTGTGGAATAGACCGAGTTGTAAAAATAGTGAAAGAGCACCTGACACCGGTATGGGTACTGCTGATCAATGCCGTTTATGGTCTCGACGCTGAGCCCACCTCTGGTAAAGGTGAACCACGGGCGCTTTGACGGGTATCCACTTCCAGTGGCAGCCTCCTTTCTCCTGTACTCGCTGCTCTTTTCGTAAGCGGACTTTTCCCGCGAAATCATGACCCCCTTTGGTTTACGTTTTCCGGGAAAATCCTTGAGGTCGTAAAGACCCTTTTTCCACTTGGCGACGTCTCCTCCCGAGGTCAAGTATCCGCCTCTTGACTCAATGCTGCCCACGAGTACGTTCAGCACGGCCACAGCATAGGCGGCATAGGTACCGCTTACGTAGTTTCCGGCCCCGTGATACTGGCAGACCGCCGCCCTTATGCCGTGGGAAGAAAACTCGCTGGCGGTCTTTTCTATCTGGGCCCTTGGCACACCGGAAAAGGCAGCGTACTCGTCAAGTGAATGTTCCATGACCCCTTTCTTCATGGCCCGGAAGACGGTCTTTACATTGATCTCTTTTCCGGCAGCGTCCCTGACGCGGGTCTCTTTATCCAGGATGGCCTCCTTGAGCAAATCAAAGGCCAAGGGGGAGCCGTCTTCGGCCGAAAGGACCACATAGGCCTCCTTCCGTTTCCTGGGAGCACCGGGGTCAAGATCCCCAATCCGCAGGAATCTCCTGTGGTTTGCATGGGAAGTGTCCTCGATCACCAGGTGAGTGGCATTGGAGTAACATGTGTGCCCCAGATCCAGGGCGGCCTTGGAGTTGGGGGCGGCCAGATAATCCCTGTTGTATTTTTTGTTTTCAATCATCCAGCGGATCATGCCCATTGCAAAGGCCCCATCCTGGCCCGGCTTGATTGGAATCCAGTCCTCGGCATGGGCTGATGCGTTTTGGGCTCTTGGGTCGACTATTGAAAATTTCACCTCTCCAAGCGAGTTCCTCCTGGCAACAGCCGCGCCGTATGTGTTCACCCCGGGCTGGAGGGCCTCGTAGATGTTGGCCCCAAACACCAGGATATATTCAGCCTCCCAGGGATCGGCTTTGAGTTCCCATTGTTTCTTTTCCGTAAGGGTATAATTGCCCATCCTGAAGCCGATTCCGCAAATGTCGGTATGCCCGATCCGGTTCTTTGAACCAAAGGCCTCTTTTATGAAACGGTTTATGACCGCCTTCCTTCCAGTCTGAAGCCTTCCGGTCATGAAGACAAAGCCATTTCTCTTTGGACCAAGTTCAGGGGCTTCCGGATCAATGGGGTCGTCGCTGTCCAGATCTTTCAGCCCGGGCACCTCCCGGTCTTCACCGATATGGGCAAATAGTCTTCCTCCCTCTGCTATCTCCCTGATCATCTGGTCCCATTCAACAGGTTGAAACTTTCCGGAGCCGCGTTTTCCAGCCCTTTTGAGGGGTTTTATCACCCGGTACGGGTTGTATACATAGTTCGGGGCATCATGAGCCTTTCCGCAGACAGGGCTTGATAGACCAAGGGTTTCTTCCACAGGGGTCTTGTAATCAATGGGATGGCCAAGGCTGTTGTAGGGATGATATGGATTACCTGAGTATTTTAACAATCTGCCGCCTCTTACCACTGCCCTGTTTCCGCATCTGGCGTTACACCCAAGACAGACAGAGTGGACCACCTTCACGTCCGTGTCCAACCGGGACGGGGCCGTGTCCTGAAAATTTCGCGGATCGGCCCATACGTTCTTTTCTCCCGCCGCCTTTTCCGGGCCAAGGGCCAGAAGCCCGGCTGCCGCCGCCGTTCCCTTCAGAATCCTGCGCCGGGTAGCGGATATATCCATGCCTTCCCTTCTGCCTTTCTTCCTGCCTTTCATAATACGCCCCCATTGCCGTGCCCGGAGCCCACATATGTCACCCTGGGCCTTGTATTTAGCTCGGGCTTTCGAACTATAAGCTGTGCAACCTTAAGGTATTCGGCGAACTCTCCGCTTGGGGCGTTTATGTCACCAAACAGCCTTGCCCTGGACGGACAGGCCTCTACGCACGCAGGCTCAAGTCCCTTTTCGAGCTTGGCCAGACAGAAATCGCACTTGTCCACCTTGTTCCCGTATCTGGAATCCTGAAACCGGGCATTGTAGGGACAGGTGACCACGCAGTTTCCGAGGCCCTGGCATTTGTCCCAGTCCGTAACCACTATTCCGCATGCAAGCTTGAATATAGCGCCTGCAGGACAGGCGGCGACACATGGGGGGTCTTCGCACTGGTTGCATTGCACAGGGGTAAAAATCACCCTTGAGTCAGGGTAATGCCCCTCTTCCTTGAAGAGAATCCTGATATTGAATTCTCCAGGAGCAGTCCTGTTACGGCCCTTACAGGCGATCACGCACGACTGGCATCCTGTGCACCGGTTCAGGTCAATGATCATCGCCCATTTCTTGTGCGGCCCGACGGCTTCGGCCTTGTCCTCTCCTGAAAGGCCAGCCGCCGCCATGGCGACAAGCCCTCCTTTTTTTAAAAAACTCCTTCTGGTCTCCATGCTCCTCTCCCGGATTTGATCAAAAGAACATCCCCTTTTCGAGCGATCCGCAACTATGGGGCATTGGGCGCTAATTCTTGCTGGTATGAGAAATGATGTATTTAAAGGTGGCAGGTTCCAGCCAGTCCAGGGTCTCATCCTCTATCTGGGCGAATGGATACATGAGGTAGTTTACCGGCTGGCCGTGTTGCGGCGGATTGAGCGTGAGATCACGGCCGGTGCCCAGTTTCACCCGATATGGATCCACGCTACCCCAAAAGTACTTCCGGTATTTTGTGGTCTTGGCGTCTTCCAGCTTGAGATTTTGATCGAGCATTATCTTGCGCACATCGCTGGGATCCACCACTACCCAACCGTAGCCAGGGAGATAGAACTCAGCCCAGCAGTGCTGGCTCTTGGTAATATCAGTAACTCCATTCTTCCCCTGACGGATACCGAAAATCTCTCTGGCCGGCACGCCAGACGCCCTTGCAAGGGCGACAAAAACTGAGTGAATGTCCACGCATTTTCCCCCTAGTCTATTTAACAGGACGCAGACATCACCGGAACCGCAGCCTCGGGTCTTGGGATCCCTGTACATGTTCTCGCATATCCAGTCATAGACAGCCTTAGACTTCTCGAGGACCGTGGTCTTACCTGTGGTTATATTGTCGGCGAAGGCCTTTACCATACCTGTAGTAGGGCCAAGACCGGTGGGAGCGAGATAGAGCGCATAGTCAGCCGGATCCCAGGCACCATCTCTGGCGTGCAGATCCTTGTTGAGTCTTTCTTCCCGCATAACATCAAAGGAAAGCGTGAGCTTTCGACTCGCCGCACCTTTGTCCCAGCGGGAGTATAGCATAGGGGTCTTGTATACCCGGTCGGTGTACACTGCCGACTCTGCAAAGTCGCCGGTAACTTTCACATTTGTGATGTCCTGGTACTGGTCTGAAACAGGATACGGTATCCAGAGCATTGCCCCCTTGTCGCTTTTGTGGGCCGACAGATCAAACTCCATTTTTATGATTCCTGAGCGAGACTCAGCAAACAAGCTTACAGGCAAGGCCAGCAGCAATATAAAAATACAATATAGCCTTCTCATAAATTCTCCACATTCGGTCTTGGTAGTTTCTTATGACCGTCTGTTGTGCCCATCAGAGGATGTCAGATCCACCAGGCCTGCCCCGAATAGCCCGGCACCGGCCAGCAAATTGCCTCCCTGCCTATGCAAGCCTGTGAGCATGGCACGTCTGCTGGTCCTCCCTGCATTCATCTTGTGTGGCGTACAGGTCTCCTTCAACAGATGCAGGTCCCTGGGGTTGCCAATATAGTAAACATTGGGTCCGATATCGACCTCAGGAGAGGTCAGCCTGATGCCCCCTTTGTTGTGCACCAGGTCATATACCTCGGACTTCTTGTCGTGCAGGTCGCCAAAGATGCGTGCCCCGGCAAGGCATGTCTTTACACAGGCAGGGACCTCGCCATGCTCTACCCGCTCCATGCAGAAAGTGCACTTGTCCGCCTTGGGCTCGTCCAAAGTATAGTCCATGTAGCGCGCGCCATACGGGCAGGCCTCGACACACATCTCACATCCGATACAGCGGTCCTGGTCTATCAGCACGGCCCCTGTGAAGGGATGCTTATAGGTGGCCAGCACCTCCATTGTCACGGTCTTGCCGGTCTTGGGGTCGGTAAAGACCTTTTCTTCCGGATCGGCCTCGCATACAGGCACGCAGACAGGGTTGTCACACTGGTTACACAGCCCCGGGAAATAGGTATAAGACATCCCGTTGGGCGTCATTGCCGGGCCCTGGCGGTGGAGCCAACTGCGGTGGTATTCAGTGGGCACGCCCCACTCTGCCCTGCAGGCTACGGCGCAGGCATGGCAGCCTACGCAGCGATTTAGATCAATCACCATAGCATATTGCATAATGGAAAGCCTCCTATGCATCAATAATCCCGGGGTTCATCCCCTGGGACGGAAATTATCCGAATCTAATTCATCACATCTGGAAACGTGGAATTCCTGCGGGCAATGGACCCAGCTCCGGCATCTCCAGCACCTTGCCGTCTTTTATGAGGCGCACAAAGTTGACCCTCATGGCATTGGCGCCTGTAACAGGATCAAGTGTATTCTTGGCAAAGGTCAGACCGTCCGACACTCCCTTGTGGTATGCCTGGGTCAGGTGCCGGCTCAACTGGCCATAGCCGTGGACAATATAGACACAATCCCACCGGATGCCCGGAGTTACCTTGACCTTGATCGGCCTTGTCTTGACACCCCTCTGATTTTCCATGCATACCTCTTCACCATTCTTGATGCCCAGTTTTTTTGCAACCTTGTCGTTGAGCCAGAGGTCGTTTTCAGGCTGTTCGGCATTGAGCCAGACGTTATTGCGGGTCCTGGTGAATGTGTGCACCGGCGTGCGGCCGGACAGGAGACGCACATAGCCCTTTGGCGGCGCAGGCGTTGGCTCGAAACGCGGTATAGGATCCAGGTCTTCATCTTCCATTTCTTCGGAATAAAGCTGGACCTTGTCATCAGACGTGTCGAACTCAGGCGGATTCTCCTTAGTGAAATAGGGTTTGCCCGGGAAGGTGACAACGCCTCCTTCTTTGTTAAGTTTCTCAAGAGAGAGATCAACTGATTCCAGCTTTTTCTCCACGTATTCTTTTGCATCCTTGTATGGGAAGCAGTCGCTGTAGCCGAGCCGTTCAGTCAACTGTTTTGTAATCCAGTAAGGATCCCTGGACTCATACAGGGGCTCCACCATGGGCTGGCGGACAGAGATATACGGGACCTTGACATCCTTCCCGACGTAGACAGTGTCGTAGCGCTCCAAATAGGTGCACTGCGGGAGTATGATATCAGCAAACAGTGTCTGGTCATTGGGGATTTGATCCACGGCCAGCACGAAGTCCAGCTTTTTCAGGGCCTCGATAGTCCTGTGTGAGGCCGGGATGGTCTGAATAGGATTCGCTCCCCAGATCACCCAGGACTTGATTGGATAGGGCTTGCCGGTCAATGTGGCCTCGATCAGCCCCTCAGATGGTGTGCCTGGAGGCGGAAAGGGCCACTTGTCGCTGATAGGTTCAAGATCGGACTCTTCTTCTTCATCGGACTGGAAGAGAGAGGCCTTTGGTCTAGGGGGCTTGCTCTTCAGATACATACCGCCTTCGACCCCATATGTGCCCAATATTGCTGCCAGGATGGCCAGGGCGCGAGAGCGCTGAGTGTCATTGCCGTACCATGCAACAAATCGTCCGCAGTGAATCACTACATGCGGTGCCAATTTCCCCATCAACTCAGCCGTCTCCTTGATCTGACCGGCCGGTATGTCAGTTAGCCCGGCAGCCCAATCCAGTGTGCAGTCCTTGACGCTATCCTTGAGTTTTTCAAAGCCCGTGGTGTATTTGGCCACGAACTCCTTGTCGTAAAGCCCGTGCTGAATAATGTAGTTGATCCAGGCCAGGAGCAGGGCTGTATCAGTGCCAGGGCGTATGGCCAGCCACTTGTCCGCCTTGGAAGCCGATGCTGAAAACCTGGGATCTACCACCACCAGCTTGGCGCCATTATTGAGGCCTTCAATATAATGCATGACATGCGAAACATGTATGTTCTCTCCCAGGTGTGTTCCCAGAAAGACCATAAGCCTGGTCTTCTCCATATCCATGCGCTCAGGTGACCCGGGTGATTCTCCAAAGGTCAGGAGATATCCTATGTCGCGGCTGCCGCGGCACTGGAAGAAGGCCGGCTCGGTGCGATTCGGATTGCCTATGTGGTGCCAGAACGGTTCGATGAACTTGGCAGAGGCCCCGTGATAGAACAGTGCCAGGCTCTCCATGCCGTGCTCCTTCTTGATACGGTTCAGGTTTTTGGCCGTAGTGTCCAATGCCTCGTCCCACGTGATGCGTTGCCACTTGCCCTCGCCCCTGGCCCCCACCCGTTTCATAGGGTACTTTAGCCGGTCAGGGTCGTAGAGGAGCTTGATGCCTGCATTGCCCCTTGCACAGAGCTTGGTCCCATTTGCCGGTGACTTGGGGTTGCCTTCGAGCTTTACCAACCGGCCGTTTTTTATCTTGCCTGTCAGAAGGCACCGCCAGAAACACATCTCGCATACAGAAGTGATCTCCTGGGCTCCAAGGCTGCCTGGGAGACCGGAGGCCATTGTGGCTGCAGGTACAGGGCTCGCCATGACCCCTTTCGGTATTTTCCAGGTCGCAACGGCTGCTGCGGTTATCCCTGCATTTTGTAAAAAGCGTCTACGGGTCAGCTTCATTCTCAACCTCTCCTTTCCTTAATCATTATATATAGCTATAGGTTTGCTCTACCTTGAACCATCAACTGCCCTGCCGAATCTTACATATCCGGTTCTCCTTTCAAGACCGGTGCGATCCACCAGTCTCCGAAACAGGATATATCTCACCGGATTCCTCTGGTTCAGGCTTTGTAAAAAAGTTGATTAAGTCCGTAGTCATTGAATAAAAGGGATGGAGATTTACTCGGCCCAGACGGTCATGAAATGTCTTGAACCAGGGCCGAAAATGACGTTTCAAAAAGTCCTCTTCCATATCCCATGCCCCTTTAGCTGCAAGGTGAGCCAGGAATGCCAGCTCGCATGACAGGTGATCAGGCGGTTCAGCGCCGCAGCGCGGATAGAAGCCGGCTGAACGATAAAAGGCCTCGGCCTCTACCAGACCACGACCACAAAGAGAGCTATCTCCACCCCGGTAGATAGAGGCATAGGGGGGTGCAGGCACCCTGGGCACAGCAGAGATAAAGAGCCCTGTATATGCCTGGGCAAGTTCAGAGAAAGATAAATTGGGACAGAGGACAAAGGGATCAGGAATATTCATGCCCTGATGACTCAGTTCGGCCAACAGGGACTGTATGAATGAGCGGGTCAAAGGAGTTACGAACTCATCTGACGGGAAATCTGTAAGGATATGAAGGAAGGCGTAAACATGGGCCAGTTCCTTTGCGATGGGATCTTTTGGGAAAGGCTTTCTCTTATACATTGGATGACGCCTGGATCGTCCTAAGGGACTGCATTAGACTTCTTATGAAATCCTCGATAACTTCTACATTAGAGTGGCCGATATTTCAAATAGGAAATATCAATAGATAGCAGTGAAGATTATCGGGATCAACGATGACACCGAGCATCATGGTGATCAATCCATTTAACCTTATTTGAGCAAACTAACTATTTGATTCTGCTCAAAATTTTCCAGATTTAGGACATAAAATATCTTTTCCCCACATTAGATACTCTTGGGTTTGATAGAACAAATTATCTGATTTGGGATATTACTGGGATTTGAAAAAAGTGATAATTGCGAGTATCTTCAAATGGACAAGATTGTCTTTATCTCTCAATTTTATAGACAGGCATTTAACTGGACCTTAGAACAGGAAATAATATTTTGTTGTATTTAAGCTATTCAAAATACTGAGCTGCTGGCCGGCTGTTACCGGTTGGCCCGGTGCGGGCTGCGAATTTTGACCGGCCATTTCAGCTATCCTGCCGTCTGATTTTCCTCTGATTTCTTCACAGATATCTTCTTTTTTCAGTTTGGAGCCGGACGGTCGCTGAGGCCGGCTGAGGCTACGTTAGACGTAGTCCATTTTCCAACCTGAAAAGAGGAGGCTTTAATGATTTCGCCAAAAGGTGTTCTCTCTGCTGTTCAGCAAACAGCCGGTTCTGTACTGGTGGTGGGCAGCGGCGTGGCAGGTGTCCAGGCCGCCCTCGACCTGACTGAACTCGGCTATCGGGTCCATCTGCTTGAAAAGAGCGCAGCGATCGGCGGCGCCATGGCCAGGCTGGACAAGACCTTTCCCACAAACGACTGTTCCCTGTGCATACTCGCTCCCAAGCTGGTGGAGGCCGGCAGGAACCCCAACATTGAGATCCTTACCAATGCCGAAGTTATTGCCGTTGAAGGCAGACCTGGCCGTTTCAGCGTCCTGGTCAGGCGAAAGCCGCGCTATATAAATGAGGAGGCCTGCACCGGATGCGGCCAGTGCGCCCTGTACTGCCTTAAAGTAATCGGTGACGACTACAACGAGCATCTCTCACTCACCCATGCTGCTCACATCGATTATGCCCAGGCAGTGCCCACCAGCTACCATATCGATCCCAATGCCTGCCTGCGCCTGAATTACGACACCTGCGGTCTCTGCGCAGCTGTCTGTCAGGCAAAGGCCATTCGTTTTGACCAGCAGGAGGAGATGCTGAACCTGGAGGTGGGGGCAGTGGTCCTGGCTCCCGGCTTTGGACGGATCAGCAAAGATGTCCTGCGCCGATACGGCTGGGGCCGATTTGATGATGTGTTGACTGCTTTTGAGTTCGAGCGGTTGATGTGTGCAAGTGGTCCAACCAGCGGCGAAATTGTACGAGTCTCCGATAGACATCATCCCAGAAGAATCGCCTTCCTGCAGTGTATCGGCTCACGGGATGAGACCTGCGGCAACAACTACTGCTCATCAGTCTGCTGCATGTATGCTATCAAGCAGGCTACCATGGCCAGAGAACATGATCCAGAGGCTGAAATCACCCTTTTTTACATGGATGTCCGCACCCACGGCAAGGGATTTGACGCGGCCCGCAAGCGCGCAATAGCTGAGAACGACCTGCGTATCATCTATGCCAGACCTCCTAGTGCTTTGTCAATGTTTAATTTTAGGGTATAGTGATTTCAGTTTGTGTCGGGCGTTTTCGATGGTGAATTGCCAGTCGACTCCTCTTTGCCTGTCGTTGCTGGACATCGCCCAGGCATCGGCTT
>PQXE01000013.1:28005-38031 GCA_003194495.1 Deltaproteobacteria bacterium
GCTTTCTGAAAAGGAAAGAAGAATATATATTGCCACGGAAGCCGAAAAGTTGCCACGAGGAGGCATAAGTTATCTTTCAAATCTTGTGCAGTGCTCAAGAACTTCAATTTACGCCGGACTGCAACAACTTAAAAACATAGCGACTATCCCGACAGATCGTATTCGAAAAAAAGGCGGTGGAAGAAAACCAGCAATAGAAACGACAGATAATATCAATGAAGTTTTTTTCCAGGTGATACAGGACTACACTGCTGGAGACCCCATGGATGAAAAAATAAAATGGACCAATTTAAGCCTTAAACAAATATCAAATAAAATGGCTGATAGGGGAATAGTGGTCGGCACAAAAGTCGTAAAAAAACTTCTAAAAAAACACGGCTTCAAGAAGCGTAAAGCCTTGAAAAATCAAACAATTGGCTCTTGTGAAAATAGAAATGAACAATTTAAAAACATAAATTCAATCAGATCTGAATATTTACAAAATGACAATCCAATTATTAGTATGGATTCAAAAAAGAAAGAACTTCTAGGCAACCTCTATAGAGAAGGACATTGTTATAGTACAGATGTCATAGAAGTATATGATCATGATTTTCCACATTTAGCAGATGGTGTTGTTATTCCTCATACAATATATGACATGAAAAACAATAGTGCTTTTGTAAACATCGGGACAAGCAAAGATACCAGTGAATTTGCTTGTGACTCAATTAATTTTTGGTGGACAATGCGGGACGTACTCTATTTCCGAATGCAACTTCAATTTTAATACTTGCCGATGGCGGTGGCAGCAATTCTTCCCGCCATTATATCTTTAAAGAGGATTTGCAGAAATTGGTTGATACAATAGGTATAGAAATTCGTATCGCCCATTATCCTCCATATACGTCCAAATGGAATCCTGTAGAACATCGAGTATTTCCACATATAACAAGAGCAATGCAAGGTGTAATATTACGAAGTTATGAAACTGTTAAAAAGCTTATTGATCAAACTTCAACAAAAACAGGTTTGAAAGTTTGTTCAAATATTATCAAAAAAGAATATAAAACCGGCCGTAAATATGCCGCTGATTTTAAAAAAAATATGCGTATAATTTTTGATGATTATTTGGGCCAGTGGAACTATAGGGCGATACCAGCGGAAATATAATTTTGTTCAAGTTATTTATTTTTTATTACTAATCGCTGGCGTATGTTTTCCACCGTTTTCGTTCGACAGGAAAACGCTTCCGCAATTTTCTTGTCGGTCCAGTTCGACCCATCGGCGTCCGCCTTGAGCAGTACTTGTGCTCGGCGCACTTTTTGTGATGTCCCCTTGAGCTTCTTCACCACGTCGCAGAGTACATTGCGCTCTTTATCCGTGAGGCGAACGATATGCTTTTTCTCCATAGCGATTCCTCCATGTATTGCAACATCATGGAGGAATGTGCGTCACAGCGCAACCCTAATTTCTAAGCTTGACAGAGCACTAGGGTGGACAGAGTGTCAGGCCTTCTGGGGCTCACATATGTCACCTGTGACGGCAAACACCACAGTGAATTTTTCGACATGGTTATCCTCTCCCAGGGTCTAGAGGCCCCGGAAGGGGCGGAAGAGCTTGCCCGTGCGGCAGGGATTGATCTCAATACCTATGATTTTGCCAGCACGGATATCTACTCACCTCTTGCCACCACAAGGCCTGGAGTTTTTGTCATCGGTGCCTTTCAGGGACCAAAAGATATCCCGGACAGCGTCACCCAGGCGAGCGGCGCCTCGGCCCTTTGTGCAGGACTCCTTGAGGTCTCCAGGGGCGTGGATATGGTCCATGCTGAATATCCGGAAGAAAGGGATGTTGCAGGCGAGGAACCCAGGATTGGGGTCTTTGTATGCCATTGCGGAATCAATATCGCCGGGGTAGTTGACGTCAAGGCAGTATGCAGTTACGCAGCCACCCTGCCCAATGTGGTCTATGCTGCTGACAATCTCTACAGTTGTTCTCAGGATACACAGAGCCAGTTAGTCGAGACAATACACAGGCACAAATTGAACCGCGTGGTTGTAGCTGCCTGCACGCCCAGGACCCATGAACCTCTGTTTCAGGCGACATTGCGTGAGGCCGGCCTCAACCGGTCGCTTTTTGAAATGGCCAACATTCGCGACCAGTGTTCGTGGGTACATATGCATGAACGTGCCGCAGCCACCCAAAAGGCCAAGGATTTGGTACGGATGGCAGTGGCAAAGGCATCATATTTGACTCCGCTTGCCGAACAGCATCTGCCTGTGACGCCGTCGGCTCTGGTGATAGGTGGTGGTCTTGCAGGTCTCACCGCGGCCCTTGCCATTGCCGAACAGGGATATGAATGCACCTTGTTGGAACGGGAACAAGTCCTGGGCGGGCAGGCATTGAAACTGAGTGCCGATAGACACGGCCAGGGCCCGCGCAAGATCATAAGTGCTCTCGTTAAGAGGGCTGCCGCGCATCCGCGCATCCGCATTCTGACTCAGACCACGGTCTCTTCTATCTCCGGCTATATTGGGAATTTTACCACTACGGTATCCACGGCTACAAGCAGCGAGCTGATCAACCACGGTGTTACAGTGCTGGCCACAGGCGGCCGTGAGCCCAGCCAGTACCTGTTCGGCCAGTCAGACCGGGTGATAACCCAGTTGGGTCTCGAAGACCGGCTCGAATCCGGAAAACCGCTTTTGGCCAAAATGAAACAGGTTGTGATGATCCAGTGTGTGGGCTCCCGGGACGAGGATCTTTCTTACTGCAGCCGGGTCTGCTGCAGTCAGGCCCTGAAAAACGCCCTGAGACTGAAACGCCTCAAGAATGACTTGGCCATTACCATACTGTACCGGGATATGAGGGCCTACGGATTCATAGAGGACGACTACAGGGAGGCCCGACGGCAGGGTGTTATTTTCCTGCGTTACACTCCGGATGATCCGCCCGAAGTGCTGAAGGGCAGGGGGGAAAACAGTCCTTTGCGGGTGCTGGTCATGGATTTACTGCTCGGCGAGCAAATTGAATTCAGCGCCGACCTTGTAGTGCTCTCTGTAGGCATTGTCCCGGAACCCACCAGGGAGCTGGCCCGTATGTTGAAGGTGCCGCTGACGGCTGATGGTTTCTTCCTGGAGGCCCATGTCAAACTCCGACCGGTGGATCTGCAGGTGGACGGCGTTTATGTCTGTGGTTTGGCTCATTCACCCAGGACCATGGACGAGATCATAGCTCAGGCCCAGGCGGCGGCGGGAAGGGCGTGCCAGCCTCTGGCAAAGGGCGCTATCCAGCCCGAACCCATTGTTTCCCAGGTGGATGAATACCGCTGCATCGGTTGCGGAGCCTGTGAGACGTTCTGCCCCTACAAGGCTATCCGGATGATTAAGAAGGGTAAAAAAAGCAAGGCCCGGACCCTGCCCGCTTCCTGCAAGGGATGCGGGGTCTGTGCGGCACGCTGCCCGGTAATGGCCATTGACATGGCACGATTCACCGAGCAAGGAATTCTTGCACAGATTCATGCTTTTACCTCAGTTGGAGAATAGAGATGGGAAACGATATATATCAGGTGAAAATTTTGGGGTTTCTTTGTAACTGGTGCTGTTACACTGCGGCTGATTCAGCAGGCGTTGGCCGCTATCAGTACCCGCCGAACCTGCGGGTCATCCGTATCATGTGTACCGGCCGCCTGGATCCATCCTTTCCGCTGGAGACATTGGCTACCGGCGCGGACGGGGTTTTTGTGGGAGGTTGCCATCCAGGCGAATGTCACTATCAGGACGGCAACTACCATGCCCTGGTCAGCGCCGCCCTTGTCCATGAAGCCCTGGACAGGCTTGGGGTTCGCAAGGAGCGTTTTTTGATCGAATGGGCCTCGGCAGCAGAGGCCACCCATTTTGTCAAAATTATTACCGAGTTTACCAGGAAAGTGGAGTCCCTGGGTCGGCTTGGCCATGCCGAACGCGAAGACATTGAAGTGCTTCACAGGAGGTTGGCCAAGGCTGCCGATGCAGCCAGGGGACGCAAGGTCCGGACCGGGCTGCTGAAAGCTGCCAGGCAGATGCTGAAATCCGGCGATTACAGCAGGGAAGGCATTGCCGGTTTCGTGCATGAAAAGTGCGACAGGGTCCTGAGTGCAGCGCTTGGATAGGGTGCATCGAAATGAGAAGATACGTAAATTCAGTATATGTGGTTAGCTCTATTATCGGAATTTCCAATTTGACAGATTGGAAATCCTTCTGTATTTCCTGCTGTAATTCTTGCATTAATTATCTACCTATGATCCCGAATTATGCATAATCCGGGATCATATCGATGAACTGCTTTTCCCTTTTGGGAAACAGTACATGCAAGAGTCCTTGACCGGGGGCGATGGTGCTGGGCACCCCGCGGGCTGCAAACCCGTTGGCCCCGTCTAAAAAACGGGGAGGAGGTTCGATTCCCCTTGCCCCCTCTATTTAAGGAACTCCAAATTAAAAAACAGGACAATGGCAAAGTTTTTGATTGCTGGGATTGCTGGGCACGTTGATCACGGCAAGACTTCTCTAGTAAAATGTTTGGCAGGTGTGGATACAGATAGGCTGCGTGAGGAAAAAGAGCGCGGCATATCCATTGAATCAGGCATAGCCCCTTGTGTCCTCCCTTCGGGGAGGAAGATCGCCTTTGTGGATGTTCCGGGGCACAAAAACTTCTTTAAGAATACAATCCGTGGCCTCACCATGACGGACATTGCTATCCTTGTGATAGCTGCCGATGATGGTGTAATGCCTCAAACAAAAGAGCACCTGGAAATCCTCCAGTTTGCCGGTTGTGAAGGCGGAGTTGTGGTACTGTCCAAAGCCGACCTGGTTGATAAAGAAATCCTGGGGATGGCGGTGGAAGAAGTCCGTGAACTTGTAAGAGGCTCTTTTCTCGAAGGCCGGCCAATTATTCCCTTTTCGGCCGTGGACGAGCAAGGGAAAAAAGCTATTGAAAATGCCTTGGAAGAAGAATGCAAGGATGCCTGTGGAAAAGATCCAAATGTCCCTTTTAGGATGTATATCGATCAACTGCGGGTGATCAAAGGATACGGCACAGTGGTATCAGGGACCATCTTGTCAGGTAAGATCGGCACAGAGGATATGATAGAGATCTATCCAACCGGCAGAAAAACCAAGGTTCGTTATCTTCAGGTTCACCATCAAAAGGTCGACATGGCCTATGCCGGTCAAAGGGTAGGCATCAATCTTCACAACGTCAAGCTTTATGAGATAAAAAGAGGCATGGTTTTGGCGGATACAGGGATGATGAGGGCCAGCTATTTGATCAACGGCCGTTTTCACTACCTGTCAGATAAGAAGAAACCATTGAAAAATCGAACAAGAGTCAGGTTTTACACTGGAACAGCGGTATCAAATGCCCTAATGGTATTCATGGGACGAGACGTCTTGAAACCCGGCCAACAGGTTATGGTTCAGTTCAGGCTGACGGACAAGGTTGCTCCACTGCCTCGCGACCGCTACGTGGTCTGCACCATGAATCCCCAGACTATTATAGGCGGGGGAATGGTACTCGATATAACCGATAGAAAATTCCGGAATGCACATTCAGACACTATTGGATTCCTTGAGGCAATGGACAGGCAGGACATAGCGAGTGCCATTGAGAATTTGTCGGCTGATACAATCGATCGCTCCCTTCAGGTGAAAGATATTGTCGGCAGGATCAGATTCCCTGAAGATGAGGTCAAAGGAGCCCTCGAAGGCATGGTAGGCAAAAAATTGCTTATCGATTTTGGTGAAAACGGCTACTTTAGCCTGATGCGATACTCGGAGCTCAAGGAGATGGTGCCTCAAGTTTTGGGAAAAATCCATCAGGCAAATCCTCTCAAGGCATATGTCTCCAGGAAAGAGATACGGGAAAGAATTTCCCAAGGGCTTCACCCTTGCATCTTTGATGAGATATTGAAGGAACTTAAACAAGAGGGAAAAATTGTTGTTGAAAATGAATCGGTCCGCTTGCCTGGTTTTGTTCCGCGGCCCAGCAGTGAACAGCAACAGATCATTAAGGATATGCTTAACTTTGCCGACCACACTGGATATGTTCCTTTTAGCGTGGATAAATTTTGGCAGGCTGGCGACAGAAGTTACGACAAAGAGGAAATCCGGAAATTGGCCGTTTTTCTTTGTTGTCAAAACCAACTTACACGGCTCAACAATGGTCGGCTCCTTTCTTCAAAAAAGATGGATGAAATCAAAGAAAAAATAAGAAAACATATTATTGAAAAAGGTGGTCTAACCCTTCATGATTCCAAAGAAATACTGGGATTTGGCCGAACAGGCGGAATCCCGGTCTTAGAACACCTTGATACAATCGGATTCACTATGCGGACCGGCGATGTCAGGGTGTTGAAAAAATGATAAGAATCGCCTTGTTGCAGATCAGAGACCGGGCTGCTGACATCAGGCGATTACAGCCGAGAAGGAATTGCCGGTTTTGTGCATGAAAAGTGCGACAGGGCCCTGAATGCAGCGCTTGGATAGGGTGCATAGAAAAACCTCCTCAATCTCCATTTTCCCAAGGGGGGATCGGAATGTTCAGGTGGAGTTTATCTATCTCTATGAGTACCTGATCGAGCGGATTGAATCGAGGGAAAAGCGGCGGCCGGGTCAGCACCTAGAGTAAAAATTTTCCTGCGCTCCACTTACAAAACGCAATAGCCCGCGCCCATTAATAATTACATCGCACCATTCAGGTAATTTCGATCGAAGCGAAGCAATTCCTTTGATAGCAGTGAGATTGCGGAGCCTGTTCCGAGCGGAAAGAATGAACACGACCCTGGGCATGGAGGGAAAAGTTTACGTCCTTGAGGGCTTTAATTAAATCCGACCTTGTTCGTATCTTGCAGCCAATGCGGGTAGCGACGCTGCCCAGTTCTTCCAGCGTATGGGAGTCGCTGCCACCTACAAACGAGACAGGGTAATTCTGATACAGGGACAGGGCCATCTGATTTTCATGTTCCTGATTCCTGCCGTTTATCCCTTCTACTATCCGGCAATATCCTTCCCTTATCAAGTACTCCCTGGTAGAGCGTACGTTCCTGCAAGGGTGCGCTGCAATAGCCACTCCGCCTGCCTCATTCACCTCTGTTAGAATTTCCTTTGCCGAAAGTCCCATGGGAACTTCTTCAAAAGGACCAAAGATGAGAAAATCTCCTTCTGAAGTTGAATATTCCATTCCGAAAATAATGCACAGACCGTCTGGCTGCAGTCCTTCCAGACAAAAGGTCCTTATGTCCATTGTGTCGTGATCAGTGATACAAACGCCGTCCAGCCCTCTGGACCTGGCGTGGGTCAATATGTCCTTCAGGTCTAAGTTGCTACACGGTGAAATCCGAGTATGTACATGAAGGTCGAATAGCATAATATATGTTCCTGGTAATTTAATAAAAAGTCAAATTGGTTTTACTCATGGATAAGACCTGATCCATAGATATTTCCTATTAGCATCATCTTCAAATATGATTTAGTATTGAAATACATCGGTCTTTGGATCGCGCCGCAAAAAATGTTCGGCGTATATTATTTACGGAATTAATCATTCAATGCCTTCTAAATGCATATTGATACTCCTCGACGGTCTCGGTGACCGGGCCTATGTAAACCTGGGCCACAAGACTCCGCTTCAGGCGGCTGAAACCCCCAATCTCGATAGACTGGCCAGGCTTGGCAGCAATGGTCTATTCCATGGAAAAAGACAAGGCCTGGCGCTTCCCAGTGAAGAAGCGCATTTTGCCCTGTTCGGTTACAGGCAGGAGGAGTTCCCCGGAAGAGGGATACTGGAAGCGCAGGGAGCCGGGATCCCGGTTTCCCCTGATGATGTGGCGGTATTAGCGCACTTTGTAAGTGTGACGGAAAAAAACGGTGTTCTTGTCCTCAAAAAGGATAGACCTGAGGCCTCCGGAGAGGAAATAGACCAGCTTCTAAACGCCCTTTCTCCATTTGAGACCGATGGAATCGAGGTCTCTTTTGTTCAAACCCGCAATCTTGACGGCATTATTGTCATTAAAGGCGGCACTTCTCCGCACGTAACGGACTCAGATCCACTGCAGGAAGGTATGCCCCTGATAGAAATACAGCCTCTCAATTCCACTCGGACGGACCCTGAGGCACAAGCCACTTCCCGGGCACTGAAAAAATTCCTCTTGGATTGTTACACAAAACTCAAAGGCCACCGGGTAAACTCAAACCGGCAAATGAGAAAAAAATGTCCCATAAATGCACTCGCTACCCAGCGTCCTGGCAGACTCAGGCCGGTTGATTCTTTCCATCGCCGCTGGGGGCTCAGGGGATTATCAATATCCTCAGGCCTGATTTACTGGGGACTGTGTAATTTTCTCGGCATGGAGGTCTTGAAGGCACATGACAGCATAGATCCCGGTAAAGACCTTGCCGACCGGATTGAGCTTGCCTGTTCACACCTTCGTGGTTTCGATTTTGTCCATGTCCACACCAAGGCCCCGGATTCTGCTGCCCACACGAAAAATCCGCACGTCAAAAGAGATGTAATCGAGTCTCTGGACAGAGGACTGGGAAGTGTCCTAAATACACTGCTTGACGATCCGGAATTATTATTAGTGATCACATCCGATCACTCCACCCCCAGTTCCGGTCCCCTGATTCATTCAGGCGAACCAGTGCCGATTACTGTGGTTGGAACCGGAGTCCGCAGGGATGGTATTGAACGTTTTGATGAAATTAACTGTGCTGGTGGAGCGCTGGGGTTTGTTACAGGGGCTGATTTCATGCCCATGGTACTCAATTTCCTGGACAGGACCAAACTGAGAGGTCTTATGGATACACCGGAAGATCAGCCCTATTGGCCTGGACTCAGAAAACCTTTCAGTTTGGAATAGTGATAACCACAGTCCAGGACGTGGAATGCCGATCACTTTCAGAGGGATCATGTTAGTCTGTTTTGAGAAAATTGCAGGATAATCATGACTGAAACAGGTGTTGTTCACGGACGTTTTCAGATCCTGCATAATGATCACATTAAGTACCTGATGGCCGGGAAGTCAAAATGCAGGCACCTTATTGTCGGGATAACCAATCCGGACCCGACCCTGACCCGTAAAGACGCTGCAGACCCGGCCAGAAGCTCAGCCGATGCAAATCCTTTTACATATTATGAAAGATATCAAATGGTTAAAACCACATTGCGTAACTTCTCAATAAGTCATGGCGATTCCGCCGATTCTATCAGCTATTTTTTGTATACAGAGGATGCTCAGGTATATCAAGTGTTGCTGACCGTGCCTGAGGGAGATTATCTACATAGCAGCCTACGGTAGTTTCTGGTAAGTGGATAAATCCAGATGGTTTTCTTAGGAAGCAGGGTTTTGTGTTGTTTTTCCAGCTTTCCCCGGCCCTTTGTTTTGCCAAGGCAGATCCAATTGGCGGCCTTGTAACAGGTCCCGTGAAAGCGAGGAATTTCAACAAAGGTCTCTGCCATGACAGGACGATAACCATAACGTTGTTGCCAGTCGTCGGAAATTCGGCTGGTTGCCATACTCAGGATTTTGGATGCCAGGTTCTTTGAGCGGATCCAAGGCAATATCAGAAAGCGTGCGTTGTTTATGACGAGATGAAGCCTACATTTGCGTTGCTCTGAGGTCCAACCTATGAAACGATCCCGTGGGGCTGTTTTCCATGCTGCTGCCCCGAATCCCAGTAAGGCCAATATACGTTCGCCATCCCGAACGAAGTACCGGAGCTGAGCACCCGGGAGCGGATGGTAACCCAGATAATGATAGCGATCGATGTACTCGTTCCAAAGATGGGATTCCTTTCGATCTGTTACCTGCTGTAGACAAAGATCTGTCAAGCTGTTGACCGGTGCGATGAACGGGACTGGCTCGGGTTCTGCCTGTGGGGTGCGGCGTAGATAGCGTTTACCGTTACTGTTGCCATGCCTGGGGGACGGGAGTTGAATCAAACCGTCGTTTTGCATGCGGATCATGGCCACACGACAACTCATATCTTTTATGCGTCCATCCGGACGGCG
>PQXE01000013.1:39480-41324 GCA_003194495.1 Deltaproteobacteria bacterium
TTGGCAATTTAGCGCATTTTAGGTAAAATAGTGCTCTATTTTCAATATGTGTCCATAATTATTAGGTAACTGAAATTCATTCGCAATTTCAGTTCTCCTGCACTCCGAGTTTTGCAAAAGGCTCTGGGTATCTATAGCCCTGCGTATCACCTCTGCCTCAGTAATACCCAGCATGCGCGAGCGTTTCTTGAGTACAGTGTCTTGCATAGGTTCGATATACACCTGCTTGCGGATCATCTGCGCCATTACCATATCTCCTTTTCGTTATATACATTAGATTATACATTACATATTGGTCTGTCAAGAAAACGATTCCTTGAGATCAAATTAGACTTAGTCTTCACTGATGCCTGACCTCCATCTCTCGTCTGTGCGTGTCGAGCGAGCACAGCAAGCGGGTGGCGAAATGCCCCGTCATGACAGCTTAGGTTCAATTCCCAATCAAAGTTCTCGACTTGACGTCGGTTTTGGGATACATATTAAACCAATAAATTCAATGGTGGGGTGGATTCCAGGAAAAAGGCCTGTAAGTTCATTCAGAAACAGTCCCCATTAAAATAATTTCGCGCGGCAACCTGTTGGTTGTGGGCGAAAGTTCTGCGGCGATGTAGTCAAAAGCACAAGCTGACGTGGAAGCGGATGGAGCGATTGATTGCCAGGTGGATTCCGCCATCCCGTATCTGCCATCCTTATCCCTTGGTTCGTTTTGGCGTTATTACCTGAGGCAGGAGCCGTATGAGTCAGCAGCTCACGGATCTGTGTAAGGGTGCCGGGTAACCGGCATTCCTACCGCGACCTAGATCACGAAAGTGGCGGGGAGGTGTTTGAACTTCGAGAGCCGGGGGTTTATTATAGCGGCATTTTTCAGGAGGATTCTATAAATGATTCTAACAGATCGAATAGAGCTTAATCCAAGAATTTGCAATGGAAGGCCTGTGATCAAGGGGACGCGGATTCCTGTTTCCGTTATTCTGGAACAGATAGCAGCAGGAGAATCATGGGATGTTCTGCTTGCCGGCTATCCAGAATTGAAGAAGGAGGATATTCAGGCAGCCCTGCTTTATGCCAGGTCATCTCTTGATCACACAGAGGTCAGAGCAGCCTATGGCTGAGCCCCTCAAGCTTTATCTTGATCAAATGCTGCGACTGGATGTAGCTCAAGCTTTGCGTGATGAAGGCCACGATGTTATGCGCGCCTCTGAAGTCGGTCAGGCTCGGGCAGATGATTATGAGATATTGCAGAAAGCGATTTCTGAAAATCGAATTCTTATTACTCTTGATGAACATTTTGGTGATTGGGTAATCCTTCCACTCAGCAAACATCCGGGAGTAATTCGACTGAAACTCAATCCTGCAACGTCAAAAAATGCTATCAACCTTATTCTGCCATTTTTACGACTCTATTCTTCAAAACATTTTAAGAATCGTCTTGTTATACTGTCTTCAAAACGTGCAAAATGGGTTCATACGGCTTAATTCCTACGCAAGTGGTCCGTTTAATCAGGTATTGGACAGGACGCAGAAGCCCTGGAAAGGCGGTGCCAGCTCGCTTTTCCCTCGGTCGCAGGTCGTTTGCTGTGCCTTTTGAATTCAGTCGCTTGAACTCCAAAGGCAAACCTCTAATCCGTGCTAAAGAACAGGAGCAGGAATAAGTCAATGAATTCACCAATGTCCCTCAGATCCCAGGGAGTATTTGGCATGAATACTAATAGAATGAAACGGGCGCATCTAGAGGTTGGGGGAGAGGCTTCTGAACGCCATTTTGTCAGCTGATGAGGTTTACGTAGGTCCCTCAAATCGGCCTTTTGTGATAGCTGACCAACCCTCAAATCGGCCTAAAATCC
>PQXE01000013.1:42512-45563 GCA_003194495.1 Deltaproteobacteria bacterium
TGCTTTTTTTTCAATGAATGGAGGTGTCAGTTAAAAAACTTATGGAAATTTCATAGGGAAGCGGTAAAAATAGAGATACCATGACTCCGCAAAATATGATTTGCCCGGACTTATTGAGAAGTTACCACATTGCTGGAACAAGGACTTGGAATAACTGAGTTCTCAGTAGTCCCTTTCCCGATCAATTTCCCGGACCTCTACAAGTACTATGTCCCCTTTGATGCCCTATTTTTCTTGACGATTTATGACAGTTGGGGCGAGAAAAAACTCAGAATGCTTCAATCTCAGGGCCTCAAGACTGAAGTTTTATGGCGAAGACCTATTGAAGAAAAAGGGTTGTCCTCAGCTTATATCAGGGAGATTATCTCTCAAGATGAGCCATGGGAGCACCTCGTCCCTTCCGCAGCCTGCCATCTCCTGAAGGCCTTCGATGCACTGGATAGACTAAAAAACCTCTACCGCCGAAAATGAGCAAATCCTTTTATCTAGCCCGAGCCCATTAGTTGTCTATTTGCAGATTTCGAGACTGTTATCAGCTTCAGCATCTGCGAATGCCTTGTGACAGCGGCGATAAAGCCTATTGTGGGAAAACGCGAAAATGGGGTAACGGAAGAAGCCGTACTGTCTCTCATAGCTCTCGTCATAGTTTGCCTTGAGCTCTTCATAGTTGTTATTGTGCAGAATATTCCATAGCGGCGACTGGAACGGATTTCTGGGGTGATAGATAGGCGAGGCTTCGAGCATGGCAAGAACCTTTGTGCTGTTTCTGCGAAAAAAGATACACAAGGCGGGTTGGACAGTTCGAGTCCTGGTGAGATATATACTTCTCCAGGTACCCGGTACGGCTCTACTGGTCTTGATCTTGATCCAGCTTCGCAATTGGTTCGATCTTCCTGTGTGGTCTGTGTGGGGCCTCGTCGCTATCTCGGTGGCAAAAGATGTAATCCTGTTTCCCTTTGTCTGGCGCGCCTACGACTGGGACCGTCAGGGGGAGGCGCACTCGATGGTCGGCATACGAGGAATTGCGAAGGAGCGGCTTGCGCCGTCAGGCTACATCCGGATCCGCGGGGAGCTGTGGAAGGCCAAGGTGATGGGGGGTGGTCCGCCCATTGAAAAAGGAGAGGCCGTTCGGGTTGAAGAGATGCAAGGCCTCACATTACTCGTACGGCCCGACAAAGAAGAAGGCACCGTGAAGGACTGGCACAGCGGAAGCTCGCCGAATTAACCGGTATCCCGCAACGCCATATCTCAGAGATGGAGAACAACAAGAGGACGATTGGCAAGAAAAATGCCGAGCTATTTGCAAAGGTTCTGAGCGTTGATTACAGTGTATTCCTCTAAGCGAAAGTGATATCCTCAGATGAGAAGAAGAAATTTTCTGATTATAACGGATTTGGGGGAGGCCATTTTTTTCGAGACATTTTCCAGGCTCGCATGTAATGTAAAATTTTTCGGAATTTTATGTTTTATGCGAGGTCACATGGACAAAACAGCTTCAGATTCAACCTGTCGACATAGCCGAATAATTTGCATCTCCTTAACTCTTTCCTGCTGAAATTACAGCGGAATACAAAATGAAAGATATAAGAGAATCCAAGAAATTGTCAATTGTCATTCGTCGTATATCAATTTCAGGGATCAGCTATACCATACGCCCTTCTTTTGTTATGCCATACATGACGGGACTAGTGAAAGATGTGGAAAAACCCCTGTTTTTACGTAAATCTGAAGTTCCTTTCTGGATGTTAAGTTATGCTTTTGGTCGAAATGCCATGTACTGGTATCGACTTGAAACAGCCCTTGGTCGAAATAGCCTCGTTGGAACAACAGTAAGAAATCCCTGCGATTTGCCGGAGCATCTCGTAGCTGATGAAAAGCATACAAAGATTTTGGGCGACAAAGTATACGTTGCCACTACTGTAGGCAACGGATGCGTTTTGGGTGCTTCTATCGCCACAGATGCCGGAGAAAAATCTTTGGTCAAGGCTTATAGTGTCTTCAAAGATGAAGCTCAGCGCATAAAGCCGGACTATAATCCCAAAACTGTCAATACTGATGGATGGTTAGCCACCAAAAATGCATGGAAAGTCCTCTTTCCCTATATCGCCGTGATTGGCTGTTTTCTGCATGTTTATATCAAGATTCGGGATCGATCAAAAAAGAAGTTCAAAGATATTTATGATCAGGTGATTACCAAGTTATGGGACTGTTACCAGGCTGAAAGCAAAGCCTCTTTCTCTCAGCGCGTAAGGCGACTTTGTGAATGGACCAAAAAAGCTTCAATTTCTTCCTATATTATGGATAAACTTGAAAGGTTTCGAAATAATATCTCTTCTTTCTCAATAGCTTATGATTTTCCTGGTGCTCACAGGACAAGCAATATGTTAGATCGACTGATGCAAAGAATGAATAGGCATCTTTTCAGTACCCAATATTTTCACGGTTCCCTTTCTTCTGCGGAACTGAGTATAAGGGCATGGGCCTTGCTCCTTAACTTTGCCCCCTCAAATCCAACGACGATCAAGAAACATAACGGTTTCCAAAGTCCGGCAGAACGACTTAACCAATTTCGCTATCATGACAACTGGCTACAAAACCTCTTGATATCAGCTTCTTTGGAACGTTTTCGAGGTCCTCCCCCAAATCCGTTATAATCAGGATTTCCATATATTCAATTTCACTGCGTTATCGGTCGTCGGAGTTACAATACGCCTTCCTCCCTCTGGCCTTGTGAAATTAAACTGAAGTTCCCTGGGCAAAACAACAGTAATCTATTGATTTCAAAATAAATTTTTAAAATCTTGGTGTGCAATTACTGACTACACTTAATTTCTCAATATTGTCAGCAAGTTATTTAATTTAGAAATACACACATTTTTTTATTAAGTCAATCTTTCTTGGCCCCAATTTGAGCGATATTCCTCCCAATTTGAGTAAGTTACATGACTACAAAATTGCACGCCAAAAAGGATGATAAGCCATATAACCTATTGCAATAATAACTCTTTTTGGCTTTTTTTTAGGAAAATTCTACAGGAACTTCAGATTAAA
>PQXE01000013.1:45763-68525 GCA_003194495.1 Deltaproteobacteria bacterium
CCAATTTGAGTAAGTTACATGACTACAAAATTGCACGCCAAAAAGGATGATAAGCCATATAACCTATTGCAATAATAACTCTTTTTGGCTTTTTTTTAGGAAAATTCTACAGGAACTTCAGATTAAATATCTGAAAACCTATAGAAGGATTTCAGGCCGTACCTATGTCTGGGATTTTAGTTCCTCGTTCTTTTTCACAGATGGCCTGGTATTCATCTTCGTAGAAAAATTTTTCAGCACCGAATGCCGGGCGGAGGTGATTCAGCCAAGTGGCTTCAGGATCGAATCGTGCAAAGAATGGACGCTGCACCCAGTCCGGATTGCGGCCCTGGATAAAGCGGAGCACAAAGACCTTTTCATTGTTGATCTCCGCAATACCCTGAACCTCTATCTTGCCGGGACCGGCGCTCATGGATGGTCCGCGCACCGTGCGTGCCAATCCTGATACCTGCATAAAGGCTTTGCGATATATCTCCCAGGCCCTAGCTAAAGGCAATTCAAAGTAATGACAGGCGCCGGTATCGCGTGCCATGAACATATAGTATGGGATAATTCCAAGGCGTACCTGCGTGCGCCACATGCGTGCCCAGATTTCAGGGTCATCGTTTATATTTGCTACCAGAGGACTTTGACTACGTATGACAGCTCCTGTGTCGAGAACCCGGCGAATAGCTTCCCGGACCACAGGCGTTTCCATTTCCTTCCAGTGGTTGTAATGGGCCATGATAGCCACGTGTTTGCCGCCATGTACCAAGCTCTCAAGCAGTCTTAAGAAATCGTCAGCGTCCTTATCGGTTAAATAGCGATATGGCCAGTAACTGAGGGACTTGGTCCCTATGCGGATGGTCTGTATATGCTCGAATTCAGGCTGGAGCAAAGGCTCTATATATTCTCTGAGGAGACGGGTTTTCATGACCATAGGGTCACCACCGGTTAGCAGAAGGTCAGTAACATCCTTGTGCCCGGCCAGGTAGCGGTGCAGGTCGCTGGTCTCGCTGGCGGAGAAACGCAGCTCATCAATCCCAACGAACTGTGCCCAGCGAAAACAGAAGGTACAATAGGTATGGCAGGTCTGACCCTGTCGGGGGAAAAATAGTACGGTTTCCCGGTACTTGTGTTGCATCCCCTTGAGGGGTCGGCCATCCAGAACAGGGACATTAAGGATCTGCTGTCCGGCAGGATGGGGATTGAGTTCGCTACGTATTTCATTGGCCACGGTCCGTATCTGCTTGTCGTCAGCACCTTTGCGGAGAAAGTTTGCCATGCGATCAAAGTGTTCAGTGGTCAACATGTCCTGCTGTGGAAATGTGAGTCGAAAAATGGGATCATCCGGGACATTATCCCAGTCTATGAGGTCTTCAATCACATACTGATTGACTCGGAACGGGAGTACTCTGGCCACTACCTGCATGGCAAAACGCATGTCGTGAGGCAATTTTGCAATTTGCGGGATCTGATCAAATTGACGCGCAGAAAAAAAACAAAGATGCAAAGGTCGCCTATTCGGAACCGAATACGTTCGGGAAGTTTGCTTAAGCTTCGGAGCGTAATACATAATGCATATCCCTTTAAATGTCTTTAGTTGTGACACCTACATGACTATTATCTGGTGATAAATACTCGTTTGCTTTCAAAAAAAACGATTAGGGCTTCCAATCTGCTGCAATTGGTCGTGTATTAGGTTTTTTATCATACCATTTCCTAGCACAGGTTTCAATTCGGAGGGAATATGCCAGGTTTGTCTTCCTTTCGTGCTTTCGTGATAATTCTTTTCTTTTTCGTGTGTTGCACAATCTGACGTGTAGCCGCACAGTACACACCTTTTTATAACCTTGCCGGCAAATTATTGCGGTTGAGTATCTTGAACTGCCGGACATTGTCGATTAAACGTGTAGCCCATCAACCTATAAACCCCAAAACAGGAGCCAAAAGTGCCTACAAGAGCTGTTCGCGGATTTAAGGACGTATTGCCTGATGAGATCGAGTTCCGGCATCGGGTTGAGTCCATTGCCCGCGGTGTTTTCAATGCCTTCGGTCTGAAAGAGATACGGATTCCTTTGCTGGAAAAGACCGAGGTTTTTGCTCGGAGTATTGGCGAACACACTGATATCGTTGAAAAGGAGATGTACACATTCATCGACAGGAGCGGTGATTCTCTGACCCTCAGACCTGAAGCAACAGCGGGTCTTGTAAGGGCGGTAAACGAGCATAAACTTTTTGCTCAGTCTCCGGTGTTGAAGCTGTTTACGACAGGGCCCATGTTCAGGCATGAACGGCCCCAAAAAGGCAGGCTCCGTCAATTTCATCAGATAAATGTGGAAGTGATGGGAACAAAGGCCCCTTTTTCAGATACTGAGGTCATCTGGATGGCATGGGACATTCTGGAGCAGCTTGGACTCAATGATCTGCGTCTGGAAATCAATTCCCTGGGCTGTCCAGTGTGCAGACCAGGATATAGGGATAATCTGAAGGAATATCTTGAGGGGGTGTTTCAGGATCTCTGCCCTGACTGCCAAAGAAGGAGCAAGATAAATCCTCTAAGGGTCTTTGATTGTAAAAACGAAGCCTGCAGAAAAATTATGGCCAAGGCACCACTGAACAGGGAGTATCTATGTACTGATTGTGCGGGCCATATAGAAAAGGTCTTGGCCTTTCTTAAGACCTTGGATATACCATTTGTCATAAATCCTTACCTGGTAAGGGGTCTTGATTACTATGTGATGACCACCTTTGAGATAGTCTCTCCTGATCTGGGTGCCCAGAGCACAGTGGCTGCAGGAGGCAGATATGACGGCCTTTTAAAGGCTATGGGCGGACCGGATCTTCCCGGAGTCGGGATGGCAATCGGGGTTGACCGGTTGTTGTTGCTCCTTGAAAAGGATAAGAAGGGAGCATCTATTGATCTGTTTATAGCGGCCCTGGGTCCCAAGGCCAGGGAAGAGGTTATGCCCTGGATAAAACACTGGCGCCGCCAAGGGCTGGCTGTGCAGATGTCATACGAGGAAAAGGGCCTTAAGGCCCAGATGAAGCAGGCGGGTAGGGCAGGGGCCCGTTATGTGCTCATAGTGGGAGAAGACGAGCTTGATAAAAAACAGGTGGTGCTCAGAGATATGATGACCCGCGATCAGCACGAGGTACCTGTTGATGATGTGATTTCAGTGATGGAGAGGCTGGTCAGTAATCTTAAAGAGGTAAATTGAATGGATTTAATGGATGGGCTGAAGCGTACCCATGATTGTTATAGTCTTACAGAGACGGCCCTGGACCAGGACGTGGTCTTGATGGGATGGGTGCTCAGGCGGCGGGATCATGGGGGGCTTATTTTTATAGACCTTCGCGATCGCAAAGGGATCACCCAAGTGGTATTTGCACCTGAGGTACATGCTGATTCACATCAAAAGGCCCACAGTCTCAGAAGTGAGTATGTTATTGCAGTAAAAGGCATGGTTCGCAGAAGACCCGAGGGCATGGCGAATCCAAAGATAAAGACCGGCATGATAGAAGTCGCATGCCGTGATCTGCGCATTTTAAACACCTCCAAGACCCCTGCATTTTCCCTTGATGAGGAAGGGGAAATATCTGAGAACCTGAGGCTGACATACCGATATCTGGACCTCAGAAGACCCCACATGGTTGAGAGCATAAGCCTGCGACACAGGGTCTGTCAGGCCATGAGATCCTATTTGAATAACAGGGACTTCCTCGAGATCGAGACCCCTATGCTGACAAGGAGTACCCCTGAGGGTGCCAGGGACTACCTCGTGCCCAGCAGGGTTAACCCGGGTCGCTTTTATGCCCTGCCACAGTCTCCCCAGCTCTACAAGCAAATCCTTATGATCTCGGGCCTTGAGCGTTATTACCAGATAGTCAAGTGTTTCAGGGACGAGGACCTGAGGGCTGATCGTCAGCCCGAGTTTACACAGCTCGATATGGAGATGTCCTTTATTGATGAAGACGATATTATTGACCTGATAGAAGGTCTGATGTGCTTCCTGTTTAAGGAGGCCCTGGGCAAGGACATTAAGACACCGTTTCAAAAGCTGACATTTCAGGAGGCAATGGATCGTTTCGGGACCGATCGGCCGGATACGCGCTTTGGCCTGGAGCTCTGCGATATATCGGACATTGCTGCCGGATGCGGGCTGAAGGTCTTTCAGAAGGTGGTTTCCGGCGGCGGTGTGGTAAAGGCCATAAATGCAAAAGGCATGGGTGATCTTTCCAGGAAAGACCTGGATGATCTTACTGAGTTTGCAATAGGCTTCGGGGCCAAAGGACTTGCCTGGATAAAAATAAAAGAAGACGGCTCCTGGCAGTCACCCATAGCGAAATTTTTCTCTGAGGAAGAGAAAATAGCAATAGTTCAGAAGTTAGATGTGGTTCCGGGAGATATAATGTTCTTCGGGGCGGATCAAAAGGCCGTGGTATGCAGGGTCCTGGGTGAACTCAGGATGGAGTTTGCTAGGCGCCGGAATCTTGTTCCTGAAGGAAAATTTAATTTTATCTGGATTACTGAGTTTCCTCTGGTAGAATATGATGAAGATGAGGGAAGGTTTGCGGCCCTGCACCATCCATTTACTTCCCCAAGGACCGAGGATATGGAATTGTTATCCAGCGATCCTGCGAACGTGAGGTCCAGGGCCTATGACCTGGTTCTTAATGGAATTGAGATAGGTGGAGGCAGTATTCGTATTCATCAGACTTCTGTTCAGGAAGCCGTCTTCAGAGCTTTATCAATCTCCGAAGAAGAGGCCCTGGACAAATTTGGTTTCCTTCTTGAGGCCCTGGCATATGGGGCCCCGCCTCACGGAGGTATTGCTTTTGGACTTGACCGTCTGGTAATGCTTATGGCAGGAAAAGATACCATAAGGGATGTCATGGCCTTTCCAAAGACCCAGAAGGCCCAGTGTCTATTGACCCATGCCCCTGCAAATGTGAGTATGGCTCAGTTGGCTGAGCTTTATTTGAAACCCGGCTGGAAAAGATGAAGAAATGTTGAATTATGAATGTTGAATGCTAAATTGTGGAAGAAGATTAAAAAGATATATACCTTAATTCAACATTTAACATTCACAATTTTGTTTAAGTAAGGAGTATTTATGGCAAAATGGAATCCCGGACGCAAATTATTGGATCGCCAAGGTGGTGAATACTGGAATTTCAATCTTCAGGATGTCTCTCAGGCCAATCTGATGAGAGATATCTATCCATATAATGAGGTATGTCAAATTGATTTTGACCACAAGCACATGATGCCGTCTCCATGCGAAGACATGCTTATAACTGATACTACCTTCAGGGATGGCCAGCAGGCACGACCTCCATACAGTGTGAAACAGATCAGCAAGATTTTCGATTTAATACATCGTATGGGAGGCCCAAAGGGAATCATTCGTCAGTCTGAATTTTTTCTGTACACCTCCAAGGACAAAGAAGCTGTGGAAAAATGCAGGGAGAAGGGATATGACTTCCCACAGATTACAGGGTGGATCAGGGCAAAGGCCGAAGACCTGAAGCTCGTAAAGGAAATGGGCCTGAGTGAGACTGGTATCCTTACATCCGCCTCTGATTATCATATATATCTGAAGCTCAAAAAGACCAGGGCCCAGGCCATGGAGGCCTATCTGGCCATAGTTAAAGAGGCCCTGGATCTGGGAATAATTCCCCGTTGCCATTTTGAGGACATTACCAGGGCGGATATGTATGGCTTTTGCGTGCCTTTTGCAATAGAGCTTATGAAGTTGAGAGAAGAGAGTGGGATAGATATTAAGATCAGGCTGTGTGATACCCTTGGTTATGGCGTTACATACCCCGGTGCGGCTCTTCCAAGGAGTGTTTCAAAGTTGGTAAGGGCAATGATAGATGACGCCGGAGTGCCGGGAGAATCCCTTGAGTGGCATGGCCACAACGATTTTCACAAGACAGTGATTAACGCCACCACGGCATGGCTCTATGGGTGCGGTGCCGTGAACGGTACCCTGCTGGGGTTTGGCGAGCGTACAGGCAATACTCCCATAGAGGCGGTATTAATAGAGCGCATAGCCCTGAGGGGAACCGATGATGGTATAGACACAAAGGCCATTACAGAGATGGGCAGATATTTTGAGAGGGAACTCGAGGTACATATTCCCAAGAACTATCCCCTGGTCGGCGAGAATTTCAACGCTACCAGTGCGGGCATACATGCAGACGGTTTGCTCAAGAACGAGGAGATTTACAACATATTTGACACGGGCAAGATCCTTGGCAGGCCGGTAGCTGTCATTATTTCCGACAAGTCCGGCACGGCAGGCATCGCGCACTGGATAAATGCACACAGGGAAATGGATGGTGAACAAAGGATTGATAAACGTCATCCCGGAGTTGTGCGGGTATACAAGCAGGTTATGAGAGAGTATGAGCAGGGCAGGGTTACCTCCATGTCAAATGAAGAGATGCATGTCCTCGCCAGAAGGTACCTGCCGGAACTATTTATCTCCGAGTTTGACAAGCTGAAACTAAAGGCCCATGAACTAGCCTTCCACCTGGTGGAGGACCTGATAGATCGTAAAGAGATTCGATCCATGAAACCTAAGCTTGCAAAGCCCGTTTTTGTCCAAGTTCTTGATGATAACCCTTTTATTCAGTTCCTTTACGTGGTCAATGCGGACGGACGCAAGATCACCCAGAACTTCACTCATCTGGAAGATAGGGCTAAATATGCAAACTACCAGTTGGATAGCGATTTTTCCGCCCGTCCATGGTTTATCGAGCCCATAAAGGATGGTGAGATCCATGTCAGTGAATTTTATACATCCAGGATCACCGGCGCCCTCTGTATTACAGTGTCAGGCCCGATCCGCAATTATGAAGATGAGATTGTCGGTATACTGGGAATAGATCTACGATTTGAAGACCTCGCCAAAATGGAGCAGGAATCCGAGGAATGAGAAAGGCGCTGTTCGGAAGAAATGGGCTGGTCGCACCTCTATTGCCCTGATCTTCCCTGACGTTTACTCTGTAGGCATGTCCAATCTCGGCCTCCAATCGGTCTATGCCGGGCTTAATGCCGAAGACCGGGTGGTGGCCGAGAGATTTTTTGTGCCAAATCACCAAATTCCCTATTCTTCCTGGCTTTCAGAAGAATCTTCCAAACCTCTGAAGGACTTTGATCTCATACTTTTTTCAGTAAGCTTTGAGTCCAGTTATCAAAACATGGTAAAGGCCCTGGAAGCAGCAGGGCTGTCTCTCAGGTCTGAAGATCGTCAAAACCGGGAACCTATTGTGCTGGCAGGAGGAATTGCCACCCAGATCAATCCTGAACCCATAGCCCCTTTTGTGGATGCCTTTCTTCTTGGCGATTTCGAGGCCATTTCAGAAACCTTTATCTTATGCCTGCCTGAACTCACTGACCAGGGCCTTTCAAGAACTGAACGATTAAAACTGCTTGCGGACAATGTCTCCGGGGTCTATGTCCCAAGATTTTACAGGCCTCTTTATAATGCCTTAGGGGATCTGGTCGAGCTGGAGTATGAGCAAGGCTTTTCTTTTCCTGTTGTTCCAGCCATCTTTTTTCCAAATTCCCAAATTCAAACTCCGCCGGTTCCGCACACAGGGATCCTCAGCCCGGATTCGGTTTTTTCCAATATGTTTTTAATAGAACTTGCCAGGGGGTGTGGTAGGGGTTGCAGGTTCTGTGCTGCGGGCTTTGTGTATCGACCTCCAAGACAATGGCCTCTTGAATGCCTAAATGCTGCACTTCAAAAACGCAAGGATACCGACCGGGTGGGGCTGGTCGGCCTTGAGTTTCTTGGGAGTGAGGAGATTGAACAACTCTGCGGAAGGCTCCTGGATGAAGGACTGAAGCTCGCCTTTTCATCCCTCAGGGCCGATGATATCACCCAGGACGTCGTCCGTCTTCTCAAGGCCTCGGATGCCAAGTCGGCAACTATTGCACCGGAGGCAGGGTCTCAACGGCTGAGACAGATCATCAACAAGAATCTTAATGAAGATGTAATCCTGGGGGCGGCAGAAACACTTGTATCAGGCGGAATCCCGAATTTGAAACTCTATTTTATGCTGGGCTTGCCTTTTGAGACCGACGAAGACGTCCAGGATATCGTGAATCTGGTTGATAAAATCCGTCGCGCTGTCAGACCAATCGGTCAATCAATGGGTCATCTGGGCTCTATAACAGTGTCAGTCAGTACTTTTGTGCCAAAGGCATGGACTCCGATGCAGTGGGCCGGAGCTGTAAAAAAGTCAGTACTCGAACGTAGAAGGCAAATACTGGAAAAAGGTCTGCGTCGTCTGCCTAATGTAAAGTTGCAACCGGACTCTGTGCGTGGCGCCGTTTTTCAGACAATACTGAGCAGAGGGGACAGGAGGCTTGCGCCTGTTCTGGAGGCAGTGGCGCTCAGAGGAGTCACCTTGAGCAAGGCCATGAAAGAGGCTGGTCTCTCAGTCGATATGTATTACAAAACCATGGGTGCGGACATGCTTTTTCCATGGGAGGTCGTGGACCACAGGGTGCGCAGAGAATATCTGTGGAAAGAGTGGAAAAGGGCATCAAGGGCCAAGCAAACCGCTTTTTGTATTCCCGAAATATGCGATAAGTGCGGGGCCTGCCACAAGGTACGAGCCTGACTGTCTGAGAAAGGCTGATAATTCCCCGCTGCGTTAATACCAAAATAAAAAAATGCCTTGGCATATGAACAAATGTTCATATCATGTATTTATGAACCTTACTCCACGCCAGAAATCAGTCCTTGAATTCATCCGAATGTGTCAGCAGCAGACAGGTATCGTACCATCTGTCCGGGAAATATGTGCCCATTTGGGTTTAAAGGGTCCGGCAGGTATCCATCGGATTTTACGACTACTCGAAGAAAAAGGACATCTTGTTTCCACTCCGGGCAAAAAACGATCCTGGCTGTTGTCAGGAGGGCCGCCCAGAAAGTCGATCCCCGTGCTCGGAGAAATTGCAGCCGGAGTTCCCATACATGCACAGGAAAATCGAGACGAGGAACTTCCAGTGGACTCGAGTCTCTTTGGAGCTGATGAGTGCTTTGCGCTTCGCATCCAGGGAGACTCAATGATCGAGGCATATATAGCGGATGGAGATCTTGCCATCATCCAACCACAAGACAATGCGGACAACGGCCAGATCGTGGCGGTCATGGTGGATAACACCCTGCCGGAGGCCACACTCAAGGTGCTTCGCAGGAAAAGCACCGTAATCGAACTCCACGCCGCCAACAGCCGTTATCCCCCGCTGGTCTTTCGTGGCAGAGAGCGAGGAAGAATAAAGATTCTCGGACGATTGGTAGGAGTTATACGGAGGAGTTCGTAGTTGGTAGTTCGTAGCTAAGACAATAATTCCATAATAACCCTAACCCGGATAAACCGGAACAGTGCCTAAAGTTAAGGTATCGCTTCGCTCCATCTATTTATATCAACCGCGCTGAAAGCGCGCACCACAACTTTAGGCACTTTAAACCTCATCACCGGAGGTGTTGGAGGATATGGATAATTGTAACCGTTCACAGGGCACCGCATCTGCTTTGTTGCCGGGCACTTGAAGTACAGGGAGTACATCTGCGTACCCGTACGCCTCGCATCTGCAGCACCCTATAAACGCTTACAGTTCGGTGGGTTGCTTTAAAACGGGCGTTGTAATCCCGTGAACGGTTAAAATTATCGTAACCGTTCACACTCCCTGGCAGCCGACGGGCTTTTGCAGAGTTTCAACTGCGGACAAGGTTGCACCAAAAGGCGTATTCTCAACGGATTGTGCTTTGAAACCCGCAAAAGGCTGTTGGTTGTCAGGGGGGGAAGTGAATGATTACGTCATAAGATTGTTTTGCCGCATAGCGATAAGTAAATTTTTCAAGTTTCCCTCTTTTCCTGCCGAAAAGAAAGCCACAGTGCTTTATATACCTCATTAAGTGTCTGGTGATTAATGTGAAACGTTACCAATAAAAGAGAATTTTAAAAAACAGGTGAAAGGCCGTCCTTTTTTCTGTTTAGCGCAATTTTTCACGATTTGAGTTGACTATTTTTTCATGATTGCAAAGCATTTCAGAAAATTAGGGGTCATGATTAGCACACCAGCAAACCGGTGGCGCTGGTGGGTGGGAATAGCCATCCTAGTATTTTTTTTTGTCTTTTTATTGCTTGGCTTGTCCCGGTATTGGGGACATATGAGTTCTATCAATGATCTTGGTCAGTTTGACCAGGCCATATGGGGGGGATTACATGGCGTACCTTTTCTCAATACCATCAACCGCAGCCAACAGGTCAATTGGTTAAGTTTGCATTTTCAGCCCATTCTATTTTTCTTCACCCCACTCTACGCTATTTCCCCCAGTGTAATATGGTTAACAATCGCACAGGCTTTTGCATTATCTCTTGCTGCGTTGCCAATTTTTCTTTTAGCGAGTCGTATCTTTGCTTCCGAAAAAGCAGGGTTACTTTGGGCACTTGCTTACCTGGTAAATCCCTTTCTTTTGAATGCAGCAGCCTGGGATTTTCACCCAATTACTTTAGCTGTGCCGTTTGTAGCGATTAGTATGTTGAGTATAGAGAGTAAAAATTTCCGCCTATTGTTTCTTTGTTGTTTGGTTATACTATCATGCAAGGAGCACTTAGGAGTAATGGTGATTGGGTTCGGCCTTCTTTGGTGGATAAAAAACAAGCGCTGGAAATCGGCAATTTGTCTAATCTTCCTTGGTGTAGTTCACACTGTTTTAGTATTCAAGATTATCATGCCGGCTTTATCTCCCACAGGTGAACATCTTTTGCAGGGAAGGTACTCTTGGCTTGGAAATTCACAACAGGAGGCCCTTAATACTCTATTTACTCAACCAATCTATTTGGTTAAGAAAGTAATGTTGGAAATGGGGGGAGCAAGCTATCTGTTTGTGCTATTGATATTTTTATTGGGCTTTCCTCTGGCAGCCCCGGAATATTTATTGCCCGGATTAGCAGATCTGATAACAAATATGCTGTCGGAGGTCTCCATGCCCCGAAGCCTTTTTGGATATCATAGTGTATGCCTTGTTCCCTTACTGACGGTAGCCGCACTTTATGGGGTTGAGCGTATTTCCCGTTGGAACAAGAAGTTTTCAGCAAAAGAATTAGCGAGATTTGCGGTCATAGCAATTTTTATTGAAGGCTATTTTTTTTCTCCTCTTCCCTTGCCGGGTGCATATAATTATTGGGCACCAGTCCATTTCCCTAATCTGCCTGACCCAATTATTCATAAAATTCGTTCTGTGGTAGGTGAAGAAGCTTCAGTCTCCGCACAGGCGAATATTGGTGCGCACTTTTCACAGCGCAGGGAGATATATCGCTACCCAAACAAGATGGGTGAAGTGGATGCCATTATTTTGAGACTGGAAAGTCCTACGATTAAAATTAATAACCTATCAGAAGATCAAATAAAAAAACAACTCAGGTACACGCTCGACACGCTTGATAGCCACTTACAAATGGACCGGGCGGAATATATAGTTTCCATTGAACGCTTATTATCCGGCAAAGAATATGGAATATTAATATGGAGTGATCCTTGGCTTATACTGGGGCGAGATGTCGAAGATTATGAGCCTCACAAACAGATCGAAAAAAAATTGAACCAATTGCGAAAGGAGTGGCAAATAAATTCTTCTGATTATAACGGATTTTGGGGAAAAAGCCCCTTTTCCATCTTGAATTGAATACGAACTATTATGTATTTGATTATAGAAAATACGTAAAATCAAGCAATTGAACAAGAAGCCGCTCATCCCTCCTCGATGCTAGTACATACGTTGAAACTATTGAGAAACGACAATAGCGGATATGGTAAGTATCTCCTGAACATGGTCAAGCATGATGTTCGCGGAGTATTGAGGTCGAGCATATAAGCAGCATTCAAATCAGCCCGTGATGGTACAGAAGAATGACTGAGGAAAACTTAGAAATATCTGTCGTCGTTCCCGTCTATAATAGCGCAGAAACCTTACGAGAACTGACGGAACGATTGGAAAAGGTTATGCAGGAGCTTGTTGGTACCAGGCATGAGATTATTTTTATCAATGACGGTAGTACTGATTCTTCATGGGACATAATCAGCGAGATGGCTCTAACCAATGATGGAATTGTTGCAATTAATCTCACCAGAAATTTCGGCCAGCACAATGCTTTAATGTGTGGGTTTTCTCAGGCGCGAGGAAATTATATTATCACTCTCGATGATGATTTGCAAAATCCGCCGGAGGAAATCCCAAAACTCTTCAAGGAAATACAAACGGGATATGATGTCGTGTACGGGATTTTTGGCGTCAAACAACATTCAAAATTCAGGAATCTTGGTTCTGAGTTTATCCAGTTTGTTTATCGTAAGACCTTCAATATCAATGTGCGAATCACCTCCTTTCGCATTATGAAAAAGGGTATCGTGGATCGTTTATTGTCATATGAAAAAAGTTTTACCTTTATTGACGGCCTCATTTCCTGGTTTACTGCGAGTATCGGGAATGTGTATGTGGAACATCACCAGCGAAAAGTCGGGCATAGCGGGTATTCACTGAATAAATTAATAATCTTGGCCCTGAATATGATGACCAATTTTAGTATTGTACTTGTACAGGTGGCTTCATTGATTGGCCTGATCTTTGCTGGCAGTGGTTTTGTAATTGGAATCTACTTTTTGTGCAAAAGAATATTTTTCGACATACCAGTATCAGGTTTTGCCGCGACTATTGTGGCCATAACTATATTCTCAGGTGTTCAATTGTTGACCTTGGGTATCCTGGGTGAATATATTGGTCGAATTCATATTAATGTCAGTATGCGGCCGCAATATGCAATACGGGATATCGTAGCGTCGAAAAATCACAACACTCTTGACGAAACAAAATAAACACGCAGTCAAAAGGAGATATGGTCATAAAATCCATGGAATCTCTCAATTATTCGCCGATTGAAAGCAAAGGGTTGGGCCTGAAGGTTTATCGCGGGGTGCTGGATGATATCAATCCCGAGGAGATTCTATCTAATGTTCTTAAGAAGAATATCGATGTTGCCATCATTCGCATTCCCGCTGAAAGACAGGATTCCCTGGCGCGCTTTCAGGAAATTGGTATCCCATATCTGATAGCTGATACCTTGGTCTATTATCATATCGATCTTAAAAAACACAAACCTGTGGAACTGCGCAACAGCGATTTAGAATTTATTGAATTTTATCCCGAACATTTAGCAATAATGGACAAGCTGGTATCCGAAATATTCCCTGCGTACAAAAATCATTATACCTCTAACCCGTTATTGTCTGTAGACCTCATCGAGGCCTACAAAGAATGGGCCTGCAGTTATGTGACGAATGAAGCCAACAGGAAGTGTGCATGGCTCGTGAAACGAGGTGATCGGTTTATCGGCTTTGCCACATGCGCCTTCGATGGCGATGAAAGCGAAATCGTTTTGAACGGGGTTGTGCCTTCGGCAGCCGGTGCCGGCGTATATGGCGACTTGATCAGGTTCATCCAGCGTTTTTTTAAAGATAACGGCTACTCAACAATGAAGGTGTCCACCCAGGTATACAACTACACGGTGCAGAAAGTATGGAACAGAGAAGGTTTTGTTATGAAACAATCCTTTCTTACCGTTCATCTCAACTGTTTCATGGATGCGTCACGAGTCAAAAAGAGAGTATTTGATCTGATTGTTTCAGCCGATGATCTCAGCCATTATGGTACCATTAGTGGCAACATGAATCGACTGCATTTCGACGAAGAGTATGCTCACAGCAAAGGATTCGAAGGCAGGATAGCCCATGAACTTCTGGTCAATGCAGTCATCTCAAGATATTATGGCACTGAGTTTCCCGGTGATGGAACCGTGTTTATCGGATATTCATATAAGTTTTTAAAGCCTATATATCTGGACAAACCTTATACGATTGAAATAAGTTTTCCTTTTGTCAACCCTGAAAAGGGTACCTATAAATCCCTAGTTAAAATATTAGATTCCAGCGGTCATATATGCCTCTTTTCTTATAACGACCTTATCAAAGAGTAGGGAGGTTCTTTCGAGGTGTTATCATGAACTTTCTCTATATAGCCGGATGCATTTTTTTTACCGTTCTAGGTCAACTTCTTATTAAGTACGGGGCAGTTGAGCTCAAAGGGGTCAGTTCTCTATTTGCCTATTTAATTAATGGGTACATAATCACTGGCCTTTCATTGGCGGTACTGGCTGCAGCGTTCTGGATCAAGGCGCTGCAATATTATGATCTCAGCTATGCGTATCCCTTTATGAGTCTATCATTTCTTTTTGTTGCCCTATTGTCAGTATTGATTTTTGATGAAACCATCAAAACCAACCAATGGATTGGTCTGGCTATTGTCTTGGTGGGCCTTTGCGTTGGGAGTCGATGACATAAAAAAAGTACATATTTAGTGAACCACGCCTGAGGAAATTCAGATGAGGAAATTCAGGATTCCATTTAATCGCCCTTTTTTGGTCGGTAAGGAGCTGTATTACATTGCTCAATCAGTTTTGAGCGGCCATACAGCCGGGGACGGTTTGTTTACGGGAAAATGTCAGACATTAATGGAAAAAGAGTTTGGAGCCAAGAAAATTCTGTTAACCCATTCTTGTACTGCCGCCTTGGAAATCGCGGCAATTCTCTGTCAGGTTGGATCTGAAGATGAAATCATATTACCTTCCTTTACATTTGTTTCAACTGCCAATGCCTTTCATTTGCGCACGGCCAAGCTTGTCTTTGTGGATATTCGGACGGATACACTGAATATGGATGAAACGAAGATCGAGGAAGTCATAACAGAACATACGAAAGCGATAGTCCCGGTTCATTACGCAGGTGTAGCTTGTGAAATGGATACCATCATGGATATAGCTCATCAAAATGATTTATATGTCATTGAAGATGCCGCTCAAGGAGTCAACGCAAAATATAAGGATAAATTTCTTGGAACAATAGGGGATATCGGTACCTACAGCTTTCATGAAACCAAAAATTTTATCTGTGGAGAGGGAGGCGCCATAGTCGTAAATAATGACAAGTTTGTTGAGCGAGCCGAGATTATAAGGGAGAAAGGGACAGACAGAAGCAAGTTTTTCCGAGGAGAAGTGAACAAATACACATGGGTGGATATTGGGTCATCCTATCTGCCTTCCGACATACTTGCCGCCTTCCTTTATGCTCAACTCGAAAATATGGAGCAGATCAACAATCGCCGTGCGAAACTGTTTGATTATTATTATAAAGCATTAATACCTCTCGTAAATGACGGAATGTTGAGGTTACCTTACGTTTCAAGTGAATGCAAAACTAACAGCCATCTCTTCTACATTATTCTCAAAGATGAGAATACCAGGAATGCGCTATTGGATTATCTGCAATTGAAAGGAATTCTGGCTGTGTTCCATTATATTCCCCTTCACCTTTCTCCGGTCGGCCGGTCTATGGGTTATACAAATGGCCAGTTGCCGGTGACCGAGTCCTTGAGTAATTGTTTGCTCAGACTTCCGTTTTATTATGATCTGAAACAGGAGGAGCAGGCGGAAGTGGTGGATAGTATTAAAAGTTTTTTTAAAAAATGATTACGAAGATTCATTAGTGCGGAATGATGATTCCGCTGAAAAAACTCAATCTGCGGTGTTGAAGCTGAAAGGGGCTGATTACGATAGCTTCACGCAAAACCACAGATTGATCCGCCGGCTCCTCTCCTTGGTGGTATTGTTTTTGCTTATAATATCATTTAATCAAGGTAATGGGGGTGGAATAAATGACAAATTTTATTATGCTTTTTATTGTCGCGGCCCTTGGGGTCTCTGGTCAAGTTTATTTTAGAAGGGGCATGTTACTCTCCGGCTCTTCCCAGATAAGCCTCAATTCGATAAAGACAGCCTTTACTCCTTATTTGTTTCTGGGTCTAATTCTTTATGCAGTGGGTTTGCTCTTCTGGGTGATTATCCTTTCCAGGGTTGAACTGGGCTTTGCATACCCATGGTTACTGTGTTCTATGTCCCCCATGTTTGCCAGTTGATCATGCCCAAATTGTGCTGCTAAAGATTACGTCTAAGAAGTGAAATGATGGATTTGGCAGAACTTCACATCCATTGGCGGGCCAGCCAGTATAAGGGCAAAAGCTATCGTTCCTACAGCCTCGCCCGCGGATACCGAGAAAATGTATTAACGCCAGCTTAAAAATGGACAGAAATGGCCGGTTTGAAAATGGCCACGCTGAAACAAGCACGCACCTGTCCATTATCCATCCAGTAAAAGCACGCACTGGGTTATTGGGACGGCCACATAAAAAAAGTCTCCGCCCTTGAGTTACATTGAGCTGATTTTGGGCTTAATGATGCTTCCTTCGATAACTTTGCCCTCCCATGATAAGGACCTCCGAGTTGTAAACAGCCGGTCGGCGATAGCCGTAGCAACAGTTGTGGAGACAAACACCTTTCCCCATTCAGCAAATGGTAAATTTAATGCGGAGTTGATTGTTATGCGGTGAGGAGGATATTGACAGTCGACGGTAACGTAGTGCTTTCAATGGAGTAGGATCGCCTTGCAACTCTAACTACTCCGCATAAATTGGCAGGGCTCATGGTGAGTGGGCTCCGCATAACAATCAACTCCGCATTAAAACCGGCTAAAAGTGGTCACTTTCAAACCGTCGTTAATAAGCCCCTGGGATTTTGCGGCTGCAATCCAGTCTTTGGCCTCCTCCAGTGGCAGGTCAGTTAACTTGGCCAAAACGACCCTTGACCACGCTACAAAAAATGGCTATACTCCGGATATACATAAGGAGATGGTCACATGCTTGCAAAAATTCAAAAATGGGGAAACAGCCAAGGGCTTCGTCTTGCCAAGCATCTGCTCGCAGATGCGCATATCGATGTAGACGATGAGGTGGATATTGCAGTAAAAGACGGCAATATTATCGTCTCACCAGCAAAAAAGAAACGCGGGCGGCACAATCTTAAGGATCTTGTGGCACGTATTCCTGAAAACTACCAAACCAGCGAAGTTGACTGGGGTGAGCCGGTCGGTAAAGAGGCATGGTAAATGGCTGCTTATATCCCTAAGCAAGGAGATATCATCGCGATCACTTTCGATCCACAATCCGGTCATGAACAAAAAGGACGCCGCCCTGCTTTTGTTGTTAGCAAGGACCTGTTCAACCGCAGCACAGGCTTGGCTATTGTATGTCCAGTCACAAATACAGAGCGGGGTTTTCCCTTTCATGTGCCAATTCCAAAAGACTGTAAGCTGACAGGCTTTATTATGGTTGAGCAAGTTAAATCGGTCGACTTCCGTTCTCGTCACGCCAAACGAATCGAACACGGTAATGATGAGCTGCTGTCAGACGTACTTTCCATATTAGATGCCTGCATCTATTAACAGGCCAACGGCATTAAGGGCGACTGCAAAAAGCCGCCGCGCCTTATGCCGGACATTGAGGCAATATCCACACCGTCAATACCCGATGCTCTTCCGCTATTACTTTGATTTAGAAATATGCTTTATTTTCAATAGGTTATAAATAGGCACTTGATTCGCTTAATCACGTAGATTGGGTTGAGAGACGGAGCCCCGAAACCCAACTTACCAAAAGTGGCCGAAGTGAAAATCAGAACATATCAAAGTATTAGCGGAAGAGCATCTAAAAACCATGCCCCCGGAATATTAGGGGCCGACAGGGGACCAGCGGCAGGTTTTATTGTTTCCCCAGGTGGGATCTTAAGGTGCTGGAAGATACTGTGCGGAAACGTCTATTTTCTCCCCCTCCTTATGACACATTGTCAAAATTATTGACTTCTAGTTCATACAAAGATACATAATTTAACAGGTAACGCTTACAGTTCGGTGGGTGCGGTAAAATGGGCGTTGTAATCCCGTGAACAGGTTACCGGTTTTGTAGGGCTGTCTGCTGTCAGGGGGGAAGTGAATAATTAAGGTGAATGAAGGATGCTGAAGTAGCCTAAAAGGATTTTTTTATGGCAAAAGCAAAATGTGGTTATTGTGGGAAAAGGGCTGCGAAGAGATTTTGTCCTACATTGGACAAATTAATTTGTTCCGTCTGTTGTGGCGAAAATCGTCTAAAAAATATAGATTGTGATAAGGGATGTCGCTATCTTGACAATGAACTATATCAACAAAAAGTCCGCAAAGAAAAGGAGCTTAATCTCTTATTAGAAAATGTACCGCATTCAGAGCATAATGATATTTTTAAAAACAATGTAGCCGCTTCTATTGCTTATAATTTTGAACTCTTCTTTGCTGATACTTATATAAATGGGCAATTTAATCTTACAGATAATAAGGTTAAAGAAACCCTTACAGTTTTATACTATGTAGTATTCAAAGAGCAGGAATCTGTTCCTGATGCCTTTTTAACCGAGGTGGCCAAACTATACAATAAACTCAGGGCCGAGTATGAAGAAGAGTTAATAGGACAAGTAATTTTGAGGATTATAATTTCAATAAAAAAAATGACAGGTGGCCGATTTGGGGCTTATGGTTATTTAAACTATTTAAAAAATAATCTTCATCCATCATATATAGAAGATCCCGATACTCATATAATGGAACTCAAGGATGGCAGAAAATACAACTATGCTGACCTAAACATGTTGAAATAAAGATGAATTGCACGCCCTGGGGTTTCTGGATGCGATCAATGGCTCCGGGGCAATTCCGTGTTGGACGTTCGATGTTCATTACTAAATTCTAAGTCCCCCAACCCATGAATGCGCCCCTTGGACCCTTGGCCTTTGGCCCGCAGCGGAGAGAAGGGAGCGAAAGCCGCCGAAGCGAAGCCGGCGGCGTATGACCGGAACGTAGCGGAGGGCCGCATGTATTCCCGGTGTCTGAATGAACAGAAAACACTATTTTTTCCGCTTTCCTGAGGACTTCAACAACATCACCATTTCCTTTAAGCGCATAGGAATAAAATTTTAAATTGTACTTTTAAATAGTCTTTTTCCTTGCAATGTTTGGGCAAATGACTTAATAGCAGACTATTATATAGGTTACTGTATAGGTCAAAGGAGGTGTTCACAATGGCTACTACACATTCAATTCTAGCAGATGTTAGCGCCGGAATTTCCGAGTTAAAGAAAAACCCGATGGCAGTGGTTCAGCGTGGTGATGGTGCGCCGGTTGTGATTTTGAATCGCAATGAGCCGGTTTTTTATGCGGTTCCTGCGGAAGCCTATGAATTGTTAATGGACAAATTGGAAGATATAGAATTGGCCGCAATTGTCGAGGCACGTAAAAATCAGCCTGAAATCGAGGTAGATATAGATGACCTTTAAGCTGGTTTTTAAGGTGGACGCAAAGAAAGAGTGGGATAGCTTGGATTCAACCGTTCGCTCTATCTTTACTGAAAAGTTAAAAGAACGAATAGGGCAACCCCGCATAAAAAGTGCTCGTCTTGGCGGGATGAAAGATTGCTACAAAATCAAACTGCGGCGGGCCGGATATCGTCTAGTGTATCAGGTACGTGATAAGGAGCTGATTGTATCGGTCATAGCAGTCGGTAAACGGGAGAGAAACCAGGTTTACAAGGCGGCTATTAAAAGAATTTAGTAAGCGTCACAGGGCACCGCATCTGCTTTGTTGTCACTTCTGTATTTTATGGCATTAAGGAAGATTATGGAAATACTCAATGATATCATCTCCACTGTGACAGAGGACAGTAAAATTCAAGAAATTCATACCTGTATTCATTGGACAGCAGTGGCCAGCAGAGGTTGCGGACTGTCTTCTACATTTCAGGATGATTGCATTCCTCATGTGCCGGTCAAAGATGTTGGAAAATTAGCTCAAAAAACCGCATTAGAGGTGATGGAATATGCTCGATCAGACAATCTTTTGGAGGCATCGATCGGCATGGCGGCCCTGAATTCCTTGATAGAGATCGATGAACAACGTTGTGTTGAGCTAAATGCCTTTGAAATATTGGCGGAAAAAGGGAAGGGCAAAAACGTATGCGTTGTAGGCCATTTTCCATTTATTCCCAGGATGCGGAAATTGGCCAATAGACTCTGGGTGATGGAAAAGAGGCCCCAGGAAGGGGACCTGTCGGCGGAAGAGGCTGAAAATGTACTGCCTATGGCTGATGTTGTGGCTATTACCGGCACATCATTTATCAATCATACAGTAGATGAATTATTAAGTTTGTGCAGGAAAAGTTTTGTGGTGATGGTGGGAGCGACCTCGCCTTTGTCACCCGTGCTTTTTGACTATGGGGTTGATATGATTGCCGGTTCAAAAGTAGTTGATCCGCAAAAGGCTATTCAGTGTATAAGCGAAGGAGCTACATTTAAACAGATAAAGGGTATAAAGCATCTGATTATGAAAAAATAAAAAAAGGAGGAAAGACAATGGAAGCAAAGGACGTACTGTATCTTGGACTTGGAGCTGCCTTTTTAGCAAAGGATAAGCTCAAGGAACAGATCAAGGAATTGGAAAAGCGCGGGGAAATTAATAAGGAAGATGCCAAGAAGTTCATTCAAGACGCTAAAGACCGGGCCAAGAAGGAACAGGAGGCCTTTGACTCGCGTATCCAGGAAAAACTAAAAGAGACCATCCGTGAGATGGGCCTGGCCACCAAGGAGGACCTTGAAGAACTGAAAACAATAATAAAAAAGGCCTGATGCTCAAAAATTATAATCCACGACGGGTGTGGAAAACATTTCGTTTTTTGCTCACTGTATTTGTTATTGTCCGCAAAAAAGAGCGCTTTCTTTATATTCGTCCTCTGGATCCAACCGCGTTCAAGCAGACCATCCTTGATCTGGGTGTCAGTTTTATCAAGCTGGCCCAGGTCCTGGCCACCAGGGCCGACTTCTTTACCGAGGAATATCTGCACGAGCTTAAGACTATCCATGACGAGGTCGAGCCCATGGACCGGGCCGATTTTGAGGTCATGTACAACCGGGCCTTTGGCTCAGTCCGTCCCTTTCGTCATTTTGTCCACAGTCCTATTGCCAGTGCCTCCATAGGCCAGGTGCACAAGGCCGTATTGGATGACGGCACAAAGGTGGCTGTTAAAATACGGCGTCTAAATATTGAAAAGGACGTGCTTGATGATATTCGGATCATTGGTATTTTCCTCAAAATTTTCCAACCTTTCTTCAGCCGCCTTACAAAAAACTCTTTAGAAGCGGTGCTCAATGAATTCGCCGACATGATCGTCAAAGAAGTGGACCTGGCCATTGAATTGGACAATCTTCGTAAATTCAGAGAGATCTATCAACTTAGCGGCATCCGATTTCCCGATGTATATCCACGCCATTGCAGTTGTGACGCCCTGGTTATGAGTTTTGAGACAGGGATGCGTATTGATGATAAAGAGGGCCTGGCCCGCTCAAATATCCCATTTCCCACTCTTATGGACAGGATGATCTCCTTCTATATGGAACAGATGCTGGTATGCGGCCTTTTTCACGCTGATCCTCATCCCGGCAATTTTTTAGTTGGGGACGACGGCACGCTGATTGTCCTTGACTTTGGAATGGTCAAGCGATTGCCAAACTCCACCCGGGTCGCCATGATTGAGATGATCAAGGCCGCTAATGAGCAAGACTTTGAACTCTTTATTGTCTCATGCAAACGGTTAGGTGTAATTGCAGCTACGGCACGGGAAGACCAAATGCAGGAGCTGGCGGAGCGCATGTTTGATATCTTTGGAAATGAACATTTGAACGCCACGAGCATGCAGAATCTGGCCTTTGATGTACTGGACTCCATGAGGGAGCTACCCTTCAAAATCCCGCAGGAACTGGTCTATGTCATGCGGGCCAGCTCCCTTGTGGAGGGACTGGGGACCAGCTTCATTGAAAATTTTAACGGCATCAAAGATATCCTGCCTGTTCTGATAAAAAATATTAACAGGGCCCTGGGTGCGGAAACCAGGTTGTTCCCCACGCTCAAAAGCGAATTCATGTCCTTGCCCCTGACCGTGCGGCGGTTGAAGATAATTATCACACAGTTAAGTGAGGACAACCTGCACATAAAGTTGTCCGGGGAGACCTTGGAAATCCTGGGAGAATATGTACGTGCCTATCTGAAACCCATAGGTATGGGCGTGCTTCTCATCACAACGGCATTTTTCGTGCAGTACCTGAGCTTTTCCCACCACCAGGAAGTTGCTGTTATTCTTTTTATTCTTGGAGTCTTGCGGGTGCTTATCGCCCTGAAATGATGAATCTTTTCTGATTGGGAAATTTGGTATCCTTGGGTAATATAGCGCAAAAAATATGACTTGTGCGATTAGCTGCTCGCCGTTAGCCGAACAGTCCGTCTTTAGAGCCTCTTGCAAAACTCAGAGAATAGAATGTTTTTTTGGCTTTTGAGAAAGCAAAAAAAATAGAATAAATTTTTAAAATGATACCATCAAATTGTATTTTATGGAAGTGTCAATGAATAATTTTTTGACTTCAAATAAACTACGAAAAATGTTGTAATACTTCGTTATCTATATTATATAGATTCATTACTAATTAGTAAAGATCAAAAAAAGGAGGGGGTAGAAATGAGCCTGTTTGATAACCTGTCCGGCTATTGGTTCAGGATTCAAGACTCTCTTTTCCCCTGGATGGAAGAGAAAATTGGCGAGCTGACTAATAAGCAATTACAACTCGTAACTGCCCTGGAAATTATTCGTATAGAGGCCTTTATCCAAAATTGCGTCGGTTTTCCAGGACGGCCTCTTGAAGATCGTATTGCTATTGCTCGGGCGTTTGTGGCAAAAATGGTCTA
>PQXE01000110.1 GCA_003194495.1 Deltaproteobacteria bacterium
TTCTAATAAGAAGCGCAATCTATCGAAAAGTTCGTATAACGTAAGTTATGTTCTTCTCATACGAAGAAAAACGAAGGCAGCCGCCCACCCCGAACCTCAAAATAGGGGGTTTTCGTTCAGGCACTAAGTACATTCAAGATATTGGAAATTCACCGAAGGTGTATTAACTTCTCTTTTCATCCATTTTAATCTCTGCGGTGAAATATTGCCCATATTTAATAAACCACGCAGGTCGCTAAAAGGCAAAAGACCTTTTGGACTATTACAACGTGCAGGAAAAGTATAGAAACGGAGCTGCAAATATGACCACCACTGATTCTCATCCATCATCTGACTTCATTCGCAATATCATCGCGGAGGACTTGAGGATAAACAAGAATGAAGGGCGAGTTGTGACCCGGTTTCCACCGGAGCCAAACGGCTATCTCCATATCGGGCATGCCAAGTCTATTTGCCTCAATTTTGGAATTGCAGAGGAAAACAAGGGCGGTGTCTGCCACATGCGTTTCGATGACACAAATCCCGGCAAGGAAAACATTGAATATATTGAGTCGATCAAAGCAGATATGAAGTGGCTTGGTTTTGACTGGGGCAAACATCTCTACTATGCATCTGACTACTTTGATCAGTTGTACGAATATGCGGTTCAGTTAATAAAAAAGGGCAAGGCCTATGTCTGCAGCCTGAGCCCGGAGGAAATCAAGGAATACCGCGGCACATTGACTGAACCGGGCAAGGACAGCCCATATCGCTCGCGCTCGGTAGAGGAGAACCTGGACCTGTTTGAGCGCATGCGGGCAGGAGAATTTGAGGATGGATCTCACATTCTCAGGGCAAAAATAGACATGGCATCTCCGAATTTAAATATGCGGGATCCGGCCATCTACCGTATTAGACGGATGCCACATCACAGGACAGGCGACAAGTGGTGCATTTATCCCATGTATGACTACGCCCACTGCCTTTCTGATTCCATCGAAAGGATCACATATTCCATCTGTACTTTGGAATTTGAAGATCATCGTCCCTTGTACGACTGGATACTTGACCAATTGGACGTCGAGTGTCATCCTCGGCAGATTGAGTTTGCCCGCCTCAATCTAAGCTACACCATCATGAGCAAGCGAAAACTCATGAAACTTGTAGAGTCCGGTGATGTCAGTGGATGGGATGATCCGCGGATGCCTACAATATCCGGTCTGCGGAGAAGAGGATACACGCCGGAATCGATCCGTGACTTTTGTGAGCGTATCGGAGTGGCCAAGAAGGACAGTACGGTCGATGTGGCATTGCTCGAACACTGTGTGCGCCAGGATTTGAATCAACGAGCACAGCGTGTTATGGGGGTGTTGCGTCCTCTCAGGGTGGTCATAGAAAACTACCCTGAAGATCAGGTGGAAGAGCTGGAGGCCATCAACAATCCTGAAGATCCTGGAATGGGTTCCAGGAAAGTGCCTTTTTCACGGGTGCTGTATATAGAACAGGAGGATTTTCGTGAAGATCCGCCGAAAAAGTACTTCCGTCTGGTCCCTGGCCGCGAGGTGCGGCTGAGATACGCATATTATATAACGTGCGTTGGAGTAATAAAGGATGAACAGACCGGCGAAATAGTGGAGCTACGCTGCACCTATGATCCCAAGACTCGAGGCGGTGGATCTCCGGATGGACGCAAGGTCAAGGCAACACTGCATTGGGTCTCGGCTGCCCACTCACTCCGGGCCGAAGTGCGCCTGTACGATCATCTCTTCCTGAAAGCAAACCCCGATGAAGTAAAGGATGAAGGTAATTTCAGGGCCAATTTGAATCCAAACTCCCTGGAGACCTTGACGTCGTGCCGCGTTGAACCAAGTCTGGCAAATGCAGCACCAGAAAGTCGCTGCCAGTTCGAGAGACAAGGCTATTTCTGCGTGGATACTGAAGACTCTTTTGATAAAGCACTGGTGTTCAATCGAACGGTGACGTTGCGTGATACCTGGGCTAAGATCGAAAAAGCCATGAAAAACAAACCGCGACAGGCCAAAAAAAATTGACTTAGCCGCCTTCGGCGGGACTCTTTTTGACAGGATTTACAGGATTTTTATTCATCCTGACAATCCTGTTGATCCTGTCCAAAAATGGAAATTCCTATACTATCAAGTTAAGGATACAACAATATGCAATCTAAGAACTACGATAAAACCAAAGACGGCGTGCGTGTACGATTTGCTCCAAGTCCCACAGGGTATCTACATATCGGAGGGGCCCGCACTGCTATATATAACTGGCTTTTTGCAAAAAAGCACAAGGGCGTTTTAATATTGAGAATAGAGGACACAGACCTCGAACGTTCCACAACCGATTCCATTCAGGGAATCATTGACGGGCTCAATTGGCTGGGGATCGATTGGGACAAGGGTCTGTATTTCCAGACGGAATACATTGAGGAGCATAAGAGAGCTGCCAGGCGACTGGTCGAGTCCGGCCATGCCTACAAATGTTTCTGCACGAAGGAAGAACTCGATGTAAAGAGGAAGGCCGCTTTGGCAGCCAAACAATCTGTTCAATACGACAGGACCTGCAGGAGACTCACATCAGAGGCCATAGCTGCCAAAGAGGCCCAGGGGCTTCCGTATGTCATTCGCTTCAAGGTGCCCGAACAACAAGGATCGGTATGTGTCAATGATGCGGTCTATGGACCAATTGAAAAGCAGTACCAGGATATTGAAGACTTTGTCATATTGCGGTCGGACGGCTCTCCGCTCTATCTTCTCTCAAATGCCGTGGACGACATTCGGGATGGAATCACCCATGTGATCCGGGGACAGGACGGCCTTGCCAACACTCCCAGGCAGATCCTTATCTATGAGGCCCTTGGGGCAAGATGCCCTGTGTTCGCCCATATGCCTCTTACCCTGGACCTTAAAAAGCGCAAGATATCCAAGCGGACCCACGGTGAACTTGTATCTGTGCAATTTTACAGGGATCATGGTTTCCTGCCCTGGGGCCTTGTGAACTATCTTGTGCTTCTCGGCTGGCACACCTCTGATGACCGGGAGATATTCAGCAGGGAGGAACTGATAGACGCCTTCTCACTTGATGGCATAGGCCGGGCGAATTCCATATTCAATTATACGCCGGGAGATCCGAAGTTTTTCACAGACCCAAAGGCCCTTTCAATTAATTCCCATTTTCTGAGGACATTGCCCATAGAAGAGATCGCCGGGCCTGTGAAAGAGGATTTCGTCACGGAAGGTATCTGGAACCCGGCATATGATGGGGATAAAAGGCAGTGGTTCCTTTCTACCCTGGATCTTATCCGGAGCCGTTTTCATACCCTTAAGGACTTTGCAGAACTGGGAAGGGCATACTTCTCAGAGGAATTTCCTGTTGACCCCAAAGCCCTTAAAAAAAGAGTACTTAAACACCCGGACCTAAAAAACTGGCTGCCGCAGCTTGCAGACCGCATGGAGCAGCTCGAGTCCTGGACTCTCGAAACGACTGAAGAAGTTGTGAGGGACTTTATACAAAGGCTTGGAGTAAAGCCGGGTATTGTTATCAATGCCGTTCGTACTGTGGTCACAGGCCAACTGGCGGGTCCCGGCATCTTTGATGTGCTGACGGCCATTGGAAAGGACCGGGTGGTCAAGAGACTCTGCGGCGTACGTGAACTGTTCAGAGAAGTTTAAACGGGGAAAGGATATAAGTCTTAGCTATATATAGTATGGATAAATAATAGACATACTACATATAGTATCTACTGTACTGCAAAACACTATTTTCAAAACCGGTACAGCGCAAATGCCTTAGTTTATATTTTTTTCGAAAAAGCGTGTATTATCGAATTGAATGCCGATGTCGAAACTGGAAATTCGAAATTAGGTAACGCATTGTTAACGGTCTTAAGAAAACGCACATATTTGGTGAAAAGCGCACTTCCTCACCGTATGTGTATGTGAAAAGCGCACCTTGTTGAGTATTGATAAAATTTCAGTAGGCATGTACTCATGTTGCGGCCAAAACGTCTGTCTACGTGCGACGCACAGGCAGGCAGGATGTTGGTAACCAAGACGGAACCAAGAAAAAAACCAAGGCAAAAAATACTCAGTCAACGAAATAAGGAATCTGGTTTTCG
>PQXE01000111.1 GCA_003194495.1 Deltaproteobacteria bacterium
GAATAGGCATTCATTGGCTGATTGCAGTAAAGAATTATTTGCTGGAAACCTTCAACGACAACATAGTCCAAAACCTTGCAGCCTATCCATAGCCTGCTAAAGCAATAAACGTGCCGAACGGCATTGGGAGGAGACATATCCGTGATTGCAAAGATGGACGTAACTTCTCAATAAGTCCGGGCAAATCATATTTTGCGGAGTCATGGTATCTCTATTTTTACCGCTTCACTATGAAACTTCCATAAGTTTTTCAACGGATATAGTTCGTCACATATTAAATTTTACAACCGTGATCTGTTAATCCATTGAAATGACAAGTTTCTTGTCACAGGATTTTGAAATTATTTATCTGAACATCTATACCTCCATCCGTTGAAAAAAAAGCGGAACATAACGGCTTGGATAGATTATGATTGATTTATGGCTACGGCTCGTCTTACGATGTTCTTCCGCTAATACTTTGATTATGTTCTGATTTTCACTTCGGCCACTTTTGATAAGTTGGGTTTCGGGGCTCCGTCTCTCAACCCAATCTGCGTGATTAAGCGAATCAAGGGCCTATTTATAACCTATTGAAAATAAAGCATATTTCTAAATCAAAGTAATAGCGGAAGAGCATCTGGAAAAGAGCTTAGAGTATTTTGATGCGCTTTATCAGGTGTCATTAGGCAGGTGACTATAGTTGCGAGAGATTTAGATGATCAAGGACTTTTTTTCCCCCAACCCTTTTCTTCCCTCCTCATCAGTCGCTTGATGTTATCCTTGTGCCTTATCCAGATGATACAGGCAGTTCCCCAAGCCATAAGTTCAAGTTTAGGTGCAGGGCAAAAAAAGTGCATCAGAATGGGGGTAAATAGAGCTGCCGCAAGAGATCCCACCGACACATAGCCCCACTTTTTTAGCGTTATTACAAAAGCAATCACGCCAACGCCAATAGCACAGGGACACACTCCGAGAAACACTCCTGCCGCAGTAGCAACGCCTTTTCCCCCTCGAAATCCGCTAAATATTGAATAGCAGTGGCCCAGGACAGCACTGATGCCTGTACATGCAATCCAAAAATCAAGATCAACCGATCCGGCCATTGCCCACATGCAGCCAAGGACCGGCAAGAGGCCTTTAGCAAGGTCCGCTGTCAGTGTAAGAAGCCCCCAGCCCTTGCCCATCACCCTGGCTACGTTGGTAGCCCCTATGTTCCCGCTGCCATGTTTTCGAAGGTTCATGTCTTTGCAACGGGCCAAGAGCAGACCAAAGGGTATAGACCCTAGAAGATATGCTCCAATCGGCCAGATTATTTGGGATAAGGTAATCATTTCTCAGGGCAGGTTAAAAGGCGTCCTTTTTTTAATGCCTTTTTCAATTCTGCAAGCAGTCTGATGTAAGAATTTTGTTTTCTTTTTGCGGTACCCAATGATCCGGTCTGTTTATCTCCATATCCCAATATGCCGTCGCCATTGCGATCAAAAACCACATAGCTGGGAGGCCTTGAGGTTCCATCTCCAAAGAGTAGGATCTCAATGGACCTGCTGTAGTCGTTTCCCTCTTTTAATTTCAAGAGGACCTGACCAAAAACCGTAACCAACCCGAGTTCGGAAAGGTATTTTTTGCCTTGTCGTCCCGGCCTTGAAGTCTGGTCTATGACAGGAGGATTTCCAAAAGGACGCATCATGTCAAAAAAATGGTGCTTACTGTTTAAAATAATTACCATATCCCCCACATTACAGAAAGAGTAAATGACATCCATATCCTGATTATTAACGGCTATGCAGCCGTTGGTCCAGTCTCTTATCATGCATTTTCCGCTGTTACGATATACCCCCCCGCCATGTATACCAATGTCACTGCCAAGGGATGTATCGGCAGGTGGACAACCACCTGCTGATATGGCATTTGCAATTGAACGATATTCCATTGAAGAAATAAGCCTTTTCCTTAATCCCAACCATGCATCCACCTTATTGGGGTACGAAAGGCCCAAGAACTTATAGAATTTGCTATCAGACTTTTTGCAGGTCACATAATAACAGCCCTCAGGAGTTGATCTGTCTCCCCTGCGGCGTTTGGGCGACACGGAATCTATGCCGAGAGATACGGCATAACTCTTGACCTTGCCATCCCTATAAAGGAACATTCGGTGGATTCCCTTGTCGATCACTACACATTTTGAGGACATTTCTTTGGCATAGACACACCCAAGCAGGAGGACCAGACATGCCAAAAACGAAACCAATGCAGTAAAAAGCTTAAATAACCTGTTGTTCATACCTTCTCCATTCATGACTCACGAAATAACGGTTCAGGTGTTCGGTGAACCCTGAACCTCTGAACCCGTGAACGGTTACGAATTAGAAATGACCGAAATCTTTTGTCACGGAGATTTATGTGCTTGCCTACCAGCAAGCTATCCTGTTATATTTTGTAAGCGTTCACAGGGCACCGCATCTGCTTTGTTGTCGGGCACTTGAAGTACAGGGAGTACGTCTGCGTACTCGTGCCTTGCATCTGCAGCACCCTGTAAACGCTTACAGTTCGGCGGATTGAGGTAAAACGGGCGTTGTAATCCCGTGAACGGTTACGAAATTTCTGTTGAGCCATCTGCAAAATACAACCTTAATATCATATTCTAAGGAGAAGCCATGATACACAAAGTTCCTGGAAAAAAATGGGCAATTCTGAAAACAGTCTTGAGTTTATTGCTTGCACTCAGCCTGTTCACTTTACCTGGCTGCGGTCTCAGCGAAGAAGATAAGGGCGTAATAAAACAGGGCGTAAAGGCTGCCGAGGAGTCGAAAGCAGCAGCATCCAGGGCAGAAGCCGCTGCCAAACGTTTAGAAGACTTGGCTTCTCGACTGGAATCATCTGCACGAAAGGCTGAAGAGGCAGCGGCAGCAGCAGTCACGGCAGCCGACAGGGCGGATGCAGCGACAAACAGGGCCACTGAAGCAGCCAGCAGTGCTGAGACTACAGCTAAAAAGACAGAAAGAATATTTGAAAAGAGCCTCCTTAAATAAATTAAGAGCCGCGGCTCTGCTTAGGAACGTACAATAAATAACTTGAACAAATTAATGTCTTTTTTGCCGTCTTCTTCGTTGCTCGTCGATCACATAACCCGTTATGCTCGCTCCTCGCGCCTTGAACACAACAAAAAATCCTGTTAATTTTTGTTCAATTTATTTATCTCCCGTTCCTAAGTTCAAATTCATCATTTTATACTCTCGTGCAGGGTCATCCCTTACGTCCACCCGATAGCGACAACCGCGACCTTCACCCCTTTGATCACTTCATCTCTGGAGAACTTTTCAATGACTTACTTGTCCTCCACGGGGAGAAATAAGGCCACTGTCACTTTATCCAGGCCAAGGCCTGCAGCGTATCGTGCGGCCTGATGCCCGGCCTCCTTAACTTGTGCTGCATCCACGAAGCTCTTGACCTCGATAATTCCACGGTTCTCACCACATATCAAGCGCAGGTCCACTTTGCCGTTTCCTGTCGGAAACTCGGGACTTACTACACATCTTCTGCCCACTGCCTCACGAAGCCAGGCATAGAGATGAAAGTGGCCTACGGCTTCTGTAATATGAAGATCACTGCGTCTCGGCTGCTCCTTCCATGAATTCATGCGTTTTGACTTGAGACGTTGGAAGATAATCTTTGTAGCGGCGCAAAAGGACAGGGACGTCGAGGGACAGGCCGTGAAATACGTCCGAAAGGTCATCTAGCGGATTAAGGGCAAGGATCGGTGTATGGTCGCCGACCAAGTCGTAAGCAAGTACATCGTAAATGCTTTGTTGGACAAAGGGACATGAGAAACGGCAGACTTCGGTCCTTACGCCGTATTGGTCAACGCCTGTCTCGTTGTCTATGATTCCGTTAAGATACAGGTAATTACACCAGTCGGCACGAAGGGTGAAAGGGATGTCGGATCTTGTGAACAGATTCAATACGTGTGAAAGGTATCTGCCCCTGGCCTTCTTAACCAGATTAAGGCACTTTGAAAAAAATAATCATCCCAAACTGCAGATCCTGTCACTACCTCGCCGGTGTATTTCGACATAGCTAACCAAGCCAAGAACTTCCATGACATTCAGACGATTGTGACAGTATCGC
>PQXE01000112.1 GCA_003194495.1 Deltaproteobacteria bacterium
TTCGCCATATCATAAGAAAATTGGCTTATTGTTGTCAATACACATGCAATAACACCACAGCAGTAGTTTGATTTTTACTTAAATAACAAGCTATTACATGAATCCAACCGTTATTTGCGGTCATAGACCATGATAGTCCCCTGTACGCCTATTTGCGTCAAAAACCAGCTGAACCTTGTTTACCCACCCATTAACGGTAATTGCGTGTACTACAATAACCCGTGGCCCTTTTTCGGATGGTTTGTTCACCCAAGGTCCATCTTCTTCAAGATACCATGTAAATTGACCTGAATGATTTCTGTTTATGTAAGTCTCATCTAAATAAACTTCGGGCCTTTTTAGGGAACCATCATTGTTGCGATTTGCTATTTTTCGTCTTAAATATCGCCTTCTTGCAAGGACCACATAATCTTGTTCTTTAAGAGCTGTACGCCGTTTACCAACTCCATACGTATGAGCGGTGAAGCTGTCATGAACGTTTAGGTTAAAATACCTTGACAACGATATTTAAGAGGTATATGAGTATTAGAATACCAGAATACTTAATAAACCATGAAGTGCCTATGTCAAATATAATAAAAATATCAGAAGCCGCTTCTATGGCCATACATGCAATGGTATTTCTTGCCGGCGAATCAGGTCGGATTGTACCGAGCAGGGAAATCGCCACCACGCTTAGGAGTTCTGAGGCCCATCTTTCTAAAGTCATGCAACGGCTGGCCAAAGCAGGACTCGTCAGCTCCATGCGTGGCCCTAAAGGTGGATTTGTCCTTAAACGGTCTGCCCGGGAAATTAGCCTGCTGGAAGTTTACGAAGCCATTGAGGGTCGGCTCGAAGAGACAAAGTGTCTTCTGGGTCAGCCTATTTGTCATGGAGGAAGGTGCATTTTCGGAGATCTGCTCAAACAGGTCGATCAGCAGACCAGGGAATATCTCTCAAGAAACATGCTCTCTGATTTAGTAAGCGTCTTTGAAGGATGAAAGTAAGCGTTCACATGGCATCGCATCTGCTTTGTTGCCGGGCACTTGAAGTACAGGGAGTACGTCTGCGTACCCGTACGCCTAGCATCTGCAGCACCCTGTAAACACTTACAGTTCGGTGGGTTGCGGTAAAACGGGCGTTGTAATCCCGTGAACGGATACGGATGAAATCATGTCTAAAACAATGTGCCCAGGACAGGATACTGCGTTTTGGAAGCCTGGCGATGTTTTTGAAATCTCTTGCGTTAAATATGGTTGCATGGTGGAGTTTTTCAAAGACGACGTCAGGCGACGCTGCCCAGGCTGTGGTCACATTATGCAGAATCCCAGGCTTAACCAGGGATGTGCGAGCTGGTGCGAGCACGCAAGAGAGTGCCTTGGATTGGATCCGATCATTGGATAGGTAGATTCAAATACTAAAGCATTATTAGGAGATTCGTCATGAAAAAAACGCGGTTCATTGTATTGGGGTGCTCTATCGCCATGTTCTGTTTCACAGGCCTGGCAGTCGGAGATGAAGAGGCCTGTATTACCTGTCACAGAGATATTTCTCCCGGGCAGGTAGCAGACTGGGAATCCAGTAAGCATAGTAAAGAGGACGTGACTTGTTCGGTCTGTCATGGAGAGAATCATAAGGGGGCCGAGGATGCCGGACTGGCTCAGATGCCTGATGAGCATGTCTGTGCCCAGTGCCATGAAGAGAGGTTCAACCAGTTCGCAAAGGGTAAGCACAACTTTGGCTGGACGTCCTTGAACGCTATGCCGATTACCCATGTCGAGCCTGATGAGCTGATGGAAGGGGGCAGGGGTTGCGGTGGCTGCCACAATATGGGGATTAAGTCTGAGGCCCAGAAAAAGGAGCAACGCGAAAAAGGCTATCGTTACCAGAACAACTCATGTGATGAATGCCACACCAGGCACAGCTTCTCCAAAAAGGAAGCCCTTAATCCCAGGGCCTGCCAGCAGTGCCATATGGGATACGACCATCCTCAGTGGGAGATGTGGAGCAGTGCAAAGCACGGCACCCGTTACTTTGTAAAGGAAAAGGGTGAACTCCCTGAAAACGCCGCAGCACCCACTTGTCAATTATGTCACATGCCTGATGGAGACCATGCCAATAAAACTGCCTGGGGCTTCCTTGGTGTAAGACTTCCCCTTCCTGAGGACAAGCAGTGGGCCGCTGACAGGGTGACCATTCTCAAGGCCCTTGGCGTTTTGAACCCTGAGACAGGGGAGCCGACCGCACGTCTGGATGCAGTAAAATCCGTGGACATGGTGCGTTTGACCGAGGAAGCGTGGCTCACTGAACGTGAGAAAATGATCAAGACCTGCAGCAAATGCCACTCAGAACAGTATGCCCGGGAGCAGCTCGCAATGGGTGATTCCATGATGCAGAAAGCCGACCGTCTTATGGCAGAAGGTATTGAGACAGTGGCTGCCTTATACAAGGACGGCATTATCAAAAAACCCGAAAACTATTCCTTTGCCTATCCTGACTTCCTGTATTTCATGAGGACCGGTGGTGGAAATATGGACCAGATGTCTCATATAGACCAGGTCCTTTTCCAGATGTACATGAAGCATAGGATGCGGACATACCAGGGCTTCTTCCATGTCAATCCGGATTATGCCTATTGGTACGGCTGGGCCATGATGACCAAGGACCTGGGTGAGATCAAGGAACTCGCCAAAACCATGAGGGCTACGGCCAAGACAGAGAAATAGGGCCTTTATCCTATAGGCGCTGTGCATATACAGTGCCTTGCCCTCGAACAGGATTTATGCATTTTGCGAGAGGCTCTTTTGATTACTTCTTGAGAAAAGGAGGTGATTAGATGATAAAAAAGGAAGGGCCGCAGCGGTCTGGTAAGAAGCAGGCCTTGTTGATTGGGCTTTCCATGGGTGTGGTTTTGACCATTGTGACAGTACTGGCATCAGGCTTCATGGTTGAGACCAGCAACACCGATACTTTCTGCATCACCTGTCATGCCATGGTGCCTTTTCGGATGTCCTGGCAGGAATCGGTTCATGGCGGCCAAAACCCTCAGGGCTTTGCAGCCCAGTGTGTGGATTGTCATTTGCCTCACGGTGATTTTGTCGAATATCTCACGACCAAGGCGATTACCGGCACAGGGGATGTGGCGCAGAACTTAACATTTAAGCCGGGTGACTTTGACTGGGGCGCAAATGCCGAAAACAACCGTTTGAAATTTACCTTTGATACTGCCTGTCGTCACTGTCACCACAATCTGACCCCGCCCGGCATGAAACCCGGAGGGTTTATTGCCCATCGGGCCTATCTGCGCGGAGAGACAAAGAAGATGTGTGCTGAATGTCATCCCCACGTAGGGCACAAGGACATGATTGAAGTGGCAGATAAATTTTTCAGACAAGATTTATAGCATACAAAGGAGGCCTAAATGAGACATTATTCTAGCAGGATCAGCATAATATGCCTTGCCGTCCTGTTTGGTGGAGTGCTGGCAGGCACCTCTGCTGCAGAGACAAAAGACCCTAATATTGCTGACAAGAAGGAATTGGTAATAAAGAGAGGTTACTCAGAAGAGGCAGCGAACTGTATCGAATGTCATGCAAAGGAGACCCCGGGCATCATTGAATCCTGGAAGCTGGGCAAGATGGGCCATGCCGGGGTGTCCTGTTATGACTGTCATGTGGTGGAGAAAAAATCGTCCATGGCCAGCCAGTGTAAAGGGATAAAAGGGACCAGGACCTTTATCTCTCCCATGGTTTCCTCAAAGACATGTTCCCGCTGTCATCCCGTGGAAGTTGAGCAATTCCTCAAGAGTGGTCATGCCGATCTTTCAAGAAAGGCAGTATATGATACGGAAAAGGCAGGCGGAGTTTTGGTAAAATTGCAGTGGTATAACGAAGGCGCCGCCTTTATGGGCAATGAGAAGGGGTCGCCCAGCAATACCGCTCCACAGACATCCGGCTGTCAGATGTGCCACGGATCGGAAGTGCAGGTCGGCCCGGACAATCGCCGCGGATCAGTCGCGAGCACGTAGGCAAGCTTGCTTGCCTGCGCGCGCAGTCGACTGCATTCGCTGGTTGTGAGGCGCGGAGCGCCTCGCAGCCGGCGGATGGCAATCCGCGGCGATTGT
>PQXE01000113.1 GCA_003194495.1 Deltaproteobacteria bacterium
GACAACCAACAGCCTTTTTCGGGTTTCAAAGCACAATCCGTTGAGAATACGCCTTTTGGTGCAACCTTGTCCGCGGTTGAAACCCTGCAAAAGCCTGTCGGCTGCCAGGGAGTGTGAACGGTTACGAACCGTCCCTGTTCTTCGAATTTTATACATCAGCAATCATTTGCCCCGTTACCTTCTCAAGCTCGGCTATGTAGTACTACCCATAGCTGAGAAAATACGATCACAGCTTGCCTTCTGAACGCTCAAAAGAGCCTTCAGTGCTGCGTTACAAAACTCGCCTGCGCTTATATGAAATATCCAGATATCATCTGATCTCTTGACAGCCCGATCCCAATCTGATACACAATTTTCATATCACAGGAAGAGGTGCTACGTGGTTTGAAATGCTAAAAAGGCGATTTCTTCTCAGTTATCAGCTTTTTGGAAAGGAGGTTGATTATGCCTAATGGAGAAGTATTTACACCCGTTGGCAGGCCCCAAATCATCGCCGACCGGATTGGACCTATTTTCGATCCAGCATTTTTGAAGCTCATTCCCAAGGAAAAGCTTAAGGATGTCGCTGTAATCCAGTTGCAAGCCCAAGCCAATGTGCTACGAAAGGAACTTGATGCTTGCTTTCAGATAATCGAGGTCATAAAGGAGATGAAATTAAAGTAGAAGCCTCTATGTGAGACTATTCATTGCTGGCAATTGCGCTCCGAGTGGCTGAATGAGTTTTTTTTGTAACCTTTTTTGATGCTCTCGCAAAAAGTCCCAATGAACTATTTAGAAAGGAGGTTGATTATGCCTAATGGAGAAGTATTTACACCCGTTGGCAGGCCCCAAATCATCGCTGACCGGATTGGACCTATTTTCGATCCAGCATTTTTGAAGCTCATTCCCAAGGAAAAGCTTAAGGATGTCGCTGTAATCCAGTTGCAAGCCCAAGCCAATGTTATCCGGGAGGAACTCGAGGCCGTTGAGCAGATTGCCAAGGTCGTTCAACAGATGAAGTTAGGTTGATAGACCGGGAAGCAGACTGTTACATAATTTCCATCCAGAAACGGCCCTTTTCCGCAATCACTGCGTCAATCTGCGGGATTGCTTGTGCGATGTATCAAATGTACGCCTCCGCGCAATCCCTTGAGTTGACTCGGGGCCTCCATGCCCTTGGCCCTTACGGGCAGCCTCACGGCTGTCCAATTCCGTGGTCCTGCGGAATTGTCCTTGACCTTGCGAAAAATTGCTCGTTTCTGAATCGGAAACTACGCTGTGCCCATCCAGAGTTTCTGGATGGGCACTACCTAATAAGGTTACGTCGGCGTCCCAATTGCCTGAAAAAAAGATACACGTGAATACCAAGCACAAGTTAGACGCCGTTTTTGTGGGCTATGAAAATCAGGAAAACCTCGGGTTACGCTACATCATATCCTATCTTGAAAGCCACGGTTTTCAGACTGCACTAGTCCCCTATATCCCTCACGAACCCGCCGAGGTTATCGAGGCTGTAGTACTACACAAACCCGACCTGGTTGGTTTCTCCGTCATCTTTCAGTACAACTTGTACGAGTTTGGCGAACTTATGGAGAAACTGCGCGAGGAGGGAATAAGTGTACATTTTACAGCTGGCGGCCATTACCCCAGCCTACGGCCTAGAAGGACCCTGACTGAGGTGCCCACCTTGGACTCTGTTGTACGCTTTGAAGGCGAAATTACTACTCTAGAACTTCTACGCAGGGTGAATCACCCTCAGAAATGGGAATCGATATTGGGATTGGCTTTCCGCCGTGGGAATAATGTAGTGATCAATCCGCCCCGGCCGCTGGTATCCGACCTTGACGAATTGCCTTGGCCGAAGCGAGGTGACTTCCGACAGACTACTAGAAGAGTGGGAGCAGCCCCGATTCTAGCAAGTCGAGGATGTCTCCACAATTGTTCCTTTTGCAGCATACGCGAGTTTTACGCCGGCACTCCTGGACCGCTCCGGCGCACCCGCTCCCCGTACGATGTGGTGGCAGAGATGAGGGACCTTTTTAAGGACCGAGGGGTCCGCCTGTTCTTGTTCCAGGATGACGATTTTGCTGCTAAGTCCAGACGGCAGCGACGCTGGATATATGATTTCCTACATTTGCTGGAGGCTGCCGGACTCAGTAGCGAGATAGGGTGGAAGATTTCCTGTCGGGTGGATGATGTTGATCCCGAAGTTATGGCCCATTGCCGAAAACACGGATTAATGGTGGTCTACTTGGGGGTGGAGTCCGGCAACATGAAAGGTCTGAAGACTCTGAATAAGCACGTTACCGTTAAGCAGAATTTCGCTGCTATGCGTACACTAAAGGAATTGGGTCTGGAGTTTGATATGGGCTTCATGCTTTTTGATCCAGACAGCACAATAGAGACAGTTCGCGAAAATTTGATTTTCCTAAAGGAGGTGGCGCGGCTTGAAGGTCCACCCATATCCTTCGTCAAAATGCTGCCTTTGGCTGGGACGGCCATCGAGAAGAGGCTTGCAACTGAAGGCCGACTTACTGGAGACGACATCCGACCTGATTATGATCTTCTGGATCCTCGACTTGATTACTATGCGCTATTCGTTACACTCAACTTCAGCTTCCGCAATTCCGACCCCCAAGGATTGGTGGAGCGGCTGCGTTTGGCTTACTTTGATCGTTTAGTCGCTCAAAGATTTGAGCGGCCACAATGGGCAGAAGATTACCGGGGGGGGGTGCGTAGTCTGATTGACACGGCCAACCACAGCGCCGTGGATGCCATGGAACAAGCTTTGGATTTGGTCGAAAGTTGCCCCGACAAAGATAGCGTAGCCATAGCATGGCCCAAATTGAACGCTATTGTGTCTCAAGAGCAACGCATCCAGAAAGAAATACTGTCTGAACTGAACAAACTGTTAGAGATATATAGTCCAGGGCTGTGTCAAGCCTTCAGGCAAGAAGACTTGCGCCGCCAGGCCCTGGCCGAAAACAGTTAGGGGGAGTGGGTTGGGAACATCCTCAAGAAACTAAGAAAGTCAATCAACCAGTTCTATTAGTCTGGCACCTCGAACGGCTTTTCCAAAACATCCGAGAACATAGTCCACATTCTGCCATGTCCGTTTTTTTGATTCGGAGACAAACCTGGAGTTTGCTTGTTTTCTTAGGTAGGTAGATTCCCGATTTCATAATTTAGGGTCAACCGGAATGAGTGTGGTCAATTCTTATAATTTTTCATAATATTTTTCAAATATGGTTGAATTAATGAGAAATTTTAAACAATAGTTTTCATATTCTCTTGTCCTATTCCCTGTATCATTTACCCATTTGGGCTTAAATGAAGTAGTAGAATTGTCGTTATCACATTTGTCGCATTTAAACCGTAGCCATTTGACATGAATAAAAACGCGTTGATCAAAGATAGGGAGATGTTTTTTTTTACTGGAAAATAGCTGAGGGTTGGAACTGAGATATTCGTTCAGGGGGGAGTGGATCATGTAGAGAGTTTTGTGAGCCAAAGAATCCGATGGGTGACCTCCGGTTGCGCCTGTGATCCGTAACAGAGATCCGTTGTGAGTTTCGAGGCACCCTGAGGATTGCTGATGGACGCCCTATGTGACAGGTTGGATTTACCCCATTGGCGCACCTCCGGATTTCGAGGCTACACACGTAAGGGATTCACTGATTTTGTGAAGTTGCGAAAACTGTTCTCTCTCACCCAGGTTGGGCATTCAATTTGGGGAGGTTGAGATAGGGATTTCGTATGCCCAAAGGATCGTTACTTTTCAGAAATCTGGGGGGTTGACCTTTCTATGACAGGTGCTTGGAAGGCCGAGAGGATCTCTGAATGAGGGGAGTCTATTACTGAAGTGTTGATAGCCAGAAAAAAGGATCATCTAATTTTCATAGGCATAGTGCCATTTTTTAGAATGATGTACGGATTTACATAATAAATCCCTGCATCGGGAGCACAGCTCTGGATGGGACTGCACTCACTTTTCACCCGATGCGGGGAATGGCCACGGATGCTAATTGGTTACCAGCACTCCCTTTCCTCGGGCCAAAAGGCTCCAGCC
>PQXE01000014.1:0-37801 GCA_003194495.1 Deltaproteobacteria bacterium
CGCGCTGGTAGCAATGGAGACACGGTGCCAGCGCTCACTCTGACGGGCAAGAAAGGCATCGGTATCCGCAACGGAAACCTCTAAAAAAATCTGCTGCTGTGTGTTGAACCAAGTAAGGAATTTTTCTATGTGCCACTGGTAATTGGCGACCGTTACCGATGACAATCCACGCTCATTCTGCAAGTTGTTGGTAAAGTGCTCCACCAAGGAGGCAAAGGGTTTTGGTTCGGTCTCAGGGATAGTCAGTCGACCTAAGAACTGTAGCCAAGCGGTAGCAGTTTGTCGGAACAAAATCTGCGACCAACGCTCCGACTGTGCACGATTTCGGTGTTTTTGTTGCCAAGCCCAACGTTCAGCGGCTACCTCAATCGCTAAAGGCGTGATCATTTCGTTGTTTGCCAGATCCAGTTCCTGAACAATGACAAAAAGTTCCCGCGCCAACTTTACTAAGGTGCTTGGAGCAGCCCCGTTCTTCGCACGTTTAGCTAGAAAGGATGCTCGCTCCGCTGCAAGGGGGGCATTTTGATGGCGCAAAAGTGCGCAAGGTTGTTTGAACAGTTGATCGAACATTTTCAGATCTCCTCTGTAGAAGAAATCTGATCAATATCACATAAATTATGTGGTGCCTAGCTGACTATGATGTTAGTCTAAACAGTTAGTTAGAGTTTTGGCGCCACATAATATCCGGCGCCACATAACGAGTCTTATGTGGTGCGCCACATAATGTGCGTAAATAGCGCCAGCACGGTTCTGCGAGGGGCTTGGTGACAATGACTAAATGGTCAAAGAAACCAGTCTACTCGACCAGGGCACCGCATCTGCTTTGTTGTCGGGCACTTGAAGTACAGGGAGTACGTCTGCGTACCCGTACGCCTCGCATTTGCAGCACCCTGCTTACAGTTCGGTGGTTTGCGGTAAAACGGGCGTTGTAATTCCGTGAACGGTTACCCTTTTCCGTAACAAGGCTTGCAAACCTCTTCTTTAAGATATAATATATCTTATATCTCTTGATGGAGGAAACGAAAATGGAAAAGGTGCTTGTTTCTTTGCCTGATGATCTGGTAGTCCGAATGCGGACAATCATTCCAACTAGACAACGAAGTAAAGTCCTCGCCAAATTGCTGGAAGAGGAGCTAAAAAAACGAGAAAATGAGCTTTATAAACGCGCTTGCGAGGTAGATGCGGATGAAGCCATCAACACAGAAATGGCCGATTGGGACACAACAGTAGGAGACGGAATTGAAGAATCTGAAACGTGGTGATGTCTATTGGGTAAATCTCGATCCGACAAGAGGCTCTGAAATTCGCAAAACAAGGCCCTGTATTCTCGTAGGAGCGACACCCATCAACAAAGCAAGACGGACTGTCGTTGTTGTACCTATTTCGTCATCCGGAGTGCCTAGACCACCTCTAGCCGTTCCTGTCAACTGTTTTGGAAAACAGGCATTAGCAGTTTGTGATCAGATACGCGCAATAGATAAAACTCGTCTTGTTAGACGTGCGGAGTCTCTTGGAAAGGCAGATTTGGCCGAACTCGACAAAAATCTTCGCCAGGTTCTATCGCTCTGACTGAAGAAAGTGCGAGTAAGTGCGCAACAAGAGATCGTTTTATCCCGAACAGGAATCAGAAGAAGTTGGGCGACGTGGGGGAGTTAGTTTAATAGTTGGTAGTGGTTAAGTCTCATTTTAAATATATTCATTATATGCAATAAAAAACACTTTAAAAACTATATGATGCATATATAAAACCTTCGAAAAAGCTAAAGTTTTTCTTGATACCCTCTGCAAACATTGACGAATAGTGCAAACAGTCTTTCTATATGATTCGTTTCGCCTGATTCTTTTACAGCGCATTTATGAAATTTAGGATCAAATATATGTTTATAGGATTCCCGAAAATCACTAAATGAGCATTTACCTCTATAAAAACATGGAATACGTTTTCATAACTTACGACATCTCTTCTTACTTCTATCACCAATCACAAAAGCAATTACTTGCCTATTATATCTAGCTATAGCAACCCATATCCAAACCTTAAAAATAGTAGAAAAAACAAAAGACCACATTCCGTCAACTTCTATCACTTCATTTTCATCAGGTTCTACCAATGTATCCTTCAAATCTTTCTCTTTCGCTTTATTTTTTAGCCAACCAGATACTGTCTGCCGACACACCTTAAATTTTCTTTCAATGCATCTTAAAGACATCCCCTCCATATAACATCCGATAACTAATTCCTTAAAATTATCTGAATATTTTTTGTACTGTGGGTTATCTCTACTATATTTACCGTAATTATTACATTTATATAATTGCTTACCATTTATTGAATTAAATCCATGCTTAACAATATTCTCGCTATTACAATGATAACAATTTATTTTCATAATTTTCTCTACCACAGCCTACCTCCTATCAATTTTTATTATATACTGCCATATAAATGACCGTAAATCAAACGCAAATTAACCACTACCGGGAATAAATATACCCTTCAGAAAATGCGCAATATGCTATTTGAAAAAAGGAACTGCACGATTGAGCAGGATCATTCCGGCAACCTAGACTCTTTTGGATTGGCAGCATAAAGGGACCATTGAAGATCACGTCGCAAAAATGCTATTATCTCTAAGCCAAAAAGGGAAAAACAAAGTCTTATGGTGGAATAATCGAGGTGTCTTTCTACACGCAAGCAATCAGTATGAAATGTCATAAAGTGTTCTGAAATATAATCATGGAGCAGTTAACAATAACAACTGCGAAAGTTTAGTATATTATATAACTTAGTATTTATACTACTACATAAGGATAATCAAGGCCGAAAAAGAGGAGCCCTTTACCAAATTCGTAACCGTTCACAGAGCACTGCATCTGGGCACTTGAAGTACAGGGAGTACGTCTGCATACCCGTACGCCCTGCATCTGCACAGCACACTGTAAATGCTTACAGTTCGGTGCGGTAAAACGGGCATTGTAATCCCGTGAACGGTTGCTATGTTTTCAGACCCAATGCCTTGATTTTCCTGTGCAGGTGCCTCCTTTCAATTCCAATAGCCTGGGCGGTTTTTTTGATATTACCCTGGTGTTCGGCAAGTTTTTTTTCAAGATATTCCTGTTCAAATAAGGCCTTTGCCTCCCTGAAGTCCCGGCAACTCAGCCAAGCAGGCCCGGAAATCGAGAAACTAGTCTGTGCCTCGGTGGCGGCCCCAAGGCCCTGATGAAAAGATGGGGGCAGATCATCTATTGTAATCTCCGGCCCTTTGGTCAAGATTACAAGCCTTTCTATCATATTGCGCAACTCTCTCACATTTCCCGGCCAGTCATATGCCATAAATGCATCAATTACTTCCTGGTTTGCCCTTTTCTTGGGACCATGGGCGGTATTACCGGAAAATTCGCTCAAAAAACCTTCTGTAAGGAGAAAAATGTCATCCTTGCGCTCCCTGAGAGGTAAAACCTCTATAGGTATCACGTTTAGCCTGTAGTAAAGGTCCTCCCGGAAATCCCCTTTCCTTATCTCTTTTTCAAGGTCTTTGTTTGTGGCTGCCATGATGCGCACGTCTATTGTTATAGTTTTGCTGCCACCGACCCGCTCGAACCTCTGTTCCTGGAGTATTCGCAGGATCTTAGCCTGGGTCTTAAGGCTCATATCCGTTATTTCATCAAGGAACAGGGTCCCTTCGTTTGCAAGGTCAAATTTTCCCTTTCTCATCGTGGTTGCACCAGTAAAGGCCCCTTTCTCATGTCCAAACAGCTCGCTCTCAATAAGCTCTTCAGGTATTGCAGCACAGTTGACTTCTATGAGTGGTTTCCGGTTCCGCTTGCTCATTCGATGAATAGTTTGGGCCACGAGTTCCTTGCCCGTTCCGTTTTCCCCCTGGATCAGTACCCACGCATCAGTAGGAGCGACAATAGCGAGCTGTTCCTTGAGCCTTCTCATGGCAGGGCTTTCACCAATGAGTTCCCGCCTTTCCCCGGTCTTTTGCCTTAAAAAGACGTTTTGTTCCCGAAGGTCGTGATATTTGAGGGCATTCTGGATCGCTAGAAGCAAATGTTCATAGGAAAGAGGCTTTTCTATAAAGTCATATGCCCCCAGCCTAGTGGCCTTTACGGCCGTTTCAATGGTTCCGTGGCCGGACATGATTACTGCCGGGATAAACGGCCAGTCGGCCTTTATCCGTTTCAATACTTCAAGGCCGTCCATGCCCGGCATCCAGATATCCAGCAGGACAAGATCCGGAAGGTCCTCTCCCATGATCTCAAGGGACGTCTCTCCGTCCGGTGAGGTCTGCACGTCAAAGCCCTCGTCTTCAAGGATATCCGTCACAGATTGAAGGATTGACTCTTCGTCATCTACTACAAGTATCTTTTTCTTTACCATGGCAAAATTGTTCTACCCGCTCAATTCAGGTAATAGGAAAAATCAATATAAATCTAGCCCCGCCGGGAATATTATCTTCCACCAGTATGCGTCCATTATGGTCCGATACAATAGAGCTTACAATAGCAAGCCCAAGGCCTGTGCCCCCCTTTCTTTTAGAAAAATAGGGTTCAAAGAGCCTTGGAAGGTCCTCAGGGGAAATACCTGGTCCTGTATCGGACACACTGAGACATATTTCATTCCCGTCAGTGTTATATGTTATCTGAATGCCTATTTTACCACCATCAGGCATGGAGGCTACCGCATTGTCCAGAAGGTTGATAAGTGCCCTCTTTATCTGGTCAGGGTCCAATAAGGCATCCGGCAACCCTTCCTGTGCGTCCAGTTTAAATTTAATATTTGGGTGTCCATCCCTGTAAAGTGCAAGTACGTCATCTGCCAAACCGTCCAGCCTCGTGGGTTGAAGTCTGGGGACCGGCATCCTGGCAAAATTGGAAAATTCATCTACAAGATGTTTGAGTTCTTTTGCCTGGCTTATGATCGTATTTGTACATTTGTCAAAAACAACCCTGGCTTCGTCATCCAGCTTGTCAAGATATTTCTTGCGCAGTCTTTGTGCTGAGAGCTGTATGGGAGTTAAGGGATTCTTGACTTCATGTGCGATGCGCCTGGCTACCTCGCGCCAAGCAGCGAGGCGCTGAATCTTCTCAAGCTCTGTCAGGTCATCAAAGACTATGACTACTCCGAGAGATTTTTCATCCTGGTCTCTTAATATGGTAAAGCTTGCCAGGAGAGAAAGGGTCTTTTCTTTTATTTCCATGCGAATCGGACGCTGAAGCGTGCCTTTTGGAGAAAGGCTGAGTTCCTGCCTGATTTCCTCAAATTCCTTGGCTTGATCCTTTGTCAGGAGCTGAAGATACGGCTTCCCGATTACCTGATCCGAGGACATATCCAGAATGCTCGCAGCTGATTTGTTCATAAGAGTAACCGCACCCTGTCTGTCAATGGATATTACCCCTGCTGTTACGTTCTGTAGGATAATCTCAATATAGCGCCGGCGTTGTTCCAGTTCGCCATAGCTCTTTCGCAACTGCCTTGAGGTTTCTTCAGTCCTGCGTCTGGCTTCCTTAAGGTCCTGGGTCATGATATTAAATGCCCGCACCAGAGAACTGAGTTCATCCTTACCTTTGGCTTCAAGGCTGAAATCCAGGTCTCCCAGTGCTACACGGTGAGTGGCCTCGGCAATCATCTGGACAGGCTCTGTGATGCTCTTGGCAAGCCGGAATCCAAACCATATTGAAACAAAAATGATCAGGAAAGTAATCAGGAAAAGGGTGATTAACAGGGAACCCTTAATTGGGTTCTGGAACAGTCGCAACTGGCGATAATCCTCATAACCCGAGCGAATATTATCGAGCAGGTAACTTATATCCTGGGGCATCAAGTGGCCCAAAGCCAATACGGCCTGAATACTGTCGTCTGCATTTCTTAAAGGGCGTATGACCCGGATTAGTTCACCGCCCTCCAAAGAGACACTGTGCACCAGAGAATCCTTACCTTCAAAAACCTGGTCCAGCACTGAGGGAGGAATGCTTGGCGGCATATCCACGAGCGGTAGCCATATCTTAACAAAAAGTTCTTTATGAGATGAGTTTATTACCTCTATGGAATTAAAGTGGATTGCGCTGCCGGGATTTTGAGTACCAGGTAATAGTAGTGTTGGATTCACTAGCTGTTCTACGCATACCCTGTTTATTGTATTGTCCTCTTCAAAACATCTCAGGCTCAGGAGTCTCTCCATCTCTTGGGACAGATGCTGCAACTCAGTAACCTGGCCTTCGTAATATGTTCTTCCTATTGTCAGAGCATTATCAAGGGACCTTTCCACCTTTATGTTAAACCAGTATCCGATGCTGGTCCGGAGAAACTGGAAGGAGACCAGAAAGAGCAGTATCGTAGGAATAAGGGATAGAGAGACAAAGGCTATTACGAGTTTGGTCCTGAGCTTGGCTCCCAGCAAATTTTTTCTGTCTTCGAATATCAGTTTGACCAGATTACGTACTACAAGAAAACCTAAAAGCAGGATAAGGAGAATATTAAGGTTGATTACTGCAAAGATGAGTACATTGCTACTTGTCGATAGTGGACTGAAACCGGAGATCAGATGGTACTCGGCCACGGACAGCAGGGCGATAAGAACCCCTGCTGCCATCATGATGATTCGTTCGATTCTTCGTTTTCTAGCTTCGCTAGTAGTTAAAGCGGATTTCATACCATTCAGTCTGGCAACCCCACGAGGAAAACAGGTCCAAAAGGCCTTTAAAAGGCAGGGACGATGCTGCTTCTTCCATCTTTGCCCGTACCCGCAATGTATAGGTCTTTCCCCGAGGCAGTTCGGACAAAGAAATTATCGAGACGTCGTTGATCTCAAAAGCAAGCGTTTTTGCTTCTTCTAAGGTGCTCACACTGACTACCCTGGGGGAATCCGGACCGGATGAAACCCTGTATTCCCCTTTGAGATTGTCATATGTAAGTGTTCTTAATATGAAACGTCGGGAAAGGTTCTTTGTAATCAGAAAACGGGGTGCCTGTAGCTCTACTTCGTAGATATAGCGTACTATAATCCCGCTTTCTAATGCAATTTGCACATACGGAGGACACCCGTTTTTTAGGGAAAAGTAGGCCAGTAGCTTATCCCGGGAATTTGATACTGTAAAATCATAGATTTTTGGGCCAGGCCGGTCCTCCGCCAATGATACAGTTGTTTTAATTCTTGGAAATAAAGAACAGGGTGTCAGGATCAAAACAAACAGAAAAGTTATAAGTAGGATGGATTTTGACGAGATCACTCGGTAGCTTAGCAATTTCTTTTATCTTCAAACCTTTTTGGTTCCGGCTTGTCCAAGTTAGGATTTTGTGAGCTTAATGAGTTAGTTATTGAAAAGCAAGGTGATTTCAGGGTTGACTGAGCCAAGTCCCATGAACAGCATCCCTGAGCAACAACAGATAGAGTGATCCCGGTGCCTTCAGCCTTCCTGCAAGGTTTCCTGCCTCATCGCCTTCTCCGCAATATAGGTCCAGTCTATGTGGTCCTTTAATGGCACTGCCCGTGTCCTGATTGCACACAAAGCCCTGGAAGATTTCGGCACCTTCGTGGATCGGCCGGCTCACAGGCATTGGCACTTGTAAAAAGCATAGGGCGCCAGGCGGATAGATCTTGTGGTCAAGGGCTACGGATCTCATGGGTGTCAGCACTTCTCCCAGCGTTCCTATTGGCCCTTCTTTTTCCCATTTAAAGAAAATGTATCTGGGATTGGCTGCAAATGCCTTTCTGAATTCACCCGGGTTTTCCTCTGCCCAGGCGCGGATTCCCGGCCAGTCTGCCTGATCCTTGGGTAGCAGTCTCTTGTCTATAAGCCATCGGCCGATACTATGATAGGGATGACCGTTACTGGAAGCGTAATGGATATATCTCCTGCTTTTGTCCTGAAACCGGAGTATCCCTGAACCCTGAATATGGAGCATAAGCCCATCCACTGGTGACTGTAGCCACGCAAGGACACCGGCACACTTGAGTTTCCCGCAGTTGTCAATGTCCGCTCGTGTATAGTATGGGATCAGGCTTTGCCCGGATATCCTCCCGCAAAGGGTCTTGCGCGGAAGAGAGGAGTCAAAATCATGCAGTGCTATTCGAATAAGGTCCGGGGGAATTTCATAAAGCGGATAGGAGAATTTTTCATCCGCCTTTAGAGAGGCAGCCAGTTCAGGCTGGAAATATCCTGTCACAAGAAACGGCCCGACAGGCCCCCTTTCCTTCTCATCACCAGTTATCCTGTAAACGATAAACATGCGGCGGAGTTCCCTCTGGAGATCCTCATGGGGAAGGTCTTGGTCCAGGAGTCTGGAAAAGGCTTTCAGTGTCTTCTTCAGTATACCTACAGTTATGGATTTATTGCCCCAGGGTATTTGCTCCTTATCCTTATGCTTTTCCAGATATTCCAGGCTGGCGGAAACGGCCTTTTGCAGGCCTTTTTTGTCCTTAAGATCCTCAAGGGCGGGAATTTGTTCAATGGGGACCTGTTCTATTAAAGGAACAGGTAAAAACACAGGCACAGGTGGAGTTGGTGGCCAGAAGAGCCGACACAAGACAACCAAGCCACCAAGGACCCCAATCAGCCCGATTAAGAAGATCCATAGGGCAATAGTCCGGTTAATCTCCATGTGACAGCCGACAGCTCATAGGCCTGTAGCCGCAACTTGCTTCCTCACTGCCTCCACAGATTTTTGTAAGGCTTTCTGCTCATCCGGCGCAAGGGAAAACTCCAGGATACGTTCTACGCCGTTTCTCCCAAGCACCACAGGCACACCCAGGAATACGCCGCTAATACCAAATTCCCCCTCCAGATAGGCTGCGCAGGGTACCACCCTTTTTTCGTCTTTCAGGATGGATTGGGCCATCTCCACTGCGGCAAGACCAGGAGCGGAGAATGCGCTTCCTGTCTTGAGGTGCTGCACTATCTCCGCACCTCCGTGTTGAGTGCGACGGACAATATTTTCAATTTCATCTTTGGACAAAAGCCCCTCTATGGGCACTCCCCCAACGCTTGCAAGCCTGACAAGAGGTAGCATGTGGTCGCCGTGTACGCCCATTACAAGAGCTGTCACGTCCGAAGGAGCTACAGCCAAGGCCTGGGCAATAAATGTGCGGTACCTGGCGGAATCCAGGACACCTGCCATGCCCACAACCTGGTGTTTTGGAAATCCGGATACCTTAAAGACCGTATAGACCATGGCATCAATAGGATTCGTGACAACCACCAGGCATGCGTCAGGGGAATATTTGACGATTTCCTCTGTAATCTCTCGAATGATCCGGACGTTTTTCTCTAAAAGGTCATCCCGGCTCATCCCCGGCTTGCGGGCAAGTCCGGCGGTTATGATGATTACGTCTGACTCGGCGGTATCAGCATAATCATCAGTGCCGATAATATTCCCTGCATATCCATATAACGGGGATGTCTGGAAGAGATCCAGGGCCTTTCCATGAGGGAGACCCGCTACGACGTCCAATAGTACTATGGTGTCTGCAATGGATCTGCATACAGCCCACTGGGCAGCCGCTGTTCCCACTGCTCCTGCACCTATGATACTCAGTTTCTTTTTCCGGTTATTTTTTTTCATAGCCATATATTGCCGACATACTGCCTTTGTCGGGTTGCTCCTCTACTCAATCGTTATTAATACCTAAATTGAGCTATTAGCTTAATGATTACAGGATGTTCTGCTATTACAAAATTAGGTATTAGCTGTTCATCACGGATTACCACACTAATCCGTGATGAACCATTTTCCAAAGCTAAACGCTAATGGCTAATCGCTCGATTAAAATTATACTCAAGATCGAACTGTATTACCAGTGCCACGACTACCTCTGCAAACAAACTTCCAACTCTCAGACTTCGTCCCTCAGACACACCCATGCTTTTTACCTTATCGGACGTATGGCCTGATATTTAATCAAAAATGCCATCTTCTTGGTTTTTGGCGTTTTTTTAAAATTCAAAAAGCAGATTCTGCTTTAATGTTGGTATTGCGCTGTGCTCGTCTCCAATATATATTGGAGCAGAAATGCCCAGCGCTCACAAGAGTCCCTTTTACACGCTGGTCATTCTGCTCAACTCGCCTATTTTGAAAGGAGAATTATGAAAATCAATATTACAAAGAAAGAATATAAATCATTGTTGGATATTTTCTCTATTGGTGATTGGATTCTCAACGCTCATAAGGTTGGCAATGACCCGGAAACGGAAGAATATGAAAAACTTGAGCAAAAATTCTATTCATATGCGGAAGATATGGGGTATGGTGATCTTATTACATATGACACAAAACTCAAACGATTTTTCCCAACCAAAAAATTTGATGAAACCAGTAAATACAGAGACCTCATTGATGAATTTGAGAATGATACATTTTGGGACGAATTGATACACCGTCTAGTAGAGAGAGATCTTATAAAGCAGGAAGGTGGCGTAAAAAATATAATGAATATGAATTTTAGAGAAAGGCTTGAGAAGGAAGAACCATTAGAAAAAAAGTATGCTACTGAATTTGAGGCCAACGGTTTAGAGAATATTAGGATATGACATGAAGATATCACTTGATTCCTCTGAAAAAACAAACACCCAATACCGAACATTCAACAGCTATTTCTGTTTCTTTATCTTTTCTCATTCAACATTCGATGTTGGAAGTTCGATGTTCATTACTAAAATTAGTTCCCCAACAAAGATCACGATGAGTAGGGGACGGTTTCCCTCTATGTGACAAGTCCACTTGATGGATTTTGGTTTTTCCCTTCATTGAGAGACCAGATACATTCCAGAAGGCGTTGCGGAGCCTGAATGCCATGGTCAGCGATCAGGCGCTTGGCTGCTTCATTAGAGGAATGAGGTGTCGGATCCATCTGTCTGAGAAACCCTGTAAGATCCTCCACTACTGCCCAGGGATAGATGATCCATCGCCATTTGACTATCTTCTGGCCGTAATAATCCGGAATAAGAGGTGAGCTGGTCTTGTGCTGGATCACAGCCGTTCGCACCTCATCCGGGTGTTGCTGGAGGAGATAAGTTAAAGCGGTTCGGAGCGTATCACCGGTGTCAGTGACATCATCCACAACCAGTATTTTCTGACCGGAGATATCTATATTCAATGGGAAACGAAGAAGTGCAGCATTATGCTTTTGCGCCCCCATGCCCCAATGCTCGATTTTTATAGCCGTGAGGTCAGTGATTTCCAGAAAGTCGCATACAATACGGGCAGGAACATAGCCTCCCCGGCCAATGGCCACAACGAGGTCAGGTCGAAAGGCGGTTTTAAGAATTTTGAGACTGAGGCGACGGGTTAATTCATAGGTCTTGGCCCAGGAAATAAGGTCACATTTGAAACGCTTGGGCATGGGTGGTTTCCTTTTATTTCCCCTGCAGATTCTTTGATATCGCAATGTAAAAAGTGGTTCCTTTCTCTGGTCCCGGCTCTGCCCAAGCCTCTCCTCCATGCCTCTCTGCCACCTCTTTCACAATGGCAAGGCCCAAACCAGCACCTGCGGTCCCTTGAGAGGTCTTCTCCCGCTGATAGACCCGAAAGATTTTTTTATACTGATCCTTTTTAATTCCAACACCATCATCGCCCACAGAAAGGATATGAAAATTTTTATCTTTTCTGTAGCCGATCTTGATTTCGCTTAAGTTATCTCCGCCGTACTTGAGCGCATTGTCAACAAGATTGCGCAGGACCCTGGTGATTGCAAGTCTGTCTGCCTTGACTATATGATCTTTTTTAGGCTTGATCCAATGAATATGACGGCTTTCCAAAACAGAAGAAAATTCCTCCTTTAACTCACCTATTATTCCCCCAATTCTGATATCTTCAATATCCAAAGGCGCAACCTTTGCCTGTACATATATATTTATTTTTTCAACAAGGGTTACTATTTGTTCAGATGTCTTTTGAATCTTCTCACAATAATCTCTACCCTTATCATCCAAAATGTGACCATATTTCTTGTTGAGGAGTTTGGAGATTCCATAGATTGCAATAGCAGGGCCTTTGAGATCATGGGAGGTCGAGTAAGCGAAAAACTCGATCATGTTCTTTTTCTCAAGTAATTTATTTTTCTTTTTTAGAATATTTTCATAAAGCCCGGAGTTTTTTATTGCTACGGATATTTGATTTCCTATTACCTCAAGAAGGTCTATCATTTTTTGATCAAGCTTCATCACCTTACCGGATGCCAGGTTCATAACACCCACAACCTCACCGACTGCAATGAGGGGAACGCATATGATGATTTTGAAACCCTTACTTGTGAGCAGGGCGGCCCTTTCCTTATCCTCAAGCTCAGAAACGTGTTGAGCAATGAAAAAACGTGTCCTGGCGGCCTTTCCTGTAAAACCTTCCGTTATCCCAACATGTTCAAGACCTCCCGGGTCGGTTCCCCTGAATGCCGCCAAGTTCAAGTGACGCCCGCTCTTGTCCATCAAGTAGATCCTGCAGGCATCAAATTCGAAATGTTCGAGCATCTTAAATGCCGCCCCATTTAAAACATCATCGAGTTTCAGCGACGACGCCAGAAAGTTGCTGATGTCCAGTATGACAGAAAGCTCCTTATTCCTTTCTATCAAATCGGTTTCGCTGAAATCTATTGAGATATATTTTTTATCCCGTAACATCGGCAGTCTTTTTCATAAATGGACAAAATTTAGTGCCCTGGCTTTATTGTCCAGGTGGTTCCTTCAGGCCCGTCCTTAAGAGTTATCCCCTTGGCTCCGAGTTCATCCCTGATCCTGTCTGCACTAGCCCAATCTTTTTTCTCTCTGGCCCTGGTCCGCTCCTCAACAACCTTCAACACATCGGACTCTGTCATACCAAGAAGGCCCAGTGCCTCAAGGTTCCTCTTTCTAAGATAAGCATCCGGGTCTTGATTGAGTAACCCCAGCACCCTGGCGGCATCCTGGATTGCATCTGCTCCGAATTTCAAAGGTCCTATGTAAAGGACCGAGGGCCTCTTTTCGGCTTCTTGGCCAAGACGATTTAAAACCCTAACACCATCAAAGAGGTGTCCAAGGGCCTGTGCGGTATTGAAATCATCATCCATGGCCTGGTCAAATCCATCTTTCAGATGATTAAGTGTATCTATTGCCTTCCCTGCCTCATCAGTGAGGGGCCGTTGTTTCTTCATCGGTTTATCAGACTGATGCCTTGCCTCGGAAAGGGCTGTATAGCATCGATCAAGAGCGGATGTCGTCTCGGTCAGGGCCTCAGGGCTGTAATCAAGGGGACTGCGGTAATGCTTGGACAGGAGAAAAAGCCTCAGGACCTCCGGATGATATTTTCCCAGGATCTCCTGGATGGTTACAAAATTTCCAAGGGACTTTGACATCTTCTCGCTGCGGATCGTTACAAAACCATTATGCATCCAGAAACGGACAAAGGTCTTTTCTGTTGCCGCCTCGGATTGGGCACGCTCGTTTTCATGGTGTGGAAATATAAGATCCAGACCGCCGCCATGAATATCCAGGGTCGGCCCCAGATACTTCATGCTCATGGCTGAGCACTCTATATGCCATCCCGGCCTGCCTGGTCCCCATGGACTATCCCATTTGGGCTCACCTGGTTTTTCAGCCTTCCATAGCGCAAAATCCATGGGGTCTTTTTTCTGTTCTCCCACGGCTATCCTGGCTCCGGCCCGCATTTCTTCTACATTTCTTCTGGACAAGGCTCCGTAGCCGGGGAAGCTACGCACAGAGAAGTAGACATCACCTCCAGAAACATAAGCCCGGCCTTTATCTATCAATGTCTCTATGAGTTCTATGATTTCCCGAATGTGTTCTGTTGCCCTCGGTTCTGTAGTAGCACGAAGCACACCCAGTGCATCAGTATCCTGGTAAAAGTGTTTTATCTCTCTTTCTGCAAGGGCCTCAGGAGAAATTCCTTCCTCAATGGCCCTGTTGATGATCTTGTCATCAATGTCAGTAAAATTCCTTATGAAATTTACATCAAATCCTCTATGCCTGAGGTGCCGGAGTACTGCGTCAAAGACTATGGCTGAACGGGCATGCCCAATGTGACAGCGGTCATAGGCCGTTATGCCGCATACATACATGCGCACATATCCTGAAGTCAGGGGCTCAAAGGCCTCCTTTTTCCGGGTAAATGTATTGTAGATTTTTATAGTCATGATGATTAAAAGGCGGTTGCGTTAAGCTTCAAGCAGTCAAGCAGAGAATTTTAAGTCGGATTCAAGGCACATAAGTAATATATTGATTTCAATTTTTCAATTAGGGATTGATAAATTGAACGTTTTTTTTGGATAGTAATGCGAAAATCCTTGAATCTCTCAATTCCTGAATCTAATATGTTAAATTTGATAGTATAGGAATTTCCATTTAAGAAGCATGTTTTTTTGATGTCTTGAGGATTTAGGGACCGGAATACTTATCTGGGAGACTATGGGAACAATGTTTTTTTTACAAATTTTAATCAAAGGTGACATATGCTTAAAGCAGGAATTTTTTTGGATATTGAAAATTTGGTACGATGCGGGGGCTGGGGAATCAGATACCGCGTTGTTAGAGAGTTGGTAGAGGCTCAGGGAGCCACGGTACTACGGGCAAATGCCTACATGGCAATCGATTCGGAGCGGGAAGAAAAGGACATCGACTATAAGAGGAAAAAACAAGAGTATCGAGAAGCGGTCAGACGTGAAAGTTTCCACTTAGTTTTAAAGAAAGTCCAGCGCTATAGAAATTCTGAAGGAGATATTATTACCAAAGCAAATGCTGACCTTGATCTTGCAATAGACGCATTATTGCAGGCAGATAACCTGGATTACATACTATTAGGCAGCGGTGATGGTGATTTTTTCAGGCTTGTGCGGGCACTTCAGAACAGAGGAAAGCGAGTCGATCTCCTCTCTTTCTCCAACACGAGTGAAATTCTCAGGTGTGAAGTTGATAACCATTTTTCCGGATACCTGGTTCCCGGACTCTTGCCATCCATAGACAATTCGTCGCGTGTACGCGGTATAATGCATGTCTTTAACGAGGAAAAAGGATTTGCGTTTCTGGCTGTACGAACCGATCTTGGCGTCTTGGATATTCGTGACGATGTCTTTTGCCATATCAGCGATTTCAGGCACAGAGACGGACGTGTTGTGACTGATCAGTCCTTTGCTCAATTAAAGACCAGGCAGAAGATTATTGAATTCGAACTTGTTGAACGTAGTGATGGTAAGGTAAAAGCAGTTAATGCCACCGAGTTTGAACCGGAAGTGAGGTGAGCCGAAGGGTCGGCATCAGTATCTCCCCCGAACCGGCAATATACAAAAACAGGACTACCATGACAATTGTTGTTGAATGTCTGAATTTTTGTTTAATATCACATGTTTTTGTTTAATTTTATCCGGGTTAGGAAATTTTCCTGAAATAATCTGTTATCATGCAGGTCTATGAAAGAAGAAAATATAGAAATGGCGAGCGATCAGGAACAGAATAATGGACCTGATGCCCCGGCATCAGACCTCAAAGAACCGAACAGCAGCAACGGGGTTAAGGAAGAAACATCCAGAGTACTTATCGCGGTCCGCTTCAGGCCGAAATGGCCTCCATCCCACTACAATGCGGGCAATATTCCGGTAATGGATGCAGAGTGGGTAGTGGTGCCCACGGAACACGGAGTCGAGGTTGGCCAGGTACTCGGACGTCCCGTAGTGATCAAAATGCCCATGAAGGTCCTTTCTCCCAAGGTGGAGCGTTTGGCCAGCACCCATGAAATAGAACTCTACTATCGGAATCTGGATCGGGAAAAGGACGCCCGGGATGTCTGCGCAGAGCGTGTTCGTGCCCTGGGTCTTTCCATGAAGCTAGTCAGGGTGGAGAGCTTTTTCGATGGAAGCAAGGTCATTTTTTACTATTCTGCAGAGGGCAGAGTAGATTTCAGGGAATTGGTAAAGGACTTGGTAAAGACCCTGCGGACAAGAGTTGAAATGCGTCAGATAGGCATAAGACACGAGACCAAAATGATAGGAGGAGTAGGAATCTGTGGTCGGGAGTTCTGTTGTGCCAGCTTTCTTCAGGGTTTTGATCCTGTATCCATAAAAATGGCCAAAACCCAGAATCTCCCTTTGAATCCAAACAAAATATCTGGAATTTGCGGTAGATTGCTATGCTGTCTTACCTATGAGCATGGAATATATCTGGAATCGGCCAAAGGCATGCCCCTTCTTGGAAAATTTTGTGATACTCCTGCCGGGCAAGGTAAAGTAGTGCGCCAAGACATCCTGAGCCGGACAGTCACAGTGGTTCTTTCTGATAATACGCAACTGGATTTTAAAATTTCTGAGCTTGAGCAACATCGTTTGCAGCAAAAGAAAAAACCCAAATCTTCAGCCGCCCATTCACCAAAGCAGAAGCGATCCGGAAGTAAACCAGGGACGGAGAAAAAGAGGCAGGAGCATTCAACTGCATCTAAAGATAATGCCACCTGTCCCAAGGATAGAACTAAAGAGAAGGATTTAAAAACAAAGGGAAAGAATAGGCGTAATAAGGGAAGACGCTCGCCATCCAAGGCCAAAAAAAACAAGTAACCGTTCATGGGTTCAAAGGGGCAGGGGGCAAGGCGGGAAGGCATCTTCCCAACCGCCAATTGACAAAATAACCTGGGTGTTGGGCTAACAAGCCTTGGACACCTTGCGGGTCCTGCTACTTGACCTCAGTTCCGTGATTCCTTCACCTTTCTCAATTGATCTGGCAAGGGAACTCAGGCTCTTTATCTTTGATGATAAACGCAGTATCTCCTTTTGTAACTAATCAGGTATTTAGGTTAAAGGCTGAAGGATTTCAACCAGTTCGCAACGATCGAATGCCCAGCTCTTGACATACTACATTATGAAAACTATAATGGTCATAAAAATTACCAAAAGGAAATATAAATGGAAGATTTTCAGCAGATTTTACCGGTCACCAAAGTAAAGAGGAATCTTCTCGATATTCTTAAGCATATGGAAGAAGAAGAGGCAACCATCGCTCTTACCAGAAATGGTGAGCCAGTAGGAGTAATGATGCCTCTTTCCCGGTATGAAGCACTCCTGGAATCCATTGATATACTGTGTAATAAAGAAATTCTCCACTCTTTGGAAAAATCGAAAAAAGACTTCGAGTCAGGTAGGGTTTTCTCACATGAGGAGGTCTGTAAAGATTAATGACCTATCGCCTTCTGTATTCCCAAGCTTCCCGTGAGCAGATGAGATCTCTTCATCCTCAAATAAAACCAATTATTAAGACACTCATTCAAAAACTCAGGGAGAGCCCTTATTTGGGCAAGGCCCTTGAACAAAAACTTTCGGGTTATTTATAAAATCGACCACATGAACCATATCGCCCAGATTCATTATATTGGTCATCGGAAAGATATTTATGAGGTCTTCAAGGAATTCCTCGCTAAGGGATAATTTTCTCATCTTCCTTTTGGCTTATCTACTTTCGTCGGGCGCTTTGTAGATATGATGTTATGGCCACAAATAAAGACTAAACAATGGACGATTATCAACTTTTAGTAGACCTACATAAGAGAGCAGAACGGCAAGGACCTGGAGGGGGCACCGAGACCAGAAAGGCTATCGACTTAGCTATGCTTGACCCGTCTGCACCATTAAAGGTTGCGGATATTGGTTGTGGAACAGGAGCCTCTACCATACAGCTTGCCCGCTCACTAAATGCCAAAATCACAGCTATAGATTTTTTACCCGACTTTATCGAAGTACTCAAAGGCAACGCCGAAAACCAAGGCTTAATTAACAGAATTAACCCTCTTGTATGTTCAATGGAGAACCTGCAATTTGACGATGAGGAATATGATGTAATCTGGTCTGAGGGAGCCATATATAATATCGGCTTCGAGAAAGGAATAAATGACTGGAGACGTTTTTTGAAGCCCGGTGGGCTACTTGTTGTATCAGAAATTACCTGGATAACCAGTGATCGACCATTTGAAATCCAAAAGTACTGGCAAGCTGAGTATCCAGAAATAGATACAGCCTCCTCTAAGATCAATATATTGGAAAAGAGTGGTTATTCGCCGGTCGCGTACTTTGTTTTGCCAGAGCATTGCTGGTTGGAAAATTATTATCGGCCAATGCAAAGTAGTTTTACAGAGTTCCTTGCTAGGCATTCTTATAGTGAAAAAGCACAAACAATAGTTGATGCAGAAAATAAAGAAATAGCTTTGTATGAAAAATATAGAGCACATTACAGCTATGGAGTCTATGTTGCGAGAAAGCTTGGCTAGCATAGCCATAACAAGGTTTTTGCAGCGGAGCGCAAAAAGCCGCGCCTGCTGAAAAGCGACGTTCGACGAGACAAAGAAATATTTACACATTAACCTAAATAAGTTATTATTTAGTTATGTCGGAATATAACTATACGGAATATTTTGAAAATGAGGTATTACGAAAACGGCCTTATTTAAAGAAAGAGTGGTGTATTCAGGTCATAGAAAATCCCATCAAGGTTGAGCGTCAAGAGCATAACCGTTTTCGATTTTGGGGAGAAATAAAAGAACTTGGTGGACGTGTATTAAGAGTAGTAACGCTTGATGATAAGAAGACTATTCATAATGCCTTCCCTGATAGGAGGTTCAGACTATGAAACTAAATTATTATCATGAAACAGATTCACTCTATATTGATCTATCTTCTAAAACAAGCACGGAAAGCGTAGAAATATCCGAAGGTATCGTCATAGACTATGATGAAGATGGTCATATAACAGGGATTGACATCGATAATGCAAGTCGCAAAATCGACCTTAAAGAAATTATTCTGAATAAAGTACCCGCACAACTTCAGGCAATTACGGCTTAATCAAAAAAACGTCGAACCAGTCAGTTCACCCGACCCGAAAAGCCGGAGCGTTCTTCGCGTCAACATCATTTTGTGTATAACTTTACATCTGCCAATTTCATTCTGGCTTTTCCGGCTGGTGACTTCAGCGTTCGCTGAAAATAAATATTGACAAGCGTAACCCAAAAGGTTACATTTGTGTTTATGATTAAATCTTTCAAACATAAAGGATTGGAGGACTTTTTTTATACAGACAGCAAGAGAGGCATTAAGCCCGATCATGCAAACAGACTTACAAGAATCCTTGACCGGCTTAATGCCGCAAACGAAATAAAAGATATGAATTATCCAGGTTCTTTTCTTCACCAATTGAGTGGCGACAAAAAGGGCCTTCATGCAGTAAAAGTTTCAGGAAATTGGCGAGTCTTTTTTAAATTTATTGATGGCGATGCCTATATCGTCGATTACGATGATTATCATTAGGAATTATAATAATGAGAAGAATGATTAGACGTCCAACACATCCGGGCAACATTATAAAAGAAGATTATCTTTTGCCCCTGTCCATAACAATCAAGGATATGGCTGATACTCTCGGTGTTTCCAGGAAAACATTATCTAAAATTATAAATGAAAAAGGCGCTATAACTCCTGATATGGCTTTACGCTTATCGCGTGCCTTTGATACTACGCCTGATCTTTGGTTAAGCTTGCAAAAAAACTATGATTTATGGCAGGCAGAGCATGTCTCAAAGGCATGGCAAACTGTCAAGCCCATTTCACCACAATTGCTCCATCATCAAGGATAAAACAGCAAACAACGCCATGCACTCAGATGGGCAGGGTCGTGCGGTTTGAGTTTTTACCAATTTTTATGTTTACTTACCATTTACAAAGGCACGGTTACCCTGCCCACTGGTGATGGCAAACGTTCGTAGTTCGTAGAACCGTTGATTTGTGAGTTCTTCCTGCCCACTCGCCAAGCTTGCGAGGCAGACGGGAATGGAGAAGGCATAAGAATAGAACAATAGAGTAATCAACAATCATCTATTTAAAGGCCACCTCGGCCGTATCCCTGAAGGACATGTTATTTATGACGGCACTGATTATAGATTTCCCTTGCTTTGTTGAGCTAATACGCCCTGTAGCTAATCCTATTTTGTTTGTTTTAGGGGGCTGTTGAATAATATCAACTTGTCTGTCAGAGATAAGTCTGACCCGGACCCCTGGAACAAGGTTGTTATGGGCGTCTCGCACATCAACCACAATCTCCGCAGAACTGTTTCCATCAGCCGGCACGCTGGTATGACTGACGCGAAGCCGTGAATTTTCAGGATTCGGATTGCCCGGAACGACTGCCACATAGGCCTCTGACCGTAATTTTTCAAAACTTGCGGTTACCTTACCCCTTCCCTGTTTGGTGGCACGAAATATCCCCGGTGACTCAAAAACGCCGATGTCTCCCTGAACACCCCATTCGACAATAGGGACAGGCACGCTATCTTTTTTAACATCCAATCCTGTGACCACAAATTCCTGGACTTTATTGGACACCACAGTCACCGGATTGGGTTCAATAAAGAGGTACTTCAGGTCACCAGGCTTGATTTCCACGCATGTATCGGCAACAACCGTGCCGCTGTGAGCAACCACTGTTCCTTTACCAACTTTAGCTGCATGAAAGGTGCCGGAGTCCATTTCAATATGACCAATATCTTCTGTTACCGCCCACTCTATCTTGGCAGGGACAGCATTTCCTCCTAAATCATAACCAACAGCGGTAAAATGATATGATTTCCCTGCGATGATATCGGTCGCAGGGGACTTAATCTGCAGGTATTTAAGCTCACCGGGGGTTACCTCAATGTCAATGGAAGTCTCAGCGCCGTCTGATTCCGCCGTCACCTTCCCTTTGCCTGCTTTTTGGGCCTTAAATACCCCTTTGCCGGTAATCTGCCCCAGATCATTGGGATCTGCGGACCAACTGGCGGAAATGGAGACATTGTTGTCAAATTCATCTTTTCCCAAAGCTTTCAAATGAACTTCTTCACCAGCTACAAGACTTACCTGTTTTGGAGAAATCAACAATTGCTTTACGAAAGAGGGTCCCACGCTTATCTCGCTGTATCCTTGTTTGTCACCTGCCGATGCCACTATTTTCCCATGACCGGTTTTCCCGGGCAGGAAAACCCCCTGCGCTGTAAATTTTCCCAGATCTTTCCCTGCATCTAATTGCCATGCGAAGTCTGCGGATGCGATATTGCCGTATGCATCGTACGCCGTAGCTGTAAATGTATACGATTGGCCTGCTGTCAAGGTCATTTCCGCAGGAGCCACCTTGATACTATTAACCGGACCTGGTTGAACGGTGATACTGCTCACCCCGAAAGTGTTTTTCATCCGGCATGAAGCATATCCCTGACCTGCAGTTCGTGCATGAAATACCCCGGTCTTGTCTATGTCGCCTATTCCTCCTGAGACAGACCAAACAGGCTCTAATTGCACTTTGTTTCCTTCATTATCATATCCTGTTGCCTTAAAAGCGATTTGTGAACCTGCATAAATCTTGTGCATTTTCGGATCAATTTCGATCCGGTCCAACTCGCCGGCATTGATTTCAACAGGGATTTCCGCAACTATGCTCCCTGAGGTTATTGTGATGTTTCCATCTCCTGCTTTGTGCGCCACAAATACGTTGTCCTTGGTAACGTTTCCCAGTTCGCGCTCGACCACAAAACGATAGTCAGGCTTGGGAATAAGATTCCCGTTGGCATCAAATACCTTAACCTGAATTTTTACCCTATCACCCGCAACAGCTTTGATCTTTTTTATACTTACATCTATCGTGGCGGGCTCACCGGGTACGACTTCAACTTCGGCGGTTGCATTAATGTCGTTCAACTTGGCAGTGACTTTGCCCTTACCGATTTTTTTAGTCACAAGAATTCCGTCCTTATCAATGCTGCCAAGGTCTTGTTGCGCGGACCACTCAGGCCTGACGGCAAGCTCGTTGCATCCTGCATCAAGGCAAACGGCCTTAAATTGAAACTCTTCACCTGAACGAATAATCTTTTCTTCAGGGAACACCTTGATTGCAGACAACGGGCCGTCTTTCACTTCTATGGCAATCATTTCAGCAATATTGCGTGCAGTAGCCACGATAAAACCCTTGCCGGTTTTTCCCGCAGCAAAAAGGCCGTCAGTGGTAATATTCCCCAGCTTTTTGTCTGTGATGCTCCAAAGAATATTCGCAGGGACCACATTGCCGAACCTATCTTCGCCTACAGCCTCAAGGCTCACTTTGTCTCCGGATTTTACTGATAAAGCCTCTGGTGTGATTTTCAAAAAAGAGAGTTCTGCCGGTCGTACCTGTACTTCTGCCTCTGCTATAATACCGTTGCCGGCAGCCCTGATTTTTCCATTCCCAGCTTTAATGGCCTGAAAGAGTCCGTTACCGTCAATATCGCCGGCAGGATAGGCCGCTACGGTCCATTTGATCGGTGCCTCTGCCTTGTTTCCATAAGCATCATAAGTTGCAGCGACAAACTGTCTTTCTTCTCCAGCTGACATCCGGGCCTTTGCGGGTTCAATTCTGATTTCTGACGGTTCACCTGGTATTACGCGTAAAGAAGCGTCGGCTTTTAAGGATTTGCCGGTCTTCAAGCTCTCGAATGTTGCGACGACCTGCCCCTGGCCGGATTTTGTCACAACCATTACACCTTGACTGTTTATGGTCCCCAAGTCAGGTGAAAGACTCCATTTAACATCCGCCTTTACCGTATTACCATATGGATCAAGTCCGAAGGCTGTAAATTGCAGCTCTTTGCCTGCCTCAAGAGATACCGGCCCTTTAGGTTCAATAACTGCTGTTTCTATATCCGCAGGAACGATAGCAATGTTGCTGCTTGTCTTTATTTCTCCGATTCGAGCCTCAATGACCGTATTTCCCGCCTTTTTTGCTATAAATACACCACCTTGAGCCAATTCGCCCAGCTTCTTCGTTACGGACAAATTCGCCTGCGTGGAGACCTGATTTCCAAAGCTATCGTACCCGGTCACCTTGAATTTTATGGATTCTCCTGCAACCATGTTTACGTTTCCAGGTGATATTTGCAGCCTGGACAGAGTAGATGGGATTATTTTAATCTTGTGTGATTTAAGTATGTTGCCGACTTTAACCGTAATTTCTCCCATACCCGCATACATGGCATGAAAAGTGGCTTCTTTCGCATCGATAGTTCCAAGAGACTTGGTTAAAGACCATTGTGGGACTATGGAGAAGTGATTACCAAAGGCATCTACACCCCGAGCGTGTAAACTTACGGTTTTTCCCGCCTCTATCTGTTTTTCCTTGATATCTATCTGGATATCTGTAAGCGGGCCATGTTCCACTTCCGCCTCGATTTGTGCGGAAACATCACCTTTCGAGGCCCTGATTATGCCCTTTCCCGCCTTTTTGGCAATAAAAACGTCTTCTCCGGAGACAGTGCCCAGACCTTTTTCAACTGTCCACGTTACGTCAACCGGCAAGCAATAGCCAAACTGGTTATATCCTTTAACACTGATTTTAGTACTCTGGCCTGCTTTTGTTCTTATTTCCTTCGGTTTGAGTTCAATCTTGGTCGGATTGCCTTCAACTATAGTAAACGTGCTTCCCTGAGTAACATCTTTAAACTGGGCCACTACAATGCCTTTGCCCAACTTTTCCATAATAACCGACCCATTGTCGTCCTTTAGTCCGGCATTATTGCCGACCAGTGACCATCGGGCCTGAACAGGACAGTGATTTTTAAATTTATCATACCCCTCTGTCCTAAACCGGACAGTCTCTCCGATCTCAAATCTCTCTTTTTCAGGTATTATTACTATACGGGTTATTTTTGTTCCCAATATTTCAATTTTTTTTGTGATTTCAGACGTTTTTAATACTACTACATTAAGGCCGGGGGTTGACGACAGTATCACATCGAATTCTGCTTCACCTTGTTGGTTCAGGGTTAACTCCTCTGTGGATAGAACGACTCCTTCTGTTGAGGATGATACGGATATCCGGTTAAAGCCAGCCGGAGTTTCATCCTTTGACAGTCCATTAATCTTGATATGGGCGCTTGTTCCAGCCGGCACCTTGTCTTTGTCCAACAAAACATGGATCTGAGCCACTTCTATCGGCTTGATTGTCACCCGGGCCTCTGCAGAGAGATATCCTAAAGTTGCTTTAACCACGACATTGCCCGGCATTTTCGCAATAAACCGGCCTTTTTCATCGATAAGGCCTGCTTCGCCATCAACAGTCCAATCGACCTTAACGCCGGACATTTCCTTATTTTTCTTTGAAATGGCAGCGGCTTTAAAGGTCACTGTCTCACCCACTGACAGAGTTTTTTCAGTTGGTGTGATCTCAAGTTTTTTAGGTTCAGGCTTACCACAGCCACTCAGGATACTAGAAAACAAAAGGACTATGATTCCAATTGGATAAAGCCTTTGGATCATTGCCGGATAGCCAGGCAGATACCCTTTATCAAGAATTGACATTTCATATCTCCTTTTCATATAACAGTCTTGATCATCTTTTCGGACAATACGATGTTAAACTATAGAAGGATGCCCATTATTTTATAATATACTATTCCAAAATACCAGAACTGATATTATGCTGAAAAGATGTAGATGCGTTACCTAATTTCAAACTTCGAATTTCCAGTTTCAACATCAGCACTCAATTCTATAATCCACCCTTTTGGGGAATAAGTGTAAACCGGCGAATGAAGGATGCCAAATTACTCAATGAAAAACAGATTTTATATTACAACACCCATTTACTATGTGAATGCAGAACCTCATCTGGGACACGCATATTCAACTGTGATTACGGATGTGCTGAACCGGTTCCACAAGCTTCGCGGGGAGGAGACCTTTTTCCTGACCGGAACAGATGAACATGGGGACAAAATTGTTCAGGCAGCAGAGAAGCAGGGAACAGACCCAAAAACCTTTGCAGACAGGATAAGCTCCTTGTTCATGGAGTCCTGGCCCCTTCTGGACATTGAGCCTGACAGATTTATTCGCACCACGGATCCGGAACATGTTGCAACTGTTCAGCGCATATTGCAGGAGGTCTATGACAGAGGGGACATAGTTTTCAGGGAATATGAGGGGCTTTACTGTTTTGGGTGTGAACGCTTTTATATGGAACGGGAGCTTGAGGACGGAAAGTGCCCGGACCATGGTACTGTCCCAGTACGGTTGAAGGAAAAAAATTATTTCTTTCTTATGAGCCGGTATCAGGACTGGCTGATAGACCATATAAAGAAGCACCCGTTGTTCATCACGCCTGAGCGTTACAGAAATGAAGTGCTGTCCTTCTTAAAGGACCCCCTGGATGACCTCTGCATCTCAAGGCCCGTCAGCCGTCTCACGTGGGGCATACCCCTTCCGTTTGACGATAAATTTGTAACCTATGTCTGGTTTGATGCCCTGATCAACTACCTGACCGGGTTGGGATATCCGGATGACCCCGATTTTTCAAAATTCTGGCCGGTGGCCGAACACGTGATAGCCAAAGATATCCTGAAACCACACGGCATTTACTGGCCCACCATGCTTAAGGCCATTGGACTTGAGCCGTATAGGCGTCTCCATGTCCACGGCTACTGGCAGATTCGTGATCAGAAGATGTCCAAGAGCCTTGGAAACATAACAAGACCGAGGGACCTGGTTGAGTCCTTTGGTGTAGATGCAACCAGGTACTGTTTGATGCAGGAGATGGCCTTTGGCCTGGATGCCGGATTCAGCGAAAAATCCTTCTTGCTGAGGATAAACGCTGATCTTGCCAATGACCTGGGAAATCTTGTGAGTCGCACCCTGGCCATGGTCCGGAAATATATCAATGGAGAGGTCCCTGCACCTCATGAACCGGAGGGAGTGGAAAAAGATCTGCGTGAGGCTGCGCTCAGTCTGGTACCCGCCTGGGAAAAGACCATGGAGTCCTTTGCAGTACACAGGGCCATGCAGGCAGTCTGGGAAGTAATAAATAAGGCCAATAAAGTGATTGATATATCCGCCCCATGGGTCTTGGCCAAGGACCCGGCTAAAGCCGGCCGGTTGAGGAATGTTCTTTATACACTCCTTGAGTCGCTTCGAATTCTTTCAATACTGGTAGCCCCTGTGATGCCGTCAACCGCCAAGAAAATGCAGGAAGCCATAGGTCTTGATCCGCAGGAGGACCTGAATCTTGACGCGGCCCGGCGATGGGGAATACTGACTCCCGGGACCAAGACCTCACGCATACCGTCCCTGTTTCCCAGGTTGGAAACAGGTAAAGCAAAGGACAAGAAGGAGGTCAAAAAAAAGACTGTGTCTGAAGATGCTGGAAAACAAATTTCCTTTGAGGATTTTCAACAGATAGACCTCAGGATAGCAAAGATAACGGCTGCCGAGAGGGTACCCAAGGCAGATAGACTTATTAAGCTTAACGTATGCTGCCCGGAAGAACGAACTATTGTAGCCGGTATTGCGGAACACTTTTCACCTGAAGATCTTGTCGGCAGACAGGTAGTTGTGGTTGCCAATCTCAAGCCGGTAAAGATCATGGGAGTACAATCCGAGGGGATGTTGCTTGTGGTCAAAGACGATAAGGGCCTTCATCTGACTACCGTGGCCACTCCGGCAGAATCAGGGGCAAAGGTGAGATGATTTATGGATACCAAGACCATAATTCTCGGTACTGCCGGCCACATTGATCACGGGAAGACCGCTCTGGTCAAGGCCCTCACCGGAATAGATACCGACAGGCTGAAAGAGGAAAAAGAGCGGGGCATTACTATTGAACTGGGTTTTGCCCTTCTTTCCATGCCTTCAGGCCGGCAGGTGGGAGTAGTAGACGTCCCTGGCCATGAACGTTTTGTAAAAAACATGGTGGCCGGAGCCATGGGGATGGACCTCGTTGTCCTTGTGGTAGCTGCCGACGAAGGGATAATGCCTCAGACCACAGAGCACCTGGAGATATGCCGTCTCCTTGGAGTTAAGAAGGGACTTGTTGTTCTGACCAAGAAGGATCTTGTGGAAAAGGAATGGCTTGAAATGGTCACTGAGGACGTCAGTGATTTTGTCTCCGGCACATTTCTCGAAGATGCTCCTGTGCTGGCGGTCTCCTCAGTTTCAGGAGACGGCCTTGACGAGCTCCTCAGGGTCCTGGATGAGATGGCGTCAGAAGTGGTGCCAAAGGCACCGGTCGGGCCATATCGCCTTCCGGTGGACAGGGTATTCACCATAAAAGGTTTTGGCACGGTAGTCACCGGTACTTCCATTTCAGGGCAGATCAGATTGGGAGACGAGGTATCTATCTATCCCAAAGGGATGACTGCCAGGATTCGGGGTATTCAGGTCCACGGAAAGGAGGCCCATGAGGCCCATCCGGGGATGCGCACGGCCCTCAATCTACAGGGTATTGATAAAGAGGACGTCAGCAGGGGAGACGTTATAGCCACTCCGGGGAGCCTGCATGCGAGCTACCTCGTTGATTTGGATTTTCTGTATCTTGCCCACGCAGGCCGTCCCTTGCGGCACAGGAGTCCTGTTCGCTTTCACGTAGGAACAGCCGAGGTTATCGGAAGGGTCCTGCTCCAGGGCGATGAGCTTGTTCCGGGTTCAGAGGCCTATATCCAGATAATGCTGAAGGAACCGGTGGCGGTCCTTTCAGGAGATCACTATGTTATCAGGAGTTATTCACCTATTCGTACCATAGGTGGTGGAAGGATCCTCCACCCTGTTCCCAGGAGACGGAAGCGGACCCGGCCGGCACTCTGGACAGAGCTTGATATCCTGGCCAAAGGCGTACCGGCCGACATCATTGGATATCATCTGCAACGTGCGGGCGTGAGGGGGTTTTCAAAGTCTGAACTCGCGATGCGTAGCAGCATCTATGGAAAACGCCTTGCCCGGGAGCTTGATCCTCTCCTGAGTTCCAGAAAAGTTGTATGCTTTGAGGGAGAGGGACAGAGACTCATCCACGGTAAAGTTTACGAGGCCCTGAAGGAGCAGGCGCTGGACATCCTGCGGACCTTTCACAACGATAATCCTCTTGTCCAGGGTCTGTCCAAAGAGGAACTCAGGTCCCGCCTCTTTCCCATAGCCGGACCTGCCGGTTCTGCCTTTCAATCACCAAATCACCAAATCACCAAATCACCAAATCAGAGGCTGTTTCAAATGCTCCTTTCTGATCTTGTCAAGTCAGGAAAGATTACACAGGAAAAGGATCTTGTCCGGCTTTCCACCCACAATGTGATTCTTGGGGATGAAGAAAAAGAAATCAGGAGCAAGCTTGAGATTATCTTCAAACAGGCCGGCTTTCAGCCCCCTTTTCGTGAAGACGCCATTGGCCGTGTGAAAGGGTATGAGAAGGCGGCAGACAAAATATTTGATTTGATGGTCAGGGAAGGGATTCTTATACGTCTGAAGGACGATCTTTATTTTTACCACAGCGCCCTGGATAAAATTAAGGACATGGTCATTCGTTTCATCAAAGAACACGGAGAGCTTAACATAAAAGAATTTCGGGACCTTGCCGGAGGGCTTTCCAGGAAATACATGATCCCGCTCCTTGAGTATCTGGACAACCAGAGGGTGACCATACGAATAGGTGATAAGCGCAAGCTACGCGGAGGATAAAAAAATTACTCAATCACCAAATCACCAAATCACCAAATTTCCCTCGGGTTCTCTTCACTCAAAGCTCCAGAAGGCCATGGAAGATCGTCTGGCCCAAAAGGATTCAGGATATGATGTCAAAGGGACAAAACGAAATTTTGTAATTACATTTGAGCTTGTGCCCGCCAGGGCCTCAAAGGGCAAGGCCATTGACGAAATTCTCCAGTTTGCCAAAGAGGCGGCGGCCGGCGGCGGCGGCGGCGGCTTGATCAGCGCCCTATCCATAACAGACAACGCCGGAGGACACCCTGCGCTTACGCCCAGGGCACTTGGCTCTGAGATAATGGCCCTTGGGATCGATCCAGTCATCCACTTTTCCTGTAAGGACAAAAACCGTAATCTCGTTGAAAGCCAGTTGTTTGTGCTTGACCGGTCCGGTCTTAAAAATCTATTGGTGCTCACCGGGGACTATCCCAGATACGGATTTATGGGAAACGCCAAGCCTGTCTTCGATCTGGATTCAGTCCAGGTCTTGGACATGATCTCCCATATGAACCAGGGGTTTGTCCTTGATTCCAAGGCACCATTCGGCGGTGTAAAGCTGGCTCCCATGAATTTCCACGCCGGCTGTGTTGTATCTCCATTCAAACGCCTGGAATCAGAGCTTATCCCTCAATACTTGAAGCTCAAGCGGAAGGTAGTTGCCGGAGCAAGCTTTGTAATAACACAAATGGGTTGGGACGTACGCAAATTCGATGAACTCAGGCGGTTTATGGACAGGGAAGGCATCAGGGTACCTCTTATAGGGACAGTATTCATACCAACGACAGGATTGGCCGGGACCCTGTGCAGAGGAGAAATTCCAGGATGTATTTTGCCGGACAGGCTTTTTGAACGTATTGAACAGGAAGCCATATCGGATGACCAGGAGGGGGGTCCCAGGCTGGAGCGTGCAGCCCGGTTGGTGTCAATACTGAAGGGTATCGGCTACGAAGGGGTACACCTCAGCGGCCCTGGTCTCAAATACTCCCATGTTAGATGGGTCATTGAGCGGGCCAATGAGATAGGCGAACGCTGGAAGCTCTTTACATGCCAGTTTCTTTTTCCGGAAGAATGGAAATTCTGGTATTTCAAGGAAGATCCTGAAACCTGGCTTAACTGTGATGAACCAAATCCCGGGTCAAAGGCCAGTCTTTCTTTAAGGGATTCACTTGGCCTGAGTCTCGGACGCCTTTTCCACGAACTTGCCTTTGAACCGGGAAAACCTCTTTTTAAGTCCCTGCGCCGGATGGCCGGATGGATTGATGGTTCATCTTCAAAAAGGCATTTCACGTCTTTTGAATACCGGCTAAAAGAGTGGCTCTATGACTGCCGGCGCTGTGGAGATTGTGCCTTGGGGGAAATGGGATTTCTGTGTCCCCAGTCCCAGTGTTCCAAATTCCTTCTGAACGGCCCTTGCGGAGGTAGCAGAGACGGCTGGTGCGAGGTCTGGCCTGGAAGGCAACGGTGCTTTTACGTAAAGGTATATGAACGGCTCCAGAGCCTTGGCAAACAGGAAAGGCTGGGTGGTCCCCGGATCCCTCCACGGGACTGGACCCTTGACAGCACCTCCTCGTGGCTGAATTTTTATCTTGGGAGGGACCATTGGGGGATTGATGATTGATGATTGATGATTGATGATTGATGATTGGGGGATTGAGGGGTTAGAGTAAAATTTAAGTTGACAACAAAGGGCTTTGGGTGAATTCATAACATAGTCATTGGAACATTAATTTCGGAACGGCGGTTCCAAAAAAGATAGGGTTCTGCAAGCGGGTTACCGAGTCTTCATTGAGGTATAATCGATATGAGTACACTTAAAAAAATCAACCCTTCGAGACGGACAGAGCATATTGCTTATGCCATAAGGGATATCGTGCTGGTTGCTGATAAAAGGAAGGCAGCCGGCGGCAATCTCTTTTATCTTAACATAGGTGATCCTGTGCTCTTTGATTTTCATACACCCAGACACCTTATAGATGCCACCTACAAGGCAATGCTGGATGATTACACCGGGTATTCCGCCTCTGAGGGGGTACCTGAGGCCATTAAGGCCGTGAGGCAGGAGGCCGTGAAAAGCGGTATAGAACCCTATGAGATACTGATTACCACGGGCGCCAGTGAGGCCATTGATTTTGCGCTTTCCGCCCTGGTGAACAAGGGCGAAAATGTGCTCGTTCCATCACCAGGCTATCCTCTTTACAATGCGCTTCTCAGCCGCTTGATTGGTGAGGCCAGGCCTTATCTGCTGGACGAAGAAAATGCCTGGCAGCCGGATATTGATCATATAGAAAAACAGATAGATGAAAACACCCGGGCAATTGTGATCATAAACCCCAATAATCCTACAGGTGCAGTATATAGTGAGGACACCCTGCGCCGGGTAATAGAACTTGCAAGGCATCATAACCTGGTAATTCTCAGTGACGAGATATACGACAAACTCATCCTGAACAGCCGGCACCACATCAGTACGGCCTCTTTGGACAAAGAACTCCCTATAGTGACATTTAACGGCCTTTCCAAGTGTTATCTTGCCCCTGGTTTCCGTATCGGCTGGTCCATAGTAAGCGGGGCACCTGAGCTAGTGGGGGATTACACCGAGGCCATGAAAAAGCTTGTGAGGGCCAGGCTTTGTGCCTCGCACCCAAAGCAGTTTGCAATATCATACGCCCTGAACGGTGACCAGATCCATATTAAAGAAGCAACAGAAAAACTGATTCGACGCAGGAACCTGACAGTCGAAAGGCTAAATGCGATTCAGGGCATATCCTGCCAGAGACCTGACGGAGCATTCTATGCCTTTCCCAGGATCGATGTAGATGTAGACGACGAGAAATTTGTAAAGGACCTCATCAGTGAGACCGGAGTGGTCGTAGTACATGGCAGCGGCTTTGGTCCCCTGCCTGAGACTCCGCATTTTCGTGTGGTCTTTCTTCCTCCTGAAGATATCCTGAACGAGGCATATGACAGGTTAGAGGGATATATGAGGCGACATTTCTGATATCAGTGAGACGCAGGGGTGTATATATATGCCATGCAGGAACTTCGCCAACTAACCACTCGAAAGAGATTTTCTGTCAGTGATGGGAGGTAAATGCTTGATGGAAGATGTCTTTGGATTTGCTGATGACCTCGGGCCCACCAAGATAATTCACGTGTATGAGCCCTCGGCAGGGCTAAAGGCTGTTCTGGTGGTGGACAACGTAGCCAAAGGGCCGGCAATAGGAGGAGTACGCATGGCCCCTGATGTCAGTACGGAGGAGTGCATCCGGCTGGCAAGGGCCATGACACTCAAGAACGCCGCTGCCGGTTTGCCTCACGGCGGAGGCAAGGTGGTGCTCTATGGCGATCCGAAGATGCCCAAGGAAGAGAAAGAGCACCTGATACGGGCCCTTGCCAACTCATTGCGGGATATTCGCGAATACATCTTTGCCCCTGATATGGGTACTGATGAGGAATGCATGGCATGGGTAAAGGATGAGATCGGCCGGGTGGTGGCATTACCCCGGGAGGTCGGCGGAATCCCTCTGGATGAAATCGGGGCTACCGGATGGGGCCTCAGCCATGTCACGGATGTTGCGATCGAATATTGTGATTTCAAGTTGGAAGGGGCCAAGGTCGTGGTCCAAGGCTTTGGTGCCGTGGGCAAGCATACGGCCCGTTTTCTGGACCGGAAAAGAGCGGTGTTGGTGGGCGCAGCCGATTCCCAGGGGGCGATTCATAATCCTGAGGGCCTTGACGTCGACGCTCTGATCGAGCTGAAGAAAGCAGGCAGGAGTGTCGCAGATTATCCGGACGGCAACAAGCTCGACCGTGACGCGGTAATCGACATTGAGTGCGACATCTGGATCCCGGCAGCAAGGCCCGATGTCATTCACGAGGATAACGTGGGGCGCTTGAAGGCCAGGCTGGTTATTGAAGGTGCCAATATCCCGCTTACCCACGGTGCGGAAAAGTACCTTCATAACAGGGGTATGATCTGCGTACCTGATTTTATCGCCAACGCGGGCGGGGTGATTTGCGCCGCCATGGAGTATCAGGGTGCCGGCGAGGCAGCGGCATTCAAGACCATAGAGGAAAAATTGCGTCGTAATACCCGGCAGGTACTGGAAGAAGCGAAGGGCAAGCAGATACCGCCGCGGGAAGCCGCTGTGCATCTCGCAGTTCAGCGGGTGAAGAAAGCAATGAGTTACAGACGCTGGTTGGTTTTTTAGCAGGCCGTCATGTATCGCATTCGCTTTCACGGACGTGGTGGACAGGGCATGAAGACCGCGAGCCGCATCCTCGGTAGGGCCTTCTTTCTGGAAGGTTTCGAGGTCCAGGATGCCCCCCGTTATGGTGCGGAGCGCCGTGGCGCCCCGATGTTTGCCTATGTGCGCGCGTCGCGCAACACGATCAACGAGCGCGGGATTATTCGCCGGCCTGACCTGGTCGTCGTGGCAGACGACACCCTGGTGCCGGTGTCTGCAGCAGGCGTATTGCAGGGGGTCACCGAACATACTGTCATGCTCATCAACAGCAATGAAAAACCAGAGGTGTGGAAGGACCGGCTTAATATCTCCGGACAAGTACTCACTATGCCTTCGGTCGCGGAGAAGGAGGATCGGCTCGAACCCAGATTTATCAGCGCCTCCTGTGCGGGTGTGGCAGCGCGCCTCGTGGGCGTTATTTCCCGCACTTCTCTGAAGCAGGCAATCAGCGCCGAGCTTGCTCACCTTGGAGCAGCCGTTGTCGACAAGAATCTGGCCGGGGCGCTGGAGTCCTATGATCTCATGGGGTCCCACTCCGGGTCTGTTACGCCGGGCCACGAAGTACCTGCATATGCTTATCAAAATCCCGAGTGGATCGAGCTGCCATTTGAAGATGCCAGGGTCTCGGCCCCAGCCATCCACGCAACAGCCACCAGCGAGAAGATGAAGACCGGCCTGTGGCGTACCATGCGGCCTGTCATTGACTACAGCCGGTGCAACCGGTGCTGGTGGGTGTGCAGCACTTTTTGTCCGGATAGCGCAATCAGTCTGGATGATGAAGGCTATCCGCAGATCGACTACGAGCACTGTAAAGGGTGTATGGTCTGCGTGGCCCAGTGTCCGTCTCACGCCATCCATGCCATACCGGAGCAAGAAGCAGAAGCCGGGACACCGGCAGGAGAGCGGTTATGAAGCGCACGCTACTTACGGGAAACGGCGCTGCGGCCTGGGGGGTACGTTTGGCTGGTGTTGATTATGTGCCTGCCTTTCCCATCACCCCCCAGACAGAGATCATCGAAACCATCGCCAATTGGATCGACCTTGGCGAGATGGATTGCCGGATGGTGACCCTTGAGTCCGAGCATTCTATGATCACCGCTGCTGGTGCAGCCGCAGCCACGGGTGTGCGTGCATTCACCGCAACATCCAGCCAGGGACTGCTCTACGCAATGGAGATGATATACACCGTGGCTGGCTGGCGGGTCCCTTTTGTCATGGTCAACGTATCGCGGGGTTTGTCCGCCCCCATCACCCTGGAGCCTGACCACAATGATATCCTGGTGGCGCGCGACAGCGGTTTTCTTCAGATTCACTGCGCCACCTGCCAGGAGGTGCTCGACAGCATCCTCATGGCCTTCCGGCTCGCAGAGGACGAACAGGTACGGCTTCCTGTCATCGTAAACATGGATGGCTTCTATCTCTCTTTCACCCGGGAGCCTGTGGAGATTCCCGACGCCGACGCTGTTACCCGATTTCTGCCGCCCTTTGACCCTGAGAACATCTGTTTCCGCGCGAGCGCGCCTGTCAGCGAGGCCGTGGCGGTCCTCGGCGGTCCCCCATACTCTTACTTCCGTTACGAAACCCACCTGGCCTCTCTAAACGCTGTCCCGGTTTTTGCAAAGATTGCCGAAGAGTTCGCCCAGGCGTTCGGAAGGACCTACGAGGCGGTCGAGGCCTACCGCACCGACGATGCAGAGCTGGTTTTCGTGATAATGGGCTCCTTTGCCACCAAGGCCAAAGACGCTGTCGACCGTCTACGCGAGGCCGGCCGGTCTGTCGGACTTTTGCGGCCGCGCCTTTTAAGACCGTTTCCGAATGGTGATATCCGGCGCATACTGGCCGGAAAAAAGGGCGTGGCTGTAATCGATCAGAACCTGTCCATGGGTATGGGTGGTGTGCTTCATTCGGAGCTGGCCTCGGCACTCTACGGGCAAGCGCACGCACCCCCGGTACTGGTCAGTTTCATCGGTGGACTCGGGGGTCGTGACATAGGACCGGAGGAGTTTTACGAGATGGCCTCCGTGACCCGCAAGGCCGTTGAAGACGGGAAGGCACCCGCACCTAGGCTGCTCTATACCGAGAAAGAACTGAGAGAGGTCAGAAAGCTGCAGGCCATCGCTCAAGTGGAGCGAGAAAATTTAGGACAAAACCAATGAGCGAGACGGTGTTCAAACGCATGAAAAGCCTCCCTTCCGCCCATCTGTTGGGAGCAGGCACCTCCCTGTGCGCCGGGTGCGGGGGGCTGGAGGCACTCAAGGAAATCTATGACATACTTGGCGAGAAGACCGTGATTGTTAACGCAGCCGGCTGTATGACACTGCTGACAATCTATCCCTTTACGCCCTTCAGGGGATCCTGGCTCTATACTGCCATGGCCTCAGCGCCCGCCGGTGCTCAGGGAATACGGGACGCCCTGGACATACTTCTCCACAAAGGACGGATCAGTCCCGAGGAGGACCTGAAGGTGGTGGTATTGACCGGAGACGGCGCTGCATACGGAATGGGGCTTTCCTCCACATCCGGCGCCATAGAGCGGGAATTGGACTTTCTGTACATCTGCTATGATAACGAGGGCTACGGCAACACTGGGCAGCAGTTTTCAGGTGCCACACCTCACGGGGCAAGGACGTCAACCAGCAAGGGCCCAAGGGGCTTTCCGGGATACAAGAAAGACCTGTTTGCCATCTGGTCTGCACATCGCCCGTCCTACGTAGCCACTGTCGTTGGGGCAGAAGCCCTGGACCTGGCCCGCAAGATCGAAAAGGCCGCCGGCCTTAAAGGCCCACGGCTGATCATCGCGTTGTCTCCTTGTCCTACCGGGTGGAGCTATGACCCAAAGGAAACGGTGGAAATCGGCAAGCTGGCGGTCAAGACCGGTGTTTGGCCCCTCAAAGAATCTATCAACGGCGAGGTAGTGCATACCAAGGTTCCGCACAAGCGACTGCCGGTTGAGGCATACCTGGAGAGACAAGGGCGCTTTGCCCATCTCTTCAGTCCCCAACGCAACAAAGTGCTCCTGAAGGAAATTCAGGCCAGGGTCGATGCCTATTGGGAGAGAGTAAGCCAGCCGACCCTTCTGTAAAGGGGGACTCTCTGACGAGTGCCGCGTCAAGGAGACAGGATGTCACGGATGCATAAGAGTTATTTTCAGCGGGGAGGGACAGTCCCGCTGCTGGGTGCAACAATCCCTGAACATTTCGCAAGCGTGGCTGAACGTTTCCCTGCGCACGAAGCGGCCGTCTTTCTCGCGCAAGGGCAACGCCTGACCTATGCCGCCCTTGCGAAATTAATCGATCATCTTGCCTGTGGACTGCTAGGCATGGGATTTGGCAAAGGTGACCGCATCGGCGTCTGGTCTACTGATAATGTGGAATGGCTGATGCTCCAAATGGCCACGGCCCGTGTCGGGGCCATCCTGGTCAACATCAATCCTGCCTACCAGCGCAAGGAGCTTGCCTATGCCATGCAACGATCCGAGGTCCAGGGCCTGTTCGCCATCCCTGCCTTCCGCACCAGCGACTACGTGGCCATGCTGGCAGAACTGATACCGGAACTCAAAGAGCCTTCCGGGGTTGAGCTGAAAAGCAAGGAGTTCCCGTTCCTGCGGTTGGTGGTCCTGTACGACCCCGCCAAGCCAGCCAAGACCCTTCGACCCTACCCAGGCTTTACCACTTGGCCTGAAGTCCTGGACCCTGCTAACAGCATTTCCAGGGAAAAGCTCGACGAGATCACCGCTTTGCTGGATATGGACGACCCGATTAACATCCAGTACACTTCGGGCACCACGGGATATCCCAAGGCCGTGGTGCTCTCCCATCACAACATCCTCAACAATGCGTTTTTCGCCGCCCAGGCCATGGGCTTCACAGAGCAGGACCGCCTGTGCGTCCCAGTCCCTTTTTACCACTGTTTCGGCATGGTGCTGGCCAACCTGCTATGCCTGTCGGTCGGGGCCTGCATCGTGGTCCCGTCCGAGCACTTTGATCCCCTGGCGGTGTTGCGGACAATCGAAGCTGAAAAATGCACTGCTATTCACGGTGTCCCCACTATGTTTATTGCCGAAATGGAACAACCGCAGTTCAAGGAATTTGATCTGTCGAGCCTGCGCACAGGCATCATGGCCGGCGCCCCCTGTCCGCCTACCCTCATGAAGCGGGTGATGGAGGACATGCAGTGCCCTGAGATCCTTATTGGCTACGGTGAGACAGAGGCGTCCCCGATTACCCACCTGACATCACGGGACGATAGCATGGAGCGCCGGATCGAGACCGTGGGAAAGAACCTTCCCCACCAGGAAGTAAAGGTGGTCGATCTCCATAGCGGGCAGACCGTGCCCCTGGGACAAACAGGTGAGGTCTGCTTCAGGGGTTATCACATCATGAAGGGCTATTACAGGGACCAAGAGGCCACCAACAAGGCCGTAGACGAGAACGGCTGGCTCCATTCCGGAGACCTGGGGTCAATGGACACTGATGGCTATGTGCGGATCACAGGCCGGCTCAAGGAAATAATCATCCGCGCTGGCGAGAATATCTATCCCAGGGAGATCGAGGACTTGATCTTTACCCACCCCAAGGTGGCCAGGGTGGCGGTATTTGGTGTGCCGGATGATTATTATGGCGAGCAAGTCATGGCCTGGATCGAGCTTCATGCCTGGGAGACCGGGACAGAGCAGGAGATCCGGGATTTCTGCAAAGGACAAATCGCCCACTTTAAGATCCCGAAACACATCTGGTTCGTGGAAGAATTCCCAATGACCGTCACCGGCAAGGTACAGAAGTTCCGTATGCGGGAGATAGCAATCAAAAAGATGCGAGAAGAAAAGGGACCGCTTGCCGCATGAAACTAGCTATTTGACCTTCTCTTTAACTCTTCTCCTCAGTTTTGGTGATTTCCTTTATCGCCTCCGTGGTCATAGGGCTTGCGAAGAAATGTTGAATCCCATAATACTCAGTCGAGCCTCTTGCAAAACTCAGAGAATAGAATGTTTTTTTGGCTTTTGAGAAAGCAAAAAAAATAGAATAAATTTTTAAAATGATACCATCAAATTGTATTTTATGGAAGTGTCAATGAATAATTTTT
>PQXE01000014.1:38899-46092 GCA_003194495.1 Deltaproteobacteria bacterium
GCAATAAGGAACCAACATGCTGTAAATATTGACTAATTGATCCTATAGAGGCATTAGGTATCTCGAAACGTTTCATGATCGTGGATACTGCTTCAATACTGCATCTACCCTCCAACCTCAGGGACAACATGTAATGATATGGCAGTTCTTCAACGATGGCAGGTTTGGAAACGTTATCCCCGAAAACGGTTAAACTTGTTTCGTGTAACGTATTCGCCAGCATATAAACGAACGTGCGGGAAATCATAAACTGTCGTGATAGTTCGGTTATTTTCCCCCAGGTGCCCATCGCTCTAGCCGTGAGTGCCATGAATGCTATATATAGCCGTAATGAAGCTGTTAGGTCATGACGTCTCACAAATTTATTGCCATGGGGTATCATGTTTGGTTTTTTTAAATTATGAGATTTTAAAGAACTGAATTTAGATCCAGGCATTTTCTCCCCCTATGCTCAAATTATTAATAGCATAGGGTACTATCGAAAGATGGCGAAGTCTATAGTAAAGTTTTGGATATGCTTCACGACAAGTCAAAAGTAGTTTACACTTTGTTGGTCTTGTATTTTGGCAGTGAATTTTGAAACTGGAAATTGGAAAAAAACAAAGATATAGAGGTGCATTACCTAATTTCTAATTTCCAGTTTCGACATCGACATTCAATTCGATAATACACGCTTTTTTGGGAAAAGTGTAAACTGGTGAATGAAGGATGCCTACATTTTTTTATTTTTCCCAATTTCAAATTTCACTATTAAAACTACTTTCGCCCTGTATATAGTGTAACAATACCCATTGTCAGAGGTCTGTGCTTAACCTCTAGAAATCCCACATCTCTCATCATTGCGGCCAGGATCTCAGGTTCATAGAAGCCCTGAATGGAATCCGCCAGATAGCGATAGGCCTCTTTGTCGCCTGAGATGATGCCGGCCATAAAGGGGAGGAGTTTGTGAAGATAGAGTTTGTATATCGGAGAAAAAAGGCGGTTCTTGGGACGCGAGAATTCGAGAATCGCAAGTTTCCCTCCTGTTTTCAGCACCCTTAGCATCTCTTTTAGGCCCTGTTCCGGCCGGCTGAGATTCCTGACTCCAAAGGCTATTGTTATCCCTTGGAATTTTAAGTCATGGAGTGGCAAGTACTCTCCGTCACCGCATATTGGGACTATATATTTCGCCTTCTTGCTGCCATTTTCCAATTTAAGTGCCCCATGCCGGAGCATCTCATAACAAAAATCCACTGCCATCACAGGGCGCGCTATCTGCCTCACAATTTCAGCCGAAAGGGGCAGGGTCCCGGCACAGAGATCCAGGATAGGGCCCTGTTTGAACTCATCAAGCTCACGCGTGGTTACCCATCTCCAGTAATGATCTATATAAAAACTAAGCAACCTGTTTAAGAGATCATATCTTCCGGAAACAGAAGCGAATTTGTCCCTGACAAAGCGCTTTTTCTCTTTTCCTGTTGGTATCAACATTTAATGAGAGTTGCCGAAAGGCAACATTTTTAGCTCCAATATCCTGGGAAAACCACCACGATCATGTAGCAGTCTGAAGAAATGGAGCAGACCCAGTTGCTTTTTTTCTGAAAGGTCGAGTTCTATGCCCTTAAGGTATTTCATGCAATCTGATGAGGTCATTGGTATCTTGTGGGCAACCAGATTACTTATACGTTCAAGTTCCTCCAGACCCTTGTGATAGCATTCGCTGAGGCGTTTATGGAGGAGATGAATTTTTTCCGGCCATGCAATCCAGATTTCTTCCCTGATGGCCCATACGGCGAACACAAAAGGCAGGCCTGTATGGTCCAGCCAGATTTTAGCCAGATCCGACCGGAACAGATTGTCACGGTTAGATCGCAGCCTCAGGGCCTCGTCCCCTATTGCGAGGTAGGCCTGTGCTACGGGATCTGCCGACAGTTCCTTAAAATTTCCTGTCCTGAATATAGGTCTTATTTCTAAAAAGTCTTCAAGTATTATATGCAAAAGGTTGACGGATGTTGCGGATTGAGGAGTCAACAGCACAAGTTTTTTATTGAGTTCTTCAATTGGGACCTTGCTGAGGAGGATTACGCTTCCCACAGGGCCGGTAGCACTTATACTCAGGTCCGGCAATATGTAGTATCTGTCTGCATTGAGGCCGTATGCATAGGAAGAGACAATGCCTGCATCCAGTTTCCCCTGGGCCAAATGGCTGTTCAAAAGTGTAGGGGGGCCCTCTTCCACCACCCATCCATTGAGAGGACCCATTTCCTGCCATGGGACATAGATCGGCGAGGTATTAATAAAATTCACAATGCCCAGTTTGGCATGCTGGATATTGCCGGCCTCAAGCCCCTCTTCCATTCCGGATTTCACCTCTTCAATCACCAAATCACCCAATCACCTGCATCCTTCATGGACAAGGAATTCCAGGACATCTTTATTACCAATGGGACCGGACTCTACCGCCAAAAATGTTGCGGCTTTGCCCCTGGCCAGACTCCCCAATTCTTCAGAGATGCCAAGGGCCCTTGCTCCGCCATAAGTGCCCGCCCTGAAAATGGTCTCTGGAGAAAGACCCGGGGCCAGCTTTGAAAGACTTGCCATTTCGGCGAAAATGGAAAGCCGGTCGTTGCTTGCAAGGCTGTCTGTGCCAAGAGCCAATGGTATGCCTGAGGCATGAAGATCTTCCACAGGAGCTACACCCACTCCAAGGAATACATTGCTCCTGGGACACAGACAAACGCCGGCCCCTGTTTTTGCCAGGATTGAGATATCATCCCGGTCCACCCGGACACAATGGACACAGACCGTATGCCTATCCAGCAGGCCCAAGGTTTCAAGATACCTCACAGGAGATGCTTTGGGGAGATCATAATTCAAGGGCCAGTGTCCTTTTTCTTTTAAGAGTTCTCTTAGGGGACCTTGCCCGCCTTGCAGGAACTCTGTCTCCTCTTCTGATTCAGCTACGTGAATGGGAAACGGCATGCCATGGCTCTGATCCCATGCCTTAATGGCTTTAAGGACCGTTGGCGCCACGGAATAAGGGGCATGGGCCGAAAAGGCATAGCGAAAAGAAGGCCCCAAGATGTCCATGGGTTCAGGAACTCTTTCACTTACAAAAAGGTGGCTGAAAGGTATTTCTTCCTCCGCTCCATTTGGTATCGGGCATACCAGTTCTTGAAAGAAGACGCCCCTGAAAGGCCATGTACCATCTTTTCTGGAAGAAAAAATGGGAATAACATCCAGATTTCCCACGTCGCCAACTGCAATTATCCCGTTTTTTTGCATCTCCTTTATGGCCTGAGATATGGCCGGTTCCCATTCTTCAGGCCTGATCAGGTTCCGGGCCTCAATAAGCGCTTTTACCCAGTCAACAAAGGAGCCGCTTGGAGAAAGACGCCACCTGAGGGGAGAGAGCTCAAGGTGAGAGTGGGTGTTTATCAGGGCAGGACAAAGAATGGAGTCTCCATAGTCTTTTATCTCTGCCTGATAGCTTGGGCGGAGTTCCGAGGCCGGTCCCACCCCAACAATTTTTCCTTCAAAGGTCGCTATTGCCCCATTCTCTATCGGAGGCCTTGAGACAGGAACCACCCATCTGGCTATGTGAAGACGGAAAGAATTTGGTGATTTGGTGATTTGGTGATTTGGTGATTTATGGTAGAGGTTCACCGGATTCACCAACTAAAGTATAGTCCATCAGGCGCTGACGCGGTTCAAAACCGGCACTGGTTACAATTTTACGTATTTCCGCTTCCGAGAGTCGATGACTCACCCCGGCTGCTGCGACCACGTTTTCCTCAATCATTGTGCTGCCAAAGTCATTTGCCCCGAAAAACAGAGCAATCTGGGCCACTTTTGGACCTTGTGTGACCCATGAGGCCTGAAGGTTCGGGAAGTTGTCAAGGACAATCCTGGAGATGGAAAGCAGTCTCAAGTATTCCTGTCCGGTAGATGGCCTGACGTCAAGAGCGGTATTTTTGGGTTGAAAGGGCCAGGCAATAAAGGCTGTGAATCCGCCGGTGCGGTCTTGAAGGTCTCTCAGGCGCAAAAGGTGTTCAATTCTTTCTTCCGGTCGCTCCACGTGGCCGTACATCATGGTGGCAGTGGTCTTAAGCCCTAATCCGTGGGTAGTCTCCATTACATTCAGCCACTCATCTGTTGTGGCCTTCCTTGGGGAGATCTGCTTTCTTACCCTGTCTGTCAGGATTTCCGCTCCGCCGCCCGGGATGGAAGCAAGTCCGGCCTTGATAAGCCTGACCAGGACCTCTTTTACAGACAGACCTGATATTTTGGAAAAGTGAACGATCTCAGGAGGAGAAAAGGCATGGCAATGGATTGCAAAACCGTCTTTAATAAAAGAGAGCATTTCCTCATAGAAGGTAAGCGGGAGATCAGGATGGAGCCCGCCTTGCAGCAGGATCTGTATGCCCCCGAGCGATTTTGTCTCCTCTAATTTCCCGGCCAGTTCTTTCCTGGAGAGTACATAGCCTGAAAGGTCACCCGGTGCGCAGTAATAAGCGCAGAACTTGCAACCTGAGATGCATATATTGGTATAGTTGATGTTCCGGTCAATGACATATGTGACAATGGGTTTTGGATGCAGCCTTTGCCTTACTTCGTCAGCAAGTTGGCCCAGCATATTCAGGCCTGCTTCTTGATAAAGCAAGAGGGCATCGTCTCCTGAAACGCGCCTGCCGGCCCGGACCTTTGATATTATCGGATCAATCATGGTGGAAAAAGAGCTCAGACCGGCTCGTAGAGAGTGTCACGCTCTACCGGCTTTTTCCCTGCCTGTCGGATAAGGTGTTCGATCTCACTGCGGGTCATGGCCTGTGAGGTGTCCGCCCCTGCCATGTGCGTAATCTTTTCTTCCAGCACAGTCCCGTCCAGGTCGTCCGCACCAAAGGACAGGGCGATCTGCGCAACCTTTGGCCCGAGCATCACCCAGTAGGCCTTGATATGTGGAAAGTTGTCGAGCAGGAGTCGTGATACTGCAATACTCTTAAGATCATCCACCCCGCCGGTGGATGACAGGTATTCCAGCTTTGTATTCTTGGGGTGAAAAGCAAGGGGGATGTAGCACAGAAATCCGCCTGTCTCGTCCTGGGCCTCTCTCAGGGCCAGCAGATGCTCTATCCGTTCAGATATTGTCTCAATATGGCCGTAGAGCATGGTGGCATTGGTCCTGAGACCTGCTATATGGGCGGTTTTAGCAACTTCAAGCCAGTCTTTCCCGGATAGCTTCCCAGGGCAGAGTTTTTCCCGTATTCTGGTGCTGAAAACCTCTGCTCCGCCTCCGGGAATGGACCCCAGTCCGGCTTGCAGAAGATCTTCCAATGTCTCGGTGATTGACCGACCTGAAATGGCTGCCAGGTGTGCTATCTCTACACAGGTAAAGGCCTGGATATGGATCTCAGGTCTTTCGGCCTTTATGGCCTTCAGCATATCAATATAATACCCGTAAGGGAGATCAGGATGCAGGCCGCCGACAATGTGTACCTCTGTGACGGGTTCGGCATTCCTCTCCCTTATCTTGGAGACTATCTCTTCTATGGACATCTCGTAGGCCTTCGGGTGGGTCTTTTCCTTTCCAAAGGCACAGAATTTACACAGATTTATACAGACATTAGAGTAGTTTATGTGCTGATTATAGATGTAATAGGCCTGGTTTCCGTTAAGCCTTTCTCTTTTCAGGTTGGCCAGATAACCAAGGGCCGGCAGATGAGTAGTGGAGAAAAGCAATTCTCCATCTTCAGCGCTTAAGCGAGTGTCGGACAGGACCTTTTCGTATATTTCAAAGAGTCCTGCTTCTTTAAGGGCTTTTTCCATAGTTTTACCTCTACCCAATCAATGAGCAGGGAAGGTGGTGTGGGCGGTTAATTATCCTTTTCCGTTGTGGTAATGCGGACATCTTTTACAAATACTTCAAAATGTAGGGTCTTGCCGGCCAGGGGATGGTTAAAGTCCAGCATCATGGCACTTTCCCAGATGGACTTGACCAGAGCTGGTCGTCTTAAGCCAAATTCATCAGGGGCCTTGACTACCTTGCCTATTTCCATTTCCCCCGTAACCCTTTCGACAGCCACCAGTGACACCTTCCCGGGATCATAACGACCATAGGTATAGCTTGGAGGGACAAATATTAATTTTTTTTCTCCAGGAGCAAGCCCGACAATATTTTCCTCAACAGGTTTGGGGAAATTACCTTTTCCGCATACAAAGGTTACCGGTCCCCCCGACTTTTCAGAGGAATCCACAACTTTTCCAGAGGATAGCCTGACCTGGTATTCCATTTCCACCAGTCTTCCATGTTCTACACGGAGTAGAACCTTTTTTGTCATATCCATGGTTGATTCAAATTGAGCGATTAGCCTTTAGCTGTTAGCTATTAGTTCAATGATTACAGGATGTTTTACTATTACAAACATTTACCCATTGTGTGTTATTTCTAATTAATGTAATGCCTTGATTTTTCAAAGCTAAACCCTAATGGCTAACAGCTAACCGCTCAACTTAGTTTCAATGACCCTTTGTAGAGATTTTTTCCGATACGGGTATTTTCATAAAGGAAATTCCTTCTTCCTTCAGAGTTTTTTCTTCCTCTGGTGTAGCAACACCCCTTATGTTACGGTTTTTAGTCACACCGTAATGTATTTTGAGGGCCTCTTGCGCAAATGCCGTCCCTACGTCTTCTGTATTTTTTTCCACTACAGTGTAAATCTTATTCAGCATCTCATTCAAAGCCGCTTCCGAGGTGTCGCCGTCTTTGCCGACGGACCTGGTGCATACCGCCACTGCAGAGGGGGTTTTCCGGACATTATTACTGCCACAAACAGGACAAGTCAGCAGACCACTCTCCTTCTGTGTCTCAAACGCCTCCCCATCCTGAAACCAGACTTCAAAGGTGTGATCTTGGTCGCAACGCAAATCAAAGGCTATCATAACGTAAAATTGATAACATTTTGTGAATGGAAACGCAATCCGAACCCCTGAGCATGAAAAATAAGGCATCCTTCATTCACCCGTTTACACTCTTTTCGAAAAAGCGTGTATTGTCGAATTGAATGCCGATGTCGAAATTGGAAATTGGAAATGTAACTTCTCAATAAGTCCGGGCAAATCATATTTTGCGGAGTCATGGTATCTCTATTTTTACCGCTTCCCTATGAAATTTCCATAAGTTTTTTAACTGACACCTCCATTCATTGAAAAAAAAG
>PQXE01000014.1:47698-62754 GCA_003194495.1 Deltaproteobacteria bacterium
GTGGCAACGTATACTTTGTCGCCCAAAATCTTTGTATGCTTTTCATCAGCTACGAGATGCTCCGGCAAATCGCAGGGATTTCTTACTGTTGTTCCAACGAGGCTATTTCGACCAAGGGCTGTTTCAAGTCGATACCAGTACATGGCATTTCGACCAAAAGCATAACTTAACATCCAGAAAGGAACTTCAGATTTACGTAAAAACAGGGGTTTTTCCACATCTTTCACTAGTCCCGTCATGTATGGCATAACAAAAGAAGGGCGTATGGTATAGCTGATCCCTGCAACTGATATGCGACGAATGACAATTGACAATTTCTTGGATTCTCTTATATCTTTCATTTTGTATCCCGCTGTAATTTCAGCAGGAAAAAGTTCAGAAAATCGTTCGATCATGGCATCAAGATACGCTCTAAATTTGGCAGGGTCGTTGACTATTCTATACTCATTTGAGGAAAAGGAGATGCAAATTATTCGGCTATGTCGACAGGTTGAACCTGAAGCTGTTTTGTCCATGTGACCTCGCATAAAACGTAGATTTTTGAAAATTTTACGTTACACGAGAGTCGCGAGAATGTCTCGAAAAAAATGGCCTCCCCCAAATCCGTTATAATCAGAAATTATGGTTGAGCCAAATTTGAACCGTTGACTCGTGAGTTCTGAGTGGAGAAGGCATGAGAATAGAAAACAACCATCAACCTCTGAACCCTGAACCCGTGAACGGAAAATGCTGCACCTGACCATTATCTATCCACATTGGTCCAAACTGCCGGAGCAGACAGAGTTTCATCTGCCCCCGCATGGGCCGGTATGCCTGGCTGCATCTATACCGGAAGAGTATAATACTCGACTTTGGCCATTTTTCGATTATTATAAAACCAGAAAAATCAAGGAGTTAGCTGCACGATTTGGGAATTACAAGCACTCATACCCCGATTTTTTATGGGTAGATTTGATCCAATTCAAGCTAGATATAATAATTTCAGTAAGTTAGCCCAACAACCATGAATTAAAAATGGCCAAAGTCGAGTAATATATGTTTCATAGATGAAAATGTAGATACTCTGGACCCGGAGGCCGGGACGGATCTGGTGCTTTTGTCCATGATGCTGACCTGTCAATTGCCCAGAGGATTTGAGATCGCTGCCGGATACCGGCAAAAAGGTGTCCGGGTTATTGCAGGCGGTATTAGCGCCATGCTTCATGCTGAAGAGGTTGCTGAACATGTTGACAGTCTTTTTCTGGGAGAGGTTGAAGATGGACGTCTTGCCAAAGTCCTTGACGATTGGGAAAAAGGATGTCTGAAACCGGTCTATGACTATTTCCTCGACCATCCTCCGATTGAAAGCATAGGTACGGCCAGACGAGAGATTCTCAACCAGGAGCGTTATACGTATAGGGGTATACGGATGGTGGATCTGGTCCACGCATCCAGAGGATGCAGGTTTAACTGTTTTCCATGTTCCACAGCATATCTCGGAGGAAGGCAATTCCGCCCTCGCCCTATTGATATGGTAATGAAAGAAATCGATAATATTGACAACAATCGATTGTTCCTTGTGGACAATTCCCTGGCGCAGGACAGGAAATGGGTACTGGATCTCTTTGCCGCCTTGAAGCCTTTAAAGAAAAAGTGGATCAGCCATCCTATCCTGGACGAGGAGGACGTAATCGCTGCAGCAGCAGAGGCGGGATGCTGGTATGTGTACCAGGCCGTCTTTGATACATCTGATGTAATTCGTAACCGTGTCCGGCGGCTGCAGGATCACGGCATCGGCGTGGAGGCGGCAGTCCTGCTTGGTACGGATAACCAGGATGAAGACTATATTAAACGCCTGCTGGATTTTCTTCTGGAGATTAATGTGGATATGGCGGAATTCAGCATCCTGACCCCCTTTCCCCATACTCCGATCACCGCACTGTTCGAGCGGGATGGTCGAATCCTCCACCGCGACTGGAAGCGCTATACCACGGCCGAGGTCTGCTTCCGGCCCAAGCACATGACCCCGGATAAGCTTCAGCAAATGTATCACTATGCATGGAAGGCATTCTTCCAGGATATGTCGCAGTCCCTGCGTATGGCCCGTCTGTTCCAACAGGTAATCCGAAAAGAGCTGGCAGACAACACCTATGAATCCCTAAACCTTTCCCCTGATCGCCGCAAACGTGTCCGTGCCGAAGGTGAAGTTCGTGGGGCTTAATTGTCTCTTAGTTGCCGACAACCAGGTGATCACCCCCTACCCGGTCTATCCGTTAGGCATTGCCCATCTTGCGGGGGCTTTAGAGGCTGCGGGCCACCAGCCATACCAGTTCGATCTGCTGGGCCATGGGGGTCTCAAGGCCTTGGCCCGCCGGCTTTCGACATCACCACCTGATCTGGTTGCCCTCTCCATTCGCAACCTCGACACAGTTGACAGCACCGCACCGGACAATTTTATTCCCAAGGCCCGGGAGACTATGGCCCTGGTTCGTCGCCTTTGCCGCGCCCCTGTAGTGGTGGGCGGGCCGGCTTTTTCCATCATGCCGGAGGCCATCATAGAGCTTTTCCAGGCAGACTACGGCGTGGTCGGGGAGGGAGAAATAATACTTCCATGGCTTGCAGATTGTCTGGAAAGGGGTGCTCCGCCACACGAGCGCATCTTCAGGGCCAAACCAGCTGATGCACCGTGGCAACCCGTGCGGTATGATTCTTCAATTGCAGACTATTACCTGGATTTGGGGGGTATGCTAAATGTGCAGACCAAGCGAGGGTGTCCGCACCGGTGTGCCTATTGCTCCTATCCGGGTCTTGAAGGAAATCGTCTTCGATTTCGAGACCCTGAGGCCGTGGCTGATGACGTGATACGCATTACCAGGGATATGGGTGCCGGTTATATCTTTTTTACTGATGCGGTTTTCAATGACGGTCAGGATCATTGTCTTCAGGTGGCGGAGGCATTGATCCGAACCGGAAACACTACTCCATGGTGTGCCTTTTTCAGACCTCAAAATGTATCAAGAGACGCGCTCAAACTCCTCAAGCAAGCCGGACTCGTTGCCATGGAAATGGGTACTGATGCCGCTACCGACCAGACCCTCAGTGCCCTTAACAAGGGCTTTGTTTTTGACGACGTCATAGCTACCAACGACATGGCTGCCTCACTCGACATCTCCTGCGCCCATTTCATCATATTCGGAGGCCCTGACGAAGATGACAAGACGGTACTAGAGGGATTGACCAATCTGGAAAGACTGAAGGAATCTGTTGTATTTGCCTTTACAGGCATTCGCATCTTACCCGGTACCCCTATCCACGAGCGAATCCTGAGGGAAGGTACGCTGGATGCAAGCCAACCGCTCCTGGAGCCGTTTTTTTATTTTTCTCCCAAGATTCGACGTGAGAGATTGGAACATCAAATCAAGACTGCATGGGCCGAACGTATCGACCGAGTTTATCCATGTTCGATTATGGACAAAAAAATCCGTTACTTGCATGAACGGGGCCACGTCGGCCCTATGTGGGACATGTTGATCCGCAGACCCCGCATAAAATGAATCCTCGCCTTCTTCACACCCTTTTGGTCATTCCTATTTATAACCACGGCCCAACGCTGCGGTCCGTGGTGGAAAGGGCCTTGAATGCGGGCTGGCCGGTGCTCGTGGTTGATGACGGAAGTACGGACAAGGGACCGGACCGGATCACAGACCTCCCGTGCAGGCTTCACCGTCTTCCTCACAATCAGGGCAAAGGCTCGGCCATACTCACAGGGGCCGGGCTTGCCGCACAATGGGGCTACGATACCATTGTTACCGTGGATGCGGATGGACAACTGGACCCTGAGGACGCGGCACGATTGGTGGAGGCTGCAACCGCACAGGACCGGCCGGCTATTGTAGTCGGGACCAGATTGATGACCCGTGATACAGCCCCCCGGGCCAGCCTTTTTGGCCGCGCTTTTTCAAATTTCTGGGTGAGACTCGAGTGCGGTCTGGATTTGCCGGACACTCAAAGCGGTTTGCGTCTTTATCCTGTAAATTTTTTGCTTCATCTTCCAGTTCGTGCCCGGCGTTATGATTTCGAGGTCGAAGTCCTGGTTCGGGCTGCATGGGCCGGTATCCCTATCTTTTCAACACCTGTCCGGGTGCATTATCCCCGCGAAGGAAAACGTATATCTCATTTCCACCAATGGAAAGATAATCTTCGTCTGACAGCACTCCATACACGCCTGATCCTCAGGGCACTGAATCCCTGGCCACACCGGCGTCTTGCAGGCCGGGCCACCCAGTCAGTTATGGACATGTCTCTTTTTCATCCGATTCGACTGTTCAAACAGCTCTGCCAAGAGCACAGTACACCAGCCCAGCTCGGAATCGCCGCATGGATGGGTCTGTTTCTTGGGGCCCTTCCCCTCATCGCCTGCCATACCATTGTCATAGTCTATGTCACACACAGGCTACATCTTAACAAGCCTGCTGCCGTTGCGGCCAGCCAGTTATGCTGCCCGCCCGTGGTCCCGGTGATATGTATTGAGACAGGCTACTTCATGCGGAACGGCCACTTTCTGCTGGAACTGTCATTGGATACCACGGTCTACCAGCTCCATCAAAGGTTGCTGGAATGGCTCCTGGGTTCTCTTGTCGTCGGGCCGTTACTCGGCCTTGCAGGAGGCCTTGCCACTTACTTTGTCGTCCGCTGGTTGCGGACCAGGGGGGCTGGGGAGTGCGATACGTAGATCCTCGTTTTCAAAAGGCTGTCCTGAAAAGGTTGGAGGCCCTCGGCCATGGCATTTTTTACCTCATCCTGCGAATAGCCGGTCAGCCGGGGGCTTATGCTTTACTGATTCCTGTGGTTTTGATTTATGTCATTGCCGGCCGCCGAATTCACCGGTTGACTTCTCCCTATCTCCGGAGACGTTTCCCGAAACACAACCTGGTAAAACGCCGGCGGGACACCTTTAGAATAGTCCATTCCTTTGGACAGATCCTGGTGGACAGGGCCTGGCTGGGCCTCAATAGATCCGCTCGGCTACATTGCAGCCTTGATGGGTGGGACACTATCTTAGGACTCATAGGGCAGAGAAAAGGCCTGGTACTTCTCACGGCACATGTTGGGAACTGGCAGGTTGCCCTGGCCCATCTCAAGGACCTGCCCGTGCCGGTACACGCCTTGATGCATTATGAGGAAGAGGTCGTGGCAAAACACTATTTCGATCTGCGGGGCGAGTCATGTCCGTTCCGGATCATCAAGACCGACGGCTTTCTCGGGGGTGTAGTTGAGACCACTGCGGCCATACAGAGAGGCGAAGTCGTGACTATCATGGGAGATCGTCTGGCAGGAGGTTCCAGCGCCACTGTCAGGTTCCTTGACTCTCAAGTACGATTTCCTGCAGGTGTTTATAGGCTGGCGGCCGCTACAGGGGCCCCCATAGCGGTTCTCCTTGCAGCCAAGACCGGCAGGCAAAGCTATCATCTTCGAGTATGGGACGTGTTTCATCCGTCATACCGTGACCGAAAACACCGCGAGGCGGACCTGACCGCATGGACCAGCCGTTTCAGCAAGGCACTTGAGGCCTACGTTACCAAATTTCCGTACCAGTGGTATAATTTTTATGATTTTTGGGACCAGTAGGTAATGCCTGAACGGAAAAACCGTTCAGGCACAATTGTGAATTCTAAATTTTGAATGTTGAATTTAAAAAGGATGTAATCTTAATTTGTTAATTGTCCTCGACCTAATTGAAAAAAACAAAATTTGGGGTTTCCGTTCAGGCGCTAATTCAAGTGTTACCTTGATGACCTGATCTCATCGTGATATAGGACACCTACCCCAAAATGGAGCTGCAAATATATGGACCAGTTGAAGCAACAACTGAAAGAGATGATTGTTCAAGACCTTAATCTGCCGAACGTCAAACCTGAAGACATCGACGACAAGGCCCCACTGTTCGAAGAAGGCCTTGGACTGGATTCCTTGGACGCAGTAGAGCTTGTGGTCCTGTTGCAAAAGCGCTTTGGAGTACAAATAGCGGATATGGAAGAGGGAAAGGTGGCCTTTGCCTCTATAGAGGCCCTTGCCCGTTTTGTTAGGGCACAACAAGGGAATATCTCTAAGAGTACAGATACTTCCGTTTTTGCAACCTGAGGTATCACGACACATGAATCGGTAAACATGTATGGCCCCACCCACCCAGTTACCAGATCACTCAATCACTAAAAAACGAGTATACCAAAATACCAAGTCATCCGTGGCCATTACCGGCATGGGATGTATATCGGCTGCAGGAAATGACACAAAGAGTCTATGGATAAATATAAATAAGGGCACGGCCCGCTGCAGCCCGGTGCCGGATTGGCTTTTCCATACAGAACTGCCCTATCCGGTCTTTGCTGCGCCGCCCGAGGCCCTTTCGCCAACAGGTCGCGACCTTTTTGAATCTGCATCCCCATCCCTTTTGTCTTCGACCTTGAGCCGTACTATCAATTTGACTGTTAGCGCATTGGCTGAGGCCCTTAACCAGGCAGGGATCGGTCTGCAATATTTGCGTGGTAAAAAGGTCGGCATTGTCTTGGGAACAACAGTAGGCTGCACTTTTAACAACGAATATTTTTATGAGCTGTGGCGCAGGGGAATGAAACCAAACCTTGCGCCTATTTTCCATTACCTGTCTGGAAATTTAGCACAGGCCCTACACGGGATTCTTGGCACACAGGGCCCATCGGCCGTGGTCACAAACGCCTGCGCATCCGGAACGGATGCTATCGGGCTTGCCAAGGAGTGGATTGCGAACGGGGCCTGTGATTTCGCTGTCGCAGGGGGCGCTGATGAGCTGTCCAGGATAGCATACAATGGCTTTGCCGGCCTCCAACTCAGTGATACGGAACAATGCAGGCCCTTTGATAGGCATCGCAAAGGACTCAACCTCGGGGAAGGTGCCGGTCTGTTGGTGCTTGAGGGAGAAAATCAGGCGCTGGAGCGCGGAATAACACCCATTGGATGGGTGAGGGGATATGGCTCGGCCTCAGATGCCTGGCATCCTACAGCGCCTCATCCAGAAGGACGAGGCCTTAAATGTGCCTTTGGACAGGCATTAGCAGATGCCGGTCTCAGCATACAGGATGTCGCAATAATCAATGCCCATGGGACCGGCACTAAGGCCAACGACCTTGCAGAGGCCAATGCATTGTCTGACCTTTTGCCTGAATCGTGTCATGTCGCGATTGTCTCTACTAAGGGAATGACCGGCCACACACTAGGGGCTGCCGGCGGTCTGGAGGCAATTTTTACGCTTTTGGCCCTGCGGCAAGGAGTAACTCCGGGGACCTACGGCTATCAGTCATCAGATCCACAGCTACCTGTAAATCCTATCCCACAAGGCATTTCCGCCCCACTTCCTACGCGTATCGGTATGTCACAGTCCCTGGCATTCGGAGGAGGAAATGCAGCGCTGGTTATTGAGGCAAGGCCATGAGGCGGGAAGTAGCCGTGACGGCAATGAGTATATCCACCAATAAGGATAATGAGTCTGTTCCTGGTTCACTCAAAAGGACCTTGAGGCGGGCAGATGGATTAACGACCCAGGCCGTGGTCGCTGCTGCACAGGCCCTGGCCAAGGCTCCATTAAAGGAGCTTGCCCCTGTTGAAGTGGGAATTTTCGTGGGCACGGCCTTTGGCCCCCTGGAGACCAGCTTCCGGTTTCTTGACACACTGCTAGATGATGGAGAGGGTCAGGCCTCACCGACCCTTTTTTCCCATTCTGTGCACAATATGGCTGCCGGATACATATCCCGGCTGCTGGATCTGCGGGGACCTGCCCTGACAATGACTACCTTTGCATGGCCTTTTTTGACTGCGCTGGACACGGCATGGCAATTTATGGCACAAAAGAAAGTCCGCCGCGCTTTGGTAACAGCGGTCGAAGCAAAGAGCGCTGTTCTGGAAGACGCCCTGGTGCGACTAGGAGCATCTGATCATTCCGCGTCTGTGGAAAAGGCCGTGGCATGTGTTCTGGATCCTGTGGAGTGGGCTCCCCCAGGGTACCCTATGCTTCAGGATATCGAGATCAATGAGGTGCCATGCGCTCCTCAAATTTTGCTAACCAGGAAGGGAGAAAGATGGGCGTCCCAATCAAGCCAATGCCCCACAGGACCCTTGGACCACGCACTGGCCATTATCAAAGCTCTTACGCACCTGCGAAGTAAAAATGCGGATGATGTTCTTACTTTCAATATTACGTCTTTTTTTGGGGATGTCCGGCTGACCTGGCGCACAAACGAGGGAAAACCATAAGGTTCACAGGTTACGGGGATTCCTATAAAATTACTTAAATTGACCCAATCATTTCAGTTCAGACGGCAATCTTCCGATTGATACTTTAGAACCGATGATACACCAAATTTTTTAGTAAGCGTTCACAGGGCACCGCATCTGCTTTGTTGTCGGGCACTTGAAGTACAGGAAGTACGTCTGCGTATCCGTACGCCTTGCATCTGCAGCACCCTGTAAACGCTTACAGTTCGATTACGGTAAAACGGGCGTTGTAATCCCGTGAACGCTTACGTTTATTAGTTGTATATGACCAGCAAGACATGCGGTCAAGAAAGGAGAAAGAGAGTGTCTGGAGCTGAACGAAGAACAAGTGTCCGGGTTCCTGCCCGATTTAAAGTAGACTATTCCCACGAGGGCAATTTTCTTATTTCATACACCAAAAACATCTCTGCCGAAGGGATGTTTATCTGCACAGATAAACCTGTTTCTGTTGGGACCCATCTTAAATTGGTATTTCCCGTTGGAGACCTCCACGAGGTAGTAGTAACCTCAAAAGTTGCATGGGTAAACCATCAAGGGGGAAATGGGGATACCGGAATGGGTTTAGAGTTTATTGATCAACAAGCTCTCCTGAAAGAAGCCATTCTGCGAATAGTCAATCGCATAGCAGTTGTTGAATCACAGAACCTGTAATCGATTTTTCCAGGATTTTCGGTCCTCTAACGTGGCCTTCACTTGCGGCTATATAGCGCCGGCGGAATAGCCGTCAAGTGCAAGGCGTGGATTTGGTATCCAGTGAGATACCGAACATACTCATTTATCGGACTAATTTCATGCTTTTGATGACGTAGACATAACTTTTTCCCCACCGGGCCGGTTTCTTTTCAAAATCGATGACCACCTTCTGCCCATCCCTGGGTATCCATCCGTCGGGAGAGGTTTTCGTGCCCCGAATTCTTTCGAATTTCATTGTTTTGTTCACTGCCGGGATGGATACCCTGAAGCATTTCCTGCCGGTTTTCTCGATCGTCCCTGTTGCCGGGCTTTTCAAGATCTTGCGGTTTGGATCCGCCTTAACGAGAGTGATTTTTTTCACTGCCAGTAGCGAGGAACGGCCGTCGCGGCTTACCTTTTTATAATAATTCGCGGTGATTGTATCGCCAATTTCACACCGGTAATCGGCTGGTTCGTAGTTGGTTTCCCGACCGGTGTTGAGCTTGATTTCGATTCCAGAGGAATCTTTGACGATGATGTAGCCAAAACCTTGTTTGGTGATAACGCCTGTGATGACCGAATCCGGGTTTGAAAAGGCTGCCGTAGGCAGCAGCAGAAGGAACATGATTAAAAATATGATCAGGATTTGAGCGGAGGAAACAAGCAAGTTTGTCTTTCTCTGTGAACACATGACATCCTCTTCTTTCGGCTGAAGTGTTTATCAAAATATTCCCTTTTTGGCATACTGCGTTCATGCTGTACAATCACTTTCTTAGGAACGGGAGATAAATAAGTTGAACAAGATAACAGGATTTTTTGTTGTATTCAAGGCGCGAGGAGCGAGCATAACGGGTTATGTGATCGACGAGCAACGAAGAAGACGGCAAAAAAGACATTAATTTGTTGGCATTCTTCACGAAAAGTCAAAAGTAGTTTACACTTTGTCGATCTTGTATTTTGGCAGTGAAATTTGAAACTTGAAATTTGAAATTGGGAAAAACACAAGGATGTAGATGCGTTACCTAATTTCGAATTTCCAGTTTCGACACCGGCATTCAATTCGATAATACACGCTTTTTCGAAAAAAGTGTAAACTGGTGAATGAGGGATGCCGAAAAGAATTATCACGAAAACACGAAAGGGAAGTCTTCAGATGGACATCCTTCAGCCTTTAACCTTCAACCTAAATAACCTTTGAATATTCGGTATTGAGTGCTTGTTTTTTCATTCGATGTTCGACGTTCTTCTTTTTTGTGTCTTTTTTCGGTAACTTCTCAATAAAGTCGGGCTGCTGTCATTGCGAGCGAAGCGAAGCAATCTCTTCCATAGCAAGGAGATTGCTTCGTAGCTAAAAGGCTCCTCGCAATGACAGGAGGCGCCGGTGACAGTGTATTGCCCGGACTTATTGAGAAGTTACATTTTCTGTACATAACCTATTGAAATCATTGACTGCCCGGACTTATTGAGAAGTTACCTCAAACAGACATCGGCGGTTTTTCAAAATGGACCGCCGGAGATGAAGGCGATCCTCTGCTGGTTGATCTCGTCTCCTTCACAGCCGAGGGCCTTGAAGACAGTGTGCTTCTCACATGGGAAACCGCATCAGAGATCGACAATGCCGGTTTTCACCTCTGGCGGACTGAGACAGAGGATGCCGAATACAACAGGATCACAGATTACCTTATCCCGGCTGAAGGCGGCCCGACCCAGGGGGCTGAATATTCCTACGAAGACTTCGACGTGGTGTCCGGCCTGACGTATTATTACCAATTGGAAGATATTGATTACAGCGGTATCAGCACGTTTCACGGGCCTGTTTCAGCCACGCTGGGCGCTGAGGCTATTGCCCTTATTTATCCGGAAGACGGCGCTCTGGTCCCGGTCTATCCTCCAGCCGTGTTTGAGTGGGAGGGCGCGAGACTTGAGCGGTTCAAGCTGGGCTTTTCAACAGACCCTGACTTTGAGAGCAGGGTTATTATGCTGCCGCGAGGCTCCAAGAGACACGGCAGGTGGATAACCGGCGAATCCTACACCCCGAACCGTAGGGAATGGCGAATGATACGGCACCTGGGCCGCAGGGGCGGGACGATGTACTGGGCCGTATCCGGCAAAGATGAAGCAGGGAAAGGTTTTGTTTCCAAAACCTTTCAATTGAATATTGAATATTGAAGATTGAAAAGATAAAGCGAAGCGATTCCATCAATCATCAATCCAAAATCTTGCTATGGCAAACCCGAAACCATTGGTATGCAGGAGCTACCAATATATACTGATCTCCATTTGGAATCATACGGTAATATTCGCTATTCTCGATAAGTTGAACAGCAGGTTTTTTCAAAACAAACTGAAACTTATTAAGTGCAGGGGACGGTTTTGTGTTTGAAAGTTTAGCCTCAATTAAAACAAGCGGTTCACCCTCGTTTGCGATAAGAAAGTCCACTTCCTGCTGTTCCTTAGTAACCGTTCACACTCCCTGGCAGCCGACAGGCTTTTGCAGGGTTTCAACCGCGGACAAGGTTGCACCAAAAGGCGTATTCTCAACGGATTGTGCTTTGAAACCCGAAAAAGGGTGTTGGCTGTCAGGGGGGGAAGTGAATGATTACTTCGTTAGGAATGGATACTACAGCCCTACGCAGATGAACCGTATATCCGAATTGTTCATCAGAAAAAAATTTCTTGTGATTCTATAGACCTGTAGCGTAAGACGATGGGCTTTCTCCCATACCCTGAGTTCTCTGAAATCTCTCATCTCTACTCCTTTTAATGCCAACGGCTAACTGCTAACCGCGCAGATCCAGGTTTCCGGAACTAGCCTGCAGCGACCTCCTGATAGAGTTCTTTTGCATGATATGAACTTCGCACAAACGGCCCGCCGGCCACTGCGGAAAAGCCCATCTCAAGGGCGGTCTCTTTCCAACAATCAAATTCTTCAGGAGGAATATAGCGCTCAACTAATAAGTGTTCTTTTGTAGGCTGAAGATATTGACCCAGCGTCAAGATGCTGCATCCCGAATCGAGAAGGTTTTTCAGAGTTTTTTCGATTTCTTCCGGGGTTTCTCCCAGGCCGAGCATAAGACCTGACTTGGTCAGGATTGTGGGATCAATCTGTTTGGCCTGCTTCAGCAAATCAAGTGAACGATGAGAAAGGGCCCCTGGCCGGACTGAAGGATAGAGACGCGGAACGGTTTCAAGATTATGATTCAAGACATCGGGTTGAGCCTTTACGACCGTCTGAAGCGCATTAAAATCGCCCTTAAAATCAGGTATCAAAACCTCCACAAACGTGCCGGGCATTATTTTGCGGATTTCTTTAATTGTCTCTGCAAAATGACCGGCTCCGCCGTCATGCAGATCGTCCCGGGTGACAGAGGTGATGACCACATAACTCAATCCCATGCTTTGTGCCGCCTCGGCCACCCTGACCGGTTCTTCAGGATCGAGGGGAACCGGTGGTCCATGCACCACTGCACAGAAACGGCAGTTGCGGGTACAACAGGGTCCCATAATAAGAAAGGTTGAAGTCCTTTGGGAAAAACACTCCCAGATATTGGGGCACTTGGCTTCCTGACAAACCGTGTGAAGCCCGCTTTTCTTTAGCAGACTCCTGACCCTTTCATATTCAGGCCCGGCCGGGAGCTTACGCTTTAACCAGCGAGGTTTGGGGTTGCGCGTTGCTGGTTGCTGGTTGCTGGTTTTTGAAGGCATTGCAGTTCTGACAGGCTTGTCATCACAAGTTCGACGCCAAAGACCGCTTCAAGATGACGCTTGACAGCCTCGCGCACCTGATTCATGACTATCTTATGTGCAAGCTCCTGCTCCATGGAGGTCATCGCTATCTCCTGAAGACCGCATGGATTGATCCAGCCAAAAGGCTCCAGGGAGAGATTGACATTAAGTGCCATGCCGTGAAAGCTGATTCCCCGGCGGATAGCTATCCCGACACTTCCAAGCTTATTTTTACCGACCCATACGCCCCTGTTCGCAGGGTTCCTTTGAGCCATGATTCCCCAGTCCTGGGCGGCCATGATCATGACTTCTTCGAGTTTTTCAATATGATCTGGCACTGACAGCCTGGCGGTACGAAGATCAATTATAGGATACATGACAAGCTGGCCGGGTCCGTGAAAAGTGATGTCCCCGCCCCGCTCCACACGGATCAAGGGGATGTCTGCTTTTTCCAGGGATTTTTTTGACACGGTCAGGTTATTCATGCCGCTGTTGTTGCCAAGGGTAAAAACAGGCGGATGTTCCAATAACAAGACAACATCCGTGTCAATGCTTTTGTCCTTTCTTGCAGCCACCAAGTCACTTTGCAGGCTCCACGCCTCTCTGTACTCTGTGGTAGGAAGTTCAATGCAAAGACATTTTTTGTTTGACAGATCGTTCATTATTGGATTGATGATTGCTCTTGCGAGCTTTCCTCGATTGATCTCATTTTCTCTCCTGCCGAACGTCCGTGTTTATCCCTTTGTTTAGCGCATAATAGTTTGAAATTGTATGAGAAATTCTTTGGGATTGACGATTTTAATTCCCATGTAGTTTTTAACCGATTTTAAATGTTTATCCCCTGAGATTATATGTGAGCATTCTAAAGCAACAGCGCATTCAATGAACATATTATCGTCTGGATCTTGTTCGATTATATTTAAGGAAGGAGTTGATGCTGAAAAGATAATGTTATGTCCTTCTGCAAAAGTATTTAATAATTCTCGAAGTTCACTTTCGTTTTGCAGCCCAAGCCTTTTGAGGACTTCAACATATTCATCAACAATTTCCCTTGATAGGCAGAGTTTTATTTCCCCTTTTTTCCATAGATCAACAATTTTTTTAGGGTTGCCGCCAAAAAATGATGAAATAAAAACATTTGTATCAATAACAACTTTTATCATTTCTCTGATCTAACCTTTTGGATAATTGAATCAATGTCATCAGAGCTGAACCCTTGCTTTTTAATTTTTGTACCTATTCGGCTCCAGAGGTCATCAATATAGGAGCCAATGTCTCTATTTTTCACATAATTTTCGAGTAGTTCCCTTACAATTTCACTTACATTTTTCCCTTCAGCTTTGGCAAAATTGCTAACCTTGTTTTTGAGGGTTGGATCAATGCGGACAATCATTTGTGTTGCCATATGACACCTCCTTACATGATAAATCATATTAACAATATATACGACGGGCAAGAGGAGGTCAAACGTGATGAGAGAGGGGGATCTGTCCATGTTCATAAAACTGAATTGATTCTTCTAAATCTCTTACACCAAGGGTGATTATGTTAATTCTTGGTTTTATCTATGCTCCTTATCTGAACGAGGCGTTAGATTGCACTTCAGGCGAATAATACTCCTATCTTCTTATGACTGAGCCTTTTGCAAAACTCGGTGTGCAGGAGAAATGAAATTGCAAATGAATTTCAGTTACTTAATAATCATGAACACACATTGAAAATAGAGCGCTATTTTACCTAAAATGACCCAAATTGCCAAATTTTAGACAAAACTCTACTTTATATCCCTATTGAACACATAAACAGCGCCAGACCTTGCTTAAAAGGCCTTTACGTTACAAAACGCGTCAGTTGGTCAACGGTTAGTGCCAATATGCCAAACATCAGGTGACACATCACCTTGGCATTGCCGCGAACCCGTACCATTAAACCACCAAATTCGTCCTTCAAGCGGCCGTTGACGCGTTCTACTGTATTTCGCCCCCTGTAGCGAATTTCTTCCGGAGTATTGAAATTAAGCAAAGACCTGCGTTTGGCCTCTGCCTTAATCTCTTCTTTTAACTTAATGTTACGGCGGGGATTGATGTCAATGATCGGCACATGACCTAAAGAACGGCTATGCTCTTTAATCTGAGCAGCATCATAAGCCGAATCCATCAGATCATAGAAATTCGTCGTTCTAAGATCTGTCATTGTGGCAAGGGGAATGGCTGCCTGACTGTCGTGCAGAGAAGCAGAGGTGAGGATGCAACTGATCGGAATTTGTCCATCAGCTGCGTCTATATGGAGCTTGTAACCGATCCAGCTCTCTTTGAAGCCCTTGCTGTCCTTTTTTGCCCCAACATCACAATCCGTTGGGATATCGTTGAGCA
>PQXE01000114.1 GCA_003194495.1 Deltaproteobacteria bacterium
AAGTCTCCTGGTGGGGATATCGAGGAGTTCAAATAAAGGTCAAGAACCAATACGACTTCTAAGCTCGGCCTTGAAATCGCCCCGACAAAATGGGCTTGAAATCTACCTGGAAAAGTCTGATTATTAAACTAACACCACCAACACGACAGATGGTACTGGGGCGGTTCACAACTTCATAATGTAACCACGTCCCCCACGTCTGAGCACGAATAAAGTTGTCCCGGTCGTAGTGAGGGATGTTCCTTCGCTCAATACCAAAGGCCATAATGTGGTGGAGAAAACCCTGTGACACCAAACCTGAACGGTCTCGGCATGTGGGAAATGAAGATTTCTTGAATAAGTTGGCAGCATAGGTCCACGCAGTCTCGCGGGCCATCTATCGAGGGGAAAAATTTGCAGAGAAGAGTGATGTTAAACTATTAAACTAACTCCACACAACTGGATATTTCATATAAGCTATTATCTGCTCTGGAGCCGCCATATATTGCGGTTGTCTTGCACATGGCATACCCTATATGGTGGCTATTTCCTTATATGAAATATCCAGCCACACAAAACGAGGCTTGACTCAGTTGCGATAGTCGAGGTATAATGAATTATTAAATCAAGCAAAAAGTAATTCTTTGGAGAATTGTCATGCGCAGCACTATTACCGCGCGAGGCCAGACCGTAGTCCCGGCGCCGATCAGGAAAAAGTTCGGTCTGGGGCCGTCGAAACGGCTGGAGTGGATCATTGATGACGACACCATCAGGGTGATGCCGGTGGATACCGATCCCGTCGTCGCCTTCCGGGGGTCTGGCAGGAGTGGGGCGGCGGCGAGGCTCCTTGCGGAACGTAGGCGTGATCGGGAACGGGAATGAAGCGGTATGTCCTTGACACCTCAGCCCTTCTGGCCCTCAGGGACGACGAGGCCGGTGCCGACCAAGTGGCAATTTTCCGCCTAGCCCAACGCCGCAAGGCCCTTTGTGTGGTCTGTTTCATGACCCCCATGGAACTCCTGTGCCGGGTCTGGAAAGACGAGGGTGAAAGCAGCCGGAAAGCTCGCCTATGCGCAATGTCTTGCCCTGCCGTTGGCCGTTCGGCACGAAGACGAAAAACTGCTCAGAAAGGCAGCAGAAATAAAAGCCAACCATCCCTTGTCGCTTGCCGATGCATGGATTGCAGCCTGTTCCATTCTTGAGGGGGCGATACTTGTTCACAAGGACCCGGAACTTGAAGCCCTAAGATGCGAACAGTTCCTGTTGCCCTATAAGATAAGTGGGTAGCGGATAGGCTTTAGCAAACCCCTCCCCGTTATCATATGCATATTTTGCCCTTTCCCGATTCTAAATTCTTTGTCATTTGAGAATTCCCTCTCAGTGTGCATTCTGACAAGAATTATGGCAAGTGCGAGGGAATATGGCAAAAGAGCTTTTAAGTTACTTTTGTTGCCAACGTTCCCCACAGATCCCATGTTCCTTTTTCCAAATCAAAATTTTGATTTGACATTCCAGCGACAATTCCATATTATGATGTCATTATGAGTTCATAATGTGACAGCATAAATAGAAGAGGGGAAAATGATGAAAACCATAACCGTGAGACGGGTTGAACCCTCTCTTGCCAAAAAGCTAAAGCAGGTGGCCAACAAAGAAGGCAAGAGTGTAAACCAGTTGGTCATAGACACTATTAAGCAATATCTGGGCGTGAAAAAAGAAAAACGATTTACTGTGGTATACCACGACATGGACCACATTTTCGGAAGATGGTCTGACGAGGAATTTGAGCAAATACAAGGAAAAATCGATTCGGAACGGAAGGTAGAAAAGGAACTCTGGGCATGAAAAAAGTGCTTATTGACACCAACATTTACTCCTTTGCAATGAGGGGAGATCCAGAGACCATTTCCATTCTACAGCGAGCGCATGAAATTGCGCTTTGTTCTATTAACATCGGTGAATTGCTCTCCGGTTTTAAAGGGGGTAGTCGAGAACAGGAGAACAGGGAAGAGCTTGAGGAATTTTTGGATGCACCACGTGTCGTTGTTTACGCTATTGATGAAAATACTGCAGAATTTTACGCCGCAATCCTGAATGATTTACGGAAAAAGGGCACGCCAATTCCCACCAACGACATATGGATTGCATCTGTCGCTTTCCAACACGGTCTGAAACTGTTTTCAAAAGATCAGCATTTCAGATACATATCAGGATTGATCCTGCTTCCATAATTTTGTCACCTGCCTTGGCATAACCCCTCCTCATAATTAATCGGCTTAAACCACCAGCTCTGCTGGTGTGATCCTAATAGGCTTTGCCGGTCAGGCGTGATAAACCTCCTTCCCGAGGGCCCCCTAAGGGCAGGTCGGGAAGGAGGTTTTAATGAGAGATATTCAAAGTCTATCCCATGTAACGTGGGAATGTAAATACCATGTCGTATGGGTACCCAAATATCGGTGCAAGACGCTGTATGGCAAAATTAGGAGGCGATGCGGTGAACTCCTCCAGGAGCTTTGTCGCCAGAAAGTCCTATATCCGTTACAGGGTTGACGTCCGTATATCTGACGATCGTGCGCTGAAAGTAGCCAGGGTTCACCCCGGGAGGCCCGCTGTATCTCGGTATGATAGCTGTTTGAAATTACCGGCATAAGGGAAAGCCGGTTACCAAATTCCCCCGGCGTTGGTGGAAAATCGTGTTCTGACCGCCGGCGAGCCAAACTCCGTGAGGAGAGGAACACAAAACTGAAGGATGCGACGGCAGCCGAACCACCGAGTGAGCAAACCGTAAGGGGCGTCTATCGTGTAGCGGGAGTCAGCAGAGGGCATATTAAGCCGGTGGAAACGAGCCGCACGAATAGAAAAGTGCGGAAGACTCACCCCGGTGAAGGCCCGAACGGTGCCACCTGCCGAATGGCAGTGGTAAATGAGAGTGGTTAGTGAGAGGTACTTCTAATGAACCCATTGCAGCAGTGGAAACAGTGTAAGCTGTACTCGGATTTCTCGGGCATATGTGTGCATCGGGATACCAGTTCTGAAGAGCTCATTGCGTCGTATTTATCTGAAAGCCCGACACTTGTCAAGGGACACCAACCTTTACGATTTTCTATGGTCCCAATTTATCCATTTTGTCTTCGTTACCACCGTTCCTTGATTCTCTATAGAACCTGTTGCCAAAGGCAAATAACTGTACCGAAATCAAAGACTGGTTTACAAGCAGCCTGGTATTTGGCACGACCAACCTCTACATAATATTCGAGCACTCGCCATATTCTGGTATTGTGTTCTTCTACGAATCGGGGGATCGCTTTGGGTGTCATGCCATTCTTCACGAATGTCATTATGAACGCCTCGAAGAATAAGGTAAAACTGCACCAGGTCGTGCCCAAGGGTTTATCTTCTCCATGCTCATATAACCTGCCTGGACTCCGAAATTCCCAAGGCCATTCGGAAAAGATCTTTCTCGTTCAACTTTGCTTGCACATTTCATAAAAAAGACATAAAATAAATGGTAGTAGTTAAGTCTCATTTGAAATATATTCATTATATGCAACAAAAAATACTTTAAAAACTATATGATGCATATATAAAACCTTCGAAAAAGCTAAAGTTTTTCTTGATACCCTCTGCAACCATTGACGAATAGTGCAAAACAGTCTTTCTATATGATTCGTTTCGCCTGATTCTT
>PQXE01000115.1 GCA_003194495.1 Deltaproteobacteria bacterium
GACAATCGCCGCGGATTGCCATCCGCCGGCTGCGAGGCGCTCCGCGCCTCACAACCAGCGAATGCAGTCGACTGCGCGCGCAGGCAAGCAAGCTTGCCTACGTGCTCGCGACTGATCCGCGGCGAATCTCCGGTGATAATGTGGTCCATATAGCTCTTGATCTCGGAGGGGAGGACCTTTTTGAGGATTTCCATATGAGAGCTTGTGACCAGGGCAAGTTGCCACCCGGCATCGCAGAGCCGCTTCAGGATCTGCGGCACCTCTGGAAACGGCTTGATCATAGGCTGGTAACGAATTGCGAATATCTCCATCTGGCGCTCCAGTATCTCATGGAACATGTCAGCATCTATGAAACAGTCATTGTCCTGGAAGATCGCTGCGGCTGTATCCGGCTCAATTGCACCCTCATGGAGATAGAGAAGCTCAGCCGATACTGAAAATCCTTGCTCGGACAGGGCTTCCTGCCAGGCCCTCACATGATATGGCATACTGTCAAGGATTACCCCGTCCATGTCGAACAATACGGATCTTGTCATGTCTCTCGGTGTATCATTTTTTTCTCTGCCAGAGCAGCCCTTGCTGCTTTAAGGCCCTCTCCCGCCATGAGGCCTCCTGGAGAAGGCGGTACTTCCGTGCCGTATATCAGGTCGACAATCTCCGCAGGATTGATTTCTTCAGCCGGTGCTGCGGGTACGAATCGATCTTTTTCACCATCAACTTCCCTTAACAGGCCCTTACTCAGGAGACTTTCCTGGACGTTTACTACACATGAATCCGGTTGTTTGAGACGCCGGGTGAGGCTGGTCCGGTCTGTAACCCGCCTTTCATGGAAATCCGTCAGGGTTGCTTCCATGATATCAAAAGCAAGAGCCAGCCGGGCGCTCGGGTTCAGCATCGTGCCTTTCCAGAGGTAACTGCGCCGGACTTGAACGGCAAAGGACATTTCCGCCCCTGCAAGAAAGACCACCCAACCCGTCTGCATCCAGACCAGGAAAAGCGGAAGGGTGGCAAAAGAGCCATAGATGGCGTTGTAACGAGCCACACCTATCTGAAGCTTTATGTAGATGACCTGTATCAGGAGCCAGCCTATACCGCCGCAGACTCCACCTATCAGGGCAGAAGAGATATTTACCTTAGTATTTGGAAAAAATCTGTATAGTATAGTAAAGGTGGCTACCAGTAAGAATATCGGCACCATGTTCAGAAGAAAAGGTCCCATCCAGGTTGCAGGCAGCATGCCCTGAAGCCTGGCCAGAAGGGCCTGGCTATGAAGAGTTGCCATTGTAGCCATGGCTGTATTTATGCTTACCGGGAGCAGAATCATAAGGGCTAAATAGTCCATAATTTTCCGGCCGATCGGTCGGCTGCTCTCTGCTTGCCAGATGGCGTTCATAGCCTGCTCGATGCTGCTCAGGACAAAAATCGCTGCGATTACAAGCCCAAGAATTCCAAAGGCGCCCAATGTGGCGAAGTTTGTACGATCCACATAATCAAAGATCTGATCCACTGCCTTTCGGAGATGGACAGTAAGGCCCTTTTGGGCCGGCTCCGTTGCTGTTGCCGTGTCCGTATCAGGCTTAAGCGCAAGAACAGGTCCGACAACAGAGTTAATTTGTCCCTCACTTTCTTTGGCTACAGACAGCTCAAGCTGGTCAATAAATTTATAAGCAACCTCACGCATCTGGTCTCCGCCACCCAGGCCTTTTAATACTGCGGTACCCAGAGCAAGCATTGGGACCAGGGACAGGACTACAGTGAAGGTCAGAGCACTGGCCCGAAGGGTTATGACATCACGCTGAAATTCCTGGAATACTATAAGATGAATTCGTATGACTATCCGTATTAACTTCAGCCATTTTTTTTCATCAGGCTCAGGTGTTGACCAGACCCAGGCCATCAGTGAGCCACCTGTCCGCCGGAGTCGGCACGAAAGACCATCTGCTGTCTGTTGAGTTTCCGGACAGTCTATATTTTTTTCATCGTCCATCATTTTGACTCCGGGTTTTTTTAGTGATCTGGAGTATCTATACTTTTCCGTCAGGAATTGTAAATAGACCCAGGACTATAAGGATAATTAGCGCCCTTCGGGCGGACTTCTCTGACAGGATCAATAGGATTTACAGGATTTCTTAATATTTTTGGCATCCTTCACGACGAATCAAAAGTAGTTTACACTTCTATAAGGGTAATATAGCGCAAAAAATATGACTTGTGCGATTAGCTACTCGCCATTAGCCGATTTGTTGGGCACTACAATGGCATTCATTTCGACAATATACGCTTTTTCGAAAAAAGCGTAAACTGATGAATGAAGAATGCCATATTTTTTATCCTGACAATCCTGTTGATCCTGTTAAAAAATGGAAATTCCTATACTATCAAGTTAAATGGGATGCGGATTTAATCGTATTGTGCGTCACTGTGGTGTATTTTATCCCCTCAATTTATGAACGAATATAGCAAAAACCGCCCTGAGCCTCAGAGCCTGTGTGACTATTCGACCTCAGTGGAAAGATATCTGCACAGACCTATGCCAAAGGCCCAGGCGGAGATATGGTCACTAGTGCTTACTGCCCGGGATGTACCCCACAAAATCCTTTACTCAGTTAATGGGTGCAGGATAGCAGTTTCTCCAGACCATGAAAATCTGGCTGCTACCGAGCTTGAAAAATATGAGAATGAGAATCGGGCATGGCCTTTGAAGTTTGAAGCTACTTCATGGTATCCGAATGCACAATCTACCTTTTGGACCCTACTTATACTAACCGCTGTATTTAGCATTTGCTTTTCAGATAGCTGGAGAGGGCAATTGATTGCGATCGGCAGCGGCGATGTGGGCAGCATTCTTCATGACGGACAGTGGTGGCGCCTGGTTACTGCTCTGACACTGCATGCAGACCCTCCCCATTTACTTGGAAACATGATGATGGGGGGATTACTAATGATTTGGCTTTGCAGCCTTCTGGGCATTGGCCTAGGATGGGGGATCACCCTCCTTTCAGGGATACTTGGCAACCTGATTAACGCCTTGGTTCATGGAGGGACCCATAGTTCAATCGGATCTTCTACGGCCATTTTCGGTGCATTGGGTGTGATAATAGCACTTCAGATACTCAGCGCACGACGTTTTTCTCTCAGAGACTGCGCAATTCCATTAGGAGCGGGCTTTGCACTTCTCGGATTCTTAGGCGCCCACGGTGAGCACACGGATCTTGGAGCACACCTCTTCGGCTTCCTGTCAGGCATGATTCTGGGACTACTCGCAGGACAATTGTTAAAGATTTCAGGTCTTCCTTCTCTTAAAACGGACCATATTATAGGAATAATCACGTGCTTTGTGCCAATCCTGGCCTGGCTTATAGCATTCCAATATTAAAATCAAGCATCCTTCATTCACCAGTTTACACTTTTTTCGAAAAAGCGTGTATTATCAAATTGGGTGGTCGTTAAGTCTCAACGGATACATAACAATTATAGGCCACAAAGAACACTTTAAAGACAACATGGTGCATATATAAAACCTTAGAAAAAGCTAATATCTTTCTCGATACTCTCTGTAACCA
>PQXE01000116.1 GCA_003194495.1 Deltaproteobacteria bacterium
GGTCTGGCGCTGTTTATGTGTTCAATAGGGATATAAGGTAGAGTTTTGTCTAAAATTTGGCAATTTAGCGCATTTTAGGTAAAATAGTGCTCTATTTTCAATATGTGTCCATAATTATTAGGTAACTAAAATTCATTCGCAATTTCATTTCTCCTGCACACCGAGTTTTGCAAGAGGCTCCTAAGCCAAGGATTCGGACCTATCGTAGAGTTGAGACTCCTCCTGGTGCTCAGAGCCAGACTGATTGGGGTGAATTTAAGGACATAGAAATAGGTGCTGGTTCCCAGTCTCTTCATGCCTTTGTGATGACTCTCAGTCACAGTCGAAAGCCAGCAGTGATATGGAGTCACAGTGAGAATCAGCTTGGCTGGCTTAATTGTCACAACGAGGCTTATCGCAGGTTCCGCGGTGTAGCGGCGGTAAACAGAACTGACAATCTCAAGACGGCGATAGCACAGGGAGCCGGGGCCTGGGGTAGGATCAACAAGGTTTATCGTGCGTATGCCAAGGCGGTAGGTTTTTACATAGATGCCTGTGCTCCTCGCAAGGCATATGAAAAGGGTAAGGTAGAGGCCAAGGTGCGTCTTACGAGGCTTCGTGCCAATCCCGAGGGGCAGGTATTTGACAGTCTTGAGCACCTTCAGTCCTGGACCGACGAGAGGTTGGAGATGTGGTCCAGAAAGGCGGTCTGTCCAATCACAGGTCTCAGTGTTCATGAGAGTTGGCAACATGAATTAGAACATTTGGCTTCTTTGCCCATATTGCCTGAGCCTTTTGACATAACGGTAACCCGTTCTGTGTATCTGGACTGTATGGTCTATTTTGAGAATCACAGCTATCCTGTTCCTTTTATTCATGTAGGCAGGGAAGTAGAGGTACGAGGATGTGCCGGAAGGGTCCAGATATTAGCGGATGGCAAGGTAATTCGGGAGCATCCACGGGGTACAAAAGAACGTCTTATTTATGATCCGAGTTGTTATGAAGGAGATGGGGATGCTCGTGTAATTGCGCCTCCACCTTTTGGCAGGATGGGGAGTCGTTTGCAGGAGATTATGGATATGGCTGTTGAGGAGCGTCCTGTTGATCTCTATGCGGCCCTGGCGGAGGTGGCGCGATGAAGGGGCGAGTAGACATAGACAGGGCTTGTAATGGGCTTGAGGAATTAGGAATGAAATATGCGACCGAGGCCCTGTCCCAATTCTTAAATACCTCTGTCAGGGAGAACTGGGCTCCTCATCGGCTTTTGGATGCGGTTATAGGGGTAGAGCTCAGGAGGCGTGAGGAGGAGAGGATCAAGAAATGGCTCAGGACATCATGTCTTCCTCCAGGCCAGACATTGGGCAATTTTGAATGGACTTTTCAGCCGAGCATACAAAAGAGTCGGATTGAAAGTTTGGCCACCTGTGCCTGGGTCCGGGAGCAGCAGACCATATTGTTTCAGGGTCCTCCAGGTACAGGGAAGACGCATCTGTCAGCGGCTTTGGGAGTAAAGGCCATAGAAAATGGTTTTACTGTGGCTTTCTATCAACTCCAAGATCTTTTGCCCTTACTCAAGAAAGATGCTGACTTGGCTCCTCAACGGCTACGAGCCAAAAAATACATGAAGGCTAATCTTCTGATATGTGACGAGGTGGGTTTTCAGCCTATGACTCGAGAGGAAGCCAGTCTGTTTTTCAGGCTGGTTAACAGTCGCTACACCAAGGGCAGCATGATTATTACCACGAATAAATCAGTGAAGGACTGGCCGGAGATTATGGCTGGAGATGAAGTAATGACCACTGCTCTATTGGACAGGCTTTTGCATCATTGTCATGTGATCAACATCAAAGGCCGGTCTTATAGATTGAGAGAACTGGAAAAAGTACTGAAGTGAAAGGAGGAAAAAGAGCTTTCTCAGAAAGGCAAAGGGAAGGAGGGTTGATTACGATTTTGTGTTCTTCGCTGTTTAGTGTGGGTAAATTTGTAATCGGTTTTGCCGATCTGGGGACCAGTCCCCAGACCCCTGGGATTTATCGCTTTCATGCCAAAACAAGGGTTTAAGTAAGGAGGGAACACTTGAGCTCCCTCCCCTTGTCTTGGCCCCCAGCTCGGCGCTCAGGTCGGTTCCCACCGTTGCCTTATCCTCCGGCTGGGCCATATTTATTCTATGTCTTTTTTATGAGAGGTGCAAGCAAAGTTGAACGAGAAAGATTTTTTCCGAATGGCCTTGGGAATTTCGGAGTCCTGGCAGGTTGTATGAGCATGGAGAAGATAAGTTCCTTGGCACGACCTGGTGCAGTTTTACCTTATTCTTCGAGGCGCTCATAATGACATTCGTGAAGAATGGCATGACACCCAAAGCGATCCCCCGATTCGTAGAAGAACACAATACCAGAATATGGCGAGTGCTCGAACATTATGTGGAGGCTGGTCGTGCCAAATATCAGGCTGCTTGTAAACCAGTACTTGATTTCGGTACAGTTATTTGCCTTTGGCAACAGGTTCTATAGAGAATAAAGGAACGGTAGTAACGAAGACAAAATGGATAAATTGGGACCATAAAAAATCGTAAAGGTTGGTGTCCCCTAACTTCGTAAAGGTTGGTGTCCCTTGACATCTGAAAGGAAAAGAAATCGGTAGAGCAGGATTAATAATCCCAAAAATGCCTAATGAATTCAAAGAGAATCCACACAATTTGTTGTTTAGTATTATATGGAGCATGGTCGTCTTCGAGCTAAGTTATGATCCCACAATAGGAACCGAAAAAGATATAAAAACAGTATGGAATATTGTTGAAAGCTACCTGATAGAACAACGTAATTATTGGTATGAACAAGAACTTAGAGAACAACAAGAAAAATTAAAAGACCCAGACGGCTTTACACTGAAGGAACGACAAGAATGGGAGCAACTGCTGAAGGAAGAACGGGAAGAGAGATATAAAGAGAGATATGAGGAAGCTCTTCGGCGTCTCCAGGGGATTTGAATTATGTAAGATTCAAATCCACAGGAAACAAATATGAAACTAATTACAGTGCTCTGGGCAATATTCGCCATACCCTTCTTTGCTTTGGCAATCTGTCACTGGTGCGCGTCTCTGCAAACAATGCCACATTTCGAGTCTCAACCAACCAGTGAGATAAAAAGCATAAATGGTCTGTCCCTTCTCCAGGTTTGTTGTATTAAATTAATTGCTCTTTAATCATTGATAGTCGTTAATTGTCACGTGATATACGCTTGATATACTTTTAACTATATGATAATTTACTTTTAAAAAATAAGGAGATAATAAATGATTATTAAAACTAATATTCTTAGTTGCTCTCATTGTGGTAGTAAATATCTTGTTAAGAATGGATTTGACTCTAATAATGGTAAACAGCTTTACAAATGTAAGGATTGTAACAGATATGGCAGGGAGAATCCACAACATTCTAAATATTCG
>PQXE01000015.1:0-29483 GCA_003194495.1 Deltaproteobacteria bacterium
CCGGATTGTCGTTCATGGACAGGACAGACAATGTTATCTTTATAGGTCCGCCAGGGGCAGGAAAGACCGGATTGGCCATAGGTCTGCTCCGCAAGGCCCTTGTCTCAGGATATAGGGGGCGTTTCTATAATGCCCAAGACCTCCTGGATGAGATCTGTGCCTCTATGGCAGACCGTACAACACCGAAGCTGCTTGGCTTGCTTGCCCGATATGATCTATTACTTATTGACGAGCTGGGATATCTGACCTTGAAGCCGGAACAGGCAAACGCCTTTTTCAAGCTCATGGATAGACGATACGGTCGAAAATCCACAATCATCACCACAAATTTAGACTATCCTGAATGGTACGATCTCTTTCAACGCAAATCCTTGCTGGACGCCCTTCTGGATCGCCTCAGACATCACTGCATTACCATCCGTATTGATGGACCCTCGTTGCGAGTCTCTGAACCGTCCAAGACCAACACCAAAGACTGAGTCTTCCTGGTACCCTCCCTGATCTTCATCGGCTTTCCCAATTCCCCGAGTTCCACCAAGCGCCCCACCTCCTCTGTCACTGGAACTCGACTTTGGCCATTTTTAATTCATGGTTGTTGGGCTAACTTACTGAAATTATTATATCTAGCTTGAATTGGATCAAATCTACCCATAAAAAATCGGGGTATGAGTGCTTGTAATTTCCAAATCGTGCAGCTAACTCCTTGATTTTTCTGGTTTTATAATAATCGAAAAATGGCCAAAGTCGAGTGGAAATCCTCCCTCCTATTACACCAGTGCAAAGAAACCGGTGCGCACGGGATGGGTTAATTTAAATGAGCACCAATGGGTCAGTTATGATGAGCGTTGAAGTCTACGTCCTTTCACAAAAAAATACAGCACTCTTGTATTCAGCTTGCCTACATGTCGCAGCTCAAAAAGAAGATTTCCAACAGGCTTTGAAAGAGGCAAACGGATTTATCGAATATTTACAGGACATATCGGTTCATGGTTTTTTAACCGCACAAGGTCGACACTTTCGGGCGTCAAAAGACAAAATTTGTGGTTCGACCTTCTTAATCTTCAGATGAAAGGCTTAAAAGATGACCACCAAAGGCTTCATAAATATCGCGCCGGTGGCCGACGGCCCAAACAATAACGGCTTTTTTTTGAGTGTCGGCTTTAAAAATAATCCGGTACCTCAGAAATTTATAAGACCAGAAGCCGCTTAATTCAGCTTGAAGCTCTTTGCCAAGATAAGGATTTTTGGCAAGTTCCTTCAGGGCAGCTTTCGCGGCTTTTTTTACTTCAGGACTGAACTTTTTTGAGGCCCTGTTTGCAAAAGGCGTGATTTTGACTTGATAGATCATTAAAACGCCTCGTCAAGATCAATTAACCGGCCTGCTTTCACATCTTTAGCGGAACCTTTAAGCTGCTTCATCATTTCAGGATCGGATAGAATATCAATAGTCTCTAAAAAGCCTTCAAACTTTTTCATGGACAGTATGACAGCTTCAGGCACCCCATTTTTTGTGATTGCTATGGTGTCGTTTGTATCCTGCAACCGTCTTACCATATCCAAAAGTTTAGCCTTTGCCTGAGTAATCGGAATAAAAGTTTCAATTGTCTGCATAGTCATAACTCCTTTTAAATTTTTCTTGCTGGTTACTATAATGACCACTCTAACAATTTGCAAGAATAATAGTTAAGATAATGACCATTTTTTATCTTTCCCTGGCTTGATAGACCTATCTGCTGCAAGTGTCAAGGGACACCAACTTTTACGAAGTTAGAGGGACACCATTTTTTACTTCAATTTCTCTTTGCCATTAGGACCCTGTCCTTGCCTGACAGGTCTTTTCTGATCTTTGCGCATTTATACATCCCGGTATCTCTGGTTATCTGAATGGCCTGTTTTCCCTGATTCCATCCGATTTCGCAAATAAACCATGCTTCTTTGCGAAGTACTTGGGGAACGGTTTTGATAAGTTTTTCAATGTCCTCAAGTCCGTCTTTTTTGCTGAAGAGCGACCCCTCTGGTTCATATTTTAATATTTCTTTTGCCAGGAGCCTTTTGTCCTTATTGGCCACGTAAGGTGGGTTGCTGACAACCAGATGAAATCCCCGGTTTGCGACGGTCATTCCTTTTTCACGCGGGGAAATGCCGGTTTCACACGATTTAAAGGGATTGATCCAGTCTGCCTGTACCAGGCCTACCCTTGATTTTACTCCATGTCTCTCTGCATTTTGTTGTGCTACGATCAGCGCGGGGAATGACCGGTCTGTTGCCACTAAAACGGCTTCGGGGATCTCGTGGGCAAGTGTTATCGCCAGTATGCCGCAACCAGTACCCAGGTCCAGGATACAGGGCCTGCGCCATCTTTCCTGCTTTACAAGGGCAAGGGCCATCTCCACAATCAACTCGGTCTCAGGTCTGGGTATCAGAGTATCCCTGGTTACGCGAAAAGGAAGAGACCGGAATTCCCGCTGCTTCAAAATATAGGCAGTGGGTTCGTGCATGGCTCTTCGCGCAACAAGGGCCACATACTGTTCGTTTACAGGGTCTTCAAGTAGAAATTCAGGATGGAGGTGAAACCAGATCCGTTCTTTTCCCAGGAGGTGGGCCAGCAGAATTTCAGCTTCCAGTTGCGGGTTTTCTACGTGGGCGCGCGCGAGTTGTTTAGTGGCCGCGAAGAGTGCCTGGGCTATTGTCATCTGAGCTTTGGGCCAGGGCCTGCGCCTGATAGTGAGTGCCCAGCGCCTCTATGATCTCGTTTATATCCCCTTCCATTATGGTCTCAAGGCGATAAAGGGTAAGGCCTATTCGATGGTCGGTCATCCTGCCTTGGGGGAAGTTGTAGGTGCGGATACGCTCACTCCTGTCCCCTGTGCCTACCATGCTCCGTCGTTCATCTGAGACATAGGCTTGTTGTTCTGTGCGTTTTAGATCCAGTAGACGGGCATAAAGCACCTTCATGGCCTTGGCCCTGTTTTTATATTGGGAGCGTTCATCCTGACACTGTACTACCAAGCCTGTGGGCAGGTGGGTGATACGTACTGCGGATTCTGTCTTGTTGACGTGCTGCCCCCCTGCTCCGGACGCGCGGTAAACGTCAATCCGAAGATCAGCAGGATCAATATCCACGTCCACATCATCAGCCTCTGGCAGTACGGCCACAGTGACGGCCGATGTGTGTATGCGTCCCTGGGTCTCTGTGTCAGGTACCCTCTGGACCCTGTGTGTGCCACTCTCGTACTTTAGGCGGCTGTAAACCCTATCTCCGGAGACAAGGCTGATGATTTCCTTGAATCCGCCGCCCCCGGTCAGATGGGCGTTCAGTACTTCCACTTTCCATTTTTTGTGTTCGGCATAGCGGCTGTACATGCGGAACAGATCCGCTGCAAAAAGGGCAGCCTCGTCTCCGCCCGTACCGGCCCTGACTTCCAAAAGCACGTTTTTTTCGTCATTGGGATCCTTGGGCAGGAGAAGGCGTTTTATTTGCTCCTCGAGTTTCCTGCTTTTTTCTTCAAGCTCCTCAAGTTCTGACTGTGCGAGTTCCCGGATTTCCGGGTCAGGATCATTGAGCAAGACCTTGTTTTCATCGATTTGTTCCAGTATGTCGCGGTCCTGGCGGTAAAATTGAACTATTACCCTCAGATCGGCGTGCCTTTTTGCAATTTCCTGATATTTTTTTTGATTTTTCAGTAAATCAGGGTCGCTGAGTTCTTGCTCTAAGTCCAGGTATTTATTCTCTAATTTTTGAAGTTTAGCTAACATTCAGGGGTCTATTGTTATGACGACTCAGGCTTGTTTTTCCGCAGCCTCACCATACCTGCGGTAAAATTTCTCCACTCTCCCGGCAGTATCGACCAGTTTCTGTTTGCCTGTAAAGAAAGGATGACACTTGGAGCAGATTTCTACTTTTATCTCTTTCTGGGTTGAACCTATCTCAAACTCATTACCACAGGCACATCTTACCTTGCAGTTATAGTATTTTGGATGGATTTTTTCTTTCATGTTTTCTTATATCTCCTATTTAGTGCTTGAACGAAAACCCCGTTCAGACACAATTTTGAATTCTAAATTTTGAATTTAAAAAAGGAAGTAACATTAATATCTGTTAATTGTCCATGGCCTAAATTGAGAAAACAAAATTTGGTGTTTCCGTTCAGGCACTATTTATATTTAAAATACAACTATACTGCAAAAAGTATTTTTGTTCAAAATCCATGGTGAATTGTGGAAAAGATTTAAAAGACATATACCTTAATTCAAAATTCAGCATTTAGCATTCAACATTTAATTGCGCGCCGCAGATTGGACTTTTTCACCGGAATTATCATCTGTTCATAGATGCCAAAAACTCGGCGTTGTTTTCTGTCCCCTTCATTTTGTCCAGGAGGAATTCCATGCTGTCTACCGGGTTTAAGGGTGACAGAAGTTTTCGCAAGAGCCAGATTCGATTCAACACATCCTCGGGCAGCAGCAACTCTTCTTTCCTGGTGCCGGAGTGGTTGATATCGATTGAGGGGAATATCCGTTTGTCTGTGAGCTTTCTGTCTAAATGAATTTCCATGTTTCCTGTGCCCTTAAACTCTTCAAATATGACCTCGTCCATTCGGCTTCCCGTATCCACAAGGGCAGTGGCTATTATTGTAAGACTGCCCCCTTCCTCAATGTTTCTGGCAGCCCCAAAGAAGCGCTTGGGTTTCTGAAGCGCATTGGAGTCTACACCTCCGGAGAGGATCTTGCCACTGGGAGGAACTACGGTGTTATAGGCCCTGGCAAGCCTGGTGATACTATCCAGAAGTATCACCACGTCGCGTTTATGTTCCACCAGGCGCTTTGCCTTCTCAATAACCATTTTGGAAACCTGAACATGGCGCTGGGCCGGCTCATCGAACGTCGAGCTGACAACCTCAGCCTTTACAATGCGTTGCATGTCTGTGACTTCCTCCGGTCTTTCATCTATGAGCAGGACAATCAATATGACCTCGGGGTGATTTCTGGTGATACTGTTGGCGATATTTTGGAGGAGCATTGTTTTGCCGGTTCGGGGAGGTGCGACGATAAGTCCTCTTTGGCCTTTACCGATCGGACTCATAAAATCCATTATCCTGGCGGAATAGTTATCTGAATCGGTCTCCAGGTTGAAACGCTCCTCAGGATAGAGAGGCGTGAGGTTTTCAAAGATTACCTTATCAAGGGATGCCTCAGGGGCATCATGGTTTAGGGATTCTACCTTTAGCAGGGCAAAGTATCGTTCCCCTTCCTTGGGAGGACGTATCTGGCCGGAGACGGTATCGCCGGTTTTCAGTGCAAAACGTCTGATTTGTGACGGAGATACGTATATGTCATCCGGGCCCGGCAGGTAATTGTAGTCCGGGCTGCGAAGGAAACCAAATCCATCCTGAAGTATTTCCAGCACACCCTCGCCATACACAGAACCGCCATTGGCGGTCTGAGCCTTAAGTATAGCAAAGATGATTTCCTGTTTGCGCATTCCACTGGGAGAATCCACGCCCAGGTCTTTTGCTATTTTGTGAAGTTCACCTATGCCTTTACCTTTTAAATCAGCTAAAATTATTATTTTTGCTCTATTTACCTTTGATATTTTAGGCATGGTTTTACCTCTACTGGGTTTGCGTATTCTTAAAAGAGTCTGCGGGCGTAAATTTTTTGAAGAGTTCCAAGATGGCTTTTTGCAGAATTTTGACCATAGGCAATGTTGCACCGTCTCTGCAAAATGCGACAGGTCAGCTTTAAAATCAGAAAAAGCAACCCACCTCAACACAGGTAACGTGTTTTATATTTAATTGTTTAGTATCAGCAAAGGAATATTTAGCGTTTGGAAGCAGAAGGATTCTTACTAACTATGAATGCCACGCTTTTTATTTGTCGAGTCTAAATAATAGCAAAAAATGACCATTTGTAACATGATAGTTTATACTTAATTAGTCGCTTCCAAAGCCTAGATATAATCATAACATAATAATACAATTATAGAATTGTCAATGTTTTTTCGGATTTTTCCAGCCCAGACGTGAATTCAGGCGCACAAGAAGAGTCAAGACCTCGTTTACCGGGGTCGCAACTCCAAGTTCTTTGCCCATCCCGGCAATGGCGCCGTTAATGTAGTCGATTTCAGTGGTCCTGTTTTTGATACGGTCCTGAAGCATGGAGGACATGTTTTCCGCAGTTGCCTGACACACTGAATTAACCATATCGTGGGCCTCTTCAAGTGAAAAGCCCAGGGCAATGTCCTTCTTTAATGACAACATCCATACCTCAGCAACTGCAAGTTGCTGCAATCGTTGTGATTCCGGATGTTGTGGTAATTTTCCATTGGTAATGCCGCAGAGGGCGGTTAATGCATTTATCCCAACATTGACAATCAATTTGCGCCATATGTGAGGATAGATGTCTTCAGCTATTTGAGAGGGCCATCCCGAGTTGTTCAGCAAAGTCGCTAAAGAAATTAACCTCTCTTTGGCTTCAGGGTTGTGGATCACCAATCCAAGCGTTGTGGGACCACTCCCGGCATGGCGAACATGTCCTTCATTCAGTAGAGTCGCCCCCTGTGATGTTACGCCCAGGGCAATCTGTTCCGGTTTTACAGTTTTAGAAAGTGTGGATTCATGCCCTATACCGTTTTGCAGAGAAACAACCAGGGTTTCAGGTCCTATCAGGGGACCTATACGTTTTACGGCATCCGCAGTCTGGGCGGCCTTGACAAATACTATCACCCAATCCTGGGGACTCAAAGACTCGGGTTCTGCGGTAATATACGGAAAGGCGGTCCATGCCTCCTTTGATGACATAACCTGTATTCCGTCCTTCCTAAGCCTTTCGGCGCGATCCGGTTTGTAATCAAGTATGGAAACAGGGAAATCTTGTTTGTAAAGCGTGGCGGCCAGAAGACAACCCATAGCCCCCGGGCCTACAATAGTGAGCTTGAATTGATTTCGATCTTGCATTGTTTGGTCCATTTTTGATTAAAAAAGGAAGTCGTCAAGCCTTTTTAACCAGGAAGGGAGCCGGAATTTTCCAGACGAAGGGTGAAGAGGCGGTAACAGATCCTCTCTCATTGCTTCCCAAACAAGAGATTTTTCATTGTCTTTCTTGGGTATAATTATTTCGCCGGTTTGCCGGTCTACAGGGACCATAGCTATTCCCTGAGGCATGCTGAAATCCTGTTTTATCATTTCTTCTTTTGTTATTGACATGAAAGATGTCCAGATCGGGCAAGCAACTCTGCCCCCGGTTTCTTTTTTGCCCAATGATTTTTTGTCTTCCCTCCCAACCCACACTGTTGCCACTACTTCAGGGGTAAATCCAATGAACCACGCGTCTCGACAATTATCAGTAGTACCGGTCTTGCCACCTGCTGGAATTCCAAGGGCCCTGGCATTGCGACCCGTACCATCCTGAATTACTCCCCTGAGGAGATGGACCATTTGAAAAGCAGTTACCGGGTCAACCGCTTCGTTGAAAACAGGCTCAAGTTGTTCTATTATTTCTCCTTTTCGATTTCTAACTTCTTGAATAAATTGAGGTTTAATATTTTTTCCCAGATTGGGAAAGGTGCTGAAAGCCCTTACCATCTCGATTAGAGTAACTTCAGAAGAACCTAGAGAAATAGACAGATTATTTGCCAGAGGTGTCTCTATTCCCATACGCCTCGCCATATCATGAATGGGGGTCAAGCCAATTGCCCTTGCGATTTTTACTGAAATGACATTACGGGAGTGCGTGAGGGCCGTCCTTATGGTGATCGGGCCCATATAGGTCTTATCGAAGTTCTCAGGTTCCCACATGGTTTGAGAATCCGCTCCCGGCAGTGAAATCGGTTCATCCACAACGATTGTATTAGGGGCTATAAGTCTATTGGATAGGGCGGTTGAATAGATTATTGCCTTAAAGGCAGACCCTGGCTGCATTTTTCCCTGGGTTGCCAGGTTGAATTGAGATTTTTTGAAGTCTTTGCCTCCCCAAAGGGCCTGAACAGCACCGGTTTTTGCCTTGATTGCCACAAGGGCCGCCTGAACAGACTGGTTCAGTTCAGTATCCTTAGTATGCCTCTTGCGTAAGTTATTCAGACCCTGAAGCACTGCTTCATCGGCCTTGATCTGCCAGTCCCTTTTGAGAGTGGTTGTTACGGTAAGACCGTCTGTCAAAAGCCTTTTCTTGCCATACCTTGCTTCAAGTTCCCTTCTTACTTCCGAGAGGAAATAGTCTGTGCCGGGCGGAGTATCAAGGGTCTCTCTTTTCAGGCGAATAGGGATCTTTTTTGTCTCTTCCGCCTCCTCTGGAGTAATATAGCCTTCCTCTACCATCCGTCTCAGCACATAATCCTGACGCCTCTTGGCACGGTCCGGATATTTTGTCGGGTCGTACCGGCTCGGGGCCTTGGGCAGGCCAGCAAAGAGTGCGCATTCAGCGAGATTCAGGTCATCTACATGCTTTGCGAAGTAGGTCCTGGCAGCACTTTCAACTCCATAGGATCCTTGTCCAAGATATATCTGATTCAAATATATGGTCAGGATTTCGTCTTTTGTGAGTGCTGCATCAATTTGCCAGGCCAGGATGGCTTCTTTAACTTTGCGCAACCAACTTTTTTCACGAGTAAGGAGTAAGGATCTTGTTACCTGCTGGGTAATGGTGCTCGCTCCCTGGACTAATCCGCCCGCCTCCATATTTTTCAGCATGGCACGAATGACTCCCATGAAATCAATGCCGGGATGTTCGTAAAACCGGGCATCTTCAGCTGCCAGGAATGCCTGTACCAGCCTGTCCGGCATTCGGGAAATCGGGACAGGCCACCTTTTTTCCTTATACCAGTATGCGATGGGGCGATGGTCCGAGTCGAGTACTTCAGTGACCATGGGAGGATTATAAGATTTAAGACTTGAGATTTCCGGGAGACCCAGGAGCATATACCCTATTATGAGACTACCAATTGCCAGAGACACCGCAAGCGCTGATCCAAGTACGATTCCCAGCAGAGGACGATAACCCCACACAAGTGGTTTTCTGGATTTTTTTCTGCGAGTCTTAGCCATAAAGTAGTCGGCATTTTTCACGACAAGTCAAAAGTGGTTTACACTTTGTTGATCTTGTGTTTTGGCAGTGAAATTAGAAATTGGGGAAAACATTAAAAATGTAGATGTGTTACCTAATTTCAAATTTCGAATTTCCAGTTTCGACATCGGCATTCAATTTAACAATACACGCTTTTTCGAAAAAAGTGTAAACTGATGAATGAAGGATGCCAAACAGTCATATATAAACATAGTGTTACATTGAGGCAACCACAGAACCGGGAGCGCTATACCAAATTCAAAGTTCTTGAAGGCTTTTAAGCTCTGTGTTAAACAGGATGTCAATTAATCGGGGCGTAGCGCAGCCTGGCAGCGCATCTGCTTTGGGAGCAGAGGGTCGGAGGTTCAAATCCTCTCGCCCCGACCATTTCCTTTTTTCTTTTGGAATTATTCACATCCGGCTTAATTTCCTTATGATTTTGTAACCGTTCATGGGTCAAGGAGCAAGGGGCAGGGCGGGAATGGAAAAATCATTAGAATAGAACGAGGGGAGCATATATCATACCCCCCTAAATTTGAGAATATTAGGGCATTGCACTCGGCCCGAGAGGTATTGGAAGTAAAATCAACAATCAACAATCAACAATCCAATAAGGTACCCCTGAACAGTGAACAAAGAGACTTATCAGTGCAGTAAATGTGGAATATGGGCTGATAAACATAAACTGTGCATTATTGATGATGTCTATTTTTGTGCAAGATGTCTGTATGGAGATATTGAACCGGTTGAAATTTATCCGATTGGCATTGTAAAGAACAATTTAAATAAGAATCCTGCGGGGTTCGGTGTGGTCGGAGACGACAAGATATCCAGAATTATACTTTTCCCTTTTCAGAAAATTTTTTTGTATAAACTTGAGGATGAAAAATATATTACCATTGTCTATTATCTCCACAAGTCAGGACCAGTCAAATCGGTATTTAATAGGGGCCTTGATGGAAAATCGGTTGGGGTTTTCGCTTCTCGCACCCCTAACAGGCTTTCCAAAATAGCAATTCAAGATGTCACATTATTAAAAATAGAAGGAACAACACTCTATGTTGAAGGTCTTGATGCTGTTAATGGAAGTCCTGTACTTGACATCAAATTGAAAATAGATGGCATAAGAAAAAAGTAACCGTTCACACTCCCTGGCAGCCGACAGGCTTTTGCAGGGTTTCAACCGCGGACAAGGTTGCACCAAAAGGCGTATTCTCAATGGATTGTGCTTTGAAATCCGAAAAAGGCTGTTGGCTGTCAGGGGGGGAGGTGAACGCTTACCCCAAAAGTTTGGGTCAACCGGAACTGGTGTGGCAAATTATCCCTTTTTGATTCATTCCACTGAAGTTGCAGTGACAATTTAGTGTTGGGCAAAACCAAATTGTCAGCCACAACGTATGGTATGTGGTTGAGTAAACCAGATCCCACTTTATTTAATTGTATGCTTATTGAGTTAGCTCCGCAATATGCCCTGGATATTTCATATAAGCCATTATCTGCTCTGGAGCCGCCATATATTGCGGTTGTCTTGCACATGGCATACCCTATATGGTGGCTATTTCCTTATATGAAATATCCTGATATGCCATTATTGATTGACTTTTCACTAGAAATAGTGTATTTTATTTTTTTTATTAAATAGTTGAGGGTTATCATGACACATTGCGAATCAATGAGTCTCATCGAGTTTCAGCAGCGATTTCCAGATGATGAGGCTTGCGAAAACTACCTCTTTGAGGCTCGATGGCCAAACGGTTTTCATTGTCCCAAATGTGGACATGATTATTTCTATTTTCACTCTTCATATGGGCTTTTGCAATGCACAAATTCAAACTGTCGTCATCAAACATCCTTGACGGCAGAAACAATTATGCGCAAAACCAGAACCCCGCTGTACAAGTGGTTATGGGCCATCTTTTTATATTCTCGAGACAAAAGAGGCATATCGGCAACCACTCTGAGAAAACAAATTGGTGTTAGCCACTGGGGTGCTTGGACCATGCTTCAAAAGATCCGGAAAACCATGGTCAGCAAGGACTCCCGGCACATGCTGGATAGTCTGATTGAAATAGATGATGCCTTTATCGGACATGGCGGTAAACGTGGCAGGGGAACGAAAAAAGCAAAGGTTGTTGTAAGTGCCTCCATCACCGAAGGAGGAAAACCTCAATTTGCCCAGATGGATGTTGTAAGTGATCATTCTCAAGCCAGCTTCCTATCCCATGTTCAGAAGTCCGTAGTAAACGGCGGCAAGATAAAGACAGATGGCTTTAAGGGATATAACAAGCTGTCTGATTCTGCATATACGCTTCGATAGTTCCTTTGTTTTTATTGTTTGTTATTTTATTGACTGCAATAGGAAAAGTAATCATACATTCTTTTGGCCCAACATGAAAAAAGCTATACCGATATGGCTGGGTAATAAGGCTCTGGCGGATATTGATGCCTTGATGAAAGGCTATAGAATAAGTGTGGAAGAGCAGCTTGTCTCGTTGGTTTCTGATTATTATCCTTCCATGATTGCCGGGGACGGCGTTGAATATCGTAAGATGCTGGAACTTAGCTCTAAGATGACCATGGTAGGACGGGCCTGTGCAGAGATAGCCGGTTTTCCATTCGATACAAGACGGCTGAGAATAAGTTGCCTTTTTGGGGCATGTTGCTTTCTGGGGGACAGCTTCCTGGATGATTTTGGTGATGATGATTCAAGAGAATACCTTCAACGCTATGAACTGCTTCTCACTAAAGGGTGGTTTGAAATCAGAAACCAGCGGGAGCAGCTTTTTTATATCATCCTGTCCCGGCTCTTTGGTGAACGCGATGTCCTGGATGTCATGCTCCGGCAGGCTATATTTGGGCTATTTCTTTCTCAAAAGAGAGATGTTGAGATGCGTGCGTGCTCTCCGTCTTTCAAGGCGACACCCCGTCACCGGCAGCTGAGGTTGTTGAAGGAGTGCGCGCGGGATAGGAGCGGGCATGCAATCACAATTCTTTCTCTTTTTTTGGTTCCCGAGCTTCCGCTACTATATCAACATCTACTTTACACGGCCGGTGCATTGATTATGTACATCGATGACCACGGGGACTGCCACTACGATCGATACTACAACAGGATAACTTACATGAACCAGGTAAAGCATCCTGTGCAGACGCTACGCAGAATATTTAACACAAGCATCGATCGTCTATATACACGATTGCCGGAGTCCGAGGGACGGGAACTCTTAATTGGTTTTCTTTATAGGTACTTTGTTACCAGGTTAGAGAAACACCGGCTGGAGAGAAACAGTGGCAAGTTTTCGTGGAACGTCTATGAATAAAAGAGGGAATAGACCGGGATGCGGTATGAAGATAGGCGATACCATAGCGCTTGAGATCCAGTCGTTACGTCAGAAGGGGAAAATAGACCCCGATCAAGGCCTTTTGCGGATCGATTACCGGAAGGAATCAGCGCAAGCACCGTTCTATTTCGACATGGTACATGGTAAGCTGCATTGCAGAGGGTGTGCCGCAATCCCGCGGGACTCTCAGTCTGCACTTTACGCGGTCTGGGATCCGGGATCCAACTCCGCGGAACTTGCCTGTAAGAAATGCTGTCCTGTTCCAACAAAGGGTAAAAATATGGCAAAAGATACCGCTTCCGACATTATGTTTGGCTTCTTATCAATCCTGGACCAGTTCGGCTCTGTCCTCATCGAACGCGGCAGAGAATATAGTGACTCGGACCGTGGTCGTGAAGTTAAGCAAAACATTAGTAATTTATTCTCAGAATTGGATCAAGCCCAACAGGAGGCACTCAATTTGACGCTTTCCTCACTGGATGGCTTGCTAAATATTATTAAGACATGTACAATAAAATTTGATGAACATAATAATAAGGATAATAGAGAATAATAAAAAAAATAGTGACAACGGCCGGGGTGCAGGGTCTTCCGTCCGTCGAGTTAGATAAAATAAAGATTTGATAATACTCTGATAAACCTTCGCGGGCAGAAGAGAGGTGAAATATGTCTGTTTCAATAGCTCTTAGCATCAGACTTGGCCCACTTGTACATTTAGAGGTGACCGGAGAAAGCTGTACTGAGCTTGCCGCAGCCCTTGAAGGTTATGAAAAGCTCAATTCGCTAATGGATACAATGTGCAGTGACCTGGCAGGACGCGTCTACCCAGAAGGGATGGAATCAGAAAGCGAAGAGAGCCAGGAGGGCAAGGAGGTAATGGGATGAATTTTAAAGCACATGCAACGATGGAGAGCTATCCGGCCTTTAAGACAAAGATCAGGATGGATCCTATGCATTTTGATACATCCGCCTTAGGCTCTTTTGAGTGTGCTGTAGGTTCCATCTCAGCGACCATAGGTGAGGTTCCCATACGGCTTGCCATACCCTTTATGAAACCTGGGAGTAAGCTTCCGTTGATAGCGTCTGTAGGGGGTTTTCGCATAAAGCTCGATCCCTTCGAGGCGAAGTTCAAAGGTATCCACTTGCAACTTAGCGGTGCTATCGGGACAAAAGGGCTCGAGGGCAAGATGGACTGCGATGTTTCCTGCAAAACTGAGATGGATGTGGCAGGTAAGCTTCCAGTCAAGATAGGTGCCATTAAAGTGAGCCTTAGCGAAGAAGATGATCTCTGATCAATACAATGTGTTATGACCGGTTCTAAAGTCCGGCTGGCGATTCGATGAATTATCTCTTGCGGCATAATAAGCCATATTGTGTGCCTACCTTTATCCATCATGTAGTCTGCCGGCACCGGGTGGAAGTGGAGGTTTGGCCCGCTCAGGCCGAGGTGTATTTTCAGGATGAGCGTTATGTCAACCCGGTGAATACAAAGATACAGTTCGATGTAGTTGTCTATAATGCACCCACCGACAGGGTCACTTGGCAGGTCGCAGATCCAAACGGTAGTCCCGGTGTAGGGACCATCGATGCATCCGGCCTCTATATTGCGCCGCTGAAAGGGACATTGCCCTATGGGCTCACCGAGATCATCATCGCCACTGCGGCAGATGATCCATTCCGTAAAGCATATGCGCGAGTAACCCTCCTGGGTCTAGGGCCTGAGCCGAAGCCCGAACCGAGGATAGAGATCTTCCCCAAGCGGGCGTGTCTCTATTATCCTGAAGGCCATCACAACTACCATATAGATATCAGCAATACCAGGCAATTTTTTCGGGGCATCGTATACGGCGGTGATTCCAATGAACTGGAATGGTTTAAGGATGGAACCTCTGTGAGCCCTTGGTGGCACGATAACTGGTACCTTTATGAGCAAAGCGGTTCGGGGTCTCTCAAAGATGTCAAGATCACGGCCCGTCTTAAGGGCAATCCGAACATTAAAGATGAGGCAGTAGTTACGGTGCACAATTATTCATGGCCTGGAATTGTTGTGTGATAGCGCGGCTCAAAAGGAAATTATATTATGGGAACAGATAAAATAAAGATTGTAGGAAGTTCAGAGTTATGGATTAAGGGCAAGGAAGACAAGCCTCTCAATATCGTAGGCAAGGAAGAAAGGCCTGTCTTTATAGGTGGTAGGGAAGACAAGCCTCTCTATATAGGAGAGGTCCAGAATATCTCGCCTGTTGCCGCCCATATTAAAGAGGTCAACCAAATTGATCCTATATCTGTTGAGGAACTCCATGTAAACGAGGTCAGGAACATCGACCCCCTCAATATAGAGAAGTTCAATGTTACAAACCTGCCGTTGTTAAACATGTCCCTGCGCCAGCTCCCTTCTGTTGATCTCAATATAAGAAGACTGCCCGCTGTTTCCATCGGCAGCCACCAGGACTTCCACATGCCTTCCAGCTATACGGTCAGAGCCAGGTTCCTCGGCATCGAGCTGTTCCGCATACATCTTGACGGCCATACAAGGATTGTCCCCAGGGAGCGTTTCAGGAGGGAACAGGGCAGAACTCAAAATCGCAGCTTTCCTGTACCTGAAACCGCGGGAAACCCTGCAATACCTTCTATCTGCCGCGAAAAGGACACCCAGGTATCTTATCCCTCCTCCCATAGCATACCTCGATTATTACATCGCACATCGGCTGGCAAGGGGGTTATGGTAAGGCAAGCACCTGAAGGGAAAGCAGGCCGCCCTGGCAGAGATGCTGTGGCGGTTCATCTAAATAAAAAGGAACAGAGAAGCAGTCCCATCTCCTTTGGATTGCCGGGTATGCGATTTGACATACCACAGGCAAACCCGGCAACAACCTATGGAGAAAGCTGCGTCAGTAGTGGAGAATAGGAGAACAGGCTATGAACTATTACCATCACTACAGACATCATCCACATTATCATGGCAAGAATTATCACCCTGGCTTGATGGGTGTCTTTGGCAGTATGATCAATCTTACTACTGCCGCTCTCCAGGGAGGCGCCTGTGTTATCAGAACTGTTGTTGAAGGATCGGTCTGGCATGGATGCCACCCGGGTTATGGCCATTTTAGTCATTACTATAACTGTTGTCATCCTCCTGCACATCACTGCTATTACATAGAGTGTGTGCCCCATTCATTTCCGTGCAACTGTTGCTGCTGATGCGCCTGGATGACTAAAGGCATGCTCGGTATGACTTTTACGTAAAAAGACAGGAGCATAGTGTGACAAAGAAGAAACCAGAGCGTCTGGAAGCAAAAAAGGCTGGATCCCCCAAGGCAGGACAGAGACAGGAAGGGCTGGGAAATAAGGCTTCAGATGTCGATGCTGCGGGTAAATCATCAGGAGAAGATATACAGGACCGTGGCGATCAGATAGGCTCAATATTCTCAAAGGTGCTTCAGCTTGCAGAGTGCAGCGTGGATCTTGGCATTAACCTGATGTCCAGGCTCAGTTCCCTGGCCCTGGGACAGGACATTGGAAAAATGACCGGAGGCCGGGAGCACGCGGGGGAACAATATTACACACCGTCTGAAGAAATGAACACAGGGTCGCAGCCCTTTTTTCAGGAACAGCCTGGAGGCACTTCAGACGCTTCTGGCTACTCAAAGGGTCATTGCGTGACGAACCGTATGCCGCTTTTTCCAGGAAGCCCTGTACATATCTCATTTTCCATCAACAATGATTCGCCGGTTTCTGAAAAGAAGCTCCATCTGAAAGCACAGGATTTCATAGGTGCAACACATCATTTCAAGATGGATCAACATGCCTTTTCAGTTGATCCTGCTGACAGGGTAATCGCCCCTATGGATTTTGAGAAATTCATTCTTACAGGTATCATACCTCCAGACGCTCCAGAGGATTCTTACAACGGCTGGATTGTTCTGGCAGGGGATGAAGAGATAAAGATTTCTGTTATTCTCGCTGTTACGGCACATTTATAGCAACAGCAAGTTATTCTCGCCCGTGCATTTGGGAATGCTGTAGGAAAGAAAAAAGTGGAACATGTTTTTGACGTGATTATTGTGGGAGCTGGTCCCGGGGGAAGCAGTATGGCTGCATTTTTGAGCCGTAGCGGGGTTTCCACCCTACTTCTCGACAAGGCATGTTTCCCTCGCGACAAGGTGTGCGGAGACGGCCTGACCCCAAAAGCCATCTACTGGCTCGATTTTCTTGGATGCGTCAATGAAGTCCTGAATCAGAGCAACTCGTATTGTACACAGGGTGACATCTTTGTTAATGGTGAGCACGTATTGACAGGCAAGTTTCCCCAAAACACTTCATATCCCGGTTTTAGCGTCTTCCTGGAAAGAAGAAAGCTTGATCACATACTGGTCCGCAATGCCATCTCCAGCGGGGCCCTGTTCAGACCAGGCAGCCGGGTAAAAAAGCTCCAATGGGCCCATAACGGCATTCTGGTGGAGGTCGAATCGGATAATACGCATGTATGCTATAAAGGCAAGTTGGTTATAGGGGCAGATGGTGCCAATTCCATCGTATCTCGTGCCATTGGCAATAAAATCCTGAATGGGACAACAGCAGTGTCTGTCCGGGGTTATTATAAAGGGGTCGATGTCGATAGATCGCAAATCCAGTTATACTTTAATGAGCGTTTCTTTCCAGGGTATGGTTGGGTCTTTGTGGACAATGATGGTAAGGCGAATATCGGTATAGGCTATGCTTTTGACAAGAACTTTCCAGTGAAAAAGAAATTAAGAAAGGTGTTCCATGACTTCGTCAGCAGGGACTTAAAAAAGATTTTAAAACATGCCGAGGCTATCGGGATACCCAAAGCTGGCTGGACATCCTTTTACAAGCCCAGATCGATGGTGGCATCCAGGGTCATGCTGATCGGGGATGCGGCAAATCTGGCTGACCCTGTCAACGGCGGTGGTATCCACAGTGCCATAGAAAGCGCGCACCTCGCCGCGCAGGTTGCCATGCAGGCCATTGCATTCGGGGATTTTTCATCTGGATTTTTATGCAGATATGAGTCCCTGTGGAATGAAAGGACCGAGATGGACTGGCGCACGGGCGAACTTCTGCTTTCCATTGCCAAAAATCCGAACTTAAGAGAAGTCTATATCTCTCTTATCAAAGCCGTAGCCAAAATGATAAAGGAGAATCCGCGTTTCGAACAGTTCTTAGGAGGAATATTTAGTGGTGTGATGCCTGCAAGAAAATGCATCTGTCCGTTCAGCTTGCTTGATGTTACTCCTCTTGATCCCAGGATATGGCTCTCAGCGCTTGTGTCTTCCCCTAATCCCAAACCTTTGGCCCTCCTGGAACAGGCGGTTTCTGCCATGCAAAATACACTGAAAACAACTGTCAGGATCGTTAGTAACCCTATGGTGAATCTCTATTGGGGGCTTGAGATCCTGTCAAAGACGCTGGGGCTTGTTGGATGCTATGCAAATCATGAAATGGTATCCTCGGTAAATGTAATAACAAGGGGCTGGACAAGGAGTCTGGAGACTACGAAGGCTCTGTAACTGGAAAAGGAGGGGAAAAGATGGCCATTAAAATTCTGGGGCCTTTAAATGAAGTTATCAATAAAACCACATCTGAAATTATTGACAGTCAGATCTCGGGCAAGACGGCCAACATCTTGAACACTTTCATCAATGCAGGTTTTGAAGCAGTTGATGACATCATCAGAAAAGTGCAGGACCTCACAAAACAGGGACAATCACCATAAAAGGAGGAATACAATGTCTTATCATAAATATTTTGCTGCATACCATCCATGGAGTTTGTATCCTTGCTGTCATCCCTATCACAGCTATCTCTGTTCACATCCTCACTATCATCCTTATTGCCCGGTGTGCTGTCAACCGTATCACCTGTGTTGCTGTACCACAAAACCTTCGATGCTCATGCCCCGTGAGATATCAGTTGATCCTGGTACTCAGGAGGCCTTTATTGGCGGGGCTCAGGATGTGAATCTGACCCTGGAATACAAGCCTGTATCAGGCGCCACTTCCCCTGGGGTCAAGATAACCGTTACGGATTCGGATGGCACGAGTGAATGGAATGTGACCAGTATTCCTGATGGTTTCCATGTAAAAAGTGATTTTGCATCTGTAGTCCCGGGCTGTACGGTTACGCTGGAGACCACGGAATGCATGGCGCGCTTGAGATGGTGTGAGCTTGTGAGTTGTTGATATTACTTGGGTCATTTAATACTCGACATTACTTATCAAAAGATTCTTCTATGGCAGACTGTTCTAACGGAGGATAATTAAGTTGATGTCGTATGTTATATGCTCTCAGTAATAAGAAGAACCTCAAGAATAAAAATGGAGATACGGCCATGATACATGTCGATACAAATCCTCAAGGCACGATTCCTTACAGTAACAGGTTCATGGAACAACCCATGAGGGGTCATCAGCACCATCCCCATTATCACGGCTTTTGTCGTGTATGCGGCCATCCGGTTTCAAAGTGCATTTGCGGTCTGAGGAGTTGCAGGAAAGAGGCAAAAGAACTCCTGGTCAAGCCGTCCGTGCTCAAGCCGTCCGTGCAAGAGCCCAAGGAGATTTCTGGCTTGGCCGGACGCCTGTTTATGATGATGAACCCAATACATGCTCCACGGACCGCGAATGAAAAGGCTGCAGCCGGGACAGAAACCGGTGATGAAAATCAACCAATAGGCAGGCTGATCTCGGAAGTGAACATTGTAAATGCCATATCATCGGGCAAGGCACAGATGGGACAGGCTACTGCCGTCATAGGAGGGGGCTGTTGCGTTCATCTGTCGATAGAATACATGCAGACAGCGGCTGACCTCCTCACCCCCCAGACAGCAGGTGCCTTGCCTTCAGTTGTTGTAGTATATGTGATGGACAGTGAGGGCACTGTCCTGGGTTGGGGAAAGATTGTCCAGCCAGGATACCATATTAAGGAAGGAATCATAAGCACCAACCCAGGCGCTCAATTAATTGTAGTTGTTTTAAATGCCATTGCCCGTGTCAGGTGGTGTGAAGTGTTTAGTTGCTAAGTATAAGAAAATAAGGAGCATACATGGCTAATACGACTCCCAACCAACCAGAGACTAATGAGACTCCCGGAGGAGCCTTGCATGAAAACAGGGCAAAAGCCGCTTTTGAGGAATATAAGAAGCGAATGGCTGCCTCTCACAGGACAATGCCGGGAAATATGGAGTCCAATCCCGGACATCCTTTTACCCATCCGTATGCATACGGGATGCCTGGCTGGCCGTATCCTCCTCCGGGTGGAATGCCCCACCCGACCCTTGCCCAACAGCCATATCCAGACCCTGCGTCTCCACTCAAGACGTCGGGCGGTTCGCTGTTTGAAAGTGTAGGCAACATGATACGCTTGGGGGTGGATCTGGCAAACGCCACCCTTGCAGGAGGGGTGCAATTGCTGGAAGGGTTTTCAGGGCAAAGAGGGTACTATGAAGGCCCTTATCCTGACAGCCGTTATTGGGGTCAAAACTCCTGTTGTTGCGACCCGTGCTCTAATCAACATGGATATGTCAATTGTTGTTGCGATTATTGTTGTTGCAACCCGAGCGTGAATAACTGCCCCTGACCACCTTCGCATCCTGCTTTTATCGGAAACACGGAAGGAGGCCGGAGACGGTTTTGGAATACATTCTGTCTCTCATACCTGGACTATGTCAACATAACGGCCGTTGCGCATCTACCGGTTCGGCCTTCTCTCCTGTACGAGAAATAGTCCTCGGAACATGCTGTACATATGCAGTTGCACTCTATTTGTTCAGAAGGCAGCCCGGCGGATCTGAGCTGCCAACGGGTTATGGCCCGGAAATCGAAATAGGCCGGAGCAGTTTGAAAATCGTGGAGACTCCTTGGGAGTAAATTTTCCCAATCCTTAAATTCCGCACAACACGGCCCCAGGGATGGGCTGACGGAGGCCCAGAGATCTTGCGGACAAGAAGAGTAAGCCTCTGCCATCTTTCTTACTGCCTTAATAAGGATGCCAGAAACACTCCCTTTCCAGCCGCAATGAATATCGGCTATTGCCTTCTTACTTGGGTCATAAAGAACCACGGCCTGGCAATCGGCATGTTGTATTAACAGGGCCACACCGCGCACGTCAGTCAATAAGCCGTCAACACCGGCAAGTTTTTCCTCCTGAATAGGTCCTTTCACCACTGCGAGGCGGCTACTGTGAACCTGCCCGGAACTGATCAATTCCCCGGCATCAAGGGTTGTGCGGACGATTTGCCGGTTTTCCCTTACGGCCTCAAGGTCATCGCCTACATTGAGACCGATGTTGAGCTCATTATAAGGTGGCAGACTCACGCCGCCCCACCTGGTAAAACTTACGCAGCGCAAACCATTACCCTGGCCATTCGGGACGCATTGAAGCCTGTTGGATTGTTGATTTATCATTTGAACGGTTACCATAGGAATTACGCAAGGCCTGCTCCACGACATTTGATCAAGCTTAATTTTTCATCTTCCTCTAACTTTATTTTACCAAGCCCAAAACATTCGGTCACCCATACGTTTGTGTGAAGGTGATTGCTTATGGAGTTTGTGGACCAGTGACTTTCTCCGCCTGCCAGCACTGCCGGAAGCAGCATCTGATCGGAAAGGTATTTGTCGCAGGCCGCACCACTATCCAGAAAGGCCAATAGCTCGTAAACCGCTTCATCAGCAACCTTCTCGGCAGGCTTGCCTTTTGCGCCCAGTCTGGTAAAACCACCATATCTCCCCTGGCCGGATATCCAGCAGAACAAGAGGCTGCCTGGACACGTGGCAGAGCCCTCTATTTCTTCTATTTCAACCTTTACTCCTCTGCCCTCCAAAACAGATTTTGCTTGTGCGGACTGCCTTTTCCTGACGTGGTCAGGCAAGCGAGCCGTGGCAGAAATGGCCTTGACGCGGTCTTTTTCTTCACTTTGGGGAACAGGCTTGAAGGCACTGAACTCATTTGATGGCAAGATTCTTGTCCTTACCAGCCCCCCTCCTTTTGGGTAGTAACCCCATTTTTTAAGCTCCATTTCAAATGATAACCCCATGGCGGACACGGCAGGTCTGAATACCCGGTCAATATAGTGAAAGCACGGGCTCCATGGGACATGGGTGCCGCCTACCAAAGTAACCTCTGAAGCACTGTGAGAAAGGGCCAATGGCAGGAGCACAGTCTGGAAAACCAACATGACGGAACCCGCGGTACCTATGGCAAAGCTATAATGTCCCGGCTTGACTCTGCCTGGGATAAATATCAGGCGTTGTGAGCCGAGTTCATCTCCTTCCAGTTGAGCTCCACATACCGAGGTTGCAGCCTTTACACAAGTCAGGTGCTGTGGACGAAGGCCGGGCTTCGGCCTTCCGGCACGAATATTCCGGATTTCAATAGTCTGTCCGGTGATCATGGAAAGAGCCAGTGAATTCCTCAGAATCTGGCCTCCACCCTCTCCATAGGAACCGTCGATAATAATCATGGCTTTTACCGTTCAAGGGTTAAGAGGTTCAGGGTTTACTGAAAATTTGAACCGTTGATTCGTGAGTTCTGCCCCTGGACTTGCCTGTTTTTCAGCCCATTTATCCTCTGCCCTCTGGATATTTGAGTGCAATGCGCTAACGCAAGATTTTGTACGGATGTGGCCAGTACCCCAGTTACCCCGGTTATTTTACCGATTATCAGACAATGGTTTCCTTTTTCGGCATCCTTCATTCGCTGGTTTACACTTATTCCCAAAAAAGGTGCATTGTCGAATCGAATGATGGATGCCGAAATTGGAAATTGGATAAAACGTAACTTCTCAATAAGTCCGTGCAAATCATATTTTGCGACTATCCAATGGATTCCGGCTTTCGCCGGAATGACAGGCGCTCACACCCAATCGTCATTCCCGCGAAGGCGGGAATCCAGTGACTGTTACCCAGGCTTATTGAGAGGTCACATTAAAACTGGATAACAACTCGATTCATCAGCTTTAATTTCCCATTTTCAACAGAACAAAGTGTAAACTACTTTTGGCTTGTCATGAAGGATGCCCCTTTTTCACTAAATTCTCCTAAAATTCAATCTTGATGCCGGCAAGGCGGAATGCTACTTAAATAATCATCGCTGTCAGTATCTTCACCCGCAACGTATGCTATGTTGCCGAAAAGCATCAGCCATGTGAGAAGATCATGTTCGGCGGAAGCTTCAAAACCGTAGAGTTCCGCGTCGCTGATATTGATATACTTTTCCTTTGGCTTGCCCATCCACATCTCATCGGGAAACACCCTTGTATCTATAAAATCTTTGACTTGGTTATAATAAATATTAAACATGCCTCTGGATTTCTGGTAATTCAGTTTAGCGCCCAGATCAAAATTATATGAATATTCCGGATCAAGATCCGGGTTTCCCCAATAAGCTGACTCTGTCCCCCAGCGGATGGCATACAGCTCCATAACTGTCGGCGCCCTGAACCCTGAGTTGGCATTTGCCGTAAGATTAACGTTAGTGTTCAATGCATACAGAAAACCCACATTATCGGTTGATCATCTGAAAAGGCCTTTCCTTCAACACTTCTTTCCTGCTCTGTATAGAAAACATTGGAATGGATAGAATCAAAAAAACCTATATTCTTTCCATCATAGGCTAATTTATAAGTCTGATTATCGTATTCGGTAAAATGAAAATAAGGAGAATTCGGTTTAAAGGTAACTCCCATATCATCAATCTCATTATCCCTTATCTCCACGGTTACAAAATGATCTGTGTAAAATAATAATGGGATTTAAAATCAAAAGCCTGGTTTTTAAATTGTGAATTGTTTACTTCATTTCCAGAGCCATCCTCATAATTATCATTATCCCGGCCTGAAGCGCCCAGCATAAAGTCAAATCCGTGTCCGCCTCCGCTCAAGCGGTACCGGCCGTACCAGCCTTCGTCAACGGAAGAATAGATCCCTGTCGCCCCATTGTTGAAAGCCCATTCATCTTTAAGCGCAAAATCAGGCGTTTTGGTAATGATATTTATCACGCCTCCCAAAGCATCGGTGCCGTACAAGACCGAGGAAGGGCCCTTAACTACTTCTATTCTTTCAATTTCTCCCATGTCGATAATCGGTGTGATCGGAGCCCACTGCCTCCAGATATTATTGCTTTCCCTGTCGCCGTCAATCAAAACCAGGTCCGGCCTTGAGTTAATCCTCTGATCGTGGGATTCACGTTCCAAAGCCCTGATGTCGACATAGAAACACCGGGCAGCCTTTGTAAAACCTGGGCCGGGTTTGTAGGGGTATTTTTCTCAATTTCCCCTGATGAAACCACCTCCATGGGAGCTGCCAGGTCAAATACTTTTTTTTCATCTTTGGTGGCGCTTACCACTATTTCGCCCAGGATATAGTCTGCTCACCCGCAAACGCGTCAGCACCTGCTATAATACTGATGATGCAGGTGAAATATAAAATTTTCAAAAATCGGTTTCCACACATATTGTTCTCCTTTGCCTTGTTAGTTTCGACCTATGCGGTTAACTCCTTCTTGAAGATTTTCAATACCATACATCTCCATGTATCCTCTTGACGTTACCATCTTCCCTTCTATCAATCGAGTCCTGGAATTGCCTACCACAAGGATAGAGAGCATATCCACACCTTTTACATCCAAATGAGAAAGCGTCGTAATCTCCACGGATTGCCCTTGTCTCATAGCGTTTCTCACAATTCCCACCGGCATATGGTCACCCCGATACTTCCGGATCAATTCTCGCACCTCTTCTAATTGCCAATTTCTTTTTTTAGATTTGGGGTTGTAAATAACCAGGACAAAATCGGCCTTGACTGCGGCCTCCACACGTTGCCGGATCACCTCCCATGGAATCATGAGATCACTCAGAGAGATGACAGCGAAATCGTGCATCAGTGGAGCGCCCAAGAGAGCTGCAGCAGCGGACAGGGCCGAAATACCCGGTATCACCTCCACTTTCACATCCCCAATAAGGCCCTGTTCGGCCAAAAGTTCCAGCACTAATCCGGCCATTCCATATATGCCTGCGTCTCCGCTTGAGACCACAGCAGTATCCTTTCCCTGACAGGCCCTATCAATAGCCGTTTGAGATCGGATGATTTCTTTCATCATACCTGTTGAAATTATCTCTTTCCCCACAAGAAGTTCGGATTCAATAAGATCAATATAGGTCTTGTATCCCACAATGACTTCAGCCCGCATAAGGGCGGTTCTGGCTTTTGGAGCCAGATACCGGGGGTCGCCAGGCCCAAGACTGACTATGGTCAACTTTCCATAACCACAGCCATGGTAACATTCAGGCCGTTGGTCTTTGGGACCAGGAGCCTGCCTTTCCCCGATTTCAGGATAGCGGTTGCTTCGCATACGCTGTCTGAAGCCATGGGAGAAATCCCGGCTATAAAGTCTGGAGAATATAGGATCATCCTGCTGTCCCGGCAGGATTAGAAAGACTGCCTGCTTGTTAATGCCTGCCTGTTTGACATCCCTTGCAAGTAATGAGATGCTTGTAGTAATCAGCCGCTGATCCGGCCAGCCTATTCTGTAACCTATGACCACCGGTGTATCTTCCGGATAACCACCTTCTATCAATCCCTTTTCTACTGCTTTGGGATTAGTAGATGAAAGGTAGATAGCCATAGACGAGTTTGAGCGGGCAAGCTCTTTAAGACTTTCCTTTTCAGGCACAGGAGTTCGTCCCTCAATCCTTGTGAAAATAAGGGACTGGGTCTTTTCCGGCAAAGTAAAGGACACCCTTGCCGCTGCGGCCGCTGCGAATGCCGCGGTAACGCCGGGAATAACCTCATAGCTGATGCCATCCTGATCAAGGAGGATCATTTGTTCTTTGATAGCGCCGTAAAGGGAAGGATCACCTGTATGCACACGGGCCACCATGCCACCGGACCTGGCGGTTTTCAGGATCATGGCATGGGTCTCATCCAGCGTCATGGATGATGAGTCAACCACCTCTGCGTCTTCCTTTGTGCAGGCCACAACCTGGGTACAAGGGAACCTGTGTAGAGGACAAGATCAGCATTTTGTATACATTTCTGTCCTTTGACAGTAATCAACTCAGGATCTCCAGGGCCGGCGCCTATAAAATATACCTGGTCTCCTCTCTTTTTCATATCCATATCTTAATCCAAATGGTCACTGATCCTGCGAATCTATTCATTACTTTCCGGGCCTTCCGGCCGCCTTAAAATATATGTATCCATAAGCCAACTTTTTTCCCTTTTAGCCTCACGTCTTATTTTTTTAAGATCCTCAATAATATCTTTTAACCTTCCTGAAAGCAGAATTTCATCCTTACTCCCTAAATATCCACCCCAATAGATGTCAATATCCGAATCCTTAAAATCCTTAAAGGTAGAATAATTATCTAATAATACTACAGTATTCGTAATCCTGTCAGGTGTGTATTCTTTCAATTTTCTACCCGTTGTAATCACAATAGATTCCCCTATACGGTTTAAAGGGATTTTATGCCTTGCTGCTAATATCTGGATACTGGTTATTCCGGGTATTACCTTATACTCAAAATTTACTGCTCCTTCTTTAAGGATATGTTGAAGAATTTCTAAATGCCCATCATATAAGGATGGATCACCCCAGATAAGAAAGGCGCCGATTTCACCATCTTTCATCTTGTTTTCAATCAATTCAGTAATAACTTCTGCTTTTTGTTCACGCCATGTCTTAACTTCTTCCTTATATGACTTACGGTTTTTTTTACGTTTAGGAATTTTTGCATTTACAACCCTATATGTTTCTCTATCCAAATATTTTTCTAATATCTCCTTTCTTATCTTAAGAAATTCCTTAAATCCCTTCTCCTTTTCCAAAATGAAAAAGACATCTACTTTCTTCATTGTGTCTATCGCCTGGAGAGTCAAATAATCAGAGTTGCCAGGCCCAATTCCGATAAGATATATCTTCCTCATCTCTTAAACCCCCTCCAGGGCCATCTCGGCCAATTGGTTTACCACGGATACAGCCAAGGTTGTTCCTCCCTTGCGTCCTTCAATAGTAATGAATGGGATATCTGTCTGCCCCATGAGCGCTTCTTTGGACTCAGCCGCGTTCACAAAGCCCACCGGCATACCCACGATGACTGCCGGATTGCATTTCCCCTCTTTGATACACTCCAAAAGCCTCAAAAGGGCCGTAGGGGCATTCCCCACAACATATATGGCCCTGTTTAGCCTGGACAGGGCATGATCAACTGCTGCCGATGCCCTTGTAATTTTTTCCTTTTGCGCCTTCTCTTTTACTTCAAGTTCGCCTATGTAGCACTCAACCCGGCAGCCCAATTGGTCCATACGTCTTGAGGTAATCCCCTTGCGGGCCATCTCTGTATCAGTCACAATCAGACAGCCTGATTGCAGGGCTACGATACCGGACTTGATAGCATCAGGATGAAAATTGATGATGGATAATAGCTCAAAATCGGCGGTTGTATGAATCATTCTCCTGGCTACAAGCCATTCGTCACCTTCAAAAGGACGGGGCTCATGCACCTCAGACTCAATGATTTCAAAGGAACTTTTTTCTATGGCCTCCGGTTCAATGTGTGCATCAATATCTCTCATAAGTATTACCTTTGCTGATCTTCCGTCGCATTCGTCCTCTTGGCGAAGGGCCATGAGGGAAATGATTTTTTCCACATCACAATGTGCCTCAAAGTGATCGGCCAGCAGGTCATATTGGTGAAAACGCCCGAGTCTTCCCTGTCTGGCTGCTTTTTCCTCCAGCCCCCTGGACCTTCGAAGATTGTTAAGAAACTCACCTCTGAAGCCCTGTGAATCCAGTATCCCGTGGACATAAGTCCCAGCAATCCGGCCCCCTGCTGTGCTCCAACCATCATCCCATGACTTTTTATCTCCAGTTTGGTGAATCCTTAGAAATGGTTCCCCTTTGTGCCGCAAAGCCTTACTCCGGCCCATATGGATCTCATAGCCCCTGACCCTTTTCCCATTTATCAAACATATGCCAGTGACCCTACGCACCACTTTTTGATCTTCAAGCAATGTCTCTATGGGAAGAAGATTGAGACCTTCTACTTCTTTTCGATCCGATTCCACTCCCAATGGGTCCTTGATCTTCTCTCCCAAGAGCTGATACCCTCCGCAGATTCCAAAAATCTTTCCCCCTTCTTTCACAAACCTCCCTATGACTTTTTTCCAACCGGTTCGATCCAGCCAGGCAGCATCTTCCATCACATTCTTCGCTCCAGGCAGGATAAGGCAATCATATTCCTTTGAGAATTCCAGGGTTCGAAAGAGATAATTGACAACTACGTCCGGTTCTCTTTCAAGTATTTCCAGGTCTGTAAAATTAGAGATAGAAGGGAGTCTTACCACAGCTATGTTGACTGAAGCTGTATCAACCGGCTTGGGTCTTCGTTTATCCTCCTGAACCGCAACAGAATCCTCAGAATCAATAAGAATGTCCCGATAGAATGGAATCAGACCCAAAACGGGTCTGCCGGTCTTTTTCTCAATGTATTCAATCCCGGATGAAAAAAGATTCTGATCTCCGCGAAACTTGTTAATTAGAAAGCCGACGGTAAGCTCTCTCTCTTTTCTGGTCATAAGATGAAAGCTCCCGATGATCTGTGCAAAAACGCCTCCTCGATCAATATCCGCAACTATAATGCAGGGCGCATTTACTGCCTTTGCCATGGAAAAATTTACGAGATCATTCTCTTTGAAGTTTATCTCGCAGCAGCTTCCGGCCCCCTCCATGACAATAAGTTCATATTCTCCGGCCAGCCGCTCAAAGGATTCAAAAACCGCGTTTTTCAGTCTGGGTTTGAAGTTATGATAAGCAAGGGCCTCCATTTGGCCAAACACCTTTCCATGCAGGATAATTTGGGAACCCAGGTTTGAAGATGGTTTCAGGAGGATTGGATTCATGTGTACTGAGGGCAATACGTCAGCAGCTTCGGCCTGGACCACTTGCGCCCGACCGATCTCGCCTCCTTCCACAGTAACATAGGAGTTGTTGGACATATTCTGGGCCTTGAAGGGAGCAACCTTGTATCCCCTTCTTTTGAAAATCCGGCAGAAGGCAGTTGCTGCAATGGATTTACCCACATCACTGCCGGTTCCCAGAAACATGATAGCTTTGGCCATTTCTCCTTACTTTACCTTTTGTGACCGCAATGTTGTTCCAAGACTTCAGTGGATAACATTTTCATTTCCATCGGCCTCTTTTCGAAATAAGGAGTAGCGACAGATACGGAGGGGCCGAATCTATCCCATCCTCCAAATTTCTGACTATCCGTTCTCTATCCAGCCCACATCCACAGACAAGGATCGATCCCATGAGCAAGTCGAGCTGATCAAGGACATCCATTATCTCTTTGTATTCGCGGTACACCTTGAGCATCACCACCCTGTCCGTATGGTCAATCACCTCTCTCAATTTTTTGGCGCCCAAAGCACCTGAAATTACGGTAAAGGATTCCTCTGCTTCGGCCAGGATTTCTCCTGCAGCGGCCGCAGCGGCATGATAGGATGTGATGCCCGGAACGATCTCTATGGAGGTATCGGGTGCTATTTCCTTTATGGTTCGCATCAGGTAACCAAAGGTGCTGTAAGTCATAGGATCGCCGATGGTGACAAAGGCCGCATCTTTTCCCTTCCTTAAGGTGTCGACCACCGTGCGGGCGTTTTCCTCCCATGCGGTCCGGAGTTTTTCCGTGCCGCGGGTCATGGGAAAGCCCAAACGAACAAGGGGCGTTTCCTCTTTGATGTGGGTGGATGCGATCTCCTCGGCCAGTGAATAACTGTTCTTTGTGGAGGCAGCCACAAATACGACATCTACCTGCTTTAGAATCTTCGCGGCCTTCAGAGTGATAAGGTCAGGGTCTCCAGGACCGACGCCTATTCCAAAAAGGGTGCCGTTGTTCATTCGTTTGTTCCTTTTAAATTGAACTTCTTAGGGTAACTCGACTTTGGCCATTTTTAATTCATGGTTGTTGGGCTAACTTACTGAAATTATTATATCTAGCTTGAATTGGATCAAATCTACCCATAAAAAATCGGGGTATGAGTGCTTGTAATTTCCAAAT
>PQXE01000015.1:30138-34167 GCA_003194495.1 Deltaproteobacteria bacterium
GCAATAAGGAACCAACATGCTGTAAATATTGACTAATTGATCCTATAGAGGCATTAGGTATCTCGAAACGTTTCATGATCGTGGATACTGCTTCAATACTGCATCTACCCTCCAACCTCAGGGACAACATGTAATGATATGGCAGTTCTTCAACGATGGCAGGTTTGGAAACGTTATCCCCGAAAACGGTTAAACTTGTTTCGTGTAACGTATTCGCCAGCATATAAACGAACGTGCGGGAAATCATAAACTGTCGTGATAGTTCGGTTATTTTCCCCCAGGTGCCCATCGCTCTAGCCGTGAGTGCCATGAATGCTATATATAGCCGTAATGAAGCTGTTAGGTCATGACGTCTCACAAATTTATTGCCATGGGGTATCATGTTTGGTTTTTTTAAATTATGAGATTTTAAAGAACTGAATTTAGATCCAGGCATTTTCTCCCCCTATGCTCAAATTATTAATAGCATAGGGTACTATCGAAAGATGGCGAAGTCTATAGTAAAGTTTTGGATATGCTTCACGACAAGTCAAAAGTAGTTTACACTTTGTTGGTCTTGTATTTTGGCAGTGAATTTTGAAACTGGAAATTGGAAAAAAACAAAGATATAGAGGTGCATTACCTAATTTCTAATTTCCAGTTTCGACATCGACATTCAATTCGATAATACACGCTTTTTTGGGAAAAGTGTAAACTGGTGAATGAAGGATGCCGACCTGTCCCTCCCTTACTGCCTGGATTGCCCTGAATCCTCCTTCCTTCTCTATACGCTCCACACTTATCTGGTTCATTGCCCCTCTCTGTGCGAGATATATATCTATATCATCTCCATGGGACAGAATATGCTCTTTCCCGTAAGCCGCTATGTTTGTATTCCTGACCGCCGTTGCGTCCGCGGCGACATTTATTCCCCCTGCCGTTGTTAAGGCGAACATGGCAATGGAAGAGGGAGAAAAGGTCTTCATCTTGCTGTGAATGGCCTCAAAGTAAACCTTCTTGCGCCCTGAAAGCGGTATGGAGTTCACTATCGACCGGATCTTAAGCAGGCCCCCTTTAAATTCCTGTATCATCTGTCCTGCCTCTGTTTCCCGTCCTGTAAGCACCCCAAGCTCTTTCCAGTAAGAAAACATTCCATCTACCGTCCTCGGCTGAAGGGATACCACAGCAATTCCGGACTCTCTCAGTTTCAATATGAGACCTCTGTATCCCCTGGCGATCATCGGCCGGATCAGGACCAGGTCCGGCTGCGCCGCAATAAACTTCTCTGCATCATCATGATAGCTGAATACCGGCTTTTTCCCGGCCTCAGAGGGGAATGCCTCGTCTCTGGAGACGCCTATGATTTCTCTATCGAGTCCCAGAGAAAAAAGGTTCTCAGTATGGGCCGGATATAATGAAATGATCCTCTCAAACGGCCTTTCTATCCTGATCAAATGATTTGATTGATCCAAAAAACTCTGTGTCCCGAGCGATGTACCGAAACTCGCTGCCACGGCCGCAAAAATAATGCATACCACTGCTATCTTTTTCATATTGGTCCGGTCTCCTGAAATCCTAAACCATTTTTCACAGCTAAACCCTAATGGCTAATCGCTCAATTCAGGTATAACTTACCTGGCAGGAACCTGAATACTGGTCAAAATAGACCCTGGATTCAACATTGAAGACTGCCTTTATACTTTCTTCGGTCAACACCTCTTGGGTATTTCCATCAGATACGATCCTGCCCGATTTTATGAAGACCATCTTATTAGAAAAAGTTGCAGCCAGGTTCAGGTCATGAAGCGCCGAAATGACGGTCCTGCCGGCCTGGCTGACCGCTTCAGATACAGCCCTCAGAAAATTCAGCGTGTACTGGATATCCATATTGGATGTGGCTTCGTCTAAAATCAAGACAGGAGTGTCCTGCACAAGGGCCCTTGCAAAGACCACCCTCTGCTTTTCACCACCGCTCAGCTCTGTTATATACTTGTCTTTAAGCTTGCAGAGTCCGGTCTTTTCAATAATCGCTTCTGCGATATCGATATCTTCCCTGGAAGGGCCTCCAAGCCTCGATATATAGGGATGCCGACCCATCAGGACCACTTCCCCAACCGTAAAGGGAAAATGGATATAAAAGTCCTATGGAACCAAGGCTATTTCTCTGGCGAGTTTCCGCTTACCGTATTCCTTTATATCGAGGCCAAGATATCTGATGTTTCCCGATTCCGGGGTCTTATTCCCTGCCATAATGTCTAAAAGCGTGGTCTTGCCGCATCCGTTCGGACCCACGATAGCATAAAAGTTCCCTGCCTCAACGGTCAGAGAGATATTATCCAGTACTTTCTGTCTCCCGTATGAAAAATGGAGCCTGCTTGCCTCAAAGACAGGGGTCCTATGCACGTAGTCCTCCAACCCTCCTTTGCCTGAAGATGTAGCAAAAGAACGGGCCGCCAATGAGAGCGGTCAGCACACCAATGGGGACCTCTACAGGCAAAACGGCCCTGGTTATTGTGTCGGCGCCAAGGAGCAACCCGGCGACGGCAAGGCCGGAAGCCGGAATCAACTTTCTATTATCCGCCCCGGTAAAAAAACGCATAAGATGCGGTATAATAAGGCCGACAAAGCCGATAATGCCGGATACGGATACACAGACAGCCGTCACGAAGGACGCTGTCACAAGGAGAATCATCCTCACCCTGCCGGCTGAAATGCCTAATGAATTGGCGGATCGATCTCCCAGGGACATGATATTCAGGTCCCGCGAGAAAAACAGACAGATCAAAAAACCTGCCAAGACACAGACGCAGCTCAAGGAGACTTCGGCCCAGGTCTTGGAGGCAAAACTACCCATTAACCAGAAGATGATGATGGAGACCTGTTCATCGGCCATGTATTTAAGAAAACTAATTCCTGCTGACAAAATGGCTGCTACGATAATCCCGGACAGTATCAAGTTGTTGGAAGACATCTCCCCGTTAAAAGAAGAGAGAGACATCACTGCAATAAGGGTCCCGACGGCCCCGCAAAATGCAAAAATCGGGACGGAATAAATGCCCAGGGAATGGATGTCCAGAAACAGGGCTACGGAAGCACCAAACGCCGCTCCTGCCGATATCCCCAAGGTGTATGGATCAGCCAGGGGATTGAGCAAAATGCCCTGAAATATAACTCCGGAGATGGATAACCCGGCACCCACAATAGCCGAGGTCAATATACGGGGTAATCTGACCTCCCATACGACATAAGGAAAAACGTGGTTCAGGCCCTTTAGAAGCTCATGGTCGCCGATTATCCTCGCAAGGATAATTTTTATCACCTCGGAGGGAGAGATTTCCAGGTATCCCATCCCGGTGGACAAGAAAATAATCAAGAGCAACAAAGAACTCAGCAGAAACAGGTGGGGGCTTCGCATCTAAGACAAAGCCCCCGCATCTCTTTTCATGGACATTCCGTGCCCATTGCAAAGGAAACACTCAATCTCTTCATCATTGTACCTCCTGACTCTGTCTATCTTATTGTGCGAAATGCGATTCTTTAAAACGACATCTATGTCCAAAAAAAATCCCCGGACCTGAATTCACAGGTCCGGGGATGCCGTTTTTCACCTCGATATGCGTTGCCCAAATCCCAAACCACGAGGATCAGAACAATACTATGTCTTCATGGGCAGGTCTTCTGACTTACGGATCATCCTACTAAGGAACGTACAATAAATAACTTGAACAAATTAACGTCTTTTTTGCCGTCTTCTTCGTTGCTCGTCGATCACATAACCCGTTATGCTTACTCCTCGCGCCTTGAATACAACAAAAAATCCTGTTAATTTTTGTTCAACTTATTTATCTCCCGTTCCTAACCGCGCCTTCCCATCCGGAAATCAAACCTGACTTTTATCTCAATTATACTGCGTCAGCCAAAACATTTCAACCTGTGCGGTTAGTAGATAAGCAATAGTATCAATTAGTTATAATAAGGGTAGACAATATTTTTGATGTGTGTATATTTTTGATATCGGGGCATGATCATCGTTTAGGCCATTTCGGCATC
>PQXE01000015.1:37928-62582 GCA_003194495.1 Deltaproteobacteria bacterium
AACAACAGGCTTCAAGGAAATCGCTATGATTTATGGCGACACTGAGCAATCATTCCGCAGAACAGGCGAATTGATTAATCGCATACGTCACCAGGAGCAAGGGGGAACACCGTATAGGACACTTCAGGAGAATACGGAAAAAGAGGGATCCAACCTGATCGACTATTTAGAGGAGAAAACAAAGCGCATATTGAAAAAGAATGGTTTTAGTAAAGATGGTGTATGCCAGGGAAATAACGCAGCATATGCTAATCAACCAGTAACAATTTCTGAAGAAAAAATAACCGAGGCGGCAGAGAAATGTATTGATAGTGAGATATACGATGAAGTTATCAACAACCCAGTATGTTATGAAGACCCTGAAAACACAGTCAATATATCAATTGATGACGTTAATGTAAAAAAGCAGAAAGAAATACGTCAAAAAGGCGGTTGTTCTGAAGAAAGAAAAAGGAAGTATGTTCATAATACGGTTGTTCACGTTTCCAAGGGAGGCGAAAGCTACACATTGAACACGTACGGGATAAAAGCTGTTCTGTATTTTTTGATGGCCTTTATTTTCAATAACGATCTTATTGGAAACCGTTTGCAGTTTTTCACCGATGGTCATACGGTATTGAATAAAATAATCCTCAAATGCTTTAACTGGTTTAAGAATATAGGGATCATACTTGATTGGTATCATCTGGAAAAGAAATGCAAAGAGCAACTCAGTATGGCTATGAAAGGTAGGGCCGTTCGAAATCAACTATTGGAGCAACTTATGCCCCTTTTATGGCATGGTTTAACAGACAAGGCGATTGCTTTGATTAAAAAAACTGACTCCGATCAGATAAAAAACGAAGTGGTAATGGAAAAGCTCATAGAGTATTTATATCGCAACAAGCCCTATATTCCGTGCTATGCAATAAGAAAACAGCTTGGTCTCCGCAATTCCAGCAATATTGGTGAGAAAATGAATGACCTTGTCGTGTCAAACCGTCAGAAGCATAATGGAATGAGCTGGTCGAAACCAGGTTCCGTAGCCCTTGCATCGCTAACAGCCCTTAAAAGAAATCAAGAATATAAAAGGTGGTTTGAAAACGGGGAACTTGAATTTAAACTGGCGGCATAAAAGGGGGATATTTCTAACCGCACAGGTCGAATTTTTTGCCTTTTTTGAAACTCATGGGAGTAAAAAAGACTTGAGTGACCGAAACGATGATCATGGCCTAAATGTAAAAGTCAGTGCAGGACATCATGTCATATTCGCGGGAGTCCTCATTTTTCACCGTGACATCCATGCGGGAAAGCTGTTTTCTAAAAGCAATCGGCTTCTGCTTGCCATAGCTTCCCTTGCCGTATGCGTGAGCGGTATAGCGGATGTAATTGTTGCCAAGGTCTTCCTGTGTCTTCCAGTTTTTCGATTCAACCAGTTCGGAAACCCCTGCTCCGTAAGTGCCGGACGGACAGCCAAAGACCCTGAACGTGGCCTCCCGCATGGCCTCATCCTTGTCCATGCCCTGTTTTATGTAGCTTTCCACATCCCGTAAGACGTTGCGCCGCAGGATATTGGACTCCGGTGGTTCGTTTAACGCAGCCACTATCCGCGCAGCCTCGTCGATCCGCTCTACCAGGTTAGGAAACGAATCCCGGAAAAATCCCGAAATCCTTGGTACAACATCAAGACGGGGGCGTCCCAGCTCAGATGATGGAATTATCTCCAGACCGGTCACATTACCGCTTCCCCTGGCCCACACGGGCTTGACTCCCATGAGGTAGTAAATCTCGGCAATATCATCCCCTTTGGAGCGCATGGTGGAGCCGCCCCAAACGATGATCCCGATGTTTTCCGGATATTTTCCAGTCTCTTCCAGGCACCTTGAAATCAGAGCGTCTCCCAGGCTTTTCCCCACCTCCCAGGCAGCCGGAGTCGGAATCTTGTTGGGATCGACGGAAAAAAAATTCCGGCCCGTGGGCAAAATATCGGCCTGCCCCCGGCTGGGCGCGCCCGACGGCCCGGGCAGGACAAACCCGCCGCTAAACCCGGTAAGACTTGAGTCGATTTCATCAGTGACCCGCCGGATATTAGGGGTCAATATTTCACAGATATAGTCCAGGACAACAGCCACATTTTTATCTGTTCGTCCAATATGGGATTCAACAACGGCGTTAATACCGGTTGCATCAAATTGATTCGACTCCAGGCATTTCACCATGGCAAGCGCCTTTTCATGAGCGCTTTGAATGATCCAACCCCCTGTTTTCCCCTTGTAGCGTAACAGCGTTTTACCCTTGTTTTCCAACAGATCGTCATAGCCATGGCCCATGGCGTTCAGGACCGATTCGCGCAGAGAAGGAGTGTCCCCGTTGGGCAACCTGGTGAGCTGTACGAGAAATTCCACGAGCCGGTCTTGCTCAGGCGCCTTGCCCATAATGTGCAGGCCGTCGTTGATCATGGTATCGGAAAGATCAGTCAGATAGCTGTGGAGCCTTTCAAGGAATTTGTCAAAATCGGCAAACACCTCTTTTTCAGCCAGCTCCAGATCTTTGTCCAGATCCGCTCCGCAGACAGCTTCCCAGATCATGGGACGCAGAAGCGGCAGTTTTCCCGGATCCTCATTCTCGTAATACCCGCGCGGTGGCTGTATAGAGATAAAGACATTGCCGTTGATCAGCCCGGCAAAATGCATCTTTTCTTCGTGCACAAAGAGATCTCCCTGGACCTCTCCCCAATCCGCGGTCATTTTTTTGCGAATAGACGCGGGCAGGACCTCGTGCCAAGGCCGAAACATCTCTTCCCCGGCATGGGCCTCGGCCCTTTGGGCCATACGTTCCGGCGTCAACCAGCGTTGGTCGCAGGTCATGCGGTCGAGCAATGCCCCGGCCAGCTCACCGCCGCTTTCATAGGTCCTGTCGATCCGATAGCCCTCTTTTTTCATACGGTCGAGAAGGAGTTGTAACCGTTCACGGGTTCAGGGTTCACCGTTCAGGGTTACCTTTCTGTGAAGGTTCAAAGGTTGATGGTTGTTTTCTATTTTCATGCCTTCTCCATCAAGTAAGCAAGATGTTGCATGCGGGTGTTTCATACCGGCATATAGTTCTGACAATCCCTGAGCAGCTCCGGATAGTATTTTTTCGAGAATTGTTGTCGTGCAAACTCATGGGAGGTCAGGTCATTATAATCCTCATTTACATATCATCATGACCAGTGGAGGCGTTGACACGGAGAAAGAGAACTGGTTGGATCTTGGATATTTCAAATATGAGATAATCCACAAAAAATGGCAGTATCATTTATTTCGAATGATCAAATCGTATTTTAGGACGAATGAGATAACAAGGCTTGTGGATAAGTTGTGGAGAAAATATCCGAAGGGGCTGGTCGCCAACGTTAGCAAGGGGGATGTCCCTGAATCTTGTGGCGGATTGGCCCGATATTTGGCGAAATACGTTGCATCGCCTCCGATAGCGGTGAGAAGAATATTGAAATATGATGGGAGGACGGTGACTTACTGGTATCAGGATCATAAGACCAAATCGAAAAAGATCGAGAAGGATAAAAAATGGAAAGACAACATCTGTTCGTCTGCACACAGATCATGACTTAGATCGTGAGGAAGTTATGTTTGTGGCGAACCAAAGCAAAAATTTTGTGAGCAAGGCGGTAAGACGCTCGCAGGCGTAACCAAACAAGCGACGTTAAGGGATGTTTAGAGGCTGCTGATACAGCCCACGATTGCGGCACCCAACATCAGAACATAATTTTAGGACAAGCTCTAACGGTTTTCCAGAGCTTTCCGGAGCGGAGGATTATAGACATTGTAGTGCCAGACTGAAAAGCCCACAAGCGCAATCCCGGCCCAGGTATGCCACTGGCGATTGACACATCTTGGCCCCATTCCGGTCCAGACCAGACCGCCCAGTGAAATCACCATTCCTGCCTTGGACCAAGTCCTTGCCGTCTTTGTATCAATCATATCTTTTAACCCAATCTTACCTAAAATAAGCTGTTAGCCTTTAGCGATTAGCTATTAGTTTAATGATTACAAGATGTTTTACTATTACAAACTTTCACCCGTTGGGCGTTATTTCTACTTAACGTAATGCCCTAATTTTTCAAAGCTAAACGCTAAGGGCTAACAGCTAATCGCTCAACTTAGCTGTTAGCTACAGTAACCATGTTTTCTCTGCGTTCTCTGCGGTGAACTATAAAAAAACGCGATCAAGAGGCAGAGGAGGTTAAGACCACAGACCTCCTCTACGATTTGCTCGGGATATTTATTTCTTTTTGGCTGTCTTCTGCTGTATCTCTGCCTTTACGTCCTCGAACTTTTCCTTTACCTCTTCCACTCCGCTCTGTGCCGCAGTCCATACCGAGGCAGTACCTTTCATCACGGCCTTTTGCACAGTATCGTTGGTAACAAGTAACGCCGCAACAGCGCCCAGAAGCACACCCTTCCAGAACTGGTCGTCCCGGAAATTCATGCCTAGCCACTGGGCATCAGCGGGATTGGCCAACTGGGGATTCACTACAGCCGGAGGATAGTTTGTAGGACCGAACTGGTAGGCCTCATAAAGATAATCACCGGGCATGGCAGTGGGTGAAACACCCGGGTGCGCTGAGGGATCTCCTGGATGGCTGTGGGAACTATCTTTGCAACTGCAAGTGTGTCCTCCATCAGGTGCTGCTGCCTGTGCTATGGGAGCCCCCTGAGGCTGCATTGTCGGCCCCGGCATCAAGGGTGACGGAGGCCATGGAGACGGTGTAGGACCGGGAAAAACAGGTCCGGCAACACCGGGTTGGACCATGTATGGATTGCCGGTCGGCATTCCTCCGAGGGATGGGTCTTGTATATATTGATTCATCTGTTCCATGAAATTATCTCCTAATAGTGCTCTCTAATGGCTTTGAATCATATTTATTTTATTAACCACAGGTTCTGTCAGCAAAGCACTTCTTTCTACTTCTGTGTCTTTGTTTCTTTGGCTGCTGCGGTCTTTCCTACGGCGTTGAGCATGTATCCGACTCCCGTGGCTGTTCCCAACATGACAAGCAAGGTGGCCAGACTCCCGCCACCGACGGCTTTGGCCACAGCAACACCGGCAGCAGTCGCCACACCTGCCCCTGCTCCCTTGGCAAGACTATCTATACCTGCCTGAAGCATGGTCATCTGGTTATCTTGTACCCGATGGAGATTTACTGCCATGGCCGCGCTGCTTCCTGCTACGGCCCCGATCACTCCGGTTGCCAGCACTGCAGTGGGATAAAGAGCAGGCGTAGTAGTGCGAGCCAGATGATACGTTGGTTGCTGCACCGGGTAGCAAGAAGCTGCCTGATGAACCGGATATACAGGTGTTTGGTGAACCGGGTAAGAAGGCGCTGTCGGCGCTGAAAGGTTTTTATTGATATGTGTTGGATGAGTTGTCATTTGATTCTCCTTGTATTTGTTTTATTTCGTAGAGGTTCAGGATTCACGGTTACTTCTTTTCTTTTTTGACTTCTTCAGCGGCTTCCTTGAATGTCTTGGTCACTTTTTCGGCTCCGCTCTGAGCTGCGCCAAATACTGAACCTACGGTCTTGGTAAGACCCGACTGTACCGTCTCGCTCGTCAGCAACAACGCGGCCACAGCCCCTACTAGAGCACCTTTCCAGAACTGGTCATCCTGGAAATTGAGACTGAAAAGGCCATTGACCACTTCACCTACATTAGCGTCACCGTTCAAAAACTTGCCTACCATGTCTATCATCTGGCCGTATTTATGTTCCTCGAATTTCGGATGATGAGCTCTGCCATCCGCTGCAACACCACTGGGTCCGGCTGCCTGGGAAGCCATGGCGGCTGCGTTGGCCGCCTGAGCGGCCTGCTGCTGGTACCATGCCTGCCAGGCCGCGTATTGGTTCGGATCATACGTGGCCTGCTGCTGTCCCATGCCCACAGCCTGAGCTGCAGGTTGGCTCATCTGCGGGTTCATACCCACTGTCTGCTGGCCGGGAGCAGCCATGGGCCGGCCCATATTCACAGCCTGACCTGCAGGCTGTGCCGGCTGGGGATTCATTCCGGCCCCCGGCATTACTCCGGGGTTCTGAGTAACAGGGGAAGCGCCGTAAGCTTGCGCAGCCATCCCAAAAGCTGAAGGTTGTTGTTCCATAGTCACTCCCATCTGAGGGTTCATGGCCGCTGTCTGCCGGCCGGGCGCAGTCATCGGCTGGCCCATATTCACAGCCTGACCGGCTGGTTGTGTTGGCTGGGGCTGTGGGTTTGATGCAGTTTCTTCGCAATCGCAACCACCTCCCTCGGCCTGTTGTCCCATGGACGGCTGGGCAGCCGACTGCCCTCCGGCCATGCCTGCCGCTTCTGCCGACGCCTGGGAATCTTCCGCCATCGCCTGTTGTCCTGCAATACTTTGTTCCATAAGCTATCTCCTCCTAATTCCTCTTGAATTACTTAAGTATTAAGTGATATTTTTTTTGGCATCCTTCATTCTGTAGTTTACACTTTTTTCAACATAGACGGATGCCGGCCATTAGCTGTTAGCCGTTAGCTATTAGGTAAAAACTTTGTATAAAAACGGACTGTTAAGCTAAAACCTAACGGCTAACGGCTAATCGCTTAACTTAGGTTCTACGTAACCATTACTCCGGTAATGTTTGAAGCTTCCCTTTCCCCAAGCCATAGCTCCATTCCATCCGGGCTCTGAATACTCACAATCTGAGTCCTTCCAATGCCGATGTTCTGCCTGGGCTCAACTCCTTCCACCAAGATCTTGGACTCAGGTCTGATGCCTAGCTTCTCAAGATGCTCCACAGACGTCATGCCTCCGGCGATCTTATCCACAACGAGCGAACGTCCGTGGCCAAGGGCCGTGAGTTGAACAGGCTTGCCTTCTATCGTTCCCCACACTTTGGCGGCAGCTCCTTCACCGACTCTGATCCGGCGTCCATCCACTCTGACCACATAGTCCATTGGCGGAAGCCGGTGAAGGACCGTTACTTCCTCTCCTTCCCGTATTCCAAGAAGGCTTACGGCATCAACCATAAATTTCCCGCCGGAAAGGTCCTTAACCACACCGGTCGCGTTGGGAGGAAGGGAAGCCAGTGTTGTGACCGAGCCCTGATACTCCACCCAGATCTTGAGACTCCTCCCTCCGCCCAGGACACCTTTACGTTCCTTTGTGGCTACACGGATAGCAGGGGCTGTATCCTTGTCGCTCTTTACCTCGACCTTTGTTATCACCGTTCCAGGCAAGATCCCGAGGTCTTCCATACGCCGGGCCAGCCTGTTGCCTTGTATCTGCATTATCCTGAAGAGTCCCGGTTTTGCGTCGAAAAGTGTCAGCACGTTATCACCTCTCTTTAGGAGCCTGGTTTTGCTCGAGAGAGACTCCTGTCAGGGCGTTCAGGAGAATCCCGATGGTTGAAGTGTTGTGCAGGATCGCTGATGCAAGAGGCGAAAGCCAGCCAAGGGTCGCACCGATCAGAATGGATGAATTGATTCCCACGGCCAGACCGAAATTCGTACGGATAAGACCCATGGTCTTGACAGATACCTCCCTGGCCAGAGCTACCCCCACAAGACCTTCTTCCAAAAGGACTACCTCTGCAGTGGCCCTGGCGATATCCGAACCCTGGGCCATGGAAATACCAACCTCTGCTTCCATCAAGGCAGGCGCATCGTTGATTCCGTCACCTACAAAGGCGACCTTGCTTCCATTGGCCTGGAATTCGGCTATTTTAGAAACCTTGTCTTTGGGCAGAAGCTCACTGTAGAACTCGTCAAGCCCAAGGGATTCGGCAATGGCCTTGGCCCTTGTGTGGTCATCTCCGGTGAGCATCACTGTACGCCTTACTCCAAGTTCTTTGAGCCGCGCGATCACCGCCTGGGCCTCAGGCCGGATAGTGTCACTGAGTGCGATGACCCCGATGAGACGACCGTCCAGGGCCACAAAGAGCAGGGCCTTTCCTTCGTCTTTTAGTCTGCTCTTGATTTCAGGAACAGAACTGAAGTCAATCCCCTCGTCGTCTTTCAGGAAATGTTCGTTACCTATAAGGAGCCTTTTTTCGTCAACATAAGTGGCCACGCCGTGAGCAACTATGAAGTCCACCTCGGAATGATCATAAAATATTAGGGATTTCTCTTTTGCCGCCCGGACAACGGCGTCGGCTATGGGATGAGAGTAATGTTCTTCTGCCGAAGCAGCTAAGGCCAGAAGACCGTCGCCGTCCAGGTCTTCTACCAGGGAAATACAGTCGGTCACCTCAAACTGCCCGGTGGTGATGGTCCCTGTCTTGTCAAAAACCACAGTGTCCACTTCGCCCATTGCCTCAATGGCCTGACCGCCCTTTACAAGGACCCCTTTCTTGCCTGCCTGATACATGGCAATCTTGATGCATATCGGCGTGGAGAGCTTGATGGCGCAGGAGTAGTCCACCATGAATACCGCTGTAGCCCTTTGGAGATCCCTGGTAAGGACAGCTATCACGCCCCCCAGTGCAAATGTCAGGGGCACCAGACTATCAGCCAGTTTTTCAGACTTTCTTTGGGTGATGGATTTTGTCTTCAATGAGGATTCGATATAGCGGGAAATACGGGCTGTGGCGGTCTCGCTGCCAACGCCCACAGCTTCTATTTTGATCCTGCCTTCCTCGACTACTGTGCCGGACATTGCCGTGTCGCCGATCTCCTTCCTGACCGGCACGGACTCCCCGGTCATGGAAGCCTGGTTGACAAGGGCCGTGCCCTGCTCTATCCGGCCGTCTATCGGGATAAGGTCACCGGCTCCAACCACCACCAAATGACCGGGCAGGATCTCTGAAATGGGTATCTGCCTTTCCGTGCCTTCCTCTTCCACCCACGCCATGCCGGTCTCAGGCCTCAGAAGGCTCCTGATCATACGGTCTGAATTGGTTTCAGTTGTGTGGTGGATATATTCACCGGTCCTCAGCAAAAGATGAACCGCATTGGCTGTAAAGTAATCCCTCCGAAGCATGGCCAGGCTCACTGCAGTGGCATCAAGGACCTCGACCTTGAGTCCTCCAGTGACAAGAGTTGTGGCGCCTTCCAAAATTACCGGAGAGACTGAAAACCATGAAATAATAGCCTTCAGACGCATGGGCAGGACTGGAAGGGCAAGGAGCACGGCTCCGGACATGATGATGCCGCTGACATCGGCTTCGGTCCCGGCATCGGCATATCTCTGGTCCGACAGGGCTTCCTTCGGAGGAACAGCCAAAGAGGACAGAATCAGTTCACGGGTGTGAGAATTTCCATGGTATTCTATGACAATGGAAGAGGCCTTGCGATTTATCCTCACATCCTCAACCCCTTCTATGGCCAGGATGTAGGCTTCAAAGAAAGGTATGTCCAAAGCAGGATGTGAAAGAAAAGGCCCTTTGAGGCGCATCCTGCCCGGCAGCTCGTGTGCGATTTCCAAATCAACGCCGGCGAGCATCTTACCGATTTGACTTGCGCTGCCTGAACTCTCTGGATTCATCGATTTTCCGACATAATAATTGGACTTATTTAGGCCACTATCATTCAATAAACAAGTCTATTTATGTTTTATGTTATTGTAAAAGAATATTATTAAGAATTAAAATTGCTTCGATAAAAAACAGAGCAAGGACCATTTGTCAAGCCCCTTTTTTGCTGAGCCTCTCCGGGTAAGGCATTTATAAGGTGAGTTGACAAAACGGGGAGCTTGTTTTATAAGGTGCTCTCGGTATTTAAATATAGAGAATGAATTGCAATAGTATTAACTTTATGTAACTTCTCAATAAGTCCGGGCAGTCAATGATTTCAATAGGTTATGTACAGAAAATTGGGCCCCAAATGTTACTCTGTAAAAATAGTGAATATAAGTAACTTATTGATATCACAGGATATCGTTATTTGACAGCATAGTGCAAAGTGATTTGCAAAGAAAAAAACTTCATTTTTACGTCCTGCAACTTGTTGATTTCATAGTATTTTTTAAATTGCCCGGACTTATTGAGAAGTTACAACTTTATCTTTTAACCGGTTGATTTTATTGAAACTATGTCCTTTTCAGGAACATAAGAATGAATAAAAGCGAACTTAATCAAAAGGGATTGCGAGTCCGGCACAGCATCCCCGGTCGTTTGCGTGTCAGGGTTGCGGACATCCGCTATAACGGCAACAGGGCTGCAGCTTTGGCGGACTGGGTCTCCAGGCAGGCAGACGTGGCCGGCGCCGAGGCGAGGCCTGTGACAGGGAGTGTCATACTTTTCTATGATCCGGATAAGGCATCTCCTTCAGGTCTGTTAAAGCTCCTTAATCAGTGGCTGAATGACAATCAGGTTATCGCGCCGGGCCAAGAGGGGCTGCGCCCTGTGACATGCGGCCTGAAATGTCCGGATTGTCGTCCCTCCAAGCCTGAGAGGTCACTGGTAGGCCGCTTCATAAAGGTGATAGCCCTCACTGGTTACGTGGCCTATGTCCTGGTTCGGGAGGTTATATTCAAATCCCCTCTGCCACAGGGGGCCTTCAGCCTCACCGCACTGGTAGCGACAGTCGGAGCGCTGCCGCTCCTCAAGCATGCCTGGGAGAATATGTGTCAGGGCCGGCATATGAGCCTGTTCCCCTTCCTGGCTGTTAGTTGCGTAATAGCCATTTTTGTTGGAGAGGCAACTGCGGCCCTGGAAATCATCTGGATCCTGCGACTGGGTATGCTCCTTGAGGACTATGTGGGTGAACGATCACGCAGGGCGATTCGCGATATCCTCCAGGTGGCGGAAAAAAATACCTTTATTGTAGTTGACGGAGTGGAGGTGGAAATACCCGCGGACCAGGTTAAGCCCGGCAGTACAGTAGTATGTCACACAGGTGAGAAAATTTCCGTGGACGGGGTGGTGATCGAAGGAGAGGCCCTGGTTGACGAGGCCCCGATCACCGGCCGGTCGGAGCCGGAAGTGCGCCGGGCGGATGACCGGGTCTTTGCCGGTACTATTGTCCAGCAAGGGGCAATCTTTATCCGGGCCGAGAAGGTGGGAGATGAGACCTATCTCTGTCGAATCCTGCATCTGGTGGAAGACTCCCTGGAAAACCGGGCGCCTTCGGAGAAACGTGCAGATATGCTGGCCTCGCGACTCATGCGCATTTCCGTTGTAGCGGTCCTGGGGACCTTGATCATCACTTTGGATCCACTGCGGGCCTTCACGGTGATGCTGGTCCTGGCCTGCCCATGCGCAACCGTACTGGCTGCTTCTACCGCAGTTTCAGCCGCCCTCGCCAATGCGGCCCGGAACCACACCCTTATCAAGGGAGGGCTTTACCTTGAGCATATAGGCGAAGCAAATTGTTTCTGTTTTGACAAGACCGGCACTCTTACCACCGAGGTCCCACGAGTGGTCGAGGTAATCCCACGGACCACAAAGCAGAGCCCGATAAGTGTCCTTGCCCTGGCTGCCAGCGCAGAGGCCCATTATCAGCATCCCATGGCCCAGGCCCTTGTAAAAGCTGCTGCTGAACTGGGCATTAAGCCTAAACCCCATGTTATGTGCGAGTTCATTTTGGGCCGGGGAGTCCGAGCCCGGTTGGATGGAGACAAGATCCTGGTAGGAAACGACAAGTTCATGGACGAGGCTGGGGTCAATATAAAATATTTCAGGGGCCATGCGGGTGACCTCATCGCCAGAGGAAACACCGTGGTGTATGTGGCCAAAAATGGAAAGGCCCAGGGGCTGATAGCGGTATCCAATACTATCAGAGCCGATGCCGGAGGTGTGCTGGACTGGCTCAGAAAGGACGGAATTTCCAGCCTGCACCTGGTAACCGGAGATACTGAGCCGGTAGCCAAGGCCATGGCCGAGGACTTTGAATTTAACGACTACCGGGCTGTCCTGCTTCCCAAGGAAAAGGCACGCTATGTGGAACAGCTCGAAGCCCAGGGCAAACAGGTGGTCATGGTGGGTGACGGTGTAAACGACGCCCTGGCCCTGGCAAGTTCCAGTGTGGGTGTGGCCATGGGGGCCGGAGGGGCTGAAGTTGCCATTGAGGCAGCGGATATTGCCCTGGTGAATAGCGATCTTGAGTGCATTGTAAGGCTTCGGCAGCTCAGCCACGAGACGATTAAAACCATCGAGCAGAATCATTGGCTGGCTGTCTCCACCAACATAGGAGGTGTGATACTCGGGGCCGCAGGTATGCTCCCGCCGATTATGGCCGGAGCGCTGCACATAGTCCATTCATTCGGCATCCTGCTCAATTCCAGCCGGCTTATGGCTTGGGATGCACCGGGGCTGGAAAAGAAGGATGAAGGATGAAGGATGAAGGTGGAAGGATGAAAAGAAATAAACGGTTCAAAGATACATGATGAATGATACGGCTTTGAAAAATAAAGTAATCCAGACATTGTTAGACATTATACCACACCTGGAGATTGCCCATCACATCCCAGGCAGGATCAGGCTCAGGATTTCATTTTCCGGCATCGAGTCTCTTCAGGGGGTGGACCTAGGGAACCATGTGAATCAGATCCCAGGTATCCTCAGTGTGCGGGTCAACGCTTTGGCCCTGTCCGCAGTCGTTGAATACGATCCTGAGCGTCTGGACCCGGGATTGTGGGAGGCATTGGCCGGGCTGAAAGATCGACCGGAACAGACAAAGGAGGTAGTGGACCGTCTTCTCGCTCTATGGGGATAAGACTGATAATTGAGGAATCCCGCCATAGTCGGCCAATTCAAGGCCGACTAAATTGATTGAACTAAGGAGGTAATTATGAATTTGGATGATTTAAGGCCAGGAAGCGAATGTCTTGTCAAGAGACTCCACGCACATGACAAGTTAGGCCAGAGGCTCATGGATATGGGGGTTTATCCCGGTCTCGCAATGAAGGTGATCCGCAACGCCCCTCTTGAGGACCCAATGGAGCTGGAACTGGATGGGTATTATTTGAGTATCCGCCACGAAGAAGCCAGGTTCGTTGAGGTTGAGAGGAGGTGAGGGGAAAAAAGGCCCTTTTAGCTCTGGCAGGGCAGCCCAATTGCGGGAAATCCACGGTCTTCAACGCGCTCACAGGGGCCAGCCAGCACGTGGCCAACTACCCTGGGGTCACGGTCGAAAAAATGACCGGCTCTTACAGGTACGACGGCATGAAGGTGGAGGTTGTTGACCTCCCGGGGACATACAGCCTCACCTCATACTCCCCGGAAGAGCGGGTCTCACGCAGCTTTCTCCTGCATGATAAGCCATCGGTGGTTGTTAATGTAGCAGATGCCTCGAATCTGAAACGGCATCTCTATCTCACTTTCCAGTTGATGGAAATGGGGGTCCCTCTGGTTGTGGATCTCAACATGATGGACGTGGCTGAGAAAAGGGACATTGACATTGATACGCAGGAACTTAGCCGTCAACTCGGGGTCCCGGTGGTCCCCACTGCAATCAAGCAAGGAAGGGGGAAAAAGGAGCTTTTTAAGTCCATCAACTCGGTTGCCGGTTCGGAGCGGTCTCCAGAGCCTTTCCACGTAGACTACGGGTCAATGGAGCCATACCTGACCGAAATCGAGAACGAGTTTTCGAAAAACGGAGTGCTTTCCAAGGATTATCCCGGCAGATGGCTTGCAATCAAGCTGGTGGAGGGCGACAACGAGGCGCGGAAGCTAATCAGGGAACACCATTCGACACCAGGGAAGGTCCTTGAATTCATAGAAAACAAGAGACAGGAGTTTGAGTCAAAGCACAATGAGAAGCCGGAAAGGCATATTGCATTCAGCCGGTACAAGGTAGCGGACACTATCAGCAGGTCATGCATCAAGCCCAGGGCCGTATCCAAGCAACCCCTTTCCGACAGGGCCGACGCGATCATCTGCCATAAATTCCTCGGGCCTCTGATTCTGGTGGGCGTTATCTATCTACTTTACTATCTTTCCATTGTTCAGGGGTACAACATCACGAATTACACGTGGCCCCTGCTGGCAAAGATCAGGAGCATTACGGAATCTTTTCTGCCCGCCCCGGGATTTATAGATACGCCTCTTGTCCGGTCCATGACCTTGTGGTTTGTGGACAGCATCAACGCCCTGTTAAACTATATCCCGATCTTTTTCATATTGTTCGGCCTTATCGCCATTCTGGAAGACAGCGGTTACATGCCGAGGATGGCATTTATCCTGGACAGGATTTTTAATAGATACGGACTCCACGGCCAATCTACTCTTCCCATGGTCCTGGGCGGCATCTATATAGGCGGGTGCGCTGTGCCAGGCGTGATGTCCTGCAAGGGCATCCCGTGCGAAAGGGCGAGGTTCGCCACTATCCTGACCATCCCCATGTTGAACTGCCTGGCCAAGGTCCCACTCTATGTCCTGATGATCAATATTTATTTTGCCGAATATAAGGGCCCGGCCATGTTCTTCATCTCAACCATAAGCCTCTTGATGGTCCTGCCGGTGGCCAAGATACTGACCCGCACGGTCCTCAGAAACAAAGACACATCCCCCTTTATCATGGAGATGCCTCCCTATCACATCCCCACGATTCGGGGTGTGCTCGGCCGTGCAGTAGAAAGGGTCTGGATATTTATCAAGAAAATTATCACCATCGTGGCGGTCATTGCCATTGTCATATTCATACTGCTCCAGTTTCCAGGGCTGAGCGATGAAAGAAAGGCGTATTACGATACAGAAAAAGATCGCGCCATTGCAGGCTTTTACCAGAAGATAGAAGAAAATCCCTATGCAGAGTATGTTCAGGGGGGAAACCTTATGGCATTGGTCCTTTACTGGGATAAATACAAGAACGCCAAGATGATGGCAAAGGGCAAGGAGGCAGCCAGTGCCGTCAATGAGAAATTCAAGGCGGAAAACCCTGCGTTCTTCACGATCGTGCAGCCGAAGAGAGACAAGGAAGCAAAAAGCGTAAACAAGGCATTTAAAAAACTCTTCAGCGCAAGAAAGAAGCTCCTGAGAGAGATTAAAAAGGAAAAGATCGATAACAGCTTCCTGGGGCGTATCGGCCGCGCAATGGAGCCGTACACAAAATATGCTGGGTTTAACTGGCGCGTCAATGTCTCTCTGCTGGCATCGTTTGCCGCCAAGGAAAGCAGTGTGGCGACACTGGGGGCACTTTACGAGCAAGAGGTAGAAGGAGAAAGCCTTGAGACAAGGATGGAGAAGGGCGAGAAGGGTTTTACGGCCCTTCATGCCCTGGCGCTCATGCTTTTCATGGTCCTCTATCCCCCTTGTGTGGCAACCAGCATTATGGTGAAGATCCAGACAGGGCAAATACGGTGGATGATCTTTTCCATGGCATTTCCCATAGTTCTGGGGACCTGCGTAGCGACTCTGATTTTTTCAGGGGGGACAGCCCTTGGACTGACCGGGCTGCAGGCCATGATTGCCTTTTACTGCCTTGCGTTGGCAATAACCATCGGGACTGGATTTATAAAGAACAAGTCGAAAACGACTTGAAGAAAGGAGGTGAATTTAGTGAAAAAAACATTTTTAGTAGCCGGTTTATCGGCCATCAGCCTGTTCATTGCTTCCCTGGCCATGGCCCATACCCCTCTTTGCTCGTGTTACGACAACGGGGATGGGACCATTACCTGCGAGGGCGGCTTTTCTGACGGGTCGTCGGCCGCAGGTGTGATTATGAGGTTGATGGATGCATCAGGAAAGGTTCTTATGGAGGGTAAAATGAACGAGGACAGCGAGTTCACGTGCAAGAAACCTGACGGACCCTACAAGGTGCAGTTTGATGCCGGCCCTGGTCACCTGGTGGATGTAAATGGTGATGATATCGTGGAGTAAAGCTCCGGCAATTCGGAGGCGGGGAGGATAGCCCCCTCCTCAAACTAATAGCTAACCGCTAAGGCGCCAAGAACGCAAAGTTAAACACAAAGAAGATACATATCCAGCCGGACCGTCACCGGCTGGATAAAAAGTATTTCTTAGCGTCTTCGCGGTTCAATTTACCGTATTGACACAAAAAGACAGAAGAGAGGAGAATTTATTGTGAAAAAGGTGTTTTTTGTTTCGCTTGGATTCATCGTATCATTATTATTCAGCATACCCGCTTTTGCCCATTTCCAGATGATCTATACGCCTGAAATTGCACTGGAAAAGGGAGAAAAAATCGATCTTAAGCTGGTCTTTACCCATCCATTCGAAGCCGGGCATACCATGGATATGGGTACCCCTCTGGAGTTCTTTGTGGTCCACAAGGAAAAGAAAACAGACCTTTTGGACACTCTTAAGCCTATAACCTGGACGAGCCTGACAAACTCGGGCAAGGCCTTTGAGACCTCTTATAAACTGAGAGGCATGGGAGACTGGGTTTTCTGCCTTGTTCCTGCATACTATTATGATGAGGGAGAAGGCATCTATATGCAGCAGATAACAAAGATGGTTGTCAATACGGTAGGTGCACCTACAGATTGGGATACAGAAATCGGGCTTCCCGCTGAAATCGTCTCTCTGGATAAACCCTATGCATTGTGGACCGGCTGCGTGTTCAGGGGAATTGTGAAGAGTGCAGGCAAACCCGTTCCCTTTGCCGAAGTGGAAGTCGAGTATATGAATCATATGCCTATGATGGATAAGAATGCGTTTGCCAAAGAGGCGAAGGCCGAAGCACCCCAGGACGCCTTTGTTACTATGGGCATAAAGGCAAACGCCGCAGGGGAATTTGCCTTTGGTATTCCCAAAGCCGGTTGGTGGGGCTTTGCGGCTCTTGGTGTAGGTCCTGATACGCAACACGATGGCAAGGAATTGTCGCAGGACGCGGTTATCTGGATCAAAGCAGTCGATATGTAATAATTTGATACCTTATCCTGTCACTCCTTAATGTAGCCCTCTCCCCTCAAGGGGAGGGGGTATTTATGTGGATAAGGATTGGCTTGGGTAGAGAGGGTGTTTGGAGAGGTATTAGAAGAACTTCAACAAGGCGATGGTAATGGAGGTTTGAGCGATCATCAGTCCAATGACCCACTTGACCAATCTAATTTCCAAATCCTTAAGATCCGCTTTTGTAGCCAAGTCTTCTTTACGTGATTGGTCAATTATTTCGACAAACTCATTTGCCTTCACGTCATCGAGCCCAAGGTCTTTTAGGATGGGATAAAGCTTGACAATAGTAGTCATATATGGCTACACCTTATTTTATATAAAATAACACATACTTCTGATAGGATCAAACAAAAAAAACGGCATCAGTAAGTTTGAACTTTCTTAGGTAAAAAATCTTTGGAAAACATCATTGAAGTAAAAAATCTGACTCATTATTATGGGAAACGGGTTATTCATGAAAATCTGAGTTTCTCTGTCCCGAGGGGGAGCATCTTTGGCCTTTTGGGCAAAAACGGGGTGGGCAAGACCACCCTTATCAAGATACTCATGGGATTTCTGCGCCCTGTTTCCGGCAGGTGCCGGGTCCTGGGCGAGGACTCCCACAACCTGTCATCAGTTGCCAGGAGCAAAATCGGCCTCCTTTTTGAAGGACATCTGGCCTATGAGTTCATGTCAATCGCCCAGATCGAAAAGTTCTACTCCGCCTACTATCCTTCCTGGAACCGGGATCTGTATTATGGACTGGTTGACAGGCTTGACCTCCCTTATGACCACAAAATCAAGAATATGTCCTGTGGACAGCGCTCACAGGTTGTCCTGGGGCTGATATTTGCACAGGAGCCTGATCTTATGATCCTGGATGACTATTCCATGGGTCTGGACGCGGGGTACCGCCGCCTTTTCCTCGAATACCTGAGCGAGTATGTGAAAGACGGTACGAAAACCGTATTTGTCACATCCCACATAGTCCAGGACCTGGAAAACCTGGTGAACGAGGTCATGTTCCTTGACCGGGGTGGAGAAGTCCTCCAGACCTCACTGGATGAATTCATGACCGGTTTCAGGCAATTCCGTTTCAAACGCAACGGTTCAGCAAACACCCTGCATAGGGATGACGTAATCAGGAACCTCGACATCACAGGTGATAACGCATCTGTGTTCTCCTTCCGGCCTATGGCTGAGGTAGGCGCCCATCTTGCGGAAATGGGCATTGAGACCGCCGGCCTTGAGCAAGTCCCAATGACGCTTGAGGACGCATTCATCGGGCTTACCGGGAAATACTAAACTACCATGCTTTCATCCATATTGTACAAAGAGTGGCTAAAAGTCCGCCTCTTCTGGGGCGTTGCCCTTATGTTGAATATTGGTGTCTTTGTCTATCTCTTTGTGGACCTCAGGCATCTCTTCACGATCGAACACGCTGAAATGATCTGGTATCAGGCCTTTAAGATCGGCACGCTCCACTATGCGTACATGAAATACCTTTTGGTTATCACTGGTGTGATCATCGGCGCTGCCCAATTTACGCCGGAGATGATCGGCCACCGTTTCAGGCTCTCTCTTCACCTGCCGGTACGGCCCAATTCCATGGTACTCTGCTGCGTGCTCGCAGGTCTTCTTGGAGTGGCTGTAATCGGCATGCTCGATGTTTTCATGCTCTATGCCATCATCGCCAGGTTCTTCCCCCATGAAGGGGCGAAGAGTGCCCTGTTGACAGCGCTCCCGTGGCTTTTTTCCGGGCTGGTTGCATATCTCGGCACGGCCCTGACCGCCATGGAGCCACGGTTGTCAAGGAAGTTCGTCTATCTTGCAATAGCAGGCGGGTTTTTGTGGCTCTTCTATCAAGGCAATGACTATGAGACTTACAACCGGGCGCTATGGAAACCCGCGCTCATTTCCCTGTTGTTCATTCCCTCTGTTATCCTGCCTGTCTACCGTTACCGCAACAGGACCTCATGATGGTACCAAGACTCGCTCGATATGCGCTGATTGTATTGGCAATCACGGTGATGAGCGTGTATCTGCCCTTTCTCTATCACAAAGTATCCGAGAAAAAGGTGGGAAAGACACAGCTCTTTTTCAGCCCGGTTATAAAGAAGTTTGTGTTCCGCGAGATGGTGGGTGAAGGTCATAAGTTCGTAACACAGGACGAAAGCGGCAATAATTACGACCGGATGACCTTTGAGACCCTGATCCCCTTTGTCTACTACAAGAACATGGAACTCTGGGGCAAGCTGCCCATGACTATCGACGGCCGGACCTTTGATAAGCAGACTATCAAGGAAAACAGGCAGGTTTTTGAGCTTAAACCCCGCATGATCGCTGACCGCAGCCCGCGGATTCAGATATTTCCGCTTCTCGAGTCAAAACCGGGTGTGACAAGGCTGCGGTTCCCGGAGGATGTCTTCCGCCTGACCGACAGGATGGAATTCATCAATGTGGACACAAACACCGTTGACCAGGACCTTACTGATAAGTTCACCAACGCCGTGAAGCAGGCAGGGTTTGTCTTTCCGGCACGCCTTACGGCAGGCAGGGTATCGATCCTCAAACCATTTGATGAGGGCTTCTTCGTGGTTGATGCAAAGGGATATACATATCACGTCAAGCGGGTCAGGGGAAAACCGGTTGTAGTGAAAACCCCGATACCCTCTGATCTTGGGATAAGAAACATCAAGGTGATGGAGAACAAGAAAAAAGAGATCTACGGGATGCTCCTTACTGACAAAGGCGACATCCATCTTATTACATATGATGACTACAGGCTTATTAAGTTGCCAATAGAGGACTACAATCCGGATACCATGGACTTGAAGTTGCTTATCAATCCGCTTTACCGGACGGCTGTCTATTCTGATGACCACACCATCCATGCCGTTGCCATGGACAGCCGATACAGGCCCATATCCCGGTATCAGAGGGTTATGTTCTCAGGCAGGACGACTATGGCCGACACGGTTTTCAAGGCTTTATTCCCGTTTTGGATTAAAACCACTGACAAGACAAGCGGTTACTTGCGATTTGATGTAATCTGGAACGGACGGCCCGCCCTGATCGGTATTGCCTTGTCGCTGTTCGCCGGCATCGCTGTCATGTACGCAAGGAAATTCCCCATAAGGAAGTATTGGCCCGATCTTGCAATCATAATGTTCACCGGCATCTACGGCCTGATTTCCGTCAGCGTCATCGAGCCGGAACGGTGAGTCTCCATCCGCCTTGCATGAGGGTAACCGTTCACGGGTTCAAGGGTTCATCGTTCAGGTTTACGAATGGAGAGTAACGAGTTGAAAAAATCAGGGCCTGAAAGATCCTCAGAAGACTTATCCTTGCAGAACGTTTTATCACTGGCATTGGCCGAAGTAGGGAAAAGGATCAGGATTATTTCCATGAGAGGAGGAAGGGGATTTAATAATAAGGTCGTGAGTATGGGGCTTAAGGTAGGTGATGAAATTAGGGTTGTATATCGCCGGCCGGGAGGTGCTGTACTTATAGCCAAGGGGCAAACTCGTTACGCCCTGGGAGTAGTTATGACGCAAAAGATCCTCGTTGCCGAAATTTAGCACCTTGCGGTTAGCATATTTGGGTTTGATTATCGTTTTAGGAGGCCTCCTGATGCCTCCCGCTACGCGGGAGGATCTTCACTTAAGCATATTTCCCCTTGCAGACCTCCTCAGGCTCCTCCATGCGTTTCCGCACCACGGGATGCAATGGATCGATTTGTTGCAGCACATCCAATGCAATGTTTCGCAGTTTCTCATTCATGTCATTACATGCCTGAACAATTGCCTCGATGGTTTCATGGTCTTTAGCAACGGTCACTTTTTGCCGCTGGAGTCCATAAAGTGCTTCCTCGCGGACCTGTAACGGTATTGCTTTATCTGCGAGACAAGCCTTCAGAATCGGTATGACCTTGGGGCTGACAAGCTGAGCTCCCTTCTCTATGGCCCTCAATTGGGGCTTCTCATTCCCATAGCGGCTGTCTATATTGATTTGCGCTATTTGGACGCGCTCTAGAACGTCTTCCAGCCTCTCTTCCAGGTCGGCAATCTTCTCGGGGTTGAATTTCGAGTTCATCACAGCCTTTTCTATCTTCCCGATGGCTGAATCGTGATTGGTACTCTGTACGTTCAGTTTGGTTTCGGTCGTTTCAATTTTCATGCTCAAGCGTTTGCCAAACCAGCATAAGATCCCGCCGACCGCTCCGCCGACTTGGATGCAATCTCGATGAGCTGTTTTTGAGCATTCATCCAGTGCTCGTGCATTTGACGCTGATACTCAATGCTCTTTATATTGAAATTTGCCGACATTTTGACGGCATCCACACCCTTGCACTCGATAGGAACTGTTGTTGCCCTGTCTCCTTTTTTCGTCTCTGCGCCGACAGGCCCATCAAATCCGCCCTGAAGAGCGCAAAGCACAAAACCCGCAATCAGCCCGCACCCTATGATACTGCCTCGGCTCTTCACTGATCGCTCTTTTTTCTTTTGAGTTCTTCCTTTACCCTTGCCAAAAGCCAGAGTGGAATAATTGGCTTGTTTAGCACGACAACGTCGTATTGTCGGACAGATTTTTTGACTTCTTCGTCGGTTACGATGGTCAACACAATGATTGGGCAGCAGAGATGCAATTCCTCTCTCACGAATTTACAGAAATCGACGCCAGTATGGTAGGCCTCATAGCTCGTCTGTTCGGGATTGGTCCTCATAATGAGATCCGATATGATAAGATCTGGCTTCATGCCTTGCTCCAGAAGATCTCTGGCGTTTTCAGGATCATAGCAATAGGTGACTTTGTAGCCGTCGTATTCCAGCTTATCCAAAAGTCCCATCATCTCGTATTTGTCATCGTCGAGGAACAATATGGTCTCTTTCATAGAAAGCCTCCGGTAATGTGAGTATGAATTCATTCACCTGCGCCTTTGGAAACCCCTTCGGCGGAGTGACAGAATTATCTGCCCACGGCTTTTCCGCCAATACAACATCTCCTCGAAATCCCTTCATAATCCGCTTTGCAATGTACAGGTCTTGTCCTGTGCCAATCTTGTCGTACTTTTCAGCAGTAGTACCCCTTTGGCGATCTTTGAATATTCGTTGCCTTTCCTGCGGCAGTATTGGAATTCCCGTGGATTGAATGATTACCTCAAGCGAACGCGCTTGTTTAAACGCGTGAACTTTCACAGTAGTGTTGGGATAGGAATCTTTCACAGCATTGTGAAGGACGTTTTGTAGCGCTTGTTCGAAATAGAGATCATCCACAGCGAATTGCACGCTGTCCTCGATGTTTTCATCGTCAAGATAACGAATTTTGATGTCCTCGTGCATTCTTATGGGTTGCAAATCAATAATCCTTTCAATGATCCATCTGTTCAGCGGCTTTTGAGATCGCCCGATGTTTCTTAGGAATGAGAAATCAGTTATCCCAGAGGCCCACATACAAGACCGCATCATGCTGGCTGCAGACCGAGCCATCGCACGGATGTACCGGAGTTTTTCGTCAATTTTCTCAAGCTCGGCCGATCCGTATACACCATCCACTATGTTGGAGCTGTATGCAACAACTCCCTGCAGAGGCTGGATCAACTGATGCGCAGTCCTCTCTACAAATCGCTCTCTGTAAGATTGCAACTTTATCATTTGGAATATGGGGCTCACCTGTGTGGCGATTAGCCGAAGAATGTCAAGATCAAAGGACGAAAAATTCTGAAGCAATCTTGGATTGACATGACAGGTTCTTTCCAAGGCTCTGATTACACCAGATGCCTGATTTTTTTTCGGACCTGGGATCGGCACAGCTACAAAGGGATCACGATCCTTAGTTGGGTCTATTGATCTTTTTTCTTCAGACAGGCCCTGGAACGTTTTAGTTTTTCTCACATTGGCGTACAAGACCGGTTTGTTCGTTTTGAATACGGTACCCGTAACACCGTCCCCAGCCCGGTAGACAACATGAGGCAGAGGCGGATCGCCCTGAAGTCCCGTTGTTGCTGAGCAGCGAATCAACTCGTAGGATTCGTCCGCTTCAAAGATGGAAAGGCCATTTGCGTGCAACGCCTCAAGGATAATGTCTTTCAGAGATATTCTTCTCTTCGTTCACCGAGCGGCATAAGTTTCGTAGGACTCACAAAGGCCAATGCGATCTTGTTTAATTTTTCAACGACACGTCTGCGCTCTTGAACCTGTGATCCGGATATGACCATGGAGGTAAGGTGGCCAAGAAAAAACAGACGTTCATCTGGATGTGTAATCGTTGGCTGTTTGCGCCAGTGCAAATCCAGAACACCGAAAAATTTTCTATTGTCTTTCCCCTCATCATCTGCACGCTTAGATATGTACAGGGGAAGGCATACAAAATGGGGCCAAAGTTTGCAAAGCTTTTCGCTATTTGGCCGATCTCTGGCTTCTTTTGAAATGGAGTATGCCTCGGTTTTCCATGACTTAAGCACGAGGCCATTTGATAATGATAGACCCGAGTAGGAATCCATGGGCAACTGATTCTCTACGGCTGTTCGGATTTCCGGGCAATGGTTACAATAGATGTTGAGCAGATCCAGCTCATCGAAGTTTTCGTTGTATATCCAAAACCTGGCCGCATCGGCTGAAAATAATTTGCACCAAATACATCCCAAGCTATTAACGACCTCGTCCAGAAATCCTTTGACAGACAGCATTTCCTGGACTATTTTATGCCTCTCGGAGTCGACTTTCTCAACTTCCGCCAGATAGAGGCTCGTGGCAATATGGGAAAAGACTGAGAGAAATCCCAGAGCGGCATTTCTCTCTGGTTCCCTCAGTTCTTGAATTTCTGTGTCCTTGCAGTCAAACGTAAACACAAGTAGTGTTGCGCGTCGTTTTGCGGGAATCGAACTTGATGAAGAGCAACCAGCCGTCGACAATCCTCCGTGTCGACGAACTGAGTAAGTAATCTCTCAACTTGATCATCCAAGACGACGTTCTGTGACAAAACAGTAAAGCCCTCTTTCGTCGAAAGATATGGAACTATAGTTTTGTTTATTGGGTATGTCAATCCCGTCACTAGGTGGGCGCTATGGCGCGCCTGATAGATGCATGTCAGATATGTGATCCGTTCACATCCCGCAATTTTGCACAGATTCTCAAGCACACATTCCACGTATTCGTCGTATGATCTTTTGCCGTTTGCCAGCTTGGCTAACTCTGGATATAGGCTATTCCAATCTATTGATGACGGCATCATGGCTCCTCCCGTTGCCATTTTTTCATCATAGTTGCATGAATATAATGCCCTTCGGGCAAAAAAGCAAAGCTAACCCATTCTGTTTCTTCATCTTTTCCCATTCAAGGGATTTGGAAAAAAACAATTTACCCCAATATTGGATCAATAATGACATCCCATTTAGCCAATAGTCTTGATCTTTTTAATCGGCCTGCATATTTTTTCATTTCTTCTTTTGATAAACTGACTCCCTTTTGATAAACTTTATCTATTAATTTTATTGCTGGTTTAATTCCTTTCCAAGTCATTGTTCCGGCCCATTTTATTGTTTTTTCAACACTATCTAAAATTGTTCCATTCCAGTGTTTTTCCAAGGCTCCCCAACAACGCTCTATCGGATTGTATTTACTATGATACGGAGGATAATAAACCATATGAATCCGCAGGCCTGTTTCATCTGCAAATTCCGTCATTCTTTTGATAAACTGAGTTCTGTGACTACTATTTTGTGGTCCATTGTCTAAATTAATAACTAACTCCTTAATGTGTGGATAAAGATGCTTATTCGCGTGCCACCATATTAATAAAGCATCTACAATAAAATCACTTGTTTCTGATGAGTTACCAAAAATAATGGTCAGTAGTCCTGTCAGTACATCCAATATCCCAAAAGGCTT
>PQXE01000117.1 GCA_003194495.1 Deltaproteobacteria bacterium
AATCGCCGCGGATTGCCATCCGCCGGCTGCGAGGCGCTCCGCGCCTCACAACCAGCGAATGCAGTCGACTGCGCGCGCAGGCAAGCAAGCTTGCCTACGTGCTCGCGACTGATCCGCGGCGATTCTCCAAGCCTGATATACGGCAGAAACGGCGCAAAATTACCCTCATAGGTAATCTCTCCCATAAACCCTCCCATCTTCATGCGGGTTTCCTGACGATTGGAGTAACGTTCCCAATCATGCCAGCATAAAGCACGTTTGACGGTTTGAACTTTATGCGCCTGTTCAATAAGGTCTTTGAACCCCTGGTCGTCAAGCCTGTGATCGCAATGGAAATAGGAAAGGAGCGATATGCGCCGCAAGAGGTTCCTGAAAAGGACATGAAACTCAAGGTCTTTTGTCAGGCTGTTTTTATATTTGATCCGCGTAGGTGTGATAAAAGAAAAACGCATTTCAGCCAAAGGTGATGATAACGTCAGTATGTCAGACCATCGTATAGGGCGATTGAGTTGGGCGAGCATTTTGTCTTCGCCGCGATAAATTACCCTCCTGTTTCCCTGTTCCTGACTGATAGGGGCCTCATCCTTGAGGGGATTTTCTTCAAGCACCCGTCTCAGTTCATACTTTCCTCTGCCTTTTCCGATGCCGATCCGCCCAAGTTCATCAAGCGCATAGATAAAGTATGGCAGATAGTCTGTGGCACGGCCGATCAAGGTCAGGCCGAAGGAGATATCTTCTCCCTTCTTGTATGTTGTCTGATTCTTCACAGAAGGTTCAAGGATAAAGGGGTGGGGGGCTGCGGTGTACTTTCGCATCATTTGAGCCTCTTCCGGAATCGGAGTCTCAAAGACATAAGCATAGATACATTGGTGTTTCAGGAGACAATCCGTGCATTCCTTGCCTTTAAGGGCGCAGACGATACGTCGGAAGGCGTGGCCAAAACCACCGCGGAGGGTAGAGCCAAAGTAAGGTGGCAGCAAGATCGCGGTTTTACATCTGACAGAAAAAATAAATCTGGAAAAGTAGAATTCTTCCAAACCTCTGCTCCTTCTCACCCCCAAGTGTACGAATACTTGTGAATAAACATACGCTATCCTTTCGATTAAGGGTACTACAAAATAAATAGTGCCTGAACGAAAAGGCCGTTCAGACACAATTTTGAATTCTAAATGTTGAATTTTGAATTAAAAAAGGAAGTAACATTAAAATGTTAATTGTCCATGGCCTAAACTGAGAAAACAAAATTTGGAGTTTCCGTTCAGGCACTAAATAGGTCTATTAAAGCCAGATTTAGGGTACTGCCAAAATTGCTGCGAAAATACACGCTAAGAATTTTTCACGAGTTTGATGAGATTCCGGTCCAGGTAGATGATTTAATTCATCGACTAATTATTCAGAAAGCTTGAAAGGCTTGACAAAATCACTTTCCCAAAAGTTCCTTAGGGTTAGTGTTTTTTCCTTTGAATTGAGCCATTAGCTGTTAGCAATTAACTTTGAAAAATCAAGGTATTACGTTAATTAGAAATAACACCTAACAGGTTCACCTTGTTGAATCCCCAAAGGGGGCAGCGAAGCTGCATTTAACAGGGTGAAGGTTTGTAATAGCAGAACATCCTGTAATCATTAAATTAATAGCTAACCGCTAAAGGCTAACCGCTCCATTTTGCTTACAGACGTCGTGATAGACGCTTCCTGGTCAGGTTCCCGGACTTCCGACCTGTGTGCATTCCCGGCAGCAACTGAAAAAGTTTTAAAAAAATCATGCCGAAAATAAACCCGCCGATATGTGCCCACCATGCAATACCGCCAGCCTGGGCTGAAGAGGCTGCGCTCAAGAACTGAAAAAAAATCCAGAACCCGAGAAACACAAATGCCGGAATTTCCATAAAGTGGAGAAAGAAAAAGATGGGTACCAGGGTCAGGACCTTAGCCCTGGGATAGAGTATGAAGTAGGCCCCCATCACGCCGGCAATGGCGCCGCTTGCTCCTATGGTTGGTATTTGAGACGTCCAATTGAGAAACAGATGCGAAATCCCTGAAGCCAATCCACATAGCAAATAGAAGGCGAGATAGCGAAAGTGTCCAAGACGATCTTCTACGTTATCACCAAAGATATACAGGAACCACATGTTACCCAAAAGGTGGAAAAAACCACCGTGTAAAAACATGAAGGTAAGAAAAGCGATTACTTGCTGGCCGGTTGTGAAATGAGCTGAAATATGGGAAATGGAATAACGAGCAGGCACAAGCCCATAGGTAAAAATAAATTCATTAAGATTCCGTCCCAGTGATTGCTCCATAAAAAAGGCCAGGATGTTGAGCGCAATCAGGACATAGTTGGTGATTGGATAGATTTCCGACCGGAGGGTATCTCGGATAGGTATCAAGGATTAAGGAGTCTCCTCCTGTCCCAATCGAGCTTTCACAAAAGGGAGTTGATATTCATAGATATGGGCTCCCTGGCTTGCAGCCCTGAGAACTCCCATCCCAAAACCTATTTCCTCGGAGATATATTCCATTAACAATGCCAAGCCTCCTAAATTGGTTGGCAAACCAGCCCAAATATCCCAACTGCGCCAAAAGGTTGCAATGTCGAGCCGGCCATCGTGGACTTTCAGGTCTATTGCCCTAAGACAGGCTGGGTCTTGGAGGTCTAGGTCCTCCGGCCGTCCGACAATGATGGAAGACTGATTTGTATTGGGAGTATCTTTGAGAATCTGTATAGCCTTGGATAGTTGAATATTTATCCGTGATGCATAGGTATATACCTCATTCTTTCCAGGCAGTTTTCCTCCCAGCAGGTAGTCAATAAAATATTCTTTCACATATTCTATGGTGTTCGGGGGAGGTGCGGAGCATCCCGGAGGAATAATGGGAATCATATCCTGAAGAGGATGCAGGATCTCCAAAGACAGCCAGGGAATCTGAAGCCGGTAATTTTCTTTCTCAAAGGACCCCCTTTCGATATCCTGACGGTAGACCTCAGATTCTAAATTGTACAGGATCTGGTACCAGGCATCTGAAATGGTAGTTGTTTGCAGATGCATTATGCCTCCTTTCCTAACCCGTATTTCCCTTTTTCATCCCAGCCGGTATCTCTGGAAATCCATATAAAAATCACTCACCTTGCAGACAGGACATTTTGAGCATATCACTTTTTGCATTATATACAAACTGTGCGGTTAAGAAACTACTCAAAATCAATCACGAAAACACAAAAGTACGAAAACACAAAATATAATGGACCCCAAAATTTGGACAGTGTGTTAAGTTACACTTGGGAGGAAAATGAAGGAGGACCAAGTGGAGAATTTAAGGAGAAAGCACACACCGTCATTTAAGGCCAAGGTTGCCCTGGAGGC
>PQXE01000118.1 GCA_003194495.1 Deltaproteobacteria bacterium
GTTGAATTTTGCGACCATATCCCTCAAGCTAAGCTACGTGATTACGCAAATAGGCGCTTGAGGGACCGGTTTGTAACTATCTGAAAATAAAAATATTTCTAAATCAAAGTAATAGCGGAAGAGCATCAGTATTCATAAGTATCCTTGAATGTGGGGACATCCAATTTAGTGACCGTTCACGGGATTACAACGCCCGTTTTACCACAACCCACCGAACTGTAAGCGTGCTGCAGATGCGAGGCGTACGGGTACGCAGACGTACTCCCTGTACTTCAAGTGTCCGACAACAAAGCAGATGCGGTGCCCTGTGAACGCTTACAATCTCTTGAAGTGAGCAGTATGATCCCTTGTCCCGGCCTGAGATCGTATGAAAACGGCACAGGGATATACTCCATTGGGTATTCTGGAGAAAGATCTCTGAGCGGGGCCCCTGCCTGGACAAATCCCTGCAGGCTTTCCGCATAAAAATGCTGTTTATTATAAATGTCCTTGTTGAGAATCAGCAATGCCTCTTTTTGATTATTGATGGATGCCTTCCACATGAGCAGGATATTTGGATTGCCGGCATACAATATCTCCGTAGGGGCCTCTTCCTGGAAAATTGCTTGATTCGACTTCAACTTATTGACCTCAGTAATGAAAGAAGTCAGATCAATGTCGGTTTCTTCCCAATCTTCCGGTCTGGTTTTTACCACATGAGGCCTTTTGCAAAAACCGAATTCAAATCCCATGGGCATCATGACACCTGCTGAAAACAGCGCTGAAAACAGATAGCGTTGTTTAAGCCCTTGTATGTTGCCATGAAGTTCCTCGCATAGCCTCACTGTATCATGGCTTTCAGGAAAGCTTATAGAAGGGACGACTTCTCGCGTAAGGGCATATTGTGCCATCAACCACGGGCTGTTGAAATCCCACCATTTGGAGCTGTTGAATATATAATCAAAACCGGCACCGGCGGTCCTTCTGGTCTGGTCTGATGGACATCCGAGTGTCTCTGCAAAAAAGATCACATCAGAATGCTCCTTTTTTGTCTTTTTAATGAGTCTTTCCCATAGGCTTTTGGGAACTTGGTAGGCGGCGTCACAGCGAAATCCCTTAAAACCTAATTCAATCAAGAAATTCACTATATTGAGAAAATATTGAAAAAGCCCCTCTTGGTCCGTTGTATCTCTGTGATCGAACTTTGCCAGGTCCTTCCAGACCACCTTTTTTCCGTCTTCGTCACAGAAAGGATGGGCCACATGACCCTCAGACTCCCACAGAAACCATTCGGGATGTAATTTAATCAGATCAGAATCTACAGAACAATGATTGATTACCAGATCAATCATCGTATTGAGACCTAGATTTTTTGCGGTCTTGATAGCCTCTTTTGCCTGTTCCCGGGGTGCCTTTTTACTCTTTTGATCAACCAAGACAGGGTTGAAATCATAATAATCCGCTATTGAGTAAAGGCTGCCTGACTCACCCGGACGCTGAATGGGATTAACAAAGACCCAGTTGAAGCCCATTTCAGATGCCCTCAATAAATGCCTTTCCCAGTCTGTGAACTTTCCGGCCAACAAGGGAAACAGGTTATAGATGATCATCTTTTCAGATTTTTTCATGGCGCTATCCTTTTAGTAATCGTTCAGGGTTCAAAGGTTCAGGGTTATTTTTTCCGTTGAACTTGCTGGTCAGCCTTTTTGCATACCTCAATGAGCAATTTATGATTTTGAGCAAGAATCGACAGCCAATAGTTCATCCTTTCCGCATTTGTTTTGTCTCTCCAGTGATTAAACAGGTAATCAGCATTAGCAAGAGAAAGCCTTCCTTCTGTTGGATGAATCTCAAGCGTAAAAGAAACGCGATTCGGGCCCAAAAGTTTCAATGATTCAGTGACTATCCTTGAAAGACCTGAAGGTCCAAACATCGGATCAAGAGATCTTCTGTCTTTGTATTCAAAAGGTATGGGAATTTCAACCAGGAAACTCAGGTGGTCAGAGACCCCAAAGGGACTGATGGTGGAAAGCGGATGCCCGTCATGCAAATGAAAATGCAAGGGTTTTTCTAAGCGGCCAAGGGCCTGAATTACATGAAGCACTGCGTCTAATCCGGAATCAACCGCTTTTTGGACATCTGTGATCACCTCCGGCAGTTCAGGATCATTCGGCGTGATGGCGCACACATCCTTTCCCGGATGGTTGCGTGAATAGGCAGATCTTACTTGCCATATGCCGATATGGCCTATATCAATACAGGCGCTCACATGTTCAAGATCTTGTATCGCCTTCAAGATCTCAATAAAGAAATCCGGTTCCAGGCCTGCGGCATATTCTACAAAAAGATAAGGGCTCCCAGGGACTTTTTTCAATCTTGATTCTATCTCCTGCAATACGGCCACATAATCGTCAAAGCGGGTTGTAATTTCGACCTGATCATGGATGACCATCCCAAAGATCCGGTCTTTGAATTTTAGGGCAAAATCCATGACCAGGTTGCGGCCTTGTTCCTCAAACAAATTGATGTCTCTGCGCAAATGAGCCACTGCAGGGATTTCAGGTTTGGGCCTGAATTTCAACAGCCGGTCAAGCTCCACTGGTGTTACTGCATAAAATTCGGTTCCAAGACCGGCCTCTTTAAAACGCAGATCGGCCAGATGCAGAAGGGCGTCATCACCATCAATCCTTTTCTGAAAAAGTGCCAGCAACCGCGGGCAATGGAAAGGACTATTGTTTTTTATGCCTGACATTTTAGATTTTCATTTATCCTGATCATCCTGTTAATCCTGTCAAAAAATGTGCCTTGCTGCGGACGCGATTGAACCAGATAAATACGGACCGATGCTTTATTTAGTGACTCTTCCATGACACCAAATGGAACCACAACTCCAGGGGATGTCACAAAGCCTGCTTCCTCAATTTGCGACAGCGCTTCAAGGCGCCTTGCTGCCTCCGGTTGCAGGTCTCACCTGATCCAACGGCAACAATTTGCGATCAGAGGACAAAAACACATCAGGTACCCAGGCTTGTTCCTGCCGGACCTTTCTTTCTCTCTCAGTTACTCCTTTATTTATCTCACGCAAAAGCGCAAAGTTTTTTCAGCAATTTTTAGCATAATAGCAATTTTTTTATGTTATATTTTCTCTTTATATTCTCGAAACCCGGCCAGCAAATCCGCAAACGACTTCGGTTCGTATTTCTTGAAGCCTTCCTCATCCAGGTACACGAAATCATACGTCGGCCATGATCATCGTTTCGGCCAGTGGGTGTCATAGAAAAATTATTATAGTATCGAGGTGTCTGAATTTTTTGCCTTTTTTGAAACTCATGGGAGTAAAAAAGACTTGAGTGACCGAAACGATGATC
>PQXE01000119.1 GCA_003194495.1 Deltaproteobacteria bacterium
GATCACCTTGGTACCTATGGACGACTCGAACTCATAAGTCGTCCGGAGAGCCCCGTTTTGATTGTCTGATCATCCACAAGTGATTGAATTTATTGATACCTATCGTTGTTCTAAAAGAGCCGCACCCTATTATTTTTGGCATCGGTTTTTGAAATAATATTCCCTGCTTTATCAAAAATAGATGTAGTGGTGCCTGTGTCATGGCTTATGGTCTTGAGAAGGTTCCCGAAATCATCATACTCATAGAGGGTAATGTGGTTATTGGCGTCCTTTATCTTTATGACGTGATCCTGAATGTCATATTCATAGCTTGTGACCGGAGAAGTGCTGTTTCCATCCGGTGAGGGCTCCACAACCTCTTTAAGCCGGTTGAGGGAATCATAGATATAGGTGGTCGTATTACCTTTAGCGTCGGTTACCTCTGTAAGATTGCTGTTATTGTCATAGCTATATGTAGTGGTCCCGTAAGGTTGAATGAGGCTTTCCAGCCTGTTGTAGGCATCAAAGGCCCTGCCCAGTGTCTTGACCTGAATATCTTCAGGATCAAAGATCCGCTCCAGCTCCTGTTCACCTTCAGTATTTAAGGTGTAGACCATCCTGTTTCCTAGGTTGTCGCTGATCTCAATCAGTCTTTGAGCATTATCATAGCTGTAGCTGAGCACCTCACCTGCAGGACCTGTAGACGTCCGGAGCTTCCCTGTGGGGTAGTACTGATATTGTGTTATTGCTCCTCCTCGATCTATTTGGGTTATCCGTCCACGGGTATCATAGGAAAAGGTTGTGACAAGCCCGTTAGGGTCTGTCATTTTCCCTACACGACCTAGTTCATCATAGTCACTGTAGACTGTGTTCCCTGATAATGGTTTAGTTACACAAGCTGGATTTCCCATGTTGTCATAAGTGAATGTGGTAATGTCATTCACGTCGGTTTTGGGACCATCGATTTGGGTGATCTGTCCATGGGCATTGTAGCTGTAAGTAGTTATGCGAATTACAGGACTTCCATTGGCAAAGCCCGCCTCAGTGGTACTTAGAAGATTTCCATTCTGATCATAGGTATAAGTGGTCACTTTGTTTTGACCAGGCGTTGTGCCGGGTTGCGTAATACCGGTGATTTTGTTCAATTCCGAATCATAGGTCCTGGTAATCGTTCGCTCTTCAGGAAGTCCGGATGCCTGTGTAACTGTCTGTGCATTGCCCCAAGAATCGTAATTGCAGTACTGGGTGGTGACTCCATTTCCGTCGGTTTTACTGAGGAGATTCAGGGTGGCGTCATCATAGGAATACTCAGCATCTTTATTACCACATGCGCTGCAGCCGGAACCGGTGACTGATTGAGAAAGAGCTATCCCCTGGATGATCGTTCGTAGAAAAGTAGTAATATTCCCCCTGCCGTCAGTTACCTTAATCTTGTCAGGATTGCCATCCGCTTCATATGAAACGTCGATACGTTCTGCGTTTCCCGCCTGGGTGGAAAGGATGGCCCGGTCCTTATCATCATAAGCATAGGTTGTAAAACGCATTCCGGTTTCGTCAATAATACCGGTAAGGTTGTGGATATCACTGGGGTCATCGTAAATGTATTCCCTGGTACTTGTATCCGGATAGATAATCCGCATCAGATTATCGTTTGCATCATATTCATACCGGATGGTGTTTCCTGCAGGATCCGCCACATCTGAGATGTGTTCTGAATCATCATAGGTGAAACCCAATGAGCGTCCAAAAGGCCCGATCACCTGTGTAAGTTTTCCATCCTGATAATTCAGGCTTACCGTGTTCCCATTGAGGTCATAAATGTTAATCAGGTTCCCGCTGCTGTCATAGGTCTCAAGGATTTGATCCGGTCCGACAAGGGTATAGGAATTGTCAGGATTAAGAGTCAGTTTTTCCTTTGCTCCTGATTCGGCCTCAAGGGTGTCTGAGGAGAAATAAACGGCCTGTCCGTCTTCCCTCCAAGCCATAATCTTTCCTTGCTCAAAGCTCAAATGCCGGTCATAGGTGTGACTCCAACCATAACCCGTGGAACGTGAGACCTCAAACTGGCTGTTGTAATGACGGGTAAACTCAAGACCTAATGGGGTCGGCACAGAAGAGATGTCCTTCTCTTTTTGATACTTATTTCCAGTGCCGACATTGATGGGATTCCCGGCAAAACTGTGCGTGACACACCGCTGATTACCAAGGTTCTTTGGTGTCTCAATCTCCGGGCAGTTATTGGTGTACTCAGGATTGTTGTCGTCACAATCAAAGCAAACAGGCCAGCCGTCCTTATCTTTGTCGTCGGGCAGGGACGCAGAACAGGCGTAGACATTGCCCGGCAAATGACAACAATATTCATTTAAGTCGCCATAATAGACGCCTGGCGCCAACCCTGCGAAGTTAACGCCGGCAATGATCCCTTTAAAATTAGGGCTTACTCCGATAATATGGGTGCCTGATGTATTACGAAGCACCCGGTAACCTTGATTGACATAATAGTCGCCAAAAGATTGAGGCGTCCTGCTTGTATCACCCCAGAAAGCCCAGTTGAGCACGGTGTTGCCCGGACAGCGCACCGCGTAGTCGATATAATGATAGTAATGATCGTCGGAAGGTGGATCAGGAGGACAGTCCGTGGCTATGTGCTCGATTCCAATGTAATAAATTCCGTTTGAACCCATCCGGCAACTGCAATCAGCAAAGCTCAGGCATGGAAGAACTAAAATAGAGACCAAGGAGATAATAAACAAGGATCTTTTGAATAATAACATTTCCCATCACTCCTATCCGAATAATCAGTATAGGCTGAAAAACTATAATATCAGGAATATCAGGCTCTAAAGTCCCCAATAATTGTGATATGGTTTTAAGAATAAAGCCTCAACGAGATAAAGTGCTCGCGGGAGCAGTCAGTTATGATCCATTGAGCTACTATTTTTAATCGGTCAACGACCAAAAAACTTAAATAATCCAACTCAATCTATTAATAAATTTCTTACCGGAAAAGATTTTCGCAAGACAACCCACATCCTTATTCAGGCTTTCGTGTCTTCGTATTTTCGTGCTTCCGTGATCATTTTTTTATCTTCAAACCTTTTTGGTTCCGGTTTATCCGGGTTAGGTTTATACTGTGTAATCCGTGAAATCCGTGTCGAAAATTTTCTAGGTCCGCCTGAAGGGCGCTAAGTTGAGGTTAATTGAGTTCCTTGAATAGGCATCCTTCATTCACCAGTTTACACTTTTCCCAAAAAAGCGTGTATTATCGAATTGAATGTCGATGTCGAAACTGGAAATTAGAAATTAGGTAATGCACCTCTATATCTTTGTTTTTTTCCAA
>PQXE01000120.1 GCA_003194495.1 Deltaproteobacteria bacterium
CTACCCAATAATTTTTCTTTAAAGTATCCGCATAAAGAAAAGGCACTTTGATTGACTCTATAGGTTTGTCCTAAAAACCTTCGTCGAAAAGTGTAAACTACTTTTATGCCTATATGAAGGATGCCTCTGGTAGCAAGGTTCACGTACAGAGGACTTTAACCTCATAAGTTCACGCCCATGCCGGGCGTACCCAAATACTCCACCGGACCGCGAGAAACGCTGCGGCCTTGATGGGCAAGCTCTGAGGCGCGGCCGGTGAGTTTAACGTTCGACCTTGAAATTATCAGATAGCTTTTTGTAAACTGTATTTAAAAATCGCTTAAAATTCGGCGATGGCGATTTACTGTCACATCAAATCACATTCACCTTCTGTTCTCAAATGATAAAAATCGTCAAGGAAATGGTCTCTATATAGCCCATAAGAGTATTATGCGGTCTATATACGGACAAATTTTTTCTTGACAAGCTAATGAATATTAATTATCTGTGGTTCACAGAAAGATCATCAAGCTATTTTATGGTCTATATACAAACCAAAGGAAAAGCGATGCCAAGGTCCATCATACGCACCTACTCACGCTATAGCCGCGATGCAGCTGACTTGCTCGGCGCGTTGATCCGCGAAGCGCGTAATGAGCGCAAGCTCACCACTCAGGAATTGGCCGACCGCGCTGGTATTTCCAGGGGACTGCTGCAACGCATCGAAAAAGGCAACCTCAAATGCGAAATCGGAGCCGTGTTCGAAGTGGCAACCATTGTTGGCGTCAAGCTGTTTGATGCCGATGAAAGCACGCTGACGAAATACCTACGTCAAACCAAGGAAAAGCTGGCGCTCCTGCCAAAGTCTATTCGCAAGAAATCCAAAGCGGTGCGCGATGACTTCTAAGGCAGAGAAAGAAGCTTTTGTCTGGATATGGCTGCCGAACGAAACCGAGCCTGTCGTGGCCGGACGGCTTGAAGCTGATAACGGCAATATCCTGTTCAACTACGGTAAAAGCTACCTGGATCGTATCGGTGATAGCAAACCTGCGATTGCGATTTACGAACCCGAATTGCCGCTAAAGGCTGGGTTGCTGCCCTTGCCCGAGGGCTTGATCATGCCCGGCTGTATCAGGGATGCCGCGCCCGATGCGTGGGGCCGGCGTGTGATTATCAACAAAAGGTTGGGGCTTAAGGGCACAGGCACAGATACAGCCGAGCTGGATGAACTGACCTACCTGCTGGAGTCTGGCTCGGACCGGATCGGTGCGCTCGATTTTCAGCGTTCCCCTACAGAGTACGTGCCGCGTATCGCTAATAACGTCAGCATGGAAGAATTGATTGAATCCGCAGAACGGGTCGAAAAAGGCGTGCCGCTCACACCGGAGCTGGATCAGGCGTTGTTCTATGGCAGCTCTATCGGCGGCGCTCGTCCTAAAGCCTTAATTCAAGACCAAGGCAAAAAATACGTGGCCAAGTTTTCATCCAGCACCGATCTGTACAGCGTCGTTAAAGCTGAATTCATCGCCATGCGGTTGGCTGAATTGGCCGGGCTGAATGCTGCGCCAGTAAAGCTGGCCAAAGCGGCAAACAAAGACGTACTAATGATCGAGCGCTTTGACCGCGTGCCAAAAGGTGACAAGTGGGCACGAAAGGCCATGGTCTCCGCTCTAACTCTGCTTTGCTTAGATGACATGATGGCGCGGTACGCCAGCTATGAAACGTTATCCGAAATTATCCGACACCGTTTTACCGATCCGAAGCATACGCTGAAAGAGCTGTTCTCTCGGCTCGTCTTCAATATTCTATGCGGCAATACCGACGATCATGCACGAAACCATGCGGCGTTTTGGGACGGCAAAGCGCTGACCCTGACGCCTGCTTATGACATTTGTCCGCAAGGCCGCACAGGCAATGAGGCTTCACAGGCCATGCTCATATCTGGCGACAAGAATCTGAGCCAACTCAAAACGTGCCTTGAGACCACGCACAACTTCCTTCTTTCTGAGGAAGAAGCCCGCGAAACATTCGGTAACCTGACTGCCGCAATCGAACAGCATTGGGAAGCCGTCTGTGAAGAAGCTGAGTTGAATGAAGTGGATAAGAAACTTCTTTGGAGACGGCAGTTTCTAAACCCCTATTCGGCTGAGCAATAGGCATTACTTTTGAAAAGTGGAGGGGTCTTCTCTTGACTCTTTTTCCTGAAATGAAAATCCAGATAGTATAGGCAAATACAAAAAATAGTAAAAATATAGTAAATTCAATATATTGTAGACAATTTGGTTGAGTAAAGGGGATATCCCTATACCATATTCCTTAGTGATCGAAGCTACTGATGAACCTGATTATTTTGGCTTCTACTCTCCTGACTTGCAAGGCTTTTCAGGAATAGGTCACTCCGTGGAAGATTGTCTATACAAAGCAAAGTGGGGTATGAAAGAGCATATTGGTCTACTGAAAGAACAAGGGCTTCCAGTTCCTCCTGAAAATCAGGACCCCAAAATCATTATTGAGAACGAAAAGAAAATAGCTGCCTGATCTCGTAGGGTTACCCCTTTGTGTTTGCGTATTCATGGCCGAACCAATGTTGTCGTCATCCCCTTCCCTTTCTCCGACCCGAGTCAATCGTAACCGTTCACGGATAGGGGGTGTTTCTTGGAACAGCCTAACCAAAGCCACGTAGTTTTCTTGGCTTTTGCCCTGGGGGAAACCGCAGCGCCGGAGTGCAACGGAGGCGAATGCGGAGGATGCAAGATATCCCCCCCCCAGGTCAAAAGCCTCAGAAAATAAAGGGCTGAAGTGTGGAAGTAAAAAGAAATGCCCTTTACCCGTGAACGGTTACCCCTTCTTCAAGGTCTCCACGTTTAAAGCATGAACCGATCTCACCGAATCTGACCTGGGCTGAATGGACCTTGTGATCCCCTCGCTCGCCTTCAGGATTCGTGCCCGGTTATTTTGCTACATGGCGGCAATCTGCATCTGGACGCTCTTCACGGTCTACCTTGATAGCAACATAAGATTCGTTAAGGAGTAGGGTAACTTCCTCTGTAGCATTACACGGTCCACATCCCGTCCTGCCAAACATCCTTGACTCCGGACAGGAAAATGATTTTCAAAGAAAGGCCGGTCGTTCCGGCTCCAGAAACATGCACGTAGATGAATAACCGTCTTAGACGGTTGATTTTGAACATTATGAGCCTCTTGCAAAACTCGGTGTGCAGGAGAAATGAAATTGCAAATGAATTTCAGTTACTTAATAATCATGAACACACATTGAAAATAGAGCGCTATTTTACCTAAAATGACCCAAATTGCCAAATT
>PQXE01000121.1 GCA_003194495.1 Deltaproteobacteria bacterium
ACGATATCCTGTGATATCAATAAGTTACTCATATTCACTATTTTTACAGAGTAACATTTGGGGCCCAATTTTCTGTACATAACCTATTGAAATCATTGACTGCCCGGACTTATTGAGAAGTTACCAAATTGATTTGTAACAATATGTATTTACAGGATATTTGTGCTTTTTAGAAAGGGGAACTTCAGCTTAGACAGTTGAGAAATAGAAATATTACGTTTGCCACTGTGCATGGCAATGATCCAATCCTTCGGGCAACAGTTGAAAAAAAAGTGGGGTTAAAATTCTGTCTGTTACTGTATTGACCAGCTATGGCGAAGAAGATATGGAGGAAATGGGTTTTTCCGGTACAGTCGAGGATTTGGTTTTCAGCCGGGCCAAGCGTGCTTTAGAGCTGGGGTGTGACGGCGTTATTTCTTCCGGTCTTGAGGCACCTCGCCTAAGAAACGCTTTAGGTGACCGTTTTCTTATAATTACTCCCGGTATCAGGCCAAGCAAAAATATTGAAATCCCTGAAGATGATCAAACACGAATCATAACAGCTCAAGATGCCATAATAAATGGTGCTGATTATGTGGTTGTCGGTCGTCCTATCAGGAAAGCTAAGGATCCGGTTGCGGTCGTAGAATCCATGCAAAATAAAATCCAAAAAGGGTTGGCTTCATAATTCGTTTTTTCCTTTCAGGCTCTCAAGGACAGAGGCCATGTCTGCGGGCAACTTCCTTTTCCATTTCATTTTTTTACCTGTGATGGGATGAATAAATTGCAAACAGGCGGCGTGAAGCATCTGTCTTCGGATCGGAATGACTGTATGCCCAACCCTGAATTCCGTCGGCCCGCGATACAAGGAGTCTCCCAGGACAGGATGCCCCAGAGAACTCATATGGACACGGATCTGGTGTGTTCTTCCTGTACGTATCTTTAAAGATAAAAGGGTTGAACCCCTGAGCTCTTCAACAACCTGCCACTCGGTAATGGCAGATTTTCCCTTTCTGGATCTGGTGGACATCTTCTTACGATTAACAGGGTGACGTCCAATGGCTGAATCCAAACGACCGTTCCTGTCACGGAGCCTGCCCCGGACCAGGGCCAGATAGGTCTTGTCAATCATTCCTGACTTGAATTGCTCTGTTAATCCCCTGTGTGCCTCATCATCCTTTGCTACAACCATCAGGCCTGATGTGTTCTTGTCAAGCCTGTGTACAATGCCCGGTCTGAGATACCCGCCTATACTCGAAAGATCCTGGCAATGGTGCAGAAGGCCATGAACCAGGGTGTAATCCTCATCCCCTGCCCCTGGGTGGACAACAAGACCGGCTGGTTTTTCCAGAACAAGCAGGTGGCTGTCTTCGTAAACGATTGCCAGGGGGATCGGAACAGGTTCAACAGACAGCGGTTTTAAGGCAGGGATATGGATATCAATGCTGTCTCCGGTATGAACCCTAAGACTTGAGGACGTTCCTGCATATCCTCTGACTTTTATATGGCCGTCGTGAATGAGGTTTTGAATTTGCGACCTTGAGAGTCCAATGTCCTTTAAGGCAAGAAATTTATCCAGTCTCTTTCCTGCACCATCGTCATTTACATTTATAAATACGTGCTTGGCGATGTCTGCCATACTGCATGACACCCAGTTCAATTTATTGGTTCGTAGTTATTGGTTCGTAGTTTGTAGTTTGTAGTTTGTAGTTCGATGTCATTTGAATGCGCCCGGAGCAGCATAAAACAGTCTATGCCTCAACATCAACCTCTGCGCTCACATTATTAAAGATAGACTCGATTCCCTCGGTAATCTCTTCTTCTTTTTTATCCTTGGCAACGGAAAGTTCCTTGACTAGCAAACTCTTGGCAGTATCCAGCATCTTTTTCTCCCCAAACGAAAGGGGCTTATCCATTTGCAGGATATAGAGATCCCTCAAGACTGTTGCCAGATCGAAAATCGAACCTGTTTTTATCTTGTCCATGTACTCCCTGTAACGACGGTTCCACGTCTGGGGAATGAACTTTATGTCTTTTTTCTCTAAAATGGCATAGACCTGTTCGACCTCACTATCAGAAATAACTCTCCTGAGTCCGATGTGTTCGGCGTTTTTCCTGGGGACCATTATTTTCATGTCATTGTCAAGGATACGTATCACATAAAAAATATGTTCGATCCCGGATATTGATTTTTTCTCTATACCCTCGATCAAACCCACACCATGTGCGGGATACACTGCTAAATCGCCAACATTAAACATACTGATTAACCTCTAATAGCTTCAAAAAAATCCATAGAATATAATCATTTTAAAAACTAATATAACATATTTTCCAATTTTTCGAAACATACCGGACCGGTCACATTACGCATTGAGATCGCCAAATACAGTAAATCCTGAACCCTAACCTCTGAACCTCTGAACCTTTGAACCTGTGTGAGGCAGAGAACACACCCATCCCATTGGAGGAAGCAGGCGTTCTTTGAGTACGTACTGGTCATAGGCGGCAAATAGGTCCGTCTTTTTCAGTTGCCCGACTACGGTCTTCGGGCCACCAGACCTCACAACCGGAAGGAAAGAAATGTTATGCTTGGCAAAAATATGAAAGGCTGTTTCCATATCAGTCTTTTCGTCCACTAGGACTAATTCCTTAACCATAAGTAAACTCGCGGTGGTATCGGGTCTGCACAACTCCGGATGGGCAAAGTACTTTCTGCAATCCCTCAATGTCAAAACTCCTGACAGACGATCCTGTGAATCAAGTACAAGAAAGTGGGGAAAAGGGCTTTGCTCCATGGTAGGCGCAATTTCACTGAAGGGGGTATCTGTGCGTAGGATTTGCAAATCCGTGCTCATATGTTCACATACTCTCATACCCCTCAAGACATTGACCTCGTGCCCCTTTACAATATTTACTCCCTTAAGAAGGAGCTTTGTCTCATATATTGAGTAGCCATGGAGCAGACGGACCACTGTAAGGCTTGCAATGCAGGATACCATCAGGGGCAATATCACCTGGTAACTATATGTAAGTTCAAAGATGGTGAGTATTGCAGTTATGGGAGCCAGGGTGGTTCCGCTAACCATGGCTCCCATGCCTATAAGGGCATAGTGGGCAGGAACAAGACCTGATTCCGGCCACAGTGACTGGGCTCCAAGGCCCACTAAGCGTTGACTCAAAAATAAAATTACATTCTTGAAGGCGATAAAGTATAGTTCCACTTTGGAAACATCTCATCCTTTTTGAGGGAAAGGTCTTTCATTTGCTTATCGGTGACTTTCTCACCTT
>PQXE01000016.1:0-44318 GCA_003194495.1 Deltaproteobacteria bacterium
CATTCATGGGTTGGGGGACTTAGAATTTAGTAATGAACATCGAACATCGAACGTCCAACATCGAACGTTGAATGGGAAAAGATAAAGAAACAAAAATAGCTGTTGAATGTTCGGTATTGGGTGTTTGTTTTTTATTCGATGTTGAACGTTCGATGTTCGATGTTCGATGTTCATTTTTCAAAACAACCACGTATGGATTCCCTCCCCCAACGTGTGAATACGCCCGTCACTTTCTGCTTGTTTTCTGTGCTAATGCCCTCTTCGGCAGCAAGCTCCCTCTTCTCCTTTGCTTCACCGCTCACAGGAATTGACCCGCATCTGCTCATGAGAATTGACCCTCCGGAATTATGTTCAGGTTTTGACCCATCTCTGATTTTTTAATTTTGATTTTTCCAACATAGTCCGGTTTGTGGACCTCCAGTGATTTCTTATTTCTGAGGAGCATCATGAACCGGATTTGTATTTTTTGTGGAAGGTCATTTGAGCCATACCCAACAGTACCTAGAAGCTTGCAAAACATGGCAAGCTCAAATGGAGCGGTGGTAAGCCCTGGGGTCTCTCAGGAGTTTCCGTTCGCGGTAAGCCCGTTTCAGAAACAGTACTTGAGGACAGGACGTGATTCTCTATGCGGAACACTTATGCGATAAGACTCGTGTTCAATCTGTGAGAATCTGCGCAATCTGCGGATAAAATTATTAAGTGGTGCGAATGAAGTGGATCGGATTTTTCGTGAACAATTACTCTTCAAGGCAGGCCTATACTATGTTCCATGCCTTTTAGCACATTCACGATACGATCAGCCATGGGTGCTATGTACGAAAGGGCATCAAGCGGACTTTTTACCCTGGGCAGGACGCCAAAGACTTCTACCTGTCCCATCTCAGCAATCGTCCTCTGGTTATCTGTCACAATGGAAGAATCTTCGCCTCCCTGGCTGTTTAATAACACGCCAACTATTTGAATATTCCGGTGTCGCAGGACTTCCAATGTCAGGAGTGTATGATTCAAAGTGCCAAGGCCGCTTCGCGCCACTAAAAGAACCGGCAGTTTCAAGTCTGCCACCAGATCTGCCAGAAGCAAATCCCTGCTCAAGGGCACAAGGACCCCGCCGACTCCTTCCACAATAAGGATTTCGCACGATGATTCAAGTCGAAAAAGGGCATCCCTGATGACTTTGGTCTTAATGGTCACGCCTGCCTGTTCTGCTGCAAGATGTGGAGACGCAGGAAGCGGCAGACAATACGGGGCCGTATAAGAACCAAAAGCAGATGTATCTTGTAATCCATGGATGGTTTTAACTGACTTGTTGCCAAGCAGTTCATAGATAAAGACACAGTCTTCAGAGAGATTACTGTTGCCGGTGCTGACCCATTTTTGCACTTTGACATCTATTCCCTGATCGACCAGGGCCTTTGCCAAAAGAGCAGTGATAAAGGTCTTGCCCACGCCTGTATCTGTGCCTGTTACAAAGAGAATCATTGAGGATTTGGTGATTTGGTGATTTGGTGATTTGGTGATTTGGACCCCTCACAGATAAATATCTGATAGGTAGCCCTTATCGAACCAAAATGTTTTTTATAACCGCGCTCTATTTCCAACATGCCTGCGCGGGTACGCACAAAAGGTCCTGTTTCCATCCTGGGCGCCACGCCTGTATTTTTCAGGCTCCTGAGGAGTGACAACAGATCCGGGTAGGTACGGGAGAGACTGAGTTCTTTTACATTCCATTCATTAAATGCCCTTGAAAGGAAACCTTGCAATGTGGTCTCCTTTGGAAAAGAATTAACAGGAAGGCAGATCCTGTTGTCAAAGACTCTGAGCGTCTTGTTCAGCTCAAAGAGTGTGTTTGGACCAAAAAGCGCAAAAAGGACAGAGCCGGAAGGAGAAAGGATGCGGCGGTATTGTTGAATTGTCTTTTCTAAATCCTCGAACCAATGAAGGGCACCGCTTGCGGTAATAAGATCAAAAGGACCGGAAATAAAAGCAGGAAGGTGCTCACCGTCGGCCTTTTCAAGACGCACCCCGGAATATCCGGCAAGTTTTATCCTCGCTTCGGCAACCATGACCGGCGAGATGTCAACCGCCAGTATATGTGAATTTAGGAATTTCTGTGCCAGCATCAAGGTATAGAACCCTGTACCGCAGCCAATCTCAAGTATCTTCTGATATTCTCTGTCTTTGAGCCGGGCTATAAGACAGGTGGCTGTTTCAGACTGGACATCTGCATAGGTATCATAGGTTGGAGCAGCCCTTGAGAAGGACTGGGTCAACCGCGCCTTAAGGCACACAGAACCTCCTTTCAAATTCCGATGATAAGAAGGGCAAGTGTCCTGTGCCTGAAATTACATCGATGGCAACTCCAGGAGGAGGCTCAGGGACTTTATCCAGGGGTGCAATCACATCTTTTTCTCCATGGAAGATACGCAATTGAGTGCCTGCGCATTTGGAAAAATCCGCTGTTTTCCCTTTTAAATATATCAATCCCTTCCTGAGTCCAGGCATATCCCACTGTCTGATGCCGGATTCCTCTAAAGCACTGGAAAACCATTGGTAATCAGCACTCTGTCCCAAAAAACACCGGCGGTAAAATTGCCTCAGGGCCACAATACGGTCCGCTTCCAGGGCCTTAAGTTGTGCTGTAAGTTCCTTGAAACCAAAGGCCTTTCGCAAGGAGATAATATACACGGCCTCGATCATATCCGGATATCCGGCATGGAAATCAAGGGCAACATATGCCCCAAGGGACCAGCCAAGAATACTCACCTTAGCTATATCCTTTTTGAGCAAAAAATCATAGAGTTCTATTGATATATCACGATACACAGGCCCCTTGGGAAGGATATAGTTATAAGTCAGATTGAGCAAAGAAAAAATATCAGAACAGAAACCCCAGCCTGGTATCAGGACTAAAGATCTTTCATGGCCCCTGTGGATGAGCTCAAAGTCCACTGGACAGGGCTTCCAGAAGTTGACGCACATCTTTTAAACTATGATTTGCAGTTACGGATAGACGAATCCTTGCAGTGCCCTCCGGGACGCTCGGGGACCGAATCGCTTTTACGAAAAAGCCCGCATCCCGAAGGCTTTCCGCCAGGCTGAGCGCACTCTGGCTGTCGCCGACCATCACTGGAACGATCTGTGACTCGCTGGGGGTATTGAGACCCAGATCTTCCTTTAAAGCCCGTCTTAGTTCTGATGCCGGCTCGCAGACCCGGCTTCTGCGCTCCGGCTCCTCCTCAAGAAGCTTCACAGCCGCAAGGTTTGCACCTATAACCGGCGGCGGAAGAGCAGTAGAAAAAATGAAGGTCCTGGCCCGATTCAGAAGAAACTGCTTCATCCGGTTCGAGACCGCTACAAAGGCGCCATAACCACCAAGGGCCTTGCCGAATGTGCCCATGATTACATCCACTGCATCAGTCTCTGTTTGGCTTATGATCCCCTCCCCTATTGCACCAAATACCCCTATTGCATGGGCTTCATCTATCATCAGCATGGCCCCATAACGCCCCCTTAGTTCCAAAAGCTCTGATACAGGAGCCTGATCTCCGTCCATGCTGTAAACGCTTTCAACCACAATCAGTGCCCTGCGATATCTCGACCTGTGGTTTTTGAGCAGGTCCTCAAGGTGATTCAGATCATTGTGCCTGAACCTGTAAAATCGTGCCCTGGACAAAAGGACCCCATCCACTATGCTCGCATGATTCAGGCGATCCGAATAGATCACATCGTGCCTTCCGCAAAGGGCCGGGATTATTCCTGTATTTGCCAGATAACCGCTCCCAAAAAGCAGGCCTGCTTCTTTTCCCTTTAGGGCGGCAATCGCAGACTCAAGCCTGTGGTGGATCTCCAGGTCTCCGCTCATGAGCCTGGAGGCCCGGGCCCCTGTACCCCATTTCTCCATGGCCTTTTTTGCCCCTTCAATAAGGGCGGGGTGATCAGCCAGACCCAAATAATCATTGGAGGAAAAATCAACAGGTGGCTTCCCTTGGGTCTCTATCACCCCTCTCTGTGACCCTTCCACGGAAAAAAGAGATCTGAGCAGCCCGGCCTCATTCTGAAACCTCAATTCAGAGTCAATAAAATCCGTAATATTCTCAAAAGAATCCATATCTGATTACTGCAAATCTTGATTCAAGTGCTTCAAGTTTTCAGTGGCATGAAGACAATCCCGAGTCATTTTTCCCTTGAATTTGATCAATTTCTCCTTGAATTTGATCAATTTTATCCTCAGACCATATACCCGAAGGATGATCCATACTATTATGAACAGTTATCACCTCTGCCTTTCTCAGCACTGTGTTCTGTTGCGTATCAATGTATCCGTTCTTCACAACAGAAAGGATAGTCTCATCCATCAGGCCGGCAGACTCCCCTGTGTCAACGACCTTGCAGTAATCCATTCGTGCCTTATTGTCATGAAATTCAATTTGGACTATGTGGTTGGCCTTAAGCAGCCGGATGAGTTTCCTGTGGATGGATCGGAAGTTTTTGCTCAGCATACGGCCGGTTTTGTCAAAACAGTCCTCTTTTGCCTTTATGGTTTCATCAAGATTTTCAAAGGCATCCAAGACATCAAACAGGTTTAGATACCAGTCCTTTTCTCTGGCCTGAAAGGTCTGCTCCTGCTCACGGAGGGCATGGCCCAATTCAGCTATCTCCAACTGAAATTTAACAAGTTTTTCTTTCAGTAACTCTTTTTTCCTTTTCATAAATGACACACTTGCACATCAATTGAGCGATTAGCCTTTAGCGGTTAGCTATTAGTTTAATGATTATCGGTCTGCCGCCCTGACAAGCAGGAAGTTTTACTATTACAAACTTTCACCCATTGGGTGTTATTTCTAATTAACGTAATACCTTGATTTTGCAAAGCTAATCGCTAACAGCTAATCGCTTAACTTAGGTCAAAACAAGAGAGATACTCTAAACTCGATACGGTTTGCGCTTCAGACCGGGTCAGATCCAGCCGATCCCGGAGGGATTTAAGATCAATAAATTGTAAAAATTGCTGGGTTATGCCGGAAATCGGGTCTATGAGTTCTTTTTGGGCCGCAGCTATTTCCTTGATGTCATATTTTCTCTCCCTCATGGCAAAGGCGGCAGCCTTGATTATGCTCTGTTTTGTGGGGTGTTTATTAATACTTAATATCTTGTAAGGATTCATAAACTTACCTTCAGTCAAATTACTTGGCTCTTATTGTTAATTTTGTCCAGAATGGGATGGGATTCATCCACGTCAGCACACCATTTATATAATTCCCTCAGGAAAAAGGCCTTTCCCGTACTGTCCATATCATGTCCATCGAGTTCCTCCAGATTACGTTCCATAAATTCGAAAAATAAGTCCCTTACCTCCTCATTCTCGGACATTGCGGCTATCCTGCATGCCTTGCCCATCTTGTATCTGTTCAGCGCATGGTTGAGTTTTTCAATTTCAACATTTACTTTAACGTGACCCAGCAGACCACTGGCAAATTCGTTTTCAGGATTGAGTTTAAGAGCTTTTCTTATAGTAGTATTCAAAACCTTGGAGTTCATCTGACGCATGTTGAACATCATTATGGCCCGCCTGCTCATCACCAGTGACAAGGCATCCTTGATCCCCTTTGTTGGTCTCATTGAGTGTAATTCATTCAGGATATCCTCATACAGACGCAGTTTATCCGGTTCATGGGAATCAATGGCCTTGTCAATTAATTCTTGTTCATACTTTGACGTCTTGTTGAACAGGTTGACCGTTGTCTCAATATATTGTCCAGGCAAGCTCTCCCCTTCTTCCAGGCAATGCAGTCCGCAGGCAAATTGCACCCTCTCCACACAGTAGCCTACGAACTCAGATTCTGCCGTATCATACGATCCGGACACCGGCAGACCGGCAAGGGCCTTGTCGTATTGCCGGTTCTCAAGATGAAACAGGCTCGGCCCTGCAGATGAATAGTAACCACCGGTCAGCAGGTAATGTTCCAAATCAGTAAAAAAGCCCCTGTTGTCCCGAATTAATTGAATTATTCGCCTGGATTTCCCGAATCTCACTGCAAACTGTGGAGAGCAGACCAAACAGGAAAGGTCCTCTCTGTCCCCGACAAGGGCTTGGAGATCCTCCACCAGCTTTTTCTCCACATTCCAGCATACCAAAGCCGTTTTTGAAGACTTGTCTCCAACATCTGCGTACTTTTTTAACAGGTCCTCTGCCTTCTGTATGAGAGCCCGGCGTACATTGTCCCTTTCTTCCGGCCTGGCGGAAAACTTCCATGATATCTCAGGATGGTACACTGTGGTAAGCCAAAACATTATAAGATCAGACAGGTGCTCCCCTGATATCTCGGCAAGCTTGAAGAAGGTCTTTGCATACAGAGTCAGCAAATCCGCTTCCATCTTCGTGGGAAAGGGAAGGAGCAGTCCCCTAATGGTCTCGTACTGTTCTTCCTTCCAGAGTTGATCAATCCACGCATACTTGCAGTACTCCACAAGATCCCCGATGCAGCCATCTCCGGTAGAATTTACAATAGATATTCCTTCCTTGTAGATACCGGCAAAATCCTCGGAATGCTCAAAACGATCATAGAGATCCGATGCCAACAAGGAACGTACGGATGCCCTTTGTTTCAGGAATGCGCTGTCATCGGATTCAATGGAACCCCAGATATTCAGACATTGGTGGTACTTGCCCACCTTGGCCAGGGCAAAGCCATAATCATACATGGCTGAGTAGTCTGACAACGTAAGATCTTTAAATGCTGAGACCGCATCGTCGTATCTTCCGGCCCTGACGAGGCAATGAGCCATTTTGAAGCGGGTGTCTTTTCCTTTCTGTGTGCCGGCATACAGACCAGCAGCCTTCTCATACTCTCCTGATGCCTCAGCCTGTCTTGCGGCCTTAAGGGAATCACTGCTGGACAGATCTCCCTTCAACTGGTTTATTCTCTCACGGATCCAGTCCTCTCCGGAAATTCCATATGCCTGCTCAAAGCACCTGAGGGCTTCCCGAAGCTTACTTTTTTTGGCATACTTCCTGGCCTTCTTGACCAGGTCCTTTGCCTTGAGTTGCCCTATCTCCCTTACACATATCTTGATCTTCTCTGTGATGTCATCCTGTACTGCAATCCTGTTAGCCTTCTCGAATTCCCTCTTGGCCAGCGGGTAATTTTCTCTATTGAAGAACTTTTCTGCCTTTGCCAGTATGGAGTCTCTGTTCTGTGGCTTTTTTTTCATAATCCTTTGGAAATGTCTTTTTCTACTCCAGCAACATCCAGATCCTTTGCCCCGGCTGCAACCGGACATCAAGTTTGAGATTGGAAATCTGTTTTGCCGTTTCTTCCATCCTGTAAAACTTTCCGGCTACGGACCGGAGAGTGTCACCTTCAGCTACTTTGTAATTCCAGTAGATCCTGTCCCCATCCGTCAGGCTCATCTTGAGGTAGATATCCTTAACCAGCCCGGCATCTTTGAGGATTTTCATCCGGACACCATCTCCAATTTCATAGATCCTGAGATGAGGATTGTGCTCAAACAGGACCGGATAATATTGTCCTGAACCATAATACCTCTCTGAAATATCCCACAAGGTGTCCGTTTCTATGGCATCATATACCCAAAAATCCGTTTTTCCCAAAACCACATGCAAAATTTCTGCATCTTGCTTCCTCTCAGAGACTCCCGTTGGTCTCCCTTCAGTTGCGTTGCATGTGGACTGAGCGCTCAAAGCTGACAGTTGAGCACCGGGTTTATCAGACTTCAGACCCGCAGCTTCCACACTTTCATTTATGCCGGTCACGCAACCCGAAAGGTATTTCTGTTGATCCATCAATAGTGATTCAATCCGTTTGAATTGATAATACTGAAAAACGGTTATGGCGGTTACCAAACAGATAACCATAGCAATGCCATAAAATGCGATGATCCAGGCCCTCGGGCCCTTCACCTCTCTGACCGGCTCGTCAGGAAAGGAATCCAGGATCTTGAAACAGGTCAGATCTGCATCGCATTGGGGGCATTTGGCCTTGTCGGGTTGGATATGCTTTAGCCCGCATACCGGACAGGAAGTCTCAGATGTCACTTATCTCTTGATATCCTTGTAGATTACGCCGGTTTTGGACTCATATTTATTCACGACATCGTAGACCTCCGGCATTATCTCGCTCAGCAGCGAAGCTGCTCTATCGGCTTTACCTTCACGAAATGTATCCAATATATCACTGATATACTGGTAAAATTTGGGCGCCTTAGAGGGATCGGTCTCCATACAGAAATCTCCGGCCTTTTGGATCTCCATAAGTAAATTGACAACCGGTCCGAGCCTGTTATTAAGAACGTCGGTCAGGTCATCAAGCGCCCTGACATTTTCTTCATAGGTTCCATGCTCATCCATCTCCTCCAGCCGCTTCACGCTCTTTCGTATAGCAGCCTGGTCCTCCGGCGCGATGGCAGGGCCAAAGTCATCAAGTGCTGACTCAGCGTAAAATATAGTGGTCTTACTGGTGTTTTCCTCAGCAGCCATCTTCCGGGCCTTTTCGATTTTGAGAGCTGCCCGCTCGCAGATAGTCTCGTCCACATGGCCTGTATCAGTATCAACCACTCTGTTGATGTCCTTTATGGCCGACAGTGAACGGGAAACCATATCAATTATGACATACTCGGTATACTGCTCCTGGTTGGCCTCATTGATAACCTCTTCCAGGGTCAAAAATAATTTCTCGTCGGCCTTGCCCCTGGACAGGGTCTTTGACAACTGGACCTCCGGATATTCCTTCAGAGCTGCTGTGACCTCGATGATATTGTTCTCGTCAATTTTCAGGGTAATCTCTATGTGCAACGGGCCTTTCTTGTCTTCCTCCTCAGAATGGTCATCCATGTCTATACCCAACCACAGGTCCCCTATGGACTCCTCCTGTTCGTTCACCATGTTGTAGAACTTCATGTGGATCAGTTTCTGTTCCGGGTGGACCAGCCTGAAGACCTCTGTCTTTTCACATGGCAGAGGGGTATTCTTTTCCACAAACAGGTGCCTCTCATCGTTTTCCAAGTAGATATAGTAGTCATGGGCAGCGGAATGGACAATGTCAAACACCCCATGCTCAATAGTGAACTTCTCAAGATCAAATCCACATTCTTTACAGACAGTATCCGACTGGGAGACAATGAGGCCGCACTGGGGGCACTCATAGGTGTCCGACAGCCGGTGACTCAAAATGGCTGCCCCTTCCGCAATTGCAAGCATGGGCCTGTCGTGGACCAGTATCTTTTCCTCCCCGAACTCCTGTTTCATCGCCTTCACGACCATGGGGATCCGTGAGCTTCCCCCAACCAGGAGACATTTGTCAATCAGGTCCGGAGTAAAATTGATATCCTCAAGCATCCTCCGGGTGAGCTTGATGATGTTCTCGACGGTGGGAGCGATGATTTCATCGAATTGATCCCGTGTCAGCTCTACGTCCACATCAACACTGTCATTGTCACTGTCTTTCAAGACTCCAAGTATCTCGATATAGGTTTCCTCTTCGGCACTTAAGCGGATTTTGGCCTGTTCCACCTTTGCTTTCAGTTCCCCGATAAAGCGGTTCTTTTGTTTATCATCCTGGTTTTCTATAAATTCCGCCATATTATCTATATGATATTCCCCGGCAGTCTCTTTTAGGACATAATCGGCAATGAGACGGTCAATATTATCGCCTCCAAGCCACATGTCACCCCCCTTGCCATGCTCGATGAACTGCCCACCGCTTATTGTCAATACGGACAGATCAAAGGTGCCTCCGCCAAAATCAAAGACAAGGACCGTTTTTGCATCGTCTCCCTTGACGGCATCCACTCCAAAGGAGATAGCTGCTGCTGTAGGCTCGGGAAGCAGCCTGCGAACCTTTAAACCTGCCATGGCCGCTGCAGTCCTCGTAGCGTGTTTCTGCTTATCGTTAAAATAGGCCGGCACGGTGATTACCGCATACTCCACATTATCACCAAGGACCTCTTCCGCATCCATACGGATTTTGTCCAGGATCTTGGCGGATATCTCCTCAGGAGTGCACTCTTTTTTGCCCAAAATAATGGCCAAGCTGTTTTCCGACCCCTTGGAATGGCGCGCGATCCGATAGCTCAGTCTGCGGCTTTTCAGAAGCTCCTGAATCTCTCTATCCTGATAGTTCCTTCCCATCAACCGCTTGACAGCCGTTATTGTGTTTTCCGGATCTTGCTTCATCCACTCCAGGGCATCCTTGCCCACCACGTACTCCAATTTTGAAAAGATCAATCCCTTCTTTTTAAGGATGACACAGGAAGGTGTGATGAAGTCTCCTTCAGCATTTTTCAAGATCTCCGTATGTACTCCCTTGATCGCTGCCACTGAATTTGTCGTTCCCAGATCAATCCCTATTGACTTGGACATTGATAATCTTCCTCTCTTGGTTTTTTAGAAATTCAATCTATCAAACTCCAAAATTTGCTCTAAAGCAAGCGAGGGACTCGGAAAAAAATAATGTCCGAGTCCCTTATGAGAATTAAAAAAGAGAGCCAAAAAACAGGTTGGATTATAGTAATATATGGATAATAATGTGTAAGCGTTCACAGGGCACCGCATCTGCTTTGTTGTCGGGCACTTGAAGTACAGGGAGTACGTCTGCGTACCCGTACGCCTCGCATCTGCAGCACCCTGTAAACGCTTACAGTTCGGTGGGTTACGGTAAAACGTGCGTTGTAATCCCGTGAACGGTTACCAATAATGTATAATTCCGCTGGAAAAATGTTAAAAATATCCAACCAGATATCTATCCCTGATAGTGAAATCGAGATTAGCGCTATTCGTGCTCAGGGGGCGGGAGGCCAAAACGTCAACAAGGTCTCCTCTGCAGTACACTTGCGCTTTGATATCATGGCTTCATCACTTCCTGATTTTTATAAAGAGAGGCTCTTGATGTTGCATGACCAACGCCTCACAAAAGAGGGAGTAATTGTTATTAAGGCGCAGCAATACCGTAGCAGGGAAAGCAACAGGGAAGAGGCGTTGATCCGGCTCCAGGAATTTATAAAAAGTGCGGTGGTAATTCACAAAAAGCGAAGGCCTACTAAACCGACCCGAAGTTCTCATAAAAAACGCTTGGATCAAAAGACCAAACGAGGAAAGGTTAAGGCTTTAAGAGAAAAAGTAACTATCGGAAAGAATGAAGATTGAATAAACGGACTACGAACTACGAACAAAATACCACAAACCGCGAATCACGATCGTATATTATATAAAACGCAGATGTCAGGCAGGTAGGGCTGCGGAAATCACATCATCTTTGTGACCAACCCAGGATGGTATTTCCCAGGTTCTATCGTTTTCCACATACTCCCAGGCATAGGGACGATTTAATAATTCCTGGGTCAACACGTGATGCAGGGCATGACCGCTCTTTACAGCTTTTACCTTTCCTAAAATAGGCGCGCCTAAAAGACAAAGATCTCCGATCAAGTCCAAAACCTTGTGGCGGACAAATTCATCAGAAAACCGCAGGCCACCACTATTATGTATTGATGTATCACCCACAACTACAGCATTTTCAAGGGACCCGCCCAAGGCAAAACCATTTTCTCTCAGCAGCTCCACTTCATTGAGAAAACCAAAGGTCCTCGCCTTGCTGATTTGGCACGCAAATGTTTGCGGCGTAATCTTGTCAACAAAACGCTGTTTGGCAATAAGGGGATGTTCAAACTCTATTTCAAAAGATACAATAAAATTTTTGCAAGGCTCAATACTTAGAAACTTATCACCCCTTGCCACCATTATTGGTTCCAGAATCTCAATATATCGTATGGGCTCATCCTGGGCCTTCAGACCCGCCTTTTGCAAAAGACTGAGAAATGGAGCGGCGCTCCCATCCATTGCCGGAACTTCGGGCCCATCAACCTCAATCAAGGCATTATTCACACCTGCTCCCGACAGAGCTGCCATTAAATGCTCAATAGTTGAAACAGACCCTCTTTCAGTACCTATTGTGGTTGCAAATCTGGTATCCACTACGTACTTTGTCCTGGCCGGAATAACCTGCTCAGGGCTCAAGTCACTACGAACAAAACAAATTCCGGTGTTGGCCGGAGAGGGATTTATTTTTAAAGAGATCTTTTCCCCGGAATGCAGTCCTATACCAAATGCCTTTACAGACTTTCTAAGTGTATGTTGAAAATTGGTCACTATTATTTATCCTTAAAGAAATGGGACAGTAAATAAACCCAAGTATTTTTAGGCATCCCTTATTCACCAGTTTACACTTTTTTCGAAAAAGCGTGTATTGTCGCATTGAATGCCAATGTCGAAACTGGAAATTCGAAATTAGGTAACGCATCTACTTCCTTGTGTTTTTCCCAATTTCAAGTTTCAAAATTTAGTATCACCATAAGCAAGAATAATGCCTAGCATGATAACAAAAAAATAACTGTAATTTCAGATAGTTTTAAGATGGCAAGTAATCAACCATTAATCAGGTGAGACCAGAAAGTCCGGACAGGTAAGTAAAAGAGTGACAAAAAAGTCACTCTCGAAAAGTATAACAAAGTTGCTATTCAAGTGTAACCGTTCACACTCCCTGGCAGCCGACAGGCTTTTGCAGGGTTTCAACCGCGGACAAGGTTGCACCAAAAGGCGTATCCTCAACGGATTGTGCTTTGAAACCCGAAAAAAGGCTGTTGGCTGTCAGGGGGAAGTAAATAATTACATTCAAGTAGTAAGGCCCAGGCGACGAAGTGCACGATCATCTCTGGACCAGTCCTTAAGGACCCTGACCCGAAGATCTATGTGCACCTTTTTACCCCAGAACGATTCAAGCTCCTCTCTGGCAAAAATTCCAATTTTTTTAATAAAACGACCATCCTTGCCGACAATGATTCCTTTCTGAGACTGCTTTTCCACAAAAATAGTAGCAGAAATCTTTGTGATCTGCTGTTCCTGATTATCCTCAATCTCTTCAACATTCACTGCTGTTGAATAAGGGATTTCCTGTTCTGTAAACAAGAAAATTTTCTCCCGAATAAATTCAGCTACAAGATCCTCTCTGGACTGGTCAGTAATAATTGCCCCGTTGAAATACTGAGGTCCTTCGGAAAGCAACCTTAATATCTCGTCAAGTACATAATAAGCACCACTTTCGTACTTGGCGGATATAGGCACGATTGCTTCAAAGGGATATGTATCCTTCAGCTCAGCAATTATGGGCAGCAAGGTCTCTTTTGCCACTCTGTCGATCTTATTGAGCACTAACACTACAGGCTGCCCTACTTTTTTTAAAAGGTCCAAAATGGCAAACTCCTGACCTCTACGTCTGCGAGTTGCATCAATCACAAACACCACCGCATCCACATCCGCAAGCGCCTGAGTGGCCCAACGCACTGATATCTTATTAAGAGGCTTATTGGATTCGTGAATCCCGGGTGTATCCACAAATACAATTTGGAATTTATCTCCGGTAAGTATACCTTTTACCTGACGCCGGGTTGTCTGGGGCTTGGGAGTGGTAATTGCTACCTTTTCACCGAGAAGTTGATTAAGGAGGGTTGATTTTCCTACATTGGGTGCCCCGACTATTGCAACAAAACCGGAACGAAAGCATGTCTGTTTCCCATATTGGTGTAAGTCTGTATCCATCTAAAATCTCAAGTATCTAAAATACCTAGCGCCTTCCGGGCAGCATCCTGTTCAGCCTCTTTTTTACTCCGTCCACTGCCTCTTTGTAACACCTGATCGTTAAAGTTAATTATTACCTGAAATATCCGCTGATGATCAGGTCCACTAATTTTTTCGATCTCATACACAGGTACACTATGAAACCGGCCTTGAGTCAATTCCTGAAGTTTGCTCTTGTAATCCTGGCCGAGTCCTATGTCCACTGCCTGATCAAGCAAATCACCAAAGCACCTTTCAATAAAAGAAAAGACCTCTTCTATTCTACTGTCGAGGTAGATGGCCCCTACTACTGCCTCAAAGGCATCAGACAGGATAGACGGCTTCTCGCGTCCACCGCTCTTGTCTTCACCTTTGCCCAGTCGTATGTGTTTCCCCAGTCCGAGTCTTCGAGCCTGTATGGCAAGCTGACTCTCGTTCACAAGAAACGATCTCATACGAGTCAACTCACCTTCTCTGCACCTCTCCCCGTGGCGGATAAAAAGAAGATGGCTGACTACAAGCTCCAGGACCGCATCACCAAGAAATTCTAAACGTTCATTGTCCAGGGCACCTATCCCATGCTCCACAGCATATGAACGATGAGTAAGGGCCTGCTCCAGAAGTTCAGGACCGGCGAACTGATAGCCAAGAATGATCTCCAGATCAGATGCAGATTCTTGCTCGGGCTTGAAACTGTCAGATTCTTCCATTTATGTCTTTGGGAAATAAAAAGGTGTGAAGAATATAGCTTTGCAAATAATATAATGCGATAATCATAATGTTTTCTTGTACCAGAATTTGAACTGAACAACAAGATACAAAAATGACCTATTTAGTGTCTGAACGAAAAGGCCGTTGAGACACAATTTTGAATTAAAAAAGGAAATAATCTTAATATGTTAATTGTCCCTGACCTAAATTGAGAAAGCAAAATTTGGGATTTCCGTTCAGGGACTATTTATGTAACCATCATTATATGGTTTCATTTTGCCTTGATTTCCCTTTCCTGTTTTGGCATTCTGCTTTAATAGAAAAATTTAGGGATTAGAAATGAAATTAATTGAGGAATTGAGGGCTTATAATCATTTAATTCCTCAATTCGCCATTCCTCAATTATAATCATACAGTGACCCACAAAATGAAAGGAAGATATCATGCGCAGTGACAGAATGAAAAAAGGTTTGGAGCGGGCACCCCACAGGGCGCTATTTAAGGCCATAGGTTACACTGACGAAGAACTCCAAAGGCCCTTAATAGGCGTGGTCAACTCCTTCAACGAAATTATCCCCGGCCACATCCACCTGCGTCAGATCACGGATGCAGTCAAGGCGGGGATCCGGATGGCAGGGGGAACTCCTGTGGAATTTGGAGGGATTGGTGTCTGCGACGGCATTGCCATGAATCATTTAGGAATGCGATACTCTTTGGCCAGCAGGGAATTAATAGCTGACTCAGTCGAGCTCATGGCACAGGCCCATCCCTTTGACGGCCTTGCACTTGTACCGAATTGCGACAAGATAACTCCGGGTATGCTGATGGCAATGCTCAGACTCAATATTCCTGCTATAGCCATAACCGGTGGTCCCATGCTGACAGGAGACTGGAGGGGACAAAAGGTCAACCTGATTTCCGTATTTGAGGGAATAGGTCAGGTGAAAGCAGGAAAAATGAGCGAGGCGGAACTCTACGAAATTGAGAATGAGTCCTGTCCCACATGTGGTTCATGTTCCGGGATGTTCACAGCAAACTCAATGAACTGTCTCGCTGAGGCATTGGGGCTGGCTCTTCCGGGAAGCGGTACTATTCCCGCAATATCGGCTGCAAGGATTCGCCTCTCAAAGGTCGCAGGCGCCCAAGCGGTCCGCTTAGTAGAAATGGATTTAAAACCACGGGATGTGGCCACGCTGTCTGCCTTTAAAAATGCTATTGCGGTAGATATGGCACTGGGGTGTTCAACCAATACAGTGCTTCATGTACCTGCAATCGCTAACGAGGCGGATGTGGACCTCCCCTTGGAAATCTTTAATGAAATCAGCGCCAAGACACCCCATCTCTGCAGCATGATCCCCGCGGGCCCGCACAGTCTTCAGGAACTTGATCTGGCTGGAGGAATCCAGGCCATAATCAGCGAGCTGGATAAACTTGGGATCATTGATACAAACATAAAAACCGTTACAGGCTCCACGGTTGGAAAAAATATTGAGCAGGCGACAATAAACAATATAGATGTAATTCACCCTGTTACTGACCCGTATCACAAAGAAGGCGGCATTGCCATACTTTACGGAAACCTTGCTACTGAGGGTGCTGTAGTTAAACAGTCTGCAGTAGCTCCGGAGATGCTGAGGCACAAGGGTCCAGCCAGGATTTTTAACTCAGAGGATGAGGCATACGACGCTATCCTGAACAATAAAATCAAGGCCGGAGATGTAATAGTGATCCGCTACGAAGGGCCAAGAGGCGGACCGGGTATGCCGGAGATGCTCTCCCCCACGGCCGCTGTAGTTGGAATGGGACTGGATAAAGACGTCGCCCTTATAACCGACGGCAGATTCAGTGGGGGCACCAAAGGCGCGGCTATCGGCCACATATCACCTGAGGCTGCTGACGGAGGCACAATAGGTCTGATCGAGGAGGGTGACATTATAGAAATCGACATCCCTGCCAGGGAACTGAGTCTTCAGGTCAGTGAACAGGAACTGGATCAAAGGCGAAGCAATTGGAAGCCGATGGAGCCTCGCATAACTCAGGGATACCTGGCACGGTATGCAAGGCAAGTAAGTAGTGCCTCCAAGGGGGCTATAGTGAGCTGAATAATGCCTAAAGTAAGGTATCGCTTCGCTCCATTTATTAATATTAACCGCGCTGAAAGCGCGCACCGCAACTTTAGGCACCCCGGTGAAATAGTCTGCGAATTTCACAGGGCAAGCTTTAGCTCACTTTAGGCACTTTTAACTCAATTAAAGGATTATGTTCTATCTTGGGAAACCAAGTCATATGCCAAAATTTATAAAGCTCTGAGGCTGTAATATAACTTGAAGGGATACCGATTTTTCGGCATAAGCGAAGAAGTTCATCTTTTTCACTGCATATAACATGATATGATTGGCGTCTGCGGGAATGATAGTTCTCATGTATAGCTATATTGCCGCGTTCGGCCCAGACCACTGCGTATGGAATCTCATTAAAGGCAAAAAAGCGTATACTGAATTCCTTCCGGAGCGGTTCTATGATACTTTCTATATTGAAAAATGGTGGTTTTTTTGGCCTTGCCACAGTATTGTTTATGTCCTCACAAAATATTAGTTATCACAATTCTCATCGGCCAAAAATTTAACAAACTTAAAACTGACTTGAGCGGGTGACCTTCATGTCAAGAAAAGCAAAGATCAGCAGGACTACAAAAGAAACCGACATAAATTTGAGTCTTAATATAGATGGCCAAGGGAAGGCATCCATAAATACCGGAGTGGCCTTTTTGGATCATATGTTGACACTTTGGACTGTGCATGGCTTCTTTGATCTGGATCTCAATGCCACAGGAGACCTGGAGGTGGATGCACATCATACGGTAGAGGATATAGGGATATGCCTGGGAAAGGCTTTGGTTCAGGCGATTGGGGACTTGAGCGGCATAAAACGTTTTGGAAATGCTTCCGTACCTATGGAGGAAACCCTGGCTTGTGTAAACCTCGACATCTGCAACAGGCCTTATCTGGTTTACAAGGTAAATTTTCTTACGTCCAAAACAGGGAATTTTGATACGGAACTGGTTGAGGAATTCCTGCGGGCCATGGTAGTAAATAGCGGCATGACTCTCCACGCTCAGGTACCTTATGGAAAAAACAGCCATCATATTGCAGAAGCGGTCTTCAAGGCACTAGGCAGGGCTATTGATCAGGCAACACAGTTTGATCCCAGATTAAAAGGCCCTCTTTCCAGTAAGGGGACGCTATAATTTTCAGAAGCAGGAGGGATAACAGACATGAAAAGCACAAATTCTAGAACATCCCAGGCCATTTCCCTTTTTTTGCTGTTATTTTGCCTGATTGCCCCTGTTTTGTTTTTGCAGGGATGCAACGGCTTTTTCCAAAAAAGGGATGAAACAAAACAGACTCCGGTTCCAGTGCTAAACCGGATTGCGGTTCTTCCAATGGACCGGGCATTCGCCCAGCCCGGTCAGGAAAGACCAACCTGCCTCTTGAGCGACCCTTTGCCTGATATCCGCAAGATAACGCCGGAGGCAAGCAGTGAAGTGACTCGTCTTTTATTTCAAAATTTTCAGGGTGATCAAAAGTTCTTGATTGTGTCTGAGGGCCGGTGCATAGGTTTTTTGAATTCCCTGTTAGCCACAGACATAAAGGCTTCAAAGCTCCGGTTGATCCAGGCATTTGGCGAGGAACTCGAAGTAGATGCCGTATTGTACAGCAAACTCTTCAGGTTTGAAAATCGCATAGGCGGAGAATATTCGGTCAAAAGGCCTGCCTCTGTGGCCTTCACCCTCCAAATAATCCGGGTTTCAGACGGAGCAACACTTTGGCGCAATACGTTTGATGAGACACAACAGGCATTAATGGAAAATCTCCTGAAAGCCGGGCTGTACAGAAAAACAGGCTTACGCTGGCTTACCGCCGCCCAACTGGCGGACTATGGCCTTAACCAGGCCGCTGACGAACTCAAGAATCTCCTTCCCTGATTTTCGGCTGGATGGTAGTTATTCGCTCCCTTCCAAAAAGTGTGAACGGTTATGTTAAATGAAAATATCAACTAACCAGGTAGTTGAATTCCTGGAAGGACAGCGTTTTATCTGCGCCCAATGTATCGCTAAGAAGGGAGCCAGATATCACTTGCTGACCCATCTTGGGAGAGAAATCAACCTCGCCTCCAGCCGTTTTATCCACGTATCTACACAGCAATTATCTGCTAGAGCAAGAGATATCCGTATTAAGAAATTAAACGAAATTTATGACCGCAGAGAGGCACTGAAAGAAAAAATCAACATTCCTGAACTATGGGAACTGGTTGAAGACGAACAGGCACTCTGGCCTCCGGGGAAATTGGCCGAACTGGCCTTTGAACAGACAGTGGAGCCCGACCATGAGGCCGCCTTTATTCGAGCGGTAATAGACGATCATACATACTTTAAATTCAGAGAGGGGATGATAAAAGTCCAATCTCCTGAGGCAGTCAAGCGAATTCTGGATCAACGTGCCAGAGAGGCAGAACGTTTTGCACGACTTATCAGGGGAAGCCAGTGGCTTGAGGACCTGTGGTCAGACAGCTCACTAAAAAAGGAAAAGGCCATTATTGAATTTGATGACCCGGATATTTCGTTCTGGATATCAAACATCAAAGACTTCTGTATAAATGGAGACGAGTCAGAGCAAGCCGTTTTAGTTCGCGAACTGTTCAGACAGGCAGGCCTTAGCAGCCCTACAGCCCCATTCAACACCCTTATCAAGGCAAAAATATGGGATGAAGAAGAAAATCTTGAGTTGCTTAGATATGAAATAGACACCGAGTTTTCCAAGGCGGTCATCCAACAGGCGGAAGCGCTGGCTGAATTCCCGGTAGATACAAAAAAAGAAGGCCGGGAGGACCTGACCGGACTTCATACTTTTACTATAGATGGACCGGAAAGCCTGGATCTTGATGATGCATTGAGCCTCAGAGAGGTCAATAACAAATGGGAAGTCGGCGTCCACATAACCGACATCGGGCTTCAGATAGAGCACGACACCCCTTTATTTAAAGACTCAATCCAGAGAGGAACAACCATTTATTTGCCGGACCGTAAAATCTCAATGCTCCCTGAAATACTTTCCCAGGGGGCCTGGAGCCTTGAGATGGGAACGGATCGAAGGGCCCTATCCTTTTTTATGTATTTGGACCCGAAAGGAAACATCCTCTCCCGACGAATACTCCGTAGCGTAATAAATGTTAAAGAGCGCCTTACATACGAGGACGCCGAGGCAAGAATAGAGGTAGAAGGACATCCATTCCACAATCTCTATGAACTCTGCGTGGCCCGCCGGACCAGAAGAATTGAAGACGGCGCCCTTCCTCTGCCCATCCCTGAACTTGTCATACAGGTTGATGAGACCGGAGAGGTAGAAGTAGGACTTTCTCAACCAGGGCCAGGCCGTTTTCTTATAGCAGAGTGCATGATTCTGGCAAATCTCGTAGCAGCCCAATTTTTAAGAAATCATGCTATCCCGGCACTTTACCGAAGCCAACCTCCACCAAGGGACCGCATTATCTCCGGGGACGAAACAGATATGTTGGCCAATTTCAGGCAAAGAAGACTCATCAGTAGAGGTAATCTGGGGACTGAGCCTGACATACATCACGGTCTTGGTCTGGATGTATATACCACTATAACTTCGCCATTAAGACGTGGGCTTGATCTCCTTATGCAGCAGCAGATTACATACATGCTGGCGAGAGGCAAACCACTTCACGCAAAAGAAGACCTGATAAAATTTGCCATATTCCTACAACAGGGCCTTAGTGCTGCTGCTGCAGTACGCCAGGCAAGGACCCGTTACTGGCTGCTGAAACATATGGAAAAAAGGAAAGATGAGCCACTTGACGCATGGATACTGGAAACAGGTCAGCACAAGATACTTGCCGTACTTTCGGGTTATCTTCTGACTGTGGAACTTCCGATAATACCGGGGCAGAGGTACTCATGGGACCAACAAGTCAAGGTGCGAATCAAAAAAGTCAATGCCAGAGAAAATATCCTAAAAATGGACTGGGGACACTAGGAATTGGGTGATTGGGTGATTTAGTGATTGGGTAATTGAATTATGAAAAATGGCAATTTTCACAGGAATATACTGGTAAGCTCACTTTTGTGTTTCGGCAGTCTGACCGGTCTGGCAGGCGCGGCAATCTATTTTGATCCAACTCTTATGAATAACTGGATCGGCCCTGCCATTCTGGGGGCCCCTCCGGCAATTGGCCTGATCTTCTATCTCATAGCAAGATCATGGACGAAGGAAGTTGCTCCATCTTTGGATACAGAGAAAGCTGTCGAACCCGAAAAAGAGGAAATCACAACAGGTCCTGAAACAGCACCGCCTCCAAGCAAAGTTACGGTCGATGACGATTTCAATCACCAAATCATTCTTGCCTCGGAGATCGCTATAGTCCAGACTTTGGGCTTGCTCCAACGGGAAGGCAGACTTATTGACTTCCTGCAGGAGGACATAGAGCCCTATGACGATGCCCAAATAGGTGCTGCAGTCAGGGAAGTTCATCGTGGGTGCAAAGCCGCATTAAAGGAAGTCTTTGGGCTCTCGCCCGTGCTTAAGGCCGCCGAGGGAAGCCAGGTGGAAATAGAGGAAGATTTTGACCCTACCCGGATCAAACTTATAGGCAATATCCGGGGCAATCCCCCTTTTAAAGGAACACTCCGCCACTGCGGGTGGAAGTTCACTGAAGTACACCTGCCCGAATGGACGGCAAAGGAAAAGACCGACGTCCTGGCACCTGCTGAAGTGGAAATATCGTGAGAGGTAACCGTTCACACTCCCTGGCAGCCGACAGGCTTTTGCAGGGTTTCAACCGCGGACAAGGTTGCACCAAAAGGCGTATTCTCAACGGATTGTGCTTTGAAACCCGGAAAAGGCTGTTGGCTGTCAGGGGGGGGAAGTGAATGATTACCGTGAGAGAGTCCCGATACATTGTCGGCATAGACCTTGGTACCACCAACTGTGTCCTTTCTTACATAGACACCCAGAAAAAACATGACCTTACGACAGCCCAAATAAACATCTTTCCGGTACCTCAGCTTGTAGCCCCTGGAGAAGTCGGGGAAAAGGACCTTCTCCCCTCCTTTATATATCTCCCCACTGATCAGGAAAAGCAGGGGGGAAGACTCACAATGTCATGGAATCCGTTTGGTGACCGGGTAGTCGGGACCTATGCCAAGTCCAGAGGGGCAGAGGTTCCCGGGAGGCTTGTTGTATCCGCCAAGAGCTGGCTATGTCATACCGGGGTGGATCGCACCGCCCCGATTCTGCCTGCCGACGCCCCGGAAGATGTGCAAAAACTCTCCCCGATTGTGGCCGCGGCCTCATACCTGCGCCACCTTAAGGCGGCATGGAACCAGACGGTTGCCAAAGAAAGCAAAGACCGGCTGGAAGAGCAGGTTATCTATCTTACCATTCCCGCATCCTTTGATGCAGTGGCCAGAGAACTCACTGTAAAGGCCGCAAGCTCAGCAGGCTTTGATAACATTACACTCCTGGAAGAGCCCCAGGCGGCCTTTTATGCCTGGCTCCACGCATGCGGGGATAGCTGGAAGGAGGAAGTGAGTCCGGGAGATCTTATACTGGTCTGCGATATAGGAGGAGGCACCACGGATTTCAGCCTGATTAGCGTTACCGGCAAAGACGGAGAACTCGGTCTTGAGCGGGTAGCAGTGGGTGATCACATACTCCTTGGAGGCGACAACATGGATCTTGCCCTTGCATACAGCCTCAGCGAAGGCTTGAAGGCCAAGGGTACCAGGCTTGATTACCTCCAGATGCAGACACTCTGGCATAATGCCCGTATGGCAAAGGAAAAACTCCTTGCCGATCAAGAGATTTCAGAAGCCCCTGTGGTTATTCCGGGACGGGGGTCAGGCCTTGTGGGGGGCACGGTCCGCACCGCCCTGGAAAAAGAACAGGTGGAATCGTTGATGCTTGAAGGTTTTCTCCCTGCCTGCAAAAGTAATGAACGGCCTCAACATCATCCCAGGCTCGGACTCCAGGAAATGGGGCTGCCCTATGTGAACGATACTGCCATAACCAGACATCTCGCCAGGTTTCTTGACATCCATTCAGATAAATCCGATTCCTCCCAAGGTGTGCCCGGACCCACTGCCATCCTGTTCAATGGAGGGGTATTAAAGCCCCGGATTATTCGCCGGCGCATATTAGAGATTATCGCTCCATGGCTGCGTGAAAAGGGATCTCCTGAACTAAAGGAGCTTACAAGCCCGGACCTGGACCTTGCTGTCGCACAGGGTGCGTCATATTACGGCCTTGTTCGCAGAGAAGGGGGACTCAGGATCCGGGGAGGCATCGCCCGTTCATACTACTTGGGGATTGAAGTCGCCAGGCCAGCAGTACCCGGCCTCCCTCCAGTCATAAAAGCCCTCTGTGTTGTTCCTCAGGGCATGGAAGAAGGCAGTTCGGTCTCCCTTCCGGAAAGAACTTTCGGACTTGTGGTCGGACAACCAGTGGAATTTCGTTTTCTGGCTTCTACTATCAGGCCGGATGATAGTGTTGGAGATCTGATCAATGACTGGGACGAAACCACAGAACCCATAACGACCCTTCAGACATCCATGGAAGCATCAGGGATTGAACCCGGAACTGTGATACCCGTTCAACTTGAGGCCACGGTCACGGAAATAGGCACACTGGCTTTGTCTCTGGTCTCGAAAGAAAAAGACCTCCGCTTTGATCTGGAATTTAATGTGCGTGGCTGAGTATATTATTCCATGTCATCTATAGTCCCATTTGATTCCAGGGAACGTCTCCTGACCCAGGCCAAGAAATATATATCTGATCCAGGACTAATAATTGCTGAAAAGGATCGGGCAATACCTCTGTTACTCCGGGTACTCAAGCTTGGGGAGCTTAAACTCAGGCGAAAAATTATCCTATTATTGGGAAGTTTTGCCAAAGAGGATGTCTATTGGCCATTGTATGAGATTATGTGCGACCCGGAAGAGCCGGACGAACTAAGAGATCAGGCAGCTCTGCACCTCAGCGTAATAGCACCCTTCCTGGATGACCCCCATGCCCTGATCAGAAAATTAATTGCAGACCTGAAAAACCCTGATACGGATATTAAAGTCCGTGCCATATTAGCCTTGGGCTGGGAAGGCAATATGGGAGCTGCTTTATCCCTGATTGAATGTCTGTATGACCTTGATGAAGAGATACAGGAAGTAGCAGTCAGTGCGTTGTGTAATCTGAAAGACAGCCGTGTAATCGGGCTTCTGTTTGACAGAATGCAGCATTGCTCTCTGGACCAGAAAAGGGCCATCCTCTTTAATCTGTGGAGATTCAAGGACAAGCAGAAAGAGATCAGTGAAATTTACAGAAAAGAATTAGAACAAGGGGAACCTTCCCTGAGACTGGACATACTCATACTCCTGGGCCAACTGGACAACGATATGAGCCACGAGGAACTCTATCGCTCCTTCCTTAAAGATCCCAATCCAAAGATAAGGGCCCTTGCCCTCGATCGCCTGGGTACTATGATGTCAATAGAACTTGACCATGTTCTCCCTTTTCTGGACGATCCTGCCATGGAGGTTAAAAGGACGGCTATAAGTATTGTTCAAAGTTATAAGAAGTAATAATGGGCATCCTTCATTTTATAGTTTACATTTTCAACATTGGTGGATGCCAGCCATTAGCTGTTAGGTATTAGGTGTAAAACTTGTATAAAAACGGCCTGTTAAGCCAATAGCTAACTGCTAACAGCTAATCGCACAAAAGGCAGTTTCGACCAAAGATAGATTTTCCAGTGACACTAATTAGATGCAAGGGGAATCTCAGGCATATAATCTTCAACAGCAGGAAATGATCGAAGATTCTTGGCAATGGCAGCCCCTAAAAAATTGTTTGCCCACCAGATAATATCTCTATGATGCACTACCTCTCTGAGCCGGTGCATCCTGTTATGCCTTTCCGCTTGATCCATGTGAAATGCCTGATAAATGGCGTCGGACATCCCTTCAACATCATAGGGATTAACCATGATAGCCCCTCTGTGCAACTGGGCGGCAGCACCTGCAAACTCACTGAGAATCAGCACACCATTTTCTTCCAGATTACAGGCACAGTACTCTTTTGCGACCAGGTTCATCCCGTCTTTCAGCGGAGTAATTATTGCGATTTCAGCCAAACGATAATAGGCCAAAAGCTCAGAGCGATCCAGGCTTCTGTAGAGATAGTGTATTGGCACCCAGCCTGATTGGGTAAACTGTCCATTTATTTCACCAACAAGACGGTATAACTCTTCCCTAAGCATCTGGTATTCAGGAACCTCCTCTCTGCTGGGGACTACGACCTGAACCAGGGTGATCTTCCCCTGAAGTTCAGGAAAACGAAAAAGCGCGTCTTTAAAGGCCTCAAGCCTCTCCGGTATACCCTTGGTGTAGTCAAGACGATCAACACCCAGTATTACCTGGCGATTTGGTAAAGCCTCGTGGAGGTACCATGCCATATCGGCCACTTCTTTAGATTCTGCATCCCGGGCAAATGCATCATGATCAATACTGATAGGAAAGGCACCTACCCTGACCCGCTTATCTCCTACAATAACAGTAACAACAGACCCCCTTCCGGAAGTCCTGATACCTGGACTTATATGACGGAGGCACTGGATAAAATTCTTGCGGTCCCTCATGGTCTGAAAACCGACCAATTCATATTCAAGGAGTGCCCTGAGGATCTGGGCCCTCCATGGTAATTTCATGAAGATATCCGCAGAGGGAAAGGGAATGTGGAGAAAAAACCCTGTGTTCCTTTCTATTCCAAGCTCCTTAAGGGACTGGGCCATATGCATGAGATGGTAGTCATGGACCCATATATAATCGGTCTCACTGCTGTGCTTTATTGTAATTTCAGCGAATTTGCGGTTGACGTTGAGGTACTGCTGCCAATACCTGGGCCTAAAATTGCAGCGAGTCTGTAAATCATGGAACAGGGGCCATATAACCTCATTGGAAAATCCGTAGTAGTAGTCACCGGCCTCACCGGCTGAGAGCGGTACTGGATAAAGTCTATATCCGGCCTCACGAGACGCCGGTTCAATGAGCCCGGCAAGATCTTCGTCATCAGTCCCACCGGACCAACCGATCCAGACCCCTCCCCTGTTCCTGAAGACCGGAGCAAGGGCAGTCACAAGGCCACCTGCACCAGGCTTTATCTCCAATCCGTTCGGTCCATGGACCAGACGAATAGGCAAACGGTTTGAAACTGCTACTATCCTGGTACCTGACTTTTCCACACATTCCCCCATTGGATTGTTGATTGTTGATTTATCATTGCTCTATTGTACTATTCTCATGCCTTCTCTATTCCCGCCTGCCTCTTGACCCCTGCCCCTTTGTTACATGCCCGGGCCCATTCTGAAAGAAATTGCAGAAGTTCCTCTGGAGGCTTTATCCAAAGGTCCGCTTCCGTAGTCCTTAACTCGGACCTGACCAAGACCCCGATACCCCTGCCCTTTATAGCGCGAAAGGCGTCCTCATCAGTTCTATCATCTCCAAGATATGCAGCAACCATATCTGATCCTGATTCCTGAAAAATGGTCTCAACCGCTTGGCCCTTGTGACATCCCGCGGCCCTGATCTCAAGCCCACCGTCAAAGCTATGGAGACCAACACCGTGCCCTTGTTCCAAAGAAGACGTGACGCTATGGACCTGCGTCAAGATCTCCTCTGCCTTCTCCGGCGCGAGACCCCGCACATGGAATGCAATGCAGCCGGGCTTTAACTCATAACAGGACTCCATGCCTGATGCTTTGGCCCAATCAAGGACCTCTTTCAATGCCTTATCTGCTTTAGCCCCAACAGGCAAAATCTTATATGTACCGTCTGCATAAAGCCTTTCCCTGCCGTGTGACCCCCATATCTCAGGAGTGACTTGCAGTCCCAGCAGGGGCAGGAGGTCTTCCACGCTCCTTCCGCTTATTACAACAACCCTGCAACCACCAGTAACTATTATTTTTTCAAGGATCTTCCTTACCCCAAAATACGGCACCGCCTTATCCCGCTCCACTCTGAAGGGGGCAAGCGTGCCGTCATAGTCAAGGAGTAAGGCCCTGTTTCTACTTCTCGTCAACAAATCCCAAAACCTTAAAATGTCATAGGCGTTCAAAGGTTCAGGGTTCACCTTATCGGATTGTTAATTGATGATTGATGATTGATGATTGCTCTATTCTCATGCCTTCTCCATTCAAAATTCGATGTTGGACGTTCGACGTTCGATGTTCATTTCTTTTCCTGCCCCTTGCCCCTTTGAACCCGTAAAAGGACTTTCATTGTACCATATCTATCCGGTCTTCAAGACCATGAAGCACACCGATCATCAATGCAAGGTATTCCCTCAGGTGCCGTGTCAGAAGAAAATTCTCAAGGACAAGGCGTCTTGCCCTGGTGCCCATCTCTTCCAGCCTGTCCATGCGGTGCAACAGATAACGAATGCGCAGGGCAGCACCCTCAGGACTTCTTACCCTGAAACCGGTAAAGTGATCTACTACCTGGAGACGGATTCCACCTGTGTCTCCTCCGATTACCGGTTTTCCTTTCCACATTGCTTCTGTAACAGTGAGCCCAAAACCCTCCTTTATGGACTTTTGGAGCACAATATCAGAGGCCCGCTGCAAGGCATTAATCGTCCTGTGGGCATCAGGTGGAAGAAGCAATACATGGACATCCTCGTTGTCTTCCGCAGCCTTTCTGACCTCATCAAGCACCTTTTCACCTTCAGGGTCATCAGTGGCACCACCACCTGCCAGAACCAGTTGTAAGGGCACCATCTTCCTGGCCTGTTTGTAAGCCTCTATTACGCCAAGGGGATCTTTAAACCGGTCAAAACGGGAGACCTGCAAAATAAGGGGTAAATCCGGCTTCAGACCAAATTGGTCAAAGACTCCCATGATCTCTTCTTCTGGAAGATTAATGTTTTTTTCACTCAAGGGATCTATGCTGGGGGCAATCAGGTACTGCGGATGAGGCAGAAGTTGAGCAAACTGCGCAAGGGAAAAAATACTGGCATCATAGTCCTGGATCCACTTTTTTAAATACTTCCATACCGGACGATATGGACGGCTGCAGTCTATATGGCACCTCCATACCCACTTTCCACGCCTATTGGGGCAAAAGCTGAGAAACGGCGCTGGTTGCGGATCATGTATAATGACAAAGTCAGCCTCTTCAAGGACAGGCCGAAGTTCCTCGGCATTTTCTGCATTAACGGTCTGATAGGCATCCAGCATAGACTCGGACAGCTCTACGGGAAAGCCCTGGATGGCATTGTGAAACCCCTTGGTGCATTGATAAAAATCAGGACTACCCTCCAATACCTCCCACTTCACATCAAGGCCCAGGGCCTCCATCATCGGGACCAGTTTCCTGAGGATCTCAGCCACTCCCCCGCCTTCCTTGGTGGAATTTACATGAACAACCTTCATGCCTTTGAGGGGAACAGCCAACTGGCAAAGGTGATTTACTACGTCCCGGCCTGCCACTTCTGCATAGCTGTCAAGGAGTTCGTTCATGAATTTCCTCCGACGAAGTATTCCTCCAGCACATTGGTAACCGTAAAACGCAATTCTTTCAGAGAAGAAAAGAATGGATCAACAGCCCTGAGCTTAAGCCTGAGATCATTATATGTATCACCCCACCCTGTCAACCAGGCGCTAAAGTCGTCACTCCTGTCTTCTGTCCTCTTCCGGGCATCTATGAAGTGGTAAAATATGCTGCCGATTGTCATCTCCGGCACCCCGGAAGGCAAATCCGACGGTATCTCCAGATAACGTCCGGTATCCAATACCACGATCTGGGAGCGGACAAAATAAAATTGCTCATCGGCCCTTGTCCAGGGCACAAATTCATTCTCGTACAGCCTGTCTTCTATCCGTTCCACCAACTCCTGCCTGACAGACTCAATATCTTCATAGTCAGTAGGGTCAATAACACTCAGCTTCTCTGCCAGAGCCTTTTCGTTAAGACGATGGTATACCCAGGCTGAGAAATCGTTACTATACTCAGGTTCGTCGAACTGGGGTTCTAAAAAACGTCCCCAGAAATGATGATATATGCTGCCCTTTGGTACTCTCAGCAGCCCTTCCTTAAATTCTCTCAAGTTTTGGGCACTGTAACCAGTGGCCATGGATACAAGTGTGCAATCCCTTATATTGAAGGGTTGAGTAAGCGGGCTTTTATCATCAGATTGTTCAGCCATGCCAGGGGACCTCCTTTAGTCACTCCTTAATATCAGAACAGCAATGTTACTATATCCATTTTTCCTTAAGCGGGCAAATAAAGAGAAATGGAAAATCCCTTGACTCAAAAAATATCGAACTTATTTTTTAAGCAATATGTTATCGAATTAATAAGAGGAGGTTCATACCATGTTTGAAATTACACCCTGGAGACCATTACGTGAACTGAGCAATCTTAGAAGGGAAATGGAGGATCTTTGGGGGAATTTGGCCGGTGAAAGAGAATTTTTGTCCATGAAAGGGGAATGGATGCCTGCTTTGGATGTATCAGAGACAAAGGATTCCCTTATTGTAAAAGCCGAAATTCCAGGCATGGAACCTAAAGATGTTGACATATCTCTCTCTGGTGACCTGCTGGTAATAAAGGGTGAAAAGAAGCAAAAAACCGAAGAAAAGAAAGAAAGCTTCCATCGCATTGAGACCCGTTACGGAGCTTTTTCCAGGACCATCAGAGTTCCTGTATCAGTGAATTCCGATAAAATAGAAGCCTCCTATGATAACGGGGTCTTAAAAATTGTCCTCCCCAAAAAGGAAGAAGTAAAGGCGAAACAGATCGAAATCAAGTAAGCGTTCACAGGGCACCGCATCTGCTGTATTGCCGGGCACTTGAAGTACAGGGAGTACGTGTCTGCGTATCCGTACGCCTCGCATCTGCAGCACCCTGTCAACGCTTACAGGGCTGATCCTATCCCGATATTCTAAAAACCTGTAAGGCGGCGGCTTTAACTGCCGCCTTTTTTATTTTTCTAAACCATGATTCTGCTCAAAAAGCCCGAAATGCAAGACGCGGAAATTAGCTCAAAGGTCAAAGAGCTATTGCAATCAACCCCTTTCAGCTTTCAGCGCTGCCATGCCTCATTGGATTGATTGTTGACTGATAATTGACTCCATTCATAACTCACAAATCAACAGTTCAGATTTTCGTTAAATTCTTAACCTTTGAACCCTTAACCTTTGAACCCGTGAACGGTTACAGATAAACAATAGTCAATTCAGCGAAGGTCACATTGACACGGTAGTTGAATGGTTGCCCCGTTTTTTCTCATTGACTTAGATAGAGGTCAACACTGCCATAAAATAATTATATGCCTTCACCATTTTTTAATTCAGCCTATCTTTTGGAGTCAAATCAGCAACATGATTTCAATCAGGCAATGGCCGACCGAGCTTCAAAAGATGCCTCCTCAAGGATTTTTCAAAAATTCCGGATAAAAAAGTTTTAGTTTTTGAATAAATTTCCGATATAGGTAAATAGTAAATAAAAAAACAGGGGGAATGAAATGAATAAAATTAAAAAAAGGTCTGAAGGTGTTGGGAAAAAATTTCTTAAAATTATTGCTTGCTTATCCTTTATTGTGTTCTCGGTATTCCAGTCTTATTCAGTTTTTGCGGCTGAAGGAGTTGCCACCGTAACGATCAGCGTCGATGATCAGGGGAAAACCATCATCTTGGCTGATGGAGTCAAATTAGATATATCCGCCGAGGATGGCTGGCGCACTTTTACATTGTCTTCCGGTGAAACGATCGCTGCTTTTATTGATCCTCGCACCGATGCGCCATCAATGAAGATCTATTCAGGTAAGGTACAGGTTGAGGCCGGGAGCACGACGACCACGGTTCCGGAAGGAGCAGCCATGTCCGTCAATGTAAATCATGAGACCGGGGCGGCATCCGTGACTGCTATTACCGGTACGGTACAGGTTGAGGCCGGGACTACGACGACCGCGGTTCCGGAAGGATCAACCATGGCTGCCAGTGTAAATCCTGAGACAGGAGCGACAACGGTGATTGCTGTTACAGGCACGGTTGAGGTGACCTCTGAAGGACAAACAATATCTGTTCAGCAAGGTGAGGCAACCACAGCTCCTCCGGGGGAAGCTCCTTCGCCGCCGACTCCTTCGCCGCCGGCCCCTGTACCTCCTGCGCCAGCACCTCCTTCGCCGCCGGCTCCGCCCGAACCACCTGCGTCACCAAAACCACCTAAACACAAGCACAAGCACAAGCCGCCAAAACCACATAGGCCTCCACCCAAGCCACCCCACAGTCCTTCTTCGTGATAAATGGTCTCGGTTGCTGATAACTTAATCTAACCTAAGTTGAGCGTTTAGCTGTTAGCGTTTAGCTTTGAAAAATCAGGACATTACGTTAATTAGAAATAACACCCAACGGGTTCACCCTGTTAAATCCCCAAAGGGGGCAGCGAAGCTGCATTCAACAGGGTAAAAGTTTGTAATAGTAAAACATCTTGTAATCATTAAACTAACAGCTAAAGGCTAATTGCTTAATTCAGGTCTAAAATAGGGGAGGAAGATATGTCTGCATTTTTTGTACAGGAAATATATTGGAAAAGGGGTTTTTCGTCTTTGGTGCTTCTTGCCTTTCTTTTGGCCCCATTTCTTGCTTTGGCCACAGAACCGGCAGGTAACATTCACATTGGTCAACTCGATATTCATCCTTCACTGAGTGTTAAGGAGGAATATAACGATAATATATACAATGAGGATAAAGGGGAAACAGGGTCTGCCATAACAACTATTTCTCCTGGGATCGCCTTTCAGCTTCCTTTACAAAAACATTTATTAAATATGAATTGCCGGGCTGAATTTATAGAACCTTCACGCCATCAGAATTATGAAGCGGACAATTATTTCGCCAATATTATGCTCGATTTGGATTTTAATAGACTTAACGTTCAGATTGGTGACAATTTTGCACGTGATTCCGTTACACCTGATTCAGAAAATGATATCAGGAATGACTACTATCAGAACCGCTTCTTCCTTGATGCATCGTACAAGCTTGCCGACCGCTATAAAATAAAAGGTTTTTACAGGAATGAACTCAGGGACTTCAACAGATTTCACAAATCCTGGCAGCCTGATCCCGAACTGGATGATTATACGGAAAATGAGGTCGGATTTAACCTTTTTTACCGCTTTTTACCCCTGACCTCAGTACTTGTTGAATACGCCTATACCAATATAAATAATGACGACATGGGACTTCCAACAACCGACTCCGACACTCAGCGTTTATGGCTGGGCCTGACCTGGGAAGCAACCTCAAAGATCACCGGGACAATCAAGGGCGGTTATACGTACAGAAATTACGACGGCGACACAGATGATTTTGACGGCTTCGGGATGAAAGGGGATCTGACATATAGATTGACCTCTTACACGAATATTGGTTTAAATGGATTCAGGAAGCCCGTTGATACTTCAGTTACTCAAGAGGAGGCGGTTTACGGAACATACTATGTCTCTACCGGGGGGACACTCTCCGTAGACCATAAGCTCACCCATAAGATAACAGCCAATGCTCACGTATCATACATTAATGACGACTACCAGGAAGAAGGAACGGCCGGGAAGAGAAGGGATGACGATCGCTATGGCCTCGGTGTTGGTATTAATTACCAGATCCAGGATTGGCTCGGATGTAATGTAAGTTATAATTATGTGGATAATGATTCCAACTTTGATAATGAGGACTACAGGAACAATATCGTAGCAGGCAAGATATCCCTTGCTTTTTAATTAATCCCTTAAACCTTCAGCTATCCTGATTGGTCTTAGCTTTGCTATGCGGGCGGGAGTATCTTTTCACCGCCCGCTTCGCTCAAGGCGCAAGGTTCGCAAAGGTAACCCAGAACCCTTGAACCTCTGAACCCCTATAATATGTCTAAATTTAATTGCATAAAACATAGTCCTGTATTTGGCATTTTCGTTTTGGCCTTTTTTTGTTTCATTTTTCTCCTCTCCTGTGCGCGTTATCCCACAATACCTGAGATAGAAAATGTTGAAAAAACAGAGGTAAAAAAAACGCCTGAAAGCGAAAATATCGGCGAGATTTTCCAAGAGAAGGCCCCGGCTCTTATTCTCCATACGGAGACAGACAGAGAAGATTATGAAATCGGTCCACGGGATGTCTTAGAGATAGTAATATGGGATCATGATGATCTAAAAAGAGAAGTCCACGTCTCCCGAAAAGGAGAATTTTCTTTCCCATTAATAGGCAAGGTCCATGCAGATGGTATTACCGTGGCCCAACTGGAAAAAAAGGTAGGGGACGAGCTGTCCGGAAAGTATATCATTGATCCTCAGGTATTGATCACAGTAAAAGAATATAAAAGCAAACGGGTCTTTATTCTGGGAGAGGTGGAAACCCCCGGCGAATACCCCTTGACCGGAGAGACAACCTTGGTAGAGATCCTCTCCTTGGCGGGCGGTCCCACTGAGGACGCCGGCAGCGAAGTGATAGTGATCAGGCCAAAAAATCATAGGGAAAATCCGGTATCCCTGGAAGAGGCAAGAGAGGATGAGATTATCGATCTGAACCTGAGAAAGCTCCTGGAAGGGGATACAAGCCAAAACGTCTTTCTCGATCCGAACGATACCATTTATATTCCCCATGCGGAATACTTCTATGTATTCGGGGAGGTTAAAAAGCCAGGACAATACAGTATGGAAAAGGGGACCACGGTGCTCAAAGCGATCACTACCGCTGGCGGGGTCAGCGAAAAAGCAGCCATAAACAAGACCAGGATAGTCAGAGAACAGGAAGGGGCAAAAATACAGATCCCGGTGAAAATGACAGATCCCCTGGAGCCTGAAGATATCGTTATGGTTCCGGAAAGTTTTTTTTAGGGATGAAGAAAAAAATAATGAATTCAGCTTTAAGTATTTAAGATAGATAAAAGATGAAAAATTCGCAGGATACAGAAACCAGGATACCTGATGAATATTTAGAGGAAGAGGTCCATTTAAGGGATTACCTCAGGGTGATTCTTAAGAGAAGGTGGATGATTGCCACGGTCTTTCTTGTCCTTGTGACCACGGTGACCATCAGTAACCTCAATATGGATCCTGTTTACCGGGCCACTACCCAGATCCTGATTGATAAGGAAAACCCGAATGTGGTTAATATCGAAGAAGTCGTAAGAATAAATTCCGCTGGTCGAGACTATTATCAGACACAATATGATATACTGAAGAGCAAATCACTTGCTTTGAAAGTGATAAAAGACCTCGACTTAAAGAACAGTCCTGAGTTTGCCCCGAAAAACGGGGGGTTCAGCCTGATGGGGGTCTTAGGTTCTGTTTTGAGATGGATTAAGGGGATAACCTCATCGGCGGAAAACCCGGCGGACAAAATTTTTAACCCTGATCATGAATACAATAAGATAATAAAAGCATATTTAGCAAGGCTGGATATCTCGCCCATAAGGAACAGCCGCCTGGTAGATGTGAGTTTTGAAGGGGGAGATCCCGGGCTTGTAGCCAGGATCGCCAATGCTCATGCAAAACTCTATACGAAAAGCGGCCTGGAAAGAAAATACTCTGCCTCTGAAGATGCGATTGCCTGGCTTAACTTGAGGATAAAGGAAGAGGCCAAGGTCCTGAAGGAGAAAGAGACTGATATTCAGAAATTCCGCGAACAGGAAGGATTGGCAGCCATAGACTTTGAGGAACGGCAGGGCATTATCATCCAGAGTCTTAATGATTTAAATGCCGCCTTGATCCAGGCGGAAACCGAAAGATTGAAAAAGGAAAATCTCTTTTCCGAACTCACAAGGCTTTCCCAACAACCTGAGATGGTTGATTCCATGCCGGCAATTGTATCTAACCAGGTCATCCAGGAACTGAAGAGTCAACGTGTAGCGCTTACGGGAGAATACTACAATCTGTCCAATAAATACGGCAAGGAACATCCGAAGATGGTCAGGCTCTCCGCAGCCATGAAAGGTATAGATAAGAAAATTGCCCAGGAGGTGAAAAAGACCCTGCAAAGCGTTGAAACTGAATACCGGGTGGCATTGGCTGAAGAGGAATCCATCCGGCAGGCCATGGAGGAAAAGAAAAGGGAGGCCCTGGATCTTAATGATAAACAGATAGGATACAATTCCTTAAAAAGAGACATGGATACCAGCCGGTCCTTATATGAATCACTGCTTACAAGGGTAAAAGAGGCCGGCCTTACCGAGGGGTTGGAGGCAACCAACATCATGGTGGTTGATTCGGCCAGAATCCCTGATTATCCGGTGAAACCCAAAAAGGCCAGGAATGTCCTTTTGGCAATAATAGTAGGTCTCACTCTGGGTGTGGGAATGGCCTTTTTCTTTGAATACCTTGATAATACTATAAATACCCCTGATGAACTTGAACGATATTTCCAGGTCCCTTTTTTGGGCGTAGTAAGCAACTTCAAGGCTGATACGCCCAGTGAAGAGATTATAGTTCATTCCAACCCCAAGTCGAATGTGGCTGAGGGCTTCAGGACCATCAGGACAAACCTCCTGTTTTCTTCCCCTGATGTTGAAAAAAAGCACATCCTGATAACATCAGCACTTCCCAGGGATGGAAAGACATTGCAGGCTTCCAATATTGCCGTTTCCTTTGCCCAGATGGGACAAAAGGTCCTTTTAATAGACGCGGACATGAGGAAGGCAAGGATTCACGAAATTTTCAGTCTTGAGCGTTCTCCCGGACTGTCCGAGTATCTGGCAGGAAATGATTTAAGACCACAGCCGACTAAAATCACCGGCCTTAAAGTATTAACCGCCGGCAGAAGTTGTCCAAACCCGTCAGAGCTTCTGGGATCAAAAAAAATGAAAAAATTGCTTGAGTCTGAGAGAGCCAAGGGTGATTTCGACATGATCATTATTGATTCTCCTCCTGTACTCTCAGTAGCCGACGCCGCCATTCTGTCCGCTGTTACAGACGGAGTGGTCATGGTAGTCAATGCGGGCTCCACACCCAAGCCCGCCATTCAGAGGGCAATCCAGCAACTCTCCGACGTGAAAGCCAAACTTATCGGATGCGTCTTAAATGATATGGATTTTGAAAAAGAGAGCTACTATTATTCATACTACTACAGATACAAAAAATATTATGACCATTATTACGGGGAAGAAGAAAAGGAAAGTGCTTGAGCCGCCCAGAGGTCCGCTCCATGCCCCATGCTCCCGGCTCCTTGCTACATGAGTAGTGATAGATATCCACTGCCACATACTTCCTGACCTGGATGACGGACCGCGGGAGTGGCAAGAATCCCTCGATATGTGCGAGATGGCCCTCAGAGACGGGATTCATACCATCGTGGCAACCCCGCATATAAAACCGGGGGTATATGAACCTGAGAAAAAACTTATTTTATCCAGGATCAAAGAACTCAACATTCGTATAGAAAAAACCAATTGGGTAACCGGGCCGACCGGTTCCGTTCCGCTCACCATCCTCCCCGGTGCTGAAGTCCATTTGCAGCCGGACATTATTTCGAAAATTGATGACGTAGCCATCAATCCATCAACCGGCCCCATACGCTATTTCTGCCTGGAGTTACCTGATTATTTTCTTTTTCCCATGGTTAAAGAATTAATCCAGGAACTCAGATCAAAAAATATTGTCCCCATCCTGACCCATCCGGAGAGGAATTTGACGATCATGAGAAATAAGAAAATCCTGTTTGAATTTATCAAAGCAGGTGTTTTATCACAGGTGACTGCCATGAGCATAACCGGGGAATTCAACCGGGAAATACAGAAAATCACCAAAAAGATGATCACCTCCGATCTGGTCCATATCATTGCCTCTGATGCGCACTCCAGAGACGGGAGGCCGCCCATTCTCTCCCGTGCAGTGGAAGAAACGGCAAAAATAATAGGAATAGACAGAGCGGAAAAGATGGTGCGGGATATCCCGCAGGCTGTTATTGAGGGAAAAAAGTTGTAGCCGTTATGGCTTGAAATTGGAAAGTGGAAGTCGGAGATCAGAGGATGGAAAGACAGAAGTCAGATATCGGAGTTGATAACCACGAACTACGAACGAACTATTATTCTACGAACCAATGAACACCTATGATTTTCCAATCAACAATCAACAATCAACAATCAACAATCCATATAACATAGTCATAGAATGCGGCATCATCTTCCTTATCGTCTTCACCCCACTTGCCTTTGGCACGGTGCATGTCTGGGCCTACACGGTGATGGAGCTTGTTGTCCTCTTTCTTTTGCTCGTATGGTTGCTTAAGCTCATATATTTAAACCGCTCTTCCCCTGGTTTTCGGCTTTTGTTTGTTAAAACGCCCCTAAACCTTCCTCTCTGCCTTTTTTTCCTGCTTGTCCTTTTCCAGATGCTCCCGTTATCCCCGTCAGTGATCGAACAAATCTCGCCCAATACCTACGATCTCTATATTCAAACCATACCAGGATACGGGATGCAGGAGGCAGACCTTAATAACGCATCAGACAAAATCACTCCCAACAGACCGCTCTCCATTTACTCTCATGCTACCAGGGACGAACTTCTCAAGGTCCTTGCCTATGTTGCTGTTTTTTTTCTAATAATCAATAACATAAAGACCAGAGACCAGATGCGACGGCTTGTTCTTGCTATTATAATAACAGGGACCGTTGTAGCCTTTCTGGGAATTATGCAGATGTTGAGTGGAACCAACAAAATCTATTGGTTCTGGTTGTCAAAATACAAGATCGGCGGCTATTTCGGCCCTTATGTAAACCCCAATCACTTTGCCGGCTACATGGGGATGGTAATTCCTCTGGGTATCGGCCTCTTAATTGCTCACTTACTTAATCGTTCATTTATTCCTGCCGGCAGTTGGCGTCACCGCCTCTCTGTTATTGAGTCTCATCTTTCAAAAAACAGCCTGCTCATATTTATAATCGTGATAATGGGATTGTCCCTGATTTTTTCTCTCTCCAGGGGAGGCATCCTATGTTTTCTGTTCTCCATGGTCTTCTTTTTTACCATCCTTGGAATAAAAAGGTTTCAAAGGAAAAAAAGGAAGATAGGCGCGGTCATCCTGGGATTGATCTTTGCAATGCTCATCTGGATAGGAATAGATCCGGTCTTAAAAGAGCTCTCAACCCTTTCAGACATCCGTTTCACTTCTAATTCAAGGACCATTGTCTCCAAGGATACCCTTGATATTGCAAGGGATTTCCCCTTTTTTGGTGTCGGACTGGGGAATTTCCAGCACATTTATTCAAAATACACCACACTGAAGACATGGGGCTATACTCATGCGCATAATGATTACATGGAAATGCTGGCAGATACAGGGTGGCCCGGGGCCATTCTATTCTTTGGAGGAATCGTATTTCTTCTCATAAAAACGCTTCTGGTATGGCACAGAAGGCGAGATCCCTTTGTAACAGGCATAACCCTCGGGGCAGTGACCGGGGCGGTGTTTATATTGCTCCAAAACATGGTGACCTTTAACTTCCATATCCCGGCAAACGCCATGCTCTTTTTCATAATCCTCGGCCTGACAACGGTTGTTGTTCATCCCTCTATTCCCGTACGAAACATTTCACTCCATCCCCGGATGAAACTGGCAGTGTATTCCATGATATTTATTCTTCTGGCGGGTCTTGCCGTTACCGTGGTCAGCGCGTACCAGGGAAAAAAATATTTTGAGCTATACAAACGCTCAACCGGCCCGATGATACCGCAGGACCTGATAAAATCCATTGACTGCGACCCGTCAGACGCTGCTTTTCATTATGAACTGGGGCGCTACTATGCCAAGGCCATGAGTAAATGCTGGAAGGATGGAAATTGGAAGTATATCAAAGGCAAATGGATCTTTGAACCAGGGAAAGATGTTTCTAGTAATGGAATGATGGCACTTAACTCATTTTTTCAAGCAGTAATCCTTCAGCCGACCAATGCCTGGTACCATTTCAACCTTGGGTGGATGGTCGAACAGCTGGGACGCCTCTTCCCTGAGACCACAGCCAACCCGATAAGCCCCTACCCTTCCATCCGCCCTGTTGACGAATTTAACCTGGCAATCATTCTGGCCCCTGGTAATTCATATATTAAAAAGCACGCTGAAAAGTCAAAGGCCGAAAGTTCAGCAAATCTGTGTAACTGAAATCTTGATCTCGATATTGCTGCAAAAATAATTTCGCTCTTTATTCAAGCATACTGCCAGAATGGGCCGAAACATTTATTTTTTCCTCTTTTTCACGACACCCGATTTCCTATCACCTAAAATGCATCCGTGATTACGCTGAAAAAAGTCTATTTTAAGCCGCCGTCTCGAATTAGCTATAAGTTTCGTATGCGTAACTTATATATTACGAATATGTTTATGTTATAGCTTTAGATCGACTCCGACTTTTTGCAGGGTAATCATCCGTAGAATAACAAAAAGGAGCATAGTCCAACCAGCCTTATTCGCTGGTCCCTCTTTTTCCCCATCAAAATGACATCCCCAAAAGCCTCAAAGAAAATAGTATCTGTGCCGATATTAGAAAAAAGGAACAAGATGGAATTGGTAAAGGAGGAGTTGGCAGAGCGAATCAAGTTGTACCTCGACGAGGTCAACAAAAGCCCGGTCGTGTTCCGCTGGAAGTATGGCCTGGATTCGATATCGCTCTCATGACCTGTTTATGTTATTTTGGAATCGATCTACTAGTGCAGTGTCTCTTAAATTCTGTACGCTATATCGGTAATACAAAAAGTGCATAATATGGTTTTATATTTCAGCCATTTTCAACATTCTTATCTAACATTTTCAACAGGATACATTGATTAAGTATATCAAATAGATTACATTTTAGCACATACATCTAAAGGCCAAAATCGTTAACGGAACTTATGAGATGCGACACTAGTTCCGAGCCGTCATTGCGAGGAGTGAGGAACGAACGACTAAACATCCCCGTATTTTCAGGAAATTGCTTCGCTTTGCTCGCAATGACAACATCCCAACTTTACTGAGAAGTTACATAGATTATGATTAATTGGAAAATTTAGGTTTCGATCGCAAGCAAAATTACAATTGCCGGCTCCGGACCTACTATGCCTTTCCGCAACAGGACCCCGGCCCTGCACAGTTCGGGGCTTCTCCAGGACTAAAGCCGCAGCAACTCGTATCGCCGGGACCAGGAAGTCTTGAGCCATGGGAGCCGGTAAAGGACGAGCTTGAGGATATCAATTTCGTAAGATTTTCAGATCCGCAGGACGGACACTTTACCTCGGGTTGGTTGGAAAATACCAACATTTCATTAACGTTTCCACAGGATTCACATCGGTATTCATAGATCGGCATAGCATTTACCTGTTACTAGTGTCTGAATTAAAAGGCCGTTCAGACACAATTTTGAATTCTAAATTTTGAATTGAGGAAGAAAGAAATTATTACTTAATTTAGCATTCAACATTCAAAGTTTTCCCCACGGTGACAAGCCTTTAATGTTGACACTGATGGCCTTCCTCGCCGTGTCCTTGACATGTGGGGCCTGTTATACCCTTGAGGCGGTTGGCAAGGAGGTCATCCATCAGCCGCGCCGGGTCCATAGTGGTCACACCTGCAATGACTTGTATCCCGGCAGCCGCTATTAACTCCACGGCCCTGCCTCCAATTCCTCCACATATTAAATGTGTAGTTCCCAGTTCATGAAGCCATTGCGGCAGTGAGCCCGGCTCGTGGGGAGGGGGTACAAGGAGTTGGGTCTTGGCGATATTTCCATTCTCAACATCTATTATGGCGAATTGGGCCGCATGGCCGAAATGGCTGCTCAGCATCCCGTTTTCAATTGGTATTGCAATTTTCATGTATTTGATTCCTCTTTTTTCCCCTTATTCTCTTCAGCTAGGGCCTGTGTGACATTGATTACGTTTCTTCCAATTTTTTGAAATGCGTCTGCTGTATGGCTGTTGGGGTATGAAGCAATAATCGGCCGTCCGGCATCCCCTGTGGTGACAACCCTCGGATCAACAGGGATGCGTCCGAGGAAGGGAATATTCAGCTCTTCAGCCAGTCTCTCTCCACCGCCTTTTTTAAAAATATCTATGGCCTTGCCGCAGTGTGGACAGATCATGCCACTCATGTTTTCTACAATGCCTAAGACCGGCATGTTTATTTGTTTACAGAAGCTTATAGATTTTCTGACATCCAGAAGTGATACCTCCTGGGGCGTAGTTACTACTACTGCATAGGCATCTGGTATGGTCTGAGCCACAGTCATCGGCTCGTCACCAGTCCCCGGTGGCGCGTCAATTATCAGATAGTCAAGCTTTCCCCACTCGATTTCGTAAACAAACTGCCTTATAGCAGATGTCTTGAGGGGCCCACGCCATATAACCGCTGAATCTTTTTTGGGCAAAAGGGGTTCTATAGACATAAATTTCAGGTTGGGCGAGTAGTAAACAGGTCCAACCGTGCCATCCGGCCGCTGTTGAAGCTCTCCTTTTTCCACACCCAACATCTTGGGCACATTAGGCCCGTGCAGATCTACATCCAAAAGGCCGACATAATAATTTTCAAGGGAAAGCCCGATTGCCAGGTTTATGGATACAGTGCTTTTACCAACACCGCCCTTGCCGCTCATTACCATGATTTTATTGTCTATGTTCCGTAGTTTTTCCTGAATCCTTTCGTCCTGCTCTTCAAGAACAGGATTTGTCATAGGATTTGCTGGTTTTTCCTTCAATCGTTTATTCTCCCTATAATTATTTCTTTTGGCCAAAATCCTGCGGCCACAGTTAAAGATGATGACTAATTTATCCTATTAACGGATATTTTGCACCATGCACTTTTACTTTTTCTTCTGATCAAGGGCAATCTTTTTTAGTTTTTTCCAAATTTCTCTTATAGCCATGGCACCCGGCCCGTCTGAATTTTCTACCAGGGGTCTGCCTGCAACCACGCTGGACACGGCCTCTGGATCAAATGGAATCAGCCCCAACATGGAAATTTGTCTTTTTAAACAGGTCTCTCGGATTTTCTCTGCAACTTCCCTGTTCAGGTCTGATTTATTTATACATACGCATGTCGGGATCTTAAAGTGTTCCGCAAGATCTACCACGCGGTTCAGGTCATGGAGTCCAGATGTCGTCGGTTCTGTAACCACGAGTATCAGGTCAGCACCGGCAAGAGATGCTATCACAGGACAGCCGATGCCAGGTGATCCATCAACCAGTATCCAATCGGCCTTTATTTCCTCAGCAATGGCCCTGGTCTCTTTTTTTACCAGGCTGACCAGCTTTCCGGAATTCTCCTCCCCCATGCCGAGTTGAGCATGGACCATTGGCCCGTAATCAGTATCTGAAATAAACCATGAACCGCACAGATTGTCCTTGAGGTTTATGGCCTCTTCCGGGCAAAATTCAGCACAGACTCCGCATCCTTCACAGGACAGGGGATCAACCTCCGCTGATTCGAGAGTTGTTATTGCATCAAACTGACAAATTTCTTCACAGATCCCACATGCCGTACACAATGATGGATCCACTTCTGCGGTTACACCGGACCAGAACTCTGTTTCCTTTTTGATTTTTGGATTAAGCAGCAGGTGCAGATCCGCAGCATCTACGTCACAGTCAGCCAGAACCGTGTTGGGTACGAGTGCTGCCAGAGAACCAACCACCGTAGTTTTCCCGGTGCCCCCTTTACCGCTCAAGATCAGGATTTCCCTCATTGTACAAGTTCCTCCAGTAAGGACTCAAAGCTGCTGCGCAGGTCCGGCCGGCTTACAATAAGGGGCTCTCCTCTGGCGTAACCTTCGGCAATCCTACGGTCAAATGGGATATTTAGATGTATAGGTATATTTTCCTGTCTGCACCACATCTTAACATCTCCATTCCCCAAGTCTGAGCGGTTAAGGATTACACCAAAGGACCGTTTGAGCTTTCTGAGCATTCCCACTGCCAGCTTGAGGTCATAGAGGCCAAAGGGCGTGGGTTCTGTAACAAGCAATGTGTAGTCTGCATCATTCACAGTGGCGATCACCGGGCACGAGGTGCCTGGCGGCGAATCCAGAATAACCAGGCATTCGGGCGAGATCTTTGTCTCTGCCTTTACCGCCTTTATGAGAGGCGGGGACATGGCTTCACCTATCCTTAATTTGCCTTGCACAAAGGATATTCCGTTGGCATGGCCTTTTTCTACAAACCCGATCTCCCGTTCTGTTTCAGCCAGAGCATCCTCTGGGCAGATCAGAAAGCAGCCCCGGCAGGAGTGACAGAGTTCCGGAAAGGTCATTATAATTTCATTAAAGACCGTAATAGCATTGAATCTGCATATGTCACGGCACTTGCCGCAATATGTGCAATTGCTCTCAATTACAGATGGGATTGTGAGGGTGCATCGATTTTTCTGTTCGATCGAAGGGCTAAAAAAGATATGGGCATTTGGTTCCTCCACATCGCAGTCCAGGAGCTGAACAGGTCCCTTAGCTGCCAAAGCCAGGCTTACCGAGACCGTGGTCTTGCCGGTTCCTCCCTTTCCACTTGCCACTGCAAGTTTCATAGCAATTTCCTTTATACTTATCTGTTCTTAAGTGCTTTAACTTTCTGAGTCTTTGCCCGTGTCACTGCCCATTCCGCGGCCGCCGCCCATTCCACGGCCGCCGCCACCTCCCATTCCTCGACCGCCGCCGGCTATTCCTCGACCTCTGCTACCGCCGCCCATTCCACGACCGCCGCCACCCATGCCGCGACCTCTGCCTACTCCTCCCATTCCACGGCCGCCGCCAAACGATGGACCAAAGGTTTTGCCTGAATTTGCCGCAGCACTGGGACCTTTGTCCGGTGATGTAATGGCCCCTTTACTATATTGTTCTATAGCTTCCCTGATAGTACCGCTTACGTTTGATATCATCTTGATTCCACTTGCCTGAAGAACTTCAAAGGCCTTTGGTCCTATTTGTCCTGTCAAGACCGTCTGAGCACCTGATCCGGCTACAAGAGTGGCGGCATTAACACCTGCTCCCTGGGCGGCATTCTGGGCTGCCAAATTGTCGATAACGTTGACAATGTTTCCTGATTCCGTATCCGCTATTATAAAATAGTCGGCCCTTCCAAACCTGGGATCTATAGCAGAGTCCATGTCTTTTCCAGTTGCACTGATCGCGATTTTCATATGATTTTCTCCTTTTTATTTTTAGCAACAATTTTTCGTATCTGTTGTGCTCATTTTTCCAATAAAGGAAAGTCTACCCCAGTTAATTGCAAAATAGTCTCTATAGCAATTTGCAAAATATGTCCGGTTTGGTATCTTGTCAATAGTTTTTTGAGCGTATGATCTTTTCTGATAGTAGTAAGAGCCTTTTGTAAAACTCGGAGTGCAGGAGAACTGAAATTGCGAATGAATTTCAGTTACCTAATAATTATGGACACATATTGAAAATAGAGCACTATTTTACCTAAAATGCGCTAAATTGCCAAATTTTAGACAAAACTCTACCTTATATCCCTATTGAACACATAAACAGCGCCAGACCTTGCCTACAAGGCCTTTACGTTACAAAACGCGTCAGTTGGTCAACGGTTAGTGCCAATATGCCAAACATCAGGTGACACATCACCTTGGCATTGCCGCGAACCCGTACCATTAAACCACCGAATTCGTCCTTCAAGCGGCCGTTGACGCGTTCTACTGTATTTCGCCCCCTGTAGCGAATTTCTTCCGGAGTATTGAAATTAAGCAAAGACCTGCGTTTGGCCTCTGCCTTAATCTCTTCTTTTAACTTAATGTTACGGCGGGGATTGATGTCAATGATCGGCACATGACCTAAAGAACGGCTATGCTCTTTAATCTGAGCAGCATCATAAGCCGAATCCATCAGATCATAGAAATTCGTCGTTCTAAGATCTGTCATTGTGGCAAGGGGAATGGCTGCCTGACT